>CAZGTD010000022.1:0-31203 GCA_964528425.1 uncultured Bacteroides sp.
CAGCAATAGCCACCATATACATTATGCGTTTCATGACCGCAAATTTAACGAAAAATTTAGAATATTACTTCAATACACCCGAATATAAATCTTCAATCGGGAATATTAAATCCCAATTCTTGCCCCAAACAACGTTGCCGTTTTCAATAGTGAATTTTTTGAAATGTTTAGGGTCGGAATACTTGTTATACTGAGGGTGCGGATGGCGTTTAATGTACTCACCGACGTTTATATCTTTTTCGGTGTCGTCGGTGAATAATACCCGCAATATGAGATTCCCTAAATCTTTAGCTTTTTTTACTCGCATATCTTCAAAGCTTTGCCGTAATTTTTGTACTTCTGATTCGTTTTTTCATCACAAAGAACTTGACCCATTTATCAATAATGTTTTTGTGATATTTAGTAATAAACTCAATAGCGGTTTTCTTATCTTTTTCAGATAGACTGTCGTAACCGTTCTTTTCCCTAACCCTTATCTCCGATAATTTTCCATCCATCATGATAATCTCAAAAATACTTTCTTTGCCGTCATGTTGCACATGAACATGAATGGGTTCATGTTCATTTGAAAAGAAATAGAAAATAAAGCCAAAGTATTCAAAGATTTTGGGCATAATATATTAAAGTAAAAATTATCTGTTTGATTATTCTGATTATATCGCCGGCAAAGGTACTGAAAATTTGGTAAGTTTGCAATATGCGGGCGGGGGTTCAGAGCAGGGCGCGGGCTTCGGGGCCGAGGTTGAAAATCGCGTCGAGGATGCTCAGGCCGTCAATGAAGCCGAGCTGCTGAGCGCGCACCTGCCAGTAGGGGGCGATAGGGGCCGGCTGGAGGATGGCCGGTTGGAGGTTGGTGTGACGGCTGTAGGTAACGTCAATGTCGGTCATGTCGAGGGCGCGGCGGATGAAGCGGTCAACGGCTTCATTCATGTCGGCTACGGAGCCGAAGCGATAGGGATTGCTCAGCAGCGGCAACAGGTCTGGGGCGTAGAACTCAAAAAACGGGGTGCGCCCATAGGCGCTTTCCAGGGCTGCGGGAATCGTTTCCCACCATGAGCCGTGGTCTGAAATGCGGGTATCGGCCCAGGTGTTGCCGTATGGTTTGGCTATCGGCACTGTCAGCTCCAGGCGCCCGCGGGTGTCGGCAATTTCAAATCTGTGGGCTTCCTTGCAGCGCTTGTTGAAGCGTTCGCTACCGAGAATTTCAATGGGACCGTCGTGGCGTGCCATAGCCCTGTAGAATTCAATTCCCGGGGCCAGACGGCATGGCAGATAAAGAGTTGCGGTGCTCAACGTTGGTTTAGTCGAAGCGGCGGCTGAAGTCAACCATCTGGATTGCGGTTTGCGCGGCCTCGATGCCTTTGTGGCCGGCGGGGCCTCCGCAGCGGTCAAGGGCCTGCTGCTCGTTCAGAACGGTCAGTACGCCGAAAATTACCGGCACCATACCGTCGGCGTTGAGCGAAGTGATACCTTGCGTAACGCTCTGACAAACATAGTCGAAGTGGGGCGTATCGCCCTGGATTACGCAGCCGAAAACTATTACGGCGTCGAAGTTTTCGGAGTCGATTACGCGCTGGGCGGCATAGGTCAGCTCAACCGCTCCCGGAACTACGAATTCCTCAAACGTGGCGCCGGCAGCGAGCAGCGTCTGCTTGGCACCGTCGGCCAGTGTTGAGGTTATATGTTCGTTCCATTGGGTACGGATAACCGCAATGTGCATGTCTTGGCCCGAAACCCGGGCGGGATTGTAGCCTCCGGTCATTGGCGGCAGGTGCAGTTACGGAGTTTTTCGCCAAGTGAGCCGCCCTGATGGCGCACTGCATATTGCTCGCGCGTAAAGCCGGTGCGCTGCATCATGCCAACAATCAGCAGATGACCGATTACAGTCATTGCGGTAATCGAGGTTGTCGGCGTTAGGCCAAGGGGGCAAACTTCGGCGGGATTGCCGGTGAAAAGTCCGATGGAATCGGGAGTCTGGGCTAGGGGCGACGATTCTTCGGCAGTGATAACTATAGCGCGGATTTCTGGATAGAGCATGTGGGCGATTTCATAGAGGCGCAGAATCTCGTCGGTGCGGCCCGAGTTGGAAATCAGCAGCATTACGTCGTTGGGCTGGAGCACGCCTAAATCGCCATGTTGGGCCTCGGCGGGATTGATGCAGACGGCGGGGATGCCGGTCGATGCAAAGGTCGAAGCAATGTTTGATGCGATTTGGCCGGCTTTGCCCATTCCCGAGGCAACGACTTTGCCCCCGAGGGTGCATACCTGATGTTGAATAAGGTCTAAGGCCGCTGAATAATTGGCGGTTAGTGGCACGGAAGCTATGGCCTGCGCTTCCGCAGCCAGTATATTCTTAAGGTTCTGGATTTCGTCCATTTCTGCTGCTATAGATTTTCGGCTGCAAAGTTACGAAAAAAAGTTAAAACCTAAAAACTTTTTCCAACAATTCCCTTTTGGCCTCCGATTTGCCTGAAAATCGGCGTGGAGACAGGTCAGACGGAATCTGACCTGTCTCCACGCGGGTGAGGTTGAATCAGTGTTTAGGGTTGGTTATCAGAAGCTGATAATATCTGATGCCGGGGCCTGGTTTGCCGGCTGGGCCGGTTGCGGTTCAGGCGCTTTGCGGGCTGCCGAGGCGGTTATTGCTGCCTTTTCTTCCTTTGAGCGCGAGAATGCCGGATAGGTTTCCAGGGCTTCGATAACGTTGTCGTCGTCGAGCTGGTCGGGGGTCAGGACAACGTAGAGGTTGCGAGCCTTTGCGGCGGCAACGTTGGCGGCGTATTCTTCGCCATATTGCTGCTTGATTACTTCAATGTCGTCTTTGGGCTTAATGGTTTCTTTCTGGCCCAAATCGGCAGCTACGGGTTTCTTTTCGGGCATCAGCACCTCGCCTTCGAAGCCGCTGGCCAGAATGGTGAGCTTGATGTCGGCATCGAGAGTATCGTCGTAGGCTACGCCGTGGATAACTTCAACGTCTTCAATCGAGGTTACGAAGTCAGTAAAGGCGGTCATTTCGCCGATGCTGAAAGGCTGCTCGGCCTTGCGGTTGATGTAGAGGTTGAAGAGCAGACGCTTTGAGCCCATGATGTTGCTGTTTTTCAGCAGCGGTGAGCGCAGCGCGCTTTCAATAGCGTCGGCCACGCGGTTGGGGCCAGAGCCATAGCCGCAGCTGATAATTGCCGAGCCGCCGTTGCGCAGGGTGGTGTCAACGTCGTTGAAGTCAATGTTGATGCGGGTGTCGGATGTGGTTATCAGCTCCGAAATCGAGCGGGCGGCGGTTGCCAGAGTGTCGTCGGCCTTGGCAAACGCAGAGTCGAAGTCGAGTTCGGGATAGATTTCAATGAGGCGTTCGTTGTTGATGAGCAGCAGGGCGTCGACATACTTGCGGATTTCCTCAGCGCCCTTCAGGGCTTTAGTGATTTTGCGCACGCCCTCAAAGAAGAAGGGAATGGTTACGATGCCTACGGTCAGAACGCCATGTTCGCGCGCAACGCGGGCAACCACCGGAGCGGCGCCCGTGCCGGTGCCGCCGCCCATACCGGCGGTGATAAACACCATTTTGGTGTTTTTGTCGAAAATGGCGTTGATGGCGTCGATGCTCTCTTCGGCTGCCTCGTGGGCAACTTCTGGTTTGTCGCCGGCGCCCAAACCGGTGTGGCCGAGCAAAACGCGGTCGGGAACCGGCGAGTTGTCCAGAGCCTGCTTGTCGGTGTTGCAAACTACGAAGCGCACGTCTTTTACGCCGAGTTTATACATGTAGCCCACGGCATTGCCGCCGCCGCCACCAACACCGATAACCTTGATTATCGATTCGTTATTTGGATTTATCGGTTCCGGAGCCACGAAAACCATGTCCTGGCTGATATCGTCAATAGTCATAATCTGAAATTTTAAGTTTAATCGTCGAAGTCGTCGAGAGTGTTAGGGGTTCCGAGGTTGGAGAACGTGCGTTTCAAACCGCTCCAGAAGCCGCCCTTGCGAGGTTCAATGTCGTCGAGCCCATCGTTGTCGGTGGTGTCGTCGTCGGGGTGTTCCTCTTCGTGTTTGGGTTCCGGCTGTGCCTGGGGTTCGGGGCGGGGAGTCATGGTGCAGGGGCGCACGTTGTCGCTGTGGGCCAGGTAGTTCAGCAGCGAAATAACGTCGAGGTCTTCGCTGGTGGAAATTTTGTTGCCGACCAGACGCACCGTTGTGGGCAGCGAACCGCGGCGCACACTCATGCCCGAAGTATGGGCCAGGGCTTCGGCAAAGCCCTTGAGCATTGCTCCGCCGCCAACAATAACGATTCCGCCCGGCAGTTCCGACGTGGTCATGCCGGCGTATCCGATCTGGGCGGTTATGTTGGCAATGATTTCGCTTGCGCGGGCAACAACGATTTTTCTGATTTTTGAATTGTCGATTTCTTCCGGCACCGACTTGCTGCGCGAATCATCGGGGTGGACATCGGCGATTGTGCGTTTGATTTCCTCGGCGCGTTCTTCAAGCGGGTTAAGGGTCATCAAATCGCGGGTTATATGGCGCGAGCCCAGAGGAATTGTGGCCAGATAGCGCATGTGGCCTCCCTTGTAGATGGCCACTGTTGTTGTTTCGGCTCCGCAGTCAACCAGCATTGCTCCGGAGCGGCGTTCCTCGCTGGTGAGAACAAGGTCGGCCAAAGCCATGGGGCGCACGATGAATCCATTGATGGGAAGGTTGAGTTTTTCGCTCACCGAGAGTTTCAGATTGCGGAGCAGCTGGCTGCGGCAGCTAACAACGTTGACCTTGGCAGCCAGTTCGTTGCCGAGCATACCTACGGGCATATCGCCGTGGCTCTTGCCGTTCACCCGGAATTCTACGGGCTCAACGGCCAGGCGCTCGGAGTTCTGGTCGATTACCGTAGCGCGGTTCAGGAGTGTTTCAACCATTTCGGGAGTAACTTCCGTGTCGTCGGCCAGGGCCATCTGCAGGTTGGCGGCTGTGGATTTCATCGAGCGTCCGCCAATGCCGAGATATACGGCCGAGATTTTTGCCGGCGAAATGTAGTTGTTGAGCTTGGTAATTACCCGGTTGAGCTCGTTGGCTACTTCCTTAACGTTTTGCACGCAGCCGTGGCGAACGTGGTTGGGATGCTGATGTTCCTCCTCTATACCTTTTACGGTAAGGATGCCCGATAGGTCAACGTGGCCTACGGCACCCTTGATTTTGGAACTGCCGATTTCAACGGCAACAATGTAATTTTTCTGGTTCATTATGGTGAAGATTATATTTTATTCTGGTTTTTGGGTTCCGGGAGCCGTTATCGTTTCAAGGTCGGGGCCTTCGTTTTCGAGTTCGGAAATAACCGGTACGCTAAGGTCGGGGAGTTTTCCGTGGCGCCGGGTGGCAACGACCTGACGGTTCCATTTCAGCGAAATGGTGTCGTAATGTTCCCAGCCTTTATGTGGCAGCACGTCGGCATAGAATTTCTCCAGGCGCTTGAACTTATCGTCGATATTGTCAATCGAACCAAGGTTGATAATGTGGCCTCGTATCGCCGGAATCAGATAAATGTCGGAGCTGTCGCGAGCGGAAATCATAGTTACGAGATGTCCGGCCTCGGGGTGAGTGTTGAGATAGTCGAGCAGGGGCAGCAATTTTTCAGCGGGATAGTCGCCGCGCACCTGCGGAACGTCGATGTGGTAGCGCGCAACAGCCCGGATGCGTTTTCCCTCGCGGTTAACGTAGTAGCTCGGGCCTTTCAGCGGCCAAATGCGTGCAACCGGAACCATGGGAACCACTTTTATACGCAGCCGGTTATTGTTGAGGCGCATAACTTCGGCGGTTTCAATTTTGTCGAGACCGATCAGATAGCTGCGAATCGAGTCAAGCCCTATGTCGCTCAGGCGCCGCGATTTGAGGTCGCCCAAACGTGGCATCAGGTCGGCCGTAAGTTCCGCTGAGCTAACAAAGCCTGAACCTATGGGGTCGATAACCTGCACCCTGTCATTTTCCAAACCCTCACAAAGCTCGTTGTCGGCCCTGAAGTTAGCCCACACGCAAGCTACCACCAGGTACAGGCCGAGCAGTATGCAACCGAAAATGGTTAATAGTTTGCGGGTTTGTTGATTCATTCGCAGGCTTTTACTATTTCAGGCAAAAGAAGGTTTATGTCGCCGGCTCCAACGGTCAGCAACACGTCGAACCGGCTGTTTTTCAGCGCGTCAACCAGCTCTGATTTTTCAACAATCTGTTTCTCCGGAGCGGTTACGGAGTTGAGAATCAGCTCGGAGGTTACTCCGGGAATCGGCTCCTCGCGCGCAGGATAAATCGGCAGCAGATAAACAGAGTCGGCCGCACTCAGCGCCTCGGCGAATTCCGGAGCGAAATCGCGGGTGCGCGAATAAAGGTGGGGCTGGAAAGCCACTACCATGCGTTTGTCGGGGAAGAGACGGCGCACCGAACGCAGCGAGGCGCGCAGCTCGTCGGGATGATGGGCATAGTCGTCGATAATTGCCCGGCCCGGCTCGCGCAGCCAGAACTCAAAGCGGCGCTTGGCTCCGAGAAAGGTTTTCATGGCCCGGCGGTAGTCATCGGCCGTAATTTGCGGGTCGTGGGCCAGCCATACGCCGCCGCACGCCGCTATGGCGTTGTCGATGTTGATTTCCAGGGGCACTCCCAGCTCAATGCCGGTTATTGTTTCAGTGGGGGTTACCAGGTCGAAGGTAATCGAGCCGTTGGCAATAACGATGTTTTCGGCGTGGAAATCGCCGGAGTCGACGCCGTAGGTGTAGACCTTCACCGAGTCGGCTACCCGGGGCTTGAGCTTCAGCCCGGTGTGCATCAGCAGGGAGCCGCCCGGCTGAATCAGTTCGGTGAAGTGAGCGAAGCTTTCAAGATAGTTGGCTTCGTTGCCGTAAATGTCGAGATGGTCCGGGTCGGTCGAAGTTATAACGGCCACCGTAGGCGACAGTTGATGAAACGAACGGTCATATTCGTCGGCCTCGATAACCGCGTAGGGGCTGGTTGCCGACAGCAGAAAGTTGGTGCCGTAGTTGCGCAACACTCCGCCCAAGAAGGCATTGGAGCCTACGCCGGCAGTCTGTAGAATATGGGCCGCCATCGACGAAGTGGTGGTTTTGCCGTGGGTGCCGGCAAAGCAGATAGCTTTTTCCGAGCGGGTTACGCGGCCTAACACTGCGGCGCGCTTAACTACCTCGAAGCCGTTGGCGCGAAACCATTGCAGGCCGCGGTGATCGGCGGGAATCGCCGGGGTGTAGACAACCAGTGTTTGCTCCGGATTGCGGAATTCCGCAGGAATCAGTTGCGGGTCATCGTCGTAAACAATAGCCACTCCCTCTTGCTCAAGGGCGCGGGTAAGATCTGAGGCAGTGCGGTCATATCCGGCAACGTTGCATTTGCGGCTCAGGAAATAACGCTCGAGGGCAGCCATTCCGATGCCGCCGGCTCCAACAAAATAGATATTGTTTTTCATCGGCAGATTTCCAGAATTTTATCAACAATTTTTTCGTCGGAATCGCGCAGCGCCATCTTCAGGGCGTTTTCGCCCAGGCGTTTTCGCTCCGGCTCGTTAACGAGCAGCCCGGCAACCGTATTGCCAAGTTCTGTCTTGGCATTGCAGTCTAAAATCATTTTTGCGGCTCCGCAACGGGCCAGGGCTTCGGCGTTTTTGCGCTGATGGTCTTCGGCAACGTTGGGGCTCGGAATCAAAACTGCGGGCTGGCCAAGAAGCTGAAGCTCCGAAATAGTGCTTGCTCCGGCGCGCGAAACAACCAGGTCGGCAGCGCGATAGGCCACCGCCATGTCAGATATGAAAGCCGAAACCTTAACTCCGGGATATTGGGCGGCAATCGGGGCAAACTCGTTGAGATATAGTTTGCCGGTCTGCCACATTATCTGCGCCCCCGTAGCGGTAATTGCCGGGAGCGCCTGGGCCATAGCCTCGTTTATTGAGCGGGCACCGAGCGAACCGCCAACAACGAGCACCAGCGGTTTCTGCGGGTCGAAACCGAGTTTTTTCTTCGCCTCGGCCTCAGTCAGAGTGCAGGTCAAAAGGTCGGCTCGAACCGGGTTGCCGGTCATAATTATTGCCTCGGCGGGGAAAAAGCGTTCCATCCCTTCGTAGGCAACGCAAATCGCATCGGCCTTTGCGGCAAGCAGCTTGTTGGTTACCCCGGCATAGGAGTTCTGCTCCTGAATCAGGGTGGGCACTCCGGCCTTCTGAGCCGCCTTGAGAGTCGGTCCGGAAGCATAGCCGCCAACGCCTATGGCGCAGTCGGGCTTGAAGTCGCGCACCGTTTTTTTTGCCATGCGCATAGACTTCCATAGTTTCCACAGAACCGATACGTTGCGCCAGGGACGCTTGCGGTCGAATCCGGCAACCGGCAGACCTATAATCTCGTAGCCGGCGGCCGGAACGCGTTCCATTTCCATGCGACCCAGTGCACCGACATAGAGTATTTCGCAGTCGGGCATCCGGCGGCGCAGGGCATTGGCTATGGAAAGGGCCGGAAAAATATGTCCCCCGGTTCCGCCACCGCTGATTAGAAATTTTTTGCTCATGCTTGAGTAGGATTAACTGCCTGAAGTTCTTCGGGCAAGGCGTTTTTATCTGATTCGCGCTCTGAGGCGGTTGCCTGACCGCGGGCCGCAAAGCGGCTCACCGACAGCATTATGCCGAACGCTATTGACGTTACCAATATTGAGGTGCCACCCTTTGAAAAGAACGGCAAGGGCTGGCCCGACACCGGGCCGGCGCCCGACACGATGGCCATGTGGCACAAAGCCTGCAGCGCTATCAGCAGCGCGCACCCCGTTACGAGGAACGCCGGATACATCTGATGGCACTTATAGGCGATAATATATGCGCGCGCGAGCAAACACAAATATAGCGCCAGAATAAACATGCCGCCGAAAAAGCCGAGGTCTTCGACTATGATTGCGAAAATAAAGTCGCTGAAGGCCAGGGGCAGGCGCGAGGTTTCGCGCGAGTTGCCCGGAAATACGCCGAACCAGCCGCCGTTGGCCTGCGCCATGTAGGAGCGCATTTCCTGAAGGTTTTTGGCGGTGAGCGGCTGCTCGTAGCGCGGGGTGGGGTCGGTAAAGGCTTTCAGTCGGTTGCCCCAGGTGTTGTCTCTGAGGCGGCTGGTGCTGGCCATGTCGGTTGCGCCGGCGGCCTCGGGAATGGTAAACGTTTGGCCGCGCTGGTCAACCAGCAGGGGAACCTCCTTGACCGCGGGCTCGCCTTTCGACAGTGCCCACTTGGCGCCGAAAGCTATGGCGCCGAACATTGCGAACACGGCGAAGATATACATCAGCTTTTTGGTTTCCAGCGAGCCTACGGTGAGCATCGACAGACACAGAACCATCAGAATCGCCGTGTTGGTCAGGCCCTGCGTGAAGAGCAGGCCCGAAAAGCAGAGCACCGAAACCACGGCGATAATCAGGCCCTTGTTGCGAACCTTTTCGTCTTTTTTCAGCTGGGTCGTGCCGAGAATATAGCTCAGAAACATCACCGCCGAAATCTTTATGAGTTCCGCCGGCTGCAAGGTCATGAACGGCAGCGAAATCGCACGCTTGGCGCCATTGATAACCTCGCCGAAAAGCATAACATAGATCATGGCGACCACCGAAGCCACTGTCAGCACAATGCCCGGCCAGATAAACCGCGAATAATGAACACGCTGGAGCCCGAGAATAATCAGGAAGCCGACGAACAGCATGCCCACATGGCGCACCAGCGGGCCGTATAGCCCCTGTTTGGAGATTTCAAACGACGATGCCGAATAGAGTTCAATGATTGATAATACAACCAAAAAGCCGTAGACGCCCCATATATATATGTCGGGACGGTTAACGGCATTGGCGGCCGGAGCAACGACCGTAGGGCCGCCGCCGCGGGGTTCGCCGGAGTCAGTGTTTCTGAATGCCATCAGGAGAGAGCTTTAACGGCGGCCTTGAACAGGTCGCCACGGTTAACGTAGGAGGTGAATAAATCAAATGATGCACAGCAGGGGCTAAGAAGAACCGTGTCGCCTTCGCCGGCGAGGTTGCGGCAGGCGGCAATGGCGTCGTTGAGCGAGTTGGTCGACACCAGATCGGGCACTTCGCCCTTGAAGAACTCCATGATTTTTTCATTATGGAGCCCCATGGCGACTATGGCCTTGACCTTGCGGCGCACCAAGGGCAGAATTTCCGAATAGTCGTTGCCTTTGTCCTTACCGCCGAGAATCAGCACCGTAGTGCGGCTCTCGGGCATAGATTCCAGGGCATACCATGTTGAGTTGACATTGGTGGCCTTGGAGTCGTTGATCCAGCGGGTGCCATTGATGGTTGCAACGTATTCCAGGCGATGCTCAACGCCCTGAAAATCGCTCAGTGCGCGGCGAATGGCATCGTTCTTAACGTCGAGGAGCTGGGCGCTCAGGCCGGCAGCCATGGAGTTATAGAGATTATGAAGCCCGTTGAGAGCAAGGTCTGCCCGTGGCATTGCAAGGGGCTTGTTGGTGGCGTCGATAATCAGATCGTTTTCAGAATTGAGGTATGCCGCCGTGTGCTCGCGTTTATCTTCGCCGAAGGGCATTAGGGTAGCGTCGGTGGCTATGCGTTCGAGCTGGCGGGTAATAACCGGGTCGTCCTGCCAGTAAATGAAAACGTCTTCGGGGGTCATGTTGCGGAGAATGCGGAACTTGGCGTTGATATAGTTCTGCATTTCAAAGTCGTAGCGGTCGAGGTGGTCGGGCGTTATGTTGAGAATAACGGCAATGTTGGCTTTGAAGTCAAACATGTTCTCGAGCTGAAACGACGACAGTTCAACAACGTAAACCGCATGGGGCTCACGGGCAACCTGCCATGCCAGCGAGCGCCCCACGTTGCCGGCCGGAGATGCGTCGATGCCTCCCGAGCGCAGAATATGGGTAATTAGCGTGGTGGTGGTTGTTTTGCCGTTTGAACCGGTTATGCAAACCATCTTTGAGTCGGTGTAGCGTCCGGCCAGTTCGATTTCGGAGATTATGGGCGTTGACTGCGCGGCGAGCTTCTGCACCAGCGGGGCCGTCGGGGGGATGCCCGGGCTCTTGACTACTTCGTCGGCCGAAAGAACGAGTTCTTCGGTGTGACCTCCCTGCTCATAGGGAATGCCTTCGGCGCGCAGCACTTCGGCATACTTCGGCGCCAGTTCGCCGGAGTCGCTCAAAAAAACGTCGAAGCCTTTGTCCTTAGCCAGAATAGCAGCGCCTACGCCGCTTTCTCCGCCGCCAAGAATTACTAATCTCTTTTTATTGTTCATCGGATTTTTAAGGTAACGAAGGTTAATGCGGCCAGCAGAATGCTCACAATCCAGAAGCGGATGGTGATTTTTGCCTCATGGACGCCGCGGGTCGGATGGTTCCACAACACGTTTGCTCCCGCAGCGGCATCTTTTTGAAAATGGTGGTGGAGCGGGGCCATTTTGAAAATTCGCTGTCCTTGGCCGGTTTTGCGTTTAGTGTATTTAAACCAGCCGGTCTGGAGCATAACTGAAATATCTTCAACGAAAAATACGGCGCAGAGCAACGGAATCAGCAGCTCCTTGCGGATCAGGATGGCAAACACGGCAATTATGCCACCGAGCGTCAGCGAGCCGGTGTCGCCCATGAATACCTGGGCAGGGAATGCGTTATACCACAAAAAGCCTATCAGCGCGCCGATAAAAGCCGCCATATAAACCACCAGTTCCTCCGACCCCGGAATATACATGATGTTCAGGTAAGTGGAATAAACGAGGTTACTGCCCAGATAGGCCATGATTATGAGTGCAACGCCGATAATGGCGCTCACTCCGGTTGCCAGACCGTCGATGCCGTCGGTCAGGTTGGCTCCGTTGCTCGTGGCGGTAACGGCTACGATAACAACCGCAACAAACAGTATCCAGCCCAGGGACTGACCGTAGTTGCCGGCCCATTTCGTAAGGGCAGAGTAGTCGAGGTTGTTGTTTTTAACAAACGGAATGGTGGTTTGGGGGGCCTTTATGTCGCGGCCTTCGGAAACCACTTCTTCAATCCGGTCGGGCGAGCTTTGTTCCACTACTGAGGAACTGTCGCGCATGGTAATCGCCGGGCTGAAAGTCATCATCAGGCCGACGAAGAGTCCTATACCCACCTGGCCCACAATTTTATATTTGCCCGACATGCCGTCTTTATTCTTGCGCTTGAATTTCAGGTAGTCGTCGGCAAACCCGAGAATGCCCAAAAAGAAGGTGGACACGCACATTATGAACATATAGACGTTGCTCAGGTCGGCTACCAGCAGCAGCGGCACCAGAATCGATATGATAATAATTATGCCGCCCATGGTCGGGGTGCCCTGCTTGGCGGTTTGTCCGTCGAGTCCGAGGTCGCGAACGAGCTCGCCCATCTGCATCAGCTGCAGGCGGTCGATAATCCGCCGGCCGATAATCGTTGCACACAGCAGCGACAAAACGAAAGCAACCGAGCTGCGAACCGTTATATAGCTGCTCAGGCGCCATAGCGATTCGCCGCCGAGACTCAGGTCGTTGAAAAGATAGTAAAGCATCGTTTAGAGTGAAAAAGCGGCAATGACTTCCTCGCGGTCGTCGAAATGGTGTTTAACTCCTTGGATTTCCTGATAATCCTCGTGGCCTTTGCCGGCAATCAGAATAACGTCGCCGGCCTGACCCAGGGCCACGGCGGTGCGGATGGCTTCGCGGCGGTCGGAAATAATCAGGGCGTTGGCGCGCTGGGTGGCATCGAGGCCTGCCTCCATTTCAGCGAGAATATCGTCGGGGTTCTCAAACCGCGGGTTATCGGAGGTAAGAATCAGACGGTCGGAAAGGCGTGCGGCTTCGGCGGCCATAATCGGGCGTTTGCCGGCATCGCGGTTGCCTCCGCAGCCAACAACCGTTATTATCCGTTTGGGCCCGACCTCTTTTATCGCTTCCAGAACGTTAACTACGGCGTCGGGGGTGTGGGCATAGTCAACAATGGCAACCACTCCCTTGGGCGAGCGCACTGCCTGGAATCGGCCTGCAACCGGAACCAGGCGGCTGACGTTTTTCAGAACCTGGTCTTCGGGCCAGCCCAGCAGGCAGCACGCGCCAAACACTGCCGTGAGGTTATAGGCATTGAAGCGTCCGGTAAACATGGTTTCCACTTCGTGGCCGTTGAGGCTGAGCAGGGTGCCGTCGAGGCGGCTTTCGATAATGCGGCCCGTAAAGTCGGCCATTGCGCGGAGCGAGTAGGTGAAGTGGCGGGCGGCGCAGTTCTGAAGCATCACGCGGCCAACTTTGTCGTCGATATTGACCAGCGCGAAAGCCTCGGCGGGGAGTCCGTCGAAGAATGACTTTTTGGCTTCGAGATAGGCCTGCACTGTTTTATGGTAGTCAAGATGGTCGCGCGTAAGATTCGAGAATACCCCGCCGGCGAACTGCAGCCCGGCAATGCGGTGCTGGTGAGCGGCGTGTGAGCTGACTTCCATGGCGGCTACCGAGCATCCGGCTTTGACCATACGGTCCAGGAGCTCGTTGATGGAGTAGGCGTCGGGGGTGGTTTGGGTGGCGTGGATCGCTTCGGTTTCAATATAGTTGCATACTGTCGACAGCAATCCGGCTTTCAGGCCCATCAGCCGCGCCATTTCGTAGATAAGGGTGGCGGTGGTGGTTTTGCCGTTGGTGCCGGTAACGCCCACGAGCTTCAGTTTGCGCGAGGGATGGCCGAACCATTCCGACGATAGCAGGCCGAGGGCAATGGCGCTGTTGTCGACAACGATATAGGTTATTCCCGGAAGAATCTTCTCGGGGAGTTTTTCGCAAACGATTGCAGCAACTCCGGAGTGTTCGAGCAGGGGAATGAACGAGTGCCCGTCGACTGCAGTGCCGCGCACGGCAACGAACATCGAGCCGGGAGTGACTTTTCGTGAGTCGAAAGTCAGCGCTGAGATTTCCGGATTTTTGGGTCCCACAAGTTGCTTGGGCTTGAGCGACGATATTAGCTGAATCAGTTGCATAATGCTTATGGTTTGAGAGTTAAGTGTATTCTTTTTGTTCCGGTTACGGTTTGGGCGGCAACGTGGCCTATGCCGCTGAAGGTAACTTCCAGGCCTGCGCGCTCGAGGGTATTGACCGCTTCGCGGAGTCCCATGCCCCGAACGTTGGGCACATCGCCGGCGGCCGGGGTTTCGCCTCCGGCAATTCGTTTGGGGTTGGACCCGGTTTTACGTTTGATAATTCCGGCGAGTTCGTTCGATGCCGAAGCAAAGAGGGTGGGGCGCGTTTCCTTGTATGATTCGTCGGCCGCCGCGTCGGCAATGTAGTCGGAGCTGTTGTCGAGCATTCCGCGGGCATACATGGAAATGGCAACGTCGCGCAGAACGGTGCCCGAAGTGGTTGCGGCGCCGAAAACGTTTTCGCGGGGGTGGAACATCAACACCACGCAGCTATATTTCGGATTTTCAGCCGGAAAGTAGCCGCAAAAGGCAAGGCGTTTGCGGCCGGTGTCGTACTTATGTGTTTCGGGGTTGACGGAATAGCAGGTGCCGGTTTTTCCGGCGATGGTAACGTAGGGGTTGCGGAGTGAGCGCGCCGTGCCGTGGTCGCCGTTCACTACCAGGCTCAGGCATTGCTGCATCATTTTTGCCGTGCGTTCCGAGCATGCCCGTTCGCGCACATAGCTGATGGGAACTATTGAGTCAAGACCGTCGCGATGAAGAGCCTTTACCAGATGCGGGCGCACATAGCGGCCTCCGTTAGCGATAGCGTTATAGATGCTCAGGGTATGGAGCGGCGGAATCTCGGCGCCGTAGCCATAGAACTGGCGCGACAGCGTAACCAGGCCGCCCGAGCCGAGAGGAACCACCGGAAACCAGGGCGCGCGTTCTTCGCCGATGCCCGACTTGAGGCGTTCGAGGAAACCGGTTTCGGCAACCCGGTCGTGCCAACCCTGAGGCGAACGGTAGAAGCGCGACAGAATGCGGGCCATGCCTATGTTGCTCGACTGCTCGATGCAGCCGGCAACTGTCAGTTGCGCGTTATAGTGCGAGTCGGTAATAGGGCTTCCCTGACCGAATGCCTTGAACGAAGCGCCGATGTCAACAACCGAGTCGAGGTCGTTGACGTAGCCGTCTTCAATCGCAATCATCATACTCAGCGGTTTAACAACCGAGCCCGGCTCAAAGCGCTGAACGGCGCGGTTCATGGCTTCGATGTAGATGCCCTCGCCTTTGTGTTTGGGGTCTTCTTCGAGGTTGCATATCCCTTTGATTTCGCCGGTGGCGACTTCCATGAGTACTGCCGTGCCCCATTCGGCGCGCGAGTATTTCAGGCGTTCGAGCAGTGCGTTTTCGAGAATGTCCTGCATCTGAACGTCGATTGTTGATTCAACGTCCCAGCCGCGCACGGCGGGAATCTCAGCCCAGTTGCCGATGCCGCGCGTAAAGATTACCTTTTTATTGACTCCGGCGCGTCCGTAAAGCAGCGAGTCGAGGGCGTATTCCAGCCCCGACATGCCGTGGATTTCGCCATTGGCGCGTTCGCTGACAACGCCGATCGACAGTTTGGCCATCGGCCCGTAGGGATTGCGTCGGCGCAGCATCGGTTCGGCCTGAAGGCCGTGGTTGCCCAGGCGGCGTCCCTTGAAGAAGGGGAATTTTTTTATTTGCTGATAGTCGGCATAGCTAACGTTGGAAATCAAGCGCCAGCCGCGCGGACGGCGTTTGCGGTGAAGAGGGGCTTCCAGCGAGTCGCGCCAGGCTTTAACTCCGCCCCGAATCGGAAAGTATCGCGCAAGTGAATCGGCCAGCGAGTCTTTCTTTTCAACGTAGGCTTTCCAGTGGAAGCCTTCGGAACCGAAGTCCATGCGCAGCGTATAGTATTGCAGGGTTGTGGCCAGCACGCTGCCGTCAGCGGCAAGAATATCGCCGCGGGCAGGCTGGATTTTTGAATCCGTACTCGAAAGTTCCTGTTTTGCCAGTTCGTTCCAGTGGGGTGCGTCAATAACCGAGTTCTTGAACGTGTTATAGGCAATCCAAACGGCAACGACGATAAACAGCACCGACACAATCGCATAGCGTGTCATCATTGATGCACGCTTGCCTTTTTTCTTTTGGGCTATGGGTTTGCGGGGTGCCATTGCGGGTATGGACTGTTATTTAATATGATAGGGCGGACGCGACTGCACCGACAGGTTCAATCCGAGTGAGTCGAGCTGCTGGCGCATCTGGCTTTCGCGTATGCGGCCCATATACTCGCCGCGAACGCGGTAGCTTTCGGTTTGAACAATGTCCAGACGGTTATGGAGCTGACGAATCTGTTCCATTGAGCGCTGGCAGCTGTAGCGGTTTGTTATGTAGGTCAGAATCATTGCGAGCAACACGAAAACCTGGAGCCAATGGCGGGCAAAGAACTCGGACGACACCAGGCGTCCTTCGAGCAGACGGTTGAAAATATTGGTGGTTGTCATTATTTGTTGGCCGGGAGTTTTTCGGCAACACGCAACTTGGCGCTGCGGCTGCGGGGGTTACTGTCAATTTCTTCTTCGGACGCGGTTATCGGTTTGGAGGTAAGCAGTTTCATCGGCGATAGATTCCGGCCGAAAAAGTCTTTTTGCTCCGAACCGTCAATGCGTCCGGTTTTCATAAAGTTTTTAACCAGGCGGTCTTCGAGCGAGTGGTAGGTGATAATTGCGAGGCGTCCGCCCGGTTTGAGCGACTGCAGCGAGCGCTCCAGAAACTGCTCGAGCGCCTTGATTTCGTCGTTGACCACTATGCGCAGGGCCTGAAAAACCTGGGCCAGCTCCTTCTTTTCGGCCTTGGGCGAGATGTGGGGCCGAATAATTTCGAGCAGCCGGTTAATTGTTTCAATCGGTTTGGAGGCGCGGGCGCCAACAATCGCCGCCGCCAGTTTGCGCGCCTGACGGAGTTCGCCGTAGAGATGAAAAATATTGGCAAGTTCTTCTTCGCTGCAGTCGTTGAGCAGGTCGGCGGCGGTTCGGGTTGCTCGCCGGTTCATGCGCATGTCAAGCGGACCGTCGAAGCGGAAACTGAAACCGCGCTCGGCAGAGTCGAAGTGATGAAACGAAACGCCAAGATCGGCCAGAATGCCGTCTACGTTGCCTTTAACCCCAAAGTAGCGCAGATATTGGCTGATATAGCGGAAGTTACCGTGAATTGCCGTTAGCCTCGGGTCGGCCGGAGCGTTGGCAAGGGCTTCTTCGTCCTGGTCAAACACGTAGAGTTTACCTTGTTGGTCTAATTCGGCTAAAATTGCGCGCGAATGGCCTCCTCCGCCAAATGTGGCGTCGGCATATATTCCTGAGGTAGTGATGTTTAGTGAATCAATAACCTGGGGCAAGAGTGCTGGAATGTGATAGACCGGCTGCGTGTTCATGACCCCAAAATTACAAAAAATTCCCTAATAATTTACAATCCCAAACAAAAAAAATTATCAACAATTATTATGCCCCTGATTTTCAGGGGCATAATAATTTGCGTTTGTAAACTTACCGGCGATACACGCGGCCGTTGGTAATGTAGAACTGGCCGGGGCGAGGTTGGCTGATTTTGCGGCCCTGAAGGTCATAGAAACCCTCGGCGCGTGTTGACGATTTAACCTCGTTGATCGACGACGGAGTATAGAAAAAGTCGCGCGAGGTAAAGAGCACTTCGTTGCCCTGGCCGCACTCCTTCATGCGGTAGCCAAGAATCGTTTGCGGTCCGTTCTCGGTAATCCACATCGACCTCGACGCCCCGATACCCTCAGCCCATGTTATCCAGTCATCAGAGTCAGACCGGCCTATAAGATTCTGCATGCAGCCGAAATGACTATAGTCCGGTCCTCTGCTAATTGACGTACCGCAGCCGAATTCCGTTTCTGTCAGTTCCAATTTGCTGCGGTCGTCGTTGAAGCGATAAAATCGGCCATGTCGACCCTGGGCAACCACACCCAAGTCCATAATCGGGTAGTCGATGTTGTCCTTAACGAATATACGGTGGTTATAGTCGTAGACGGTAAATTCGGATGGTTCACGCCCTTCGATTTCGAGTTTAACGGTGGCATATCGTTTATCATCTATGTTTTCCACCCCAACAATTTCTGCTCGCGCATCAACCGTTGAACTGTCGGGCATGGTCACCTCAAGGTTCCACCAGCGTCCGGGTTCAAGAATGGAATTGATGTTATCGGAATAGTTTTGTATCTTAACGCTGAAATCGTTTTGAGTAAAAATGACCTGACCGTTTTCTGAGCAGTCAATAATCTGATAACCGTTTAGCCAATCGTTACCGCCAATAATGTGACTATTGCCGATAACGCATTCGCCCATAAGACATCCGACTCCTTCAACCCACGAGTCGATGGGGTAATTATCGGCTGATGAAATTACGAGTTCCCGGAACTTTCGGCCGTTAACCTCCAATTCGTTTTCAGCTAAAACCTTACATGCTGATTTATGTTTAGGATGTACCGGTTCTTCGGGCTTTAGGCTAAAGTCCATCAGGTCACCCCATAGGCAATCACTAATCATGCCGTTATTGTCGCTGCACGGAAAGTATAAAGCCTCATCCGGACGGCCGAGATAATGAAATTTCATCATCGTTGCGGGCTGATTATCTATCACCGTATCGCCGCAGACTTCAACCTGGGCCTTGATGGAAATATTCCTCAGACCGTTAACGCGTCGTTCGTTTACAGTCCAGCTTTTGCCCGGCGTCAACAGCGTCTTCTCCGCCGACATCGACGAGGTGCATGCTGCAAGGAGCATAATCGCGATAGAATTTCTTATTTTCATAGCTTATACGGAATAATAGTTAGCGCCGTAAAGTTATGAAAAAAATTACTGAAAATCAACGATGTAACAGTATTGTAAACATTTTTTAACATGTTTGGGTGTATTTTATCAGGCTAAGGCTCGGAGAGTTAGAGGCGGAGGGTGGAGGCGGTGCGGATGCGGGGCTTGAGTTCGCCGCCGTAGATGTAGGTGGCGGTGGGGGTGGCGATGATGCTTGCGCCGGCGCGGGCGGCGTCGGGGGTTTCGGTTAGCACGCTCCAGGAATTGGAATCGGGATTGAAAATCAGCACTTTTTGATTGAAGCGATACCATTCAATCGGATGGAGCAGATAGTCGGGGGCCTGGTTTTGGAGGGCGGCGATAAACACCTCGCGGTTAACGCCCCCGGCGGCAAGGATGGTGCCGTCGGCGCGGGTTGCGGCAACGCCGCCGCCGAAAGTTAGCCCGGGGTCGGCTGCGGCGGTCCATTTTTTCGTTTGAGGGTTGTAGCAGAGGCCGGAGGTTTCAACCGTGGCGTCCTTCCCGCTACCGGCAAATCCGCCCCAAACGTAGAGCTTGCCGCCGGCGGCTGCCGCTACGGGTTGCACTCGCGGATTGCCGGGCATCTTGCCGGCCTTCTGCCATTTGGAATCGGGAACGGAAAGGTCGAGACTCCATAATGTTGCCGAAGGTTTGCCGTCAACGTTGCCGCCAACAACATAGAGCGTCCGGCCGACAACGGCTGCCGCGGCATTGTCGACCTTGGCGGGCATTGCGGGGAGCGGGAGCAGCTCGGTGCCGTTGAAAGTGGCTACTTCGCCGGTAGGCATTACCCACACCGGGCCATCGGCGGTTTGAGCGCTTGCGCCGTAGGCCATGGCTTCGGGGAGCGAGCCGATGCGTTGCCACTGCATGGTTTCGGGGTTGGCGGCATAGATTCCTTTGTAGAATACTTTTTGGGCCGTCGGGGCCAGCGGGTCGTCGGTTGGGAAGTTGCAACCGCCGGCAATTATTATCCGGCCGTCGGGGAGCAGGCCGCTGAAGGCGCCGCTGACTCCGAACTCCATGCCGGGTTCAACATTCAGGTTGGTAGCTTCTGCCCGGAAGGTTGAGGCGGGGAGCGCCGATGAGTTCACCAGATTGCCGGTAGCCACCGGTTGCCAAGAGTAGCGTACAAAGCGCGGATTTTCCATATAGTTGTTGGTTAGGATTATCTGATTATCAATAATTTCGGCGGTTGCCGGCGCGAAAAAACCGTCGATTTCGGCAATTTCGAAGCCGCGAACCGCTGCGGAGTCGGCGGTGGTGAGGCCCTGGGCATGATCAAAAGTAAGAATCAGGCGCCCGGGAGCGGCAATGACGCTGCTCAGCGCGGGGCCTTCGGCCTCCAGGTTGCGGCCATAGCTGTTTTTTAGCGCCAGGCGGCCCAGGCGTTCGCCAACGGGGCGCTTGTTGCGTGGATGAACGTCGCGTGCATCGCCATAGTCGCTGCTCACAGCCATGTAGGTTTGCGGCAGATTCAGGGCCAGCAGGCGTTGACTGTTGCGGAAGTCGGGCCACGACGGGCGCTCGATGCTCGAAAGCTGAACGAAGTAAACAGGCAGCTGCGGCGAGCGGAATTCCTCGCGCCAGCTCGAAAGCAGTTGCGGAAACAGCTGCTCGTGGAGCTCAACGTTGTGGGCGTTGCTTTCGCCCTGATACCAGATTACGCCGGCGAGCTGCGGACGGCCCAGGGGGCGGATGCCCGCGGCAAACAGGTAGCCGGGCAGGTAGGGGTGGAGCCCTTCTTCGCCACCGAGATTATCGCGTACGCGCCCCTGAACCCACTTTTGCAGGTAGTCGCCCTTGAGGGGGTTGCGAAGAATGCCGGGAGTGTTGAGTTCAAGGGTGTTAACGTCGATCCAGCTTTCTATGCCTGAGCCGCCGACAGCATTGGAAATCACCCCTACAGGCACTTGCAGCGAGTCGCGCAGCTGCTTGGCAAAGAAGTAGGCCACGGCCGAAAAGTCGCCCGCATTGTCGGGCGAAATCGGCTCCCAGCGGCTCGCGCGGTAGTGTTTGAGCTGATTCATCAAGGCCCGGATGGAGTCAGACCATTGAACCTTGTCGGTGCGGGCAATTTCGCGCATGTTATATATGCGCAGGTCGGGGTCGGCGCTTGCGGCTATGGCCTCGGGGCCACCAATGGCGTCGCGGAGCTTGAACTCCATGTTTGACTGCCCGGAGGCGAGCCAAACCTCGCCGGCCAGGATGTCGCTGAGGCGAATCGTGTCGCCGCCGGCAGCTATCTGCATGGTGTAGGCCGGGCCGCTGACGAGCGGGGCGGTCAGCAGCTGCCACTCGCCGCGATTGTTGGCGCGGGTGCGGTAGTTGCGGCCGTCGAGGGTCAGAACCACTTCTGTGCCGGCGTTGGCCGTGCCGTCGATGCGGAGCGGGCGATTGCGCTGAACAACCATTCCCGACTGCCAGATTTCGGGCAATTGCAGGCCGCCGTAGTTGCCGGTAATCGCCTTGCGAACGGTTTCGGCCATGATGCCCGCGCCTTCAACGTTGGGGTGAACATTGTCGAAAATCAGTTCCTGGCGGTCGCTCAGCGGAGCATCGAAGTCGATGAGCTCCACTGAAGCCGCCTGCGCTATGCGTTCGATGGCCTGCTGAATCTGCAGGCGCCAGTCGCGGGTGCCGGTTTCAAAGCGGGCGTGGCCGGCGCGCAGGGGGGTGAGGCGTGCAATAATTATGCGCACGTCGGGGTTGACGCTGCGCAGCGAGTCGATGAGTTCCATGTAGTTGCTGCAGAACTCATCTTTATAGTTCGGCCAGTTGCGCGGGTCGGTGTCGTTAACTCCCAAGTGCACAACCGCAATATCGGGCCGGAACTCCAGCGCCGCTTTCCATTCGGGCAGGCCCATGTAGGGTTTGTGGCCGTGGTTCAGGAGCGTAGCTCCGGAGTTTCCGAAGTTGCCGATTTCGTAATCGTCGCCTAAAAGCCGCTGAAGCTGAAAGGGGTAGGCATTGACCGTGCGGTCGGGCAGAAGGTAGCCGAAGGTTATTGAGTTGCCGATGCAGGCAACCTTGGTTTTGGCGCCCAGGCCGAGCCATAAGGCAATAAAAACTAAAAGGGCAACTAACTTTTTCATGCAGGCGGGTTTACTTTTTAAGGATTTCGTTGATAATCATCGGCGATTTAATCAACATGCGCGGAATATGGAACGGTCCTTTGAAAATATTGCCTTTGGCCGGCTGGGCAACCGAGCCGTCGCGATGGAGATAGCCGAACCATTCGCCGAATTCGGGGTCGGGCAGGTGGTCATACATCCAGTCGGAGGCTTTTTTGTGCATTTGCAGATACTTTTCGTCGCCCGAAGCCTCGAAGGCATAAAGGGTTGCGATTACGGCCTCGGTCTGGGGCCACCAGAACTTCATGTCTTGCGAGTAATCCTGGTTGGGGAAGCCTTTGCAGTCGCGGAAGTTGATAATGCCGCCAAACTCTTCGTCCCAGCCCCAGTCCCAGCTCCAGTCGAGAATCTGCAGGGCCATTTTTGTCAGTTCGGGCTCCCAATTGCGGTATTTGGCCTCTTCGAGCAGGAACCAGGCGGTTTCGATGCAGTGGCCCGGGTTGATGGTGCGCCCGTTGAGGGTGTCGATGAGTTTGCCGTCGGGGGTCACCATTTCCAGCAGAGCCTTGTATTCGGGGTGGACAAACAGCGTGCGAATCATTTCCAGCGACTTGTCGATCTGCTCGTTGAGCGCGGGGTCGGCAATCGCCTCGCGGATGCGGGCGGCGGTGTTGATGAGAATCATCGTTACCGAGTGGCCTACGGCCTGAAGCGTAGGCAGATATTTGGGTTCCAGCATTCCGGGGGTGGCGATGAAGCGCTGAATATCTTTAAACAGCTTCAGGGCCTTTTCGGCATAGGTTTTATCGCCCGAGGCCAGCGAGTATTCGCTCATGGCTATGGCCGCAAAGCATTCGGAAAACACATAGCGGCGCTTGCGCAGCGGTTGGCCATCGGCCGTCACTTCGAAATACATGCGGCCGTCGGCCGGGTCGAAGCAGTGGGCCTCGATGAAGTCGATGCAGCTCTTGGCGAACTCCAGATATTCGGGGCGCGGGTCGAGATTGTTGTAGGCAAACGAGTAGATGAAGCCGCAGCGGCCCTGAAACCACACCGACTTGGTGGAGTCCATGAGTCGGCCTTCGCGGTCAACGCAGGTGTAAACGCCGCCGTTAACGCGGTCCCGGCCATGTTCGAGCCAGAAGGGCAGAATATTTTCGAGCGCGTCGGTGCGATAACGGTCGCTCCAACCGGTCAGATATTCGCGGTGGTTCATAGTTTGTTGCATTTTTCAAAGAAGCCGATTTCTTCGAGTTCGCGGCGCATGGCGGCTTCTTCGGCGTCGGTGATGTTGCGGAAGGGTATGCGGTTCGGACCGAGGTCGAGGCCAATCAACTTCATGATGCGCTTGCCGGCCACAATGTTACCGCGATAGCGGCAAATAACGTTGATAACCTCCTGTGCAAAGTTCTGGTGCTCGCGGGCGGCGTCGATGTCGCCGCGGTTCCAGGCGTCGATAATGGCAACGAGTTCGCGGCCGTTGTAGTTGGTGGTGCCGCCGATGCCGCCGCGTGCGCCGCCCATGGCCAGCGCCGGCAGAATGGTTTCGTCCTGGCCGTGGAGCATGTCGAACTTGCCGTCGGCATAGAGGCGACACTGATTGTATTCGTAAATGCTTTCGTAGGTGTATTTTATGCCGGCGAAGTTGGGCACGCGGCCATCTACGGCCTTGAGCAGGTCGAGCATCGGCAGGTATGCGCCGTTAAATGCCGGAATATGGTAGAAATAGAAGGGGAGCTCGGGGGCGCCGCTTGCGATTTCCTCAATGTATTTAACCAGCTCTTCAACGCGGCCGATTTTCGGGAACGGGGGAGCCATGGCGCCGATGCCCCATGCGCCGATTTCGGCGGCGTGGCGGGCGAGCTCGTGGGCATCGCGGGCGCAGCAGCTGCCAACGTGCACGATTACCTTAAAGTCTTCGGGCGCGGCCTTTACCCAGGCTTCGGCAATGGCTTTGCGCTCGTCGGTTGTGAGCATATAGCCTTCGCCCGACGAACCGTTGACAAACGCGCCTTTCAGGCCGTTTTTCTTCAGCATCTGCGCATAGGCGGGAATAGGAGCGAGGTTTATGTTGCCTTCGGCATCAAAGGGGGTGAAGGGGGCATCGATGAGCCCAACGATTTTTTCAAATTTCATGTTATAATGCGTTTTTTTAATTTTTTAAATTTCTTCTTGAAGTGCTTCCTGCTTCAGCAGGGCATCGTCGGCGTCATCGTGGGTCGGATGAAGCACCGTAAGCTGCAGACATAGGGCCAGCAGCAGAATGCCGCCCATAATTGCAAAGCATACACCCAAACCGACCGACTCGGTCAGCGCGCCGAGCAGCTGAGTTGTTATCGCACCCATGATTACACCCACGGAGTTCATGAAGCCATAGGCCAGGGCGCGGCGGCGCGAGCTGACGAACTGGCAGAGAATCGGCATGTTGTTGGCATCGAACATGCCGTAGCCGATGCCGAAAAACAGCCCTGCCAGAACCGACAGCCAGGCGTTGGTTGCCAGGCCGATGAATATCAGGGCCGGAATCATCATCAGCAGGCCGATGGCGCTGGTGTAGATTCGGCCGCGGATATTGCGGTGCACCCAGCGGTCGGAAATCGGTCCGCCGATAATAACGCCGATGAAGCTCGAAAGGGCTATGGTAAGGGTTGCCATCGGGCCCGCCCATTCCATTGAAATTCCAAGATTGTCGCGGAAAAGGGTCGGCAGCCAGTTTTTGGTAGCCCAGCCCGGAATCGAGTTGGTTGCGAAAACCAGCAGTATAACCCAGAATGCCGCTGTTGAGAACACGGCGGCCAGCGAGCGGACCACGCTCTCCTTATTTACCTTTGCCGGCCCGGTAGCCGGGCGCGAATGGGTTTCTTTTTCGTGGAGGAAGAATACAAGAATCAGTGCGTAGGCCAGGCCAACAACGCCGAACCAGTGGAAAGTTGCCTGCCACGACCAGGTTGTTGCAACCAGCGAGCCGAATCCGCCCAAGGCCTGACCGCAATAGAGGCCGGTCATGTGGAGGCCGACTGCCAGCGAACGGCCGGCGCCGGTAAAGTAGTCGGCAATCAGCGACAGGGCCGAGGGGATATACAGCGCCTCGCTTATGCCCATGATGCCTCGCAGCCACATGAGTTGATGAAGGCTGGTGGCATAGCCCATTGCAAGGGTAACGCCCGACCATACGCCCAGCGAGCCGACAATGAGCCATTTGCGGCTTACGCGGTCGGCAACCGCACCTGAAAAGGGCGACGCTATGCCGTAGACCCACAGAAATATGGCCATCAGCGCGCCAAAGGCTTCGGCATTGCGCAGAGCCGTTATATCATTGGCAATGTTAGATTGCATGGTTGAAAGCATCTGGCGGTCAAGATAGTTAAGCAGGGCGACCACCCATAGCAGGCCAACAACGACCCAGGGATAAATTTTTCGGTTTCTCATGATGAATGATTTTTTGACCCCACAAATTTAAAATAAATAATTCAAGTGTGCAAATTCTGTTTTTTGCAGGTCGGGGAAATTTTCGTAACTTTGCACTCATAATCATTTAATCCGATAAATTCCGTGAAACCTTCGATTCCTAAAGGCACCCGCGATTTTACGCCCGCTGAAATGGCGCGCCGAAACTATATTTTCGATACCATCCGTTCGGTTTTTAAACTTTATGGCTTCGCGCCGATCGAAACCCCTGCGATGGAAACTCTGCAGACCCTCATGGGAAAATATGGCGAGGAGGGCGATAAGCTTCTGTTTAAGATTCTGAATTCGGGCGACTTTTTGCGCGGGGTTGACCGCCAGCTGCTCGATAATCCCGAAGGGCAGATGGGCAAGCTGACCGGTCAGCTATGTGAAAAGGGTTTGCGCTACGACCTCACGGTGCCCTTTGCGCGCTTCGTGGTTATGCACCGCAACGACCTGCAGATGCCATTCAAGCGCTATCAGATTCAGCCCGTATGGCGCGCCGACCGTCCGCAAAAGGGGCGCTACCGCGAATTTTACCAGTGCGACGCCGACATCGTAGGCTCCGACTCGCTCATCAACGAGGTTGAACTGCTAACCCTTATCGACGAAGTTTTTGCCCGCCTCGGAATATCAATCACCATCAAGCTCAACAACCGCAAGGTTCTTGCCGGCATTGCCCGGCTCATCGGGTTCCCCGAAAAGATTGTTGACATTACCGTTGCAATCGATAAACTCGACAAAATCGGTATCGAGGCCGTTAATGCCGAACTGCTCGAGCGTGGTCTGACCCCCGAGGCCATAGACGCGCTGCAGCCGATTCTTAAAATCGACGGAACGGTTGGCGAGCGGCTTGACCGCCTGGCTCAGTTGCTGGCCGACGTTGACGAAGGGCGCCGTGGCGTTGCGGAATTGCGCGAAATAGTTGCCGGAGTCGAAGCCCTGGGTCTGCGCGCAAATCTCGACCTCGATGTTGCGCTGGCCCGCGGTCTCAATTACTATACGGGCGCCATTATCGAGGTGAAGGCCAACGATGTTGCTATCGGTTCCATTACCGGCGGCGGCCGCTATGATAACCTCACCGGCGTTTTCGGCATGCCCGGCCTGTCGGGCGTAGGCATCAGCTTCGGTGCCGACCGCATCTACGACGTTCTCAACCAACTTAACCTATATCCGGCTGACCTGCTGACCGGCGCTAAGGTGCTGTTTCTCAATATGGGCTCAGCCGAAGCCGCCCGCTCGCTGCAGGTTATTGCACAGCTGCGTCGCGCCGGCATTGCCTCCGAACTCTACCCTGATTCGGCTAAAATGAAAAAACAGATGGGCTATGCCGATGCCAAGGCTATTCCCTACGTTGCCATTATCGGCGAAAGCGAACTTGCCGACGGAACCGTTACGCTGAAAAATATGTTGACCGGCGAGCAGGTTTCGCTGTCGGTTGAGGAAGTGATTGCCCGCCTGAAATAAGCCGATGAAAATCAAGCAGCGCTTCTTTACGTTCAGAAACGGTTTGCTGGCCGATATGTTGCGTAAACAGGGGGTAAGCCCTCACCGCACTATTTTCGGGCTGAATGTTATTCAACTTCGCGAAATAGCTGCCGAAACGGGCCGTAACCATGATTTGGCCAAGGAACTTTGGGCCGACACATCGGTCCGGGAGTCGCGCCTGCTTGCACCGATGATTGCCCAGCCGATAGCCGAAACCTTGGGCTGGCTCAGCGAGGTTCAGAGCGCCGAAGAGGCCGATTTGCTATGCCATTCGTTGCTGCGCCATGTTCCGGGCGCATTGGATGTTGCAGCCGGCCATATCAACGACGACCAACCGCTGGTGCAGTATGCCGCGTTGCGCCTGCTGCTGAATCTGGCGAATTCATCCGACCGGGCTCGCGGGCGCGTTGACGGGCTGCTGGCCGATTGCCGTCCGGCGAATTCAATGAACTCCGGTGTTGTTGACCAACTCCGCCAACTTTTGAGCGACTATGAAGAAAACACTCTATAGCTCGGCACTCTCTGCCGCGCGCTCCACGATTGTGGCTGCGGCGGCCCTTCCGAAAGCGCTGATCGGCTCAGGAAAAACTTCGCGTTTTCTGCGCGGACAGCGCCGGGCCATCGAGGCGGCAAGAACTTTTAAAGCCGCGGCCGAAAACTATTGGTTTCATTGTGCAAGTCTTGGCGAGTATGCTATTGCCAGGCCGTTGATGGCCGAGCTGAAGCGTCGACGCCCGGACTGCCGGATTGCCCTGACCTTCTTTTCGTCGACCGGAGTTGAGGCCCTGAAGAAGCGGATGCGGACCGTAGATGCCGACTTCGTTGGTTATCTACCGCTCGACACCCGCTCCAACGCCCGCACCCTGCTCGATATTTTCCGCCCTTCGGCCGCTCTGTTTATGGTTTCGGAATATTGGCCGAACTATCTTGAAGAACTCAAAAAACGCGAGATCCCGACATATCTGGTGTCGTGTGTGTTCACCAAGTCGGCTCCTCATTTCAACTCGTTGGTCGGTCAGGTTTTTCGCAACTCGCTGCAAGCTTATACCCGTATTTTCTGCCTGACCGAGAAATCAGTCGAGCTGTTGCGGTCGCTCGGCTATGAAAATGCAGTGGTCGAGGGTGATCCGCTTGTTGACAACGCATTGCGAGTTGCCGAAACGCCCTGGCACTCGTCCGCGCTTCAGGCCTTCTGTTCAGCGTCGCCAACGCTGATTTGCGGCTCGGTGCATAATGGCGCAGATATTAAGCTTATAGCTCCGGAAATCAATTCTCATCCCGAACGCCGCTATCTTATAGTGCCTCACGAGGTTGACCATGCGAGCCTTATGCATATAACGCAGGCGCTGGAGGTTCCGGTGCGTCTGCTTTCGGACTATGAGCCTGAAATGACCGAGCGTGTGCTTATTGTTGACTCCGTGGGGGCCTTGGCCTATCTGTATCGCCTCGGTACAATGGCCTATGTTGGCGGCGGCTTTACCCGCCAGCTCCATTCAATTCTCGAACCGGCGGTTTATGGCTTGCCTATATCGTTCGGGCCGCGTACCGACCGCAAGATTGTTGCCCGCAGGTTGCTGAAACTCGGAACCGCTACCCAAACATCTACCCCCGAGGAGTTTACCGCCTGGGCAAACCGCTATTTCAAGGCTCCAGCACGCGAACTCCAGGAAATTCGCCAGCGCACCCAGCAATTTTGTTTCCGTCAGGCCGGTGCGACAAACCGCATCCTGAATATTATTCTTGAAAGCAAAAAATGAGCCGCGAAAAACTAATTTATAATTGTGCGGTTACCCTTAGCAGGTTGCCCTGGTGGCTGCTGTATGCGTTCGCTTCGTTTGCGGCGTGGATGATGTTTACCTTCAAAATCTATCGCTATAAGATTGTTCATAAAAATATCGGGCTTGCCTTTCCGGAAAAGTCCGACAAAGAGCGTCGGCAAATCGAGCGTGGCTTCTACCGACATTTTACAGATAATGTTATTGAAACGCTGAAATTGCTGACGGCCAGTGACCGGTCGTTGCGCCGAAAGGTGGAATTCGCCGGCTGGCAACAGCTTGAGAGTGTTGCCGAGGCCGGTCATAGCGCCGTTGTGTTTCTTGGCCACTATGGCAACTGGGAGCTCGTTCCGACTTCTGTCTGGGCTATTCCGGATGCCTTTATTAAGGGCCAGATTTACAAAGTGCCTCATAACCCGCTTGGCCATACGGTGTTGGAGCGTATACGCAACCGTTTCGGCGCCGAGAATATTCCTCAGGAACGTGCATTTTTCCGGCTGGTGCGCCAACACCGCCAGGGGTTGATGACTTGCACCGGCTTTTTGGCCGACCAGCGCCCCAATGGCCGATTTCATGCAATGACAACCTTTCTGGGACTGCCTACGGCCTACGTTACCGGGGCTGAGGAGATTGGCCGGCGTATAGATGCGGAATATTTCTATATTGACATTGAATGCGTCAGCCGCGGACGCATACGAATGACTCTGAAGCCGGTAGTTCCGGCCGACGATCCTGAATTTCCAATGACAGTAGGCTATTTACGGATGCTGGAGGCGACTATCCGTCGCGATCCCGCTCCATGGCTGTGGAGTCATAACCGCTGGGAAAATCAACTTTGAGAATTTTTCAAAGAATTTTTGTTTGCCTACGCTGAACTATCCGGAAATTTATGTAACTTTGCGAAAATTTAACAACAAGAGATGAAGATATTTAACGCCGACCAGATTCGCGAAATCGATCGCAAGACAATGGAGAATGAGGGAATCAGCTCGCTTCAGCTGATTGAACGCGTGGCCGAGGGCGTGGCCATAGAGGTTGTTAGCCGCCTCAAAGCCAATTCGCGCATTGCAATTTTTGCAGGCAGCGGAAACAATGGCGCCGATGCGTTGATGGCCGCGTTCATGCTCTATGAGCAGGGCTATAAACCCGAAGTTTTTCTATTTAATATCGGCGGCGATAAGCTTTCGGCCGATTGCTCAAGCTGTCGCGACCAATTGCTGGCGGCCTTTCCCGACGCTGACTTCACGGAAGTGGTTAAGCAGTTCAACCGCCCTCATCTCGACCGCAATTATATTGTTGTTGACGGTCTGTTCGGCAACGGTTTGCGCGAGTCGCTGAGCGGGGGCTTCCGCGAGCTGACAAAGTTTATTTCCGATAGCGGCGCAACGGTTATCAGCATCGATATTCCCAGCGGCATGTTCGTTGACTGGAACCCTAATGCGGTTGCCCGCAATATGGTTCACGCAACCGTAACGCTTGGCGTTCAGTTCCCGCATCTGGCTTTCTTCTTCGCCGAAAACGCCCCCATTGTCGGACAGTGGAAAACTATCGACATTGGCCTGAGCCCCAGAGAAATCCGTCAGACCCAGGCTGCGTTCTATATGATCGAGCGCACCGACGTCAGGCGCCTTTTGCGCCCGCGCGCTCCCTTCTCGTCAAAGGCCGACTATGGTTCGTCGATGATAGTTGCCGGCAGCTACGGAATGATGGGTGCGGCTATTCTTGCCGCTCGCGGGTGTCTGCGCTCGGGAGTGGGAAAGGTTACAGTGTTCTCGCCGCGATGCGGTTATGAGGCCGTTCAGACCGCAGTGCCCGAAGCAATGTTTGCCGCATGTAATGCCGACTTGACCATCGGCGAGATTCATGCCTCGCATCCATATTCCTCCATAGCCATCGGCCCCGGCATAGGCACAAGCGAGGTTACTACCAATGCTCTCGAAAAATTCCTTACCCTCCACGATAAACCGGTGCTTCTCGATGCCGACGCACTGAACTGCATTGCCCGGCGCCAGACTCTGCTCCACCACATACCCTCTCACTCCATTCTTACTCCTCATGCCGGCGAATTTGACCGTATTTTCGGCCAGCAGCCAAGTTCCGAAGAGCGACTGCTCAAGGCAATCGACATTGCCAAGATGCACAATATAATCATAGTTTTGAAAGGCCACTACACGGCCATTGTGCGCCCCGACGGACTGGTCTACTTTAACTCAACCGGCACTCCCGCGCTGGCTACAGCGGGCTCCGGCGACGTGCTCACAGGCATCATTGCCTCATTCATGGCCCAGGGCTATTCGCCCGAGGTAGCCGCTCTGCTGGGCGTTTACGTCCACGGTCTGGCCGGCGAACTTGCCGCCGAGGTTAACGGCACCTACGGAGTCACTGCCTCCGATATTGCATCGTCCGTCGGCCCCGCCCTCAAATCCCTCGGCTACTAACGCTTTATTATAATTATATAAATATCAAGCCCCGATTGTTGAGAACCGGGGCTTGATGTTATCGGGGAGTTAGTTGGAATCAGAGGGCGGGACCTGCTACTACGAGGGCTTTGCCGGCGGGGTTGTTTTCGAACTTCTTGAAGTTGTTGATGAACTTTTCGGCGAGCATGGTGGCTTTCTTCTTCCATTCTTCGGGATCGGCGTAGGTGTC
>CAZGTD010000023.1:0-30549 GCA_964528425.1 uncultured Bacteroides sp.
CCGACAACTCTTCCGCAGTGAACTCCCCGCCTTTGCTTTTAATGAAGTTTACAGACTGCCGCAGCTCCGCCATGTCGATGCCATAGCGGTTGCTCGGGAGCAGAGGCGAACTCGCCAGGTCTGACAGCAGAATTTGGGCATTATGGTTAACCAGAATCGTTGAGTCGCTATGGAGCAGCGCACCGGTGAAGTCGCGATAGAATTCCAAGGGCAAAAACTTGTGTGACTTATTGCCCTGGGCATACTGCGACAGCGCGCCTACGGCATCTGCCAAAGCGCAACTGCGCAGAATTGCCGGCGCCTTGCTGTTGGCCGGCAGGGTGGCTATATAGCGCTCAAATTCGATGTTCTGGCGGTCATAGTTGCGAATAACGCTGTCTTTGAACTGTTGGGGTGTTACGCGTTGGTCAACGTCGTGATTCAACGCGAGAATTGCGTGGCACTCCGGCGCAGCCGCAAGTTCTGTGTTGACTTGACCGAGAGTGCCGCCGAAGCGAACAGCGTTGTCAAGGTGGCGATATGAGTTGTGCGACAGTGCCTTATAGTCAACTTCGATGTCGAGCGTTTCGCCCGGCTCGATATAAATCCCGACGGAGTTCATCGGATAGATTTTTAGCGACACCATCTGTGCATTCGGCAGCCAAAAGGTGCGGCTGAAAGTGCCGTCGGCGTTAATCGGAATAATGCGCTTGCCCCCGCGGCGAACAAGAATATCTTCTGTCTCAACAACTGCGGCAGTTACCAACGAATCGGGTCCGTAGCCAACTATTCGGCCGCTGACGGTAACAAAATCGGGCCGCATTATATTCCTTGCCGATGCGATACTCGCCGCCATTACCAACATCAGCACCACAAAAATCAGCTCGCCCCGTTTCATATTATTCTCTTCGAGTAATATATTTCTGAAAACGGCTTGTGGGTTTATCCGGAATTGTCATTTGTAGGCGAGTTCCAATCAATGGGTTCAGGTATCGCTCCCTAAAATTCTTTACATCTTTAAAACCACAATAAGCAGCTATCTCGGAGCCAGATCGAGGCTCCTTGCAGAACTCTACAATCTTTTCTTCAATTGATTGACTTGGGGGTTGACTTAGGGGTCGACTTGTGGGTTGACTTAGGGGTTGACTTGTGCCCTGACTTGTGCCCTGACTTGTGCCCGACTTGTGCGAATCCGACAAGTCGGGCTCTTTTGTGGCCCGAACATTGACGCGGAAGGCTGTGATGGTGTCCACGTCAAACTCTGCCGGAGGATTGCCGTTATCCTTCAATATCTCTTGAACGCGGGTTATACCACGATTGAACTTGTTGACATATTTCATCACCCTCATAGCCTCCGCCACAAGCGGATTACGGTAATCATTGACTGAGGGGAAATTTTCCGGTCGTGCCTCGCCATAGAGACCTCCGGCATTCATCACTTCGATATAGTCATCAAACTGATAGAGACGTACGGGCATATTCGCTTGATAATCCCTGTGCATACAGGCATTCATCAGCAACTCGCGGATTGCTCCTTCGGGATAATTCCAGACAGTTCTTTCGCGGAACAGAGTTTCCGGCACGGGACGTTGGGTTATGATACCGTCACGAACAAATGATTCCAGTGTCGGCAACATTTTATAAAGCGGTCCGGCAAACTGTCGCTCATTGAGTATATCGCCGCTTTTATCTTTTCCGGCAAAACGCACGAACTGTACATAATCACCCAAAAGAAAATACTTCGGATTCTTGCCGAAAAGTATTATTCCGGCGTATGTGGGGCAATCATTATCTCTATCATAGAGATGTATAGAGGCGAGCTGTTCTTTTATATCTCGTTTGTCGTTGGCAAGTGTTTCCTCATCAAATGCCATTGGAAGATAGTTGGTTTTGATGTATTCAACATCAAGATCTTCCAGTTTAGCACTCAGGCAAGGAGTAGCATCAAAAGTTGCCATGAAAGAGCAGCGGCGTTCGGCAAGTATTCTTTCCTCTGTTTCTGTAGCAATGTCGCGCCTCGGGCCAATACGGATAAACACTCTGCCGCGATAGCGTACAGGAGGCAAGTTAGACGGACGAACCTCCGCCACTAACAAATCGCCCTCCGTAAACGAGAATCGTTCAACCGACATAGTCGGCAGGGGAAGTATGTTGCCGTCAGAACGAATTCCGGCAATTTTCTTCAGCAGAGCGTCATCCACTTTCATTCCGGCGATAGAGCCGTCGTCGTTGGCTCCGATAATCAAGTAACCATTCTTGCGAGAAGCAGGCATATCGTTGGCAAACGCACAAATGGCCTCACAGAACTTGTCCATGTTGCCCGTACTCGTGGTGCGTTCCACGCGATATGATTCCGTAGACTTCAGTAAGTCCAATACCTCTTCTTTAGCTATCATGCCGGTTCGTTGGATTTAGACCGCAAAATTACTAAAAATCCGTGAAATATGGAAGTATTGGCTTAGAATTAACGGTAACAGGATTAGCGGCGGAGGAAGCGGGTTTCGGTGATTACGAAGTCGAGGGGCACGTCGTGGGGCTCAACGGGGAGCAGCTCGTTGAGCAGCTGAAAGTCATAGGCAACGCCTATGGTCGTGGCTCGCAGGTCGCGCAGCAGGCGGTCGTAGAACCCTTTGCCGCGGCCCAGGCGGTTGCGGTTGCGGTCGAGGGCCACTGCCGGAACGATTATCATGTCGATGGTCGAGGGGTCGACCGTGTCGGTGCCTGTGGGCTCTTCGATGTGGAATGCACCTAAGTGGAGGCGCGTTTGCTCGTAGGGGAGCAGCTCAAGGTTGACGCCGTTGACGCGCGGCAGGAAAAAGTGTTTTCGCGCGCTCCATTTTTTGATGAACTCGCGGGTCGAGAGTTCGTCGGGGAGCGACGAGTAAATCAAAATGCGGTCGGCCAGCAGAAAGGCGGCGGTGCGCTCAAGGGTTGAGAATACGGAGTCGGCTGCGGCGATGCGTTCGGCGTCGGTGAGCAGAGCTTTGCGTGCGCGGATTGCGCGGCGGATGTGGTCTTTGTTCATTGCTGTTGTGCGGAAAGCTCCTGTAGGGCCCGTTGAACAACATTGTCGCGCACGTTGTCGATTTCGTAGAAAGCGGCGGTTCCGAGCACGTCGCGGGCGATGAGAGCTTTCAGAACATTAACAAGCAGGGGTCGGGAAATGTTGACGTAATACCAGCGCGTGGGCACTCCGTTGGCCGCGGCGAAGCTTACGAAGTCGGCCAGCAGGGCGTCGTCGGCGGGGAGCAGGTCGAGCAGCTCGTTGACCGAAGTGGCCTGATCGAGGCGGCGGCGGTTGGCGTCAACATAGTTGAAGGCGAAGCGGTGGAGCAACCCTGCGTTTGAAACCTTGGAGTAGTAGGAGGTTACGTTGGTTGTGTCGGCCGGCACGAATACGTCGGGCATAATTCCACCGCCGCCGTAAACTTCGCGTCCGGAGCGGGTGTGGAACAGCAGCGAACGGTCAATTTTTATGCTGTCGGCGCTGAAAATTTCGCCGGAGGCATAGCGGTCGTAGATCTCAAAGGCATAATTATCGGTCTGGCCTTTGGTAAATGGCTTCTGGATGCAGCGGCCCGAGGGAGTGTAGTAGCGGGCGGTGGTTATTCTGATTGCCGAGCCGTCGCTGAGGTCGCGTTGCTGTTGCACCAGCCCCTTGCCGAAGGAGCGGCGCCCGAGAATTGTTGCGCGGTCGTTGTCTTGCAGCGCGCCGGCAACGATTTCCGATGCCGATGCCGAGAATTCGTCGAGTAGTACGGTTAGCCCGGCGTCCTTAAATGTGCCCGTTCCGTCGGCCACTACCGCTTCGATTGTTTCGCCGCCCCGGCCGCGGGTTTCAACTATAGCGTCGCCGGCCTTGAGAAATTCGTTGGCCATGCGTATGGCAACGTCGAGATAGCCGCCGCCGTTGCCGCGGAGGTCAAGAATGAAGTTTTTGGCTCCGTCGGCGCGGAGCATTACCATTTGGGTAAAAAATTCAGCAAAGGTGTTGCGCCCGAACTTGTTAACTTTAATGTAGCCGACTTCGGGGGCTATTATATAAGATGCGTCGATGGAGGTTACGGGTATGTCGCCGCGGGTAACGGCATAGTTGTGGGTTTCGCGGGAGCCGGGGCGCAGAATCTTCAGGTCTACGCGCGAGTCGCGTGGACCGCGTAGCATGCGTTTTACCGAGTCAGCGTCGAGATGGCGTCCGGCAACGAGGGTGTCGTTAACGTTAATTATGCGGTCGCCGGGCATCAGACCCACTTTTTCCGACGGGCCGCCCGAAATTACTTCGAGCACGGTAATGGTGTCGTTCATCAGCTGAAACTGAATGCCGATGCCCGAAAATGAGCCTTCCAGGTCGGAGTTTACGTCGTCGAGGTCGCGCGCGGGTATATAAGCGGTGTGGGGGTCAAGATTGCCCAGCAAGTCGGGAATCGATTCTTCGAGCAGGGAGTCGAGATTGACTTCGTCGACATAGTCGCCCGAAATCAAACCGAAGATTTCTTCGATTTTGCTCATGGCCGATGCGCTTTTGTGGGGGCGCAGGCGCAGGTGCGAGCCCAGCAGTATGCCAACGAGCAGCGCAATAACAACGATCAGGGGGAGCCCGATCTGCAGGAACTTATCGTAGGAGGGTTTCTTCATATATTTTCTATGTAGTCAACTTTAACGCCGGCACGTCTGAGCAGGTCCAGGCCGTCGGTGATGCGGTAGATTTCGTTAAACACCACCCGCTTTATGCCGGCCTGGATTATGAGTTTTGAACATTCCAGACAGGGGGAGGCGGTAACGTAGAGTGTGGCTCCCTGCGAAGAGTTGTTGCTTCGGGCCACTTTTGTAATGGCGTTAGCCTCGGCATGGAGCACATAGGGCTTGGTAACGCCATCGGCGTCTTCGCAAACGTTTTCGAATCCCGAGGGCGTTCCGTTGAAGCCGTCGGAAATAATCATAGAGTCGTTAACGATAATTGCGCCCACCCGGCGGCGGGTGCAATAGGAGTTTTCGGCCCATATGCGGGCCATTCTCAGGTAGCGGCAATCAATAAGGTGTTGCTTAGAGTCCATAATCGACGAAAAACGTGCTTTTTTTACAACACAAAAGTAGACAAAATTATCGAGAGCGCAAATTTAACATTATTTAAGAAACAAGTTTGTAACATTGATAAAATATTGACAGATAGAGTATTGCGTTGGTTTGTTACAATGTGTTGCAACGGTATGTTGCGTTATTGTAACATGTTACAGTGTGTTACAGTGTGATGTAATACGCTGAAAATCAGATATGGTGTGTTACAAAATGAATAAATTTTCAATTTTTTTGAAAAAAAGTTGCAAATTTGTTTGGAATTAAAAAATTTTTGTATCTTTGCAGTGTCGAAAGACAAAAGGACATCCCCAAAGTCAACGACACAACAAACTCAAAAATTAATAAAAACTTCTAAAATACTTTTCATCATGACTACTTCAAACATCCAGAACCAACTTATGGCACTTCAGAGCAACCTCCTTAACTTCGCTTATATGCTCACCGGTAACCGCGACGACGCTCAGGACCTGCTCCAGGATACCACCCTCAAAGTGCTCGACAACGAAGAAAAGTTCGCCGAAAACGTTAACTTCAAGGGCTGGGTGTTCACCATCATGCGCAACATCTTTATCAATAACTATCGCCACCAGGTTCGCTCGGCAACTATAATCGACCAGACCGAAGACCTCTACCACCTCAACTCCAGCCAGGAAAGCTCGATTGACTCCGTTGAAGGCACCTTCGCCGCTGCTGAAATCAACGCCGCCATCAACTCCTTCTCCGACGAATACCGCATTCCCTTCTCGATGCACGTTGCCGGCTACAAGTATAACGAAATCGCCGAAAAGATGGACCTTCCCCTCGGAACCGTTAAGAGCCGCATCTTCTTCGCCCGCCAGAAACTCCAGGTTATGCTCGCTGACTACCGCGACCGCTATTAAATTACGGGTTTTCCAAAGAACCACCATATCAACTACTACTATTTACTACTATTCTCTATTTATTTATGATGAGAAATATTTTAACCCTTCTGACAGCAGCAACTCTCGGCAGTGCTGCTGTCGTTGCTCAGGAAAATCCCGCCGCCAGTCAGTCAATGATTCCCCAGCGCGTAGTCGTTGTTAGCGGCGACACCTCCAAAATGCACCCCGAAGTCATTGCCGTTATTTACGACACCAATGACATTCGCTTCCACGACCCCGCTGCCCCGCGATTCCTCTTTCTCGACCGCAAGGGCAAAATAGCCTTCGGCATCGGCGGCAGCCTCTATGCAACCGCCGCCTATAACTTCGGCGGCAGCGAGCGCACCGGCTCCGACTTCATACCCTCGCAGCTGCCAACTCCGGCCGACCCCACCGAGCGCGCTGCCCTGCAGTTTACCGCACGCCACTCGTCGATATTCTTCCAGCTTGCCGGTCATACGGAAAAGTTCGGCACCTTCTCAGTGTTTATCGCAACCAACTTCGACGATAACCGCTCGCGATTCATGAAACTCGACCAGGCATATCTGCGCGTAGGCAGCGTAACCGCCGGTCTGGCTCCGACAACATTCCAGGACCCCGCAACAGTGCCCACGGTCGACACCCAGGGCCCTTGCGGCGAAATCGACCGCAAGAACGTTCACCTGCAGTGGGCTCCCCATTTCAACGAACACTGGTCAATGGCAATCGCAGTTGAAGATCCCCACGCCCAGATCGATAACGGCGACTTTACCCAAAGTATTTCGCAGCGCGTGCCCGATATTCCCGCCTACGTTCAATACACCTGGAACCGCTCCAACCATATCCGCCTGTCGGCCATCATGCGCAACCTCTGCTATCGCGACCCACACCTCTCAAAAGTAAAATATACCCAAGGCTATGGCGTTCAACTCAGCGGCCATTCAGCCCTCGGAGCAGGTTTCGGCGTATATGCCAACGCAGTCTACGGCCGCGGAATAACCAGCTATATTACCGACCTGTCGGCCTACGACCTCGACCTGATTCCCTCGGCAACCACCCCCGGCAAACTCATAGCCCCTCAAACCTTCTCCTATAACCTTGGCCTTCGCTATGACTTCTGCCGCAATGGCTTCGCAACCCTGGCCTGGGGACAGGCAATTCTCGGCGAACGCGGCGACCTTGCCCCCGACACTTACCGCCAGGGCATCTATGCGTCGGCCAACGTTTTTTACACCATCTTCCCCGACTGCATGCTCGGCCTCGAATATGCACGCGGCCAACGTAAAAACTTCAACGGCGACCGAGGCACCGGCAACCGCATCATGGCCTCCGTCCGCTACTCCTTCTAACTCCTTTTTGCTCTAACTGAAAAAAAAGTCGTATATTTGCGGGTAGAATAGCTAAAATAGCTAAGGTAGCTATAATAGCTATTTTACCCTATTATTATGAGCTCAAAACCAGATTTTGCATTGCCCAAAACGAGTTATCGTAAGTTGTATGCTTTTCAAAAAGCAGAGGCTATTTATGATCTCACTTATTTCTTCCTTTCGGGTCATATTGCGAAAAGTGACCGGACTTATGATCAGATGCTACAGGCGGCGCGTTCGGGCAAGCAGAATATTGTTGAAGGGCGCTCCGATGCTCCTTCGTAGGCCGAAATGGAAATTAAACTCTATGGGGTAGCGCGTGGAAGTCTCCATGAATTGCTTAACGATTATCTTGACGATGATAGGAAAGCTCATAGATCTCGTCAAGAAAGATTTTCTTATGCAGGGTGGAATTAAGGAGCAGATGTATCGAGCCCGAGTCAACTACCGCAATAATCCGAGCGATGAAGATTGGGATTAGAAGAGGAGTTGGAGGAGGGCAAGGGCGTTGTTGAGGGCGTGGCAGGTGACGGCGGTCCAGGTGGAGTTGGTGCGCAGGGCGGCGTAGCCAAACAGGGCGCCGAGCAACATGCGCGGTACGAAACCGATGGGCTGGAAGTGCATCAGCGAGAACACAATGGCACTAAGCCATATCGCCAGATGGGCCGACATCGGTCGCGAGCGAAAAATATTTTGCAGCGCTCCGCGGAAAAACAGTTCCTCGCTCAGCCCGGTTAGCACGGAGAGTATCAGCAGGCTGATAATAATATTGGCTACGGTTGGCGCGCCAAGCAGCGAGGCAACGCTATCGTTAGCGAGCGTTTCGAGCTTCAATACCGCATCGGGCCACGGCAGCTTTTTGCATAAAAGATCAATGCCTTCAACTATCGGTTGGGCTACCAATGTGGCGCCAAGCCAGAGCAACAGCTGCCGTCCGCGGGGCAGGGTGCGCAGGCATAGGAAGTCGGCAGGCAGCCGCGTGAGCAGCAGTGCGGTAATCAGCGCCGGGAGAATGAATACGAGCAAATCCTGGCAAACAACAGTTATGCGGGCAATTGCGAGCTGCTTGCCGGAAATCGCTCCGAGCAGCGCCTGAATACCGCCGGTCAGCATGGCACCCACAACGAAAAGCATCAGCAGCAGCGCAATGCGTTGCCAAAACGTTAGCGAAAGTTTCATAGATAGAAGGGTTCGGTTAGGAGTTTATAGTCGGGGGCGTTGAGTACGAGCGTGCGCCGGACGGTGGCTGACGCTTCGGCGGCGAAGATTATTATGGCGCGCTTGGGCGGGGCGGTGGCTTTGGTTTTAACTTCGATGATTTCCCGGGGATACAAGGCTGCAAAAGCGCCGGCGGCAAGCCATGTTTGGCAGCGGTCTGAGGGGATGATGATGCTGACCGAGCCTTGGGGCGCGAGCAGTGAGGCGGCTTTTTGCATAAAGGCTTCGGGGGGTAGGGCGGAGTCGCTCCGGGCTGCAGCGCGGCGTTGGTCGGGGGCGAGGAGCCCGGTGCCGAAAAATGGAGGGTTGGAAACTATGGAGTCAAACCGTTCGGCGGTTTCAAATTCGAGAAAGTCGGCGCAGAGGGTCGCTATGCGGTCGGCCCATAGCGAGGCAAGGGCATTTTCGGCTGCTTCGGCCACAGCCCGGGCGTCGATGTCGACCATGGTTACGCTTCCGGCTCCGCGCTGGGCGAGCATAAGACCGATGACTCCGCATCCACATCCGGCGTCGAGCACCCTGCTGCCGACGGGGGCTACGGCGCCGAGGGTAACGGCATCGGTGCCCACGCGCATCGGCGAGCGCGAGTGGCTGACGGCAAACTGCTTGAAGCGGAATGGTTCCATGGGTGGGAATGATTAAGGCGAGACGCGGCCGCTGAAACGACTGCTTCTCGCCTTAGGGGCGGTTAGTTCAAACCGGTTGAATCAGTTCTTTTTGGTGCGGTTACCGTAGCGGCTCATGAACTTGTCGACGCGACCTGCGGTGTCAACGAGTTTCTGTTTGCCGGTGAAGAAGGGGTGAGAGCTGGAGGTGATTTCGAGCTTTACCAGGGGGTATTCAACGCCGTCGATAACGATGGTTTCTTTGGCGGCAACGGTTGAGCGGGTGATGAATACTTCATCATTAGACATGTCCTTGAAAGCTACTTCGCGGTAGTTGGACGGATGGAGATCTTTCTTCATATTGTCAGTCAGTTAATTATTCAATAGTTAATGGTTGAATTGACGGGTTGGTAAGCTCCCTTCTATTCGTAATGGCGGGGCAAAGTTACGAAAAAAAGATGAATTGCGCAATTCTTTTTTTGATTTGATGATTTTAGCGGTTTGCGCGTTTGCGTTCGAGCTCGTCGAGAATGATTTTGCGAAGGCGGATGTGGTGGGGTGTAACTTCAACGTATTCGTCTTCTTTAATATATTCCAGGGCTTCTTCAAGCGAGAAAACTACCGGGGGCACGATGCGGGCTTTGTCGTCGGCTCCGCTGGCTCGCATATTGGTGAGTTTTTTCGATTTGGTAACGTTTACCACTATATCGTTGTCTTTTGCGTTTTCGCCAACAACCTGCCCGGCATAAACTTCTTCCTGAGGGAAGATGAAGAAGCGGCCGCGGTCCTGGAGCTTGTCGATGGCATAGGCGAATGCCGTTCCGCCCTCCATTGCTATGAGCGAGCCGTTGGTGCGACGCTCAATGTCGCCCTTCCAGGGCTGGTATTCGAGGAAGCGGTGGGCCATGATTGCTTCGCCGGCCGATGCGGTGAGCACGTTATTGCGCAGGCCTATGATGCCGCGCGAGGGAATGTGGAATTCCATGTGGGTGCGGTCGCCCTGGGCGGTCATGGAAACCATTTCGCCCTTTCGGCGCGTAACCATGTCGATGATTTTCGATGCGTACTCTTCGGTAACGTTTACGGTGAGCATTTCGATGGGCTCGCACTTCTGGCCGTCGATTTCCTTGATGATTACCTGGGGCTGGCCAACCTGGAGTTCGTAGCCTTCACGGCGCATGGTTTCGATCAGAACCGACAGGTGGAGCACACCGCGGCCGAACACGGTCCAAACGTCTTCATTGTCGGCCTTTTCAACTCGCAGGGCCAAATTGCGGTCGAGTTCGCGGGTGAGTCGGTCGGCAATATGGCGCGATGTCACGAACTTGCCATCTTTGCCGAAGAAGGGGGAATCGTTGATGGTGAAGGTCATTGACATTGTTGGCTCGTCGATGGCGATGCGGGGCAGAGCTTCGGGAGCCGAGGGGTCGGCAACGGTGTCGCCGATTTCAAAGTTTTCAATGCCTACCAGGGCGCAGATATCGCCCGAGCTGACCTCGGCAACTTTTTTGCGGCCCATGCCTTCGAAGGTGTGGAGCTCTTTGATGCGCTGCTTGATTGCCGAGCCATCTTTTTTAAGCAGAACCACTTCCTGACCTTCGCGGAAAGTGCCGCGATGAACGCGCCCTACGGCAATGCGGCCAACGTAGTTCGAAAAGTCGAGCGAGGTTATCAGCATCTGGCTTGCGCCTTCGTGGGTTTCGGGCTCCGGAATATATTCGATAATAGCGTCGAGCAGCGGGAGGATATTGTCGGTGGGTTTCTGCCAGTCGGTGCTCATCCATCCTTGTTTTGCCGATCCGTAGATGGTTGGGAAGTCGAGCTGATCTTCGGTTGCGTTGAGCGAGAACATCAAGTCAAACACCATTTCCTGAACCTCGTCGGGGCGACAGTTGGGTTTGTCGACTTTGTTGATTACCACAACCGGTTTAAGCCCCATCTGAATAGCTTTTTCGAGCACGAAGCGGGTCTGGGGCATGGGACCTTCGAAGGCATCGACCAGAAGCAGGCAGCCGTCGGCCATGTTGAGCACTCGCTCAACCTCGCCGCCGAAGTCGGCGTGTCCGGGGGTGTCTATAATATTGATTTTATAGCCTTTATAGTCAATCGAAACGTTTTTGGACAGGATTGTTATGCCGCGTTCGCGTTCAAGGTCGTTGTTGTCGAGAATAAGTTCTCCGGTTTCCTGATTGTCGCGGAAGAGGTGGCCGGCCATCAGCATTTTGTCAACAACGGTTGTTTTTCCGTGGTCAACGTGGGCTATAATGGCGATGTTTCTGATTTTCTGCATCTTAAATCCTTATTATGTCCTATTTAACCCCGCAAAGTTACGAAAAATTCTCGGTATATCCTGCAGTTGTTTAGATTTTTGCATTAATAACAGTCTCAACGATATATTTTGCAACTACTTCCGGGGCCCATTTTTGACGAAAATTTTCAATAATAGTGTCTCGATTTATTGAAGGTAGGGTTTTAAGGTCTGTTTTAACTTTTTCCCAATTAACTTGGTCATTAGGAAGATAGCCCATCTCGGTAGTTTCAACAACTTCTTCATCAAAAGGAAGGTACCATTTTACAGATAGTTTGTCTGTTACAATAGCTGTTCCAACGATGAAACTCTCCATAAACCTATTCGGAATACTCATGCGATATCCTGAAATATTCAGGTTATACTCAAATTTTGAAATGTGGTTGCAGAATTGCTCTAATGGAACGATGAGTTCAAGATGGCGTTTCGCTCCGGAGTCGGCAAATCCTTCGGAGATTATTCGTGCGTCGTAGTTCTCGCCAAGATTACGGATAATTTCGGCAGCTTTTGCTCTTTTCGTATTCGGGTGGTCAACATTGCCAATGTAGTAGCCCATAATGTCACGTTCCCAATCGAAGTCAGGTTGAGTAACATTTTTTTCCGGTTCCGGACCAAGTGCATTGCCAAAGTAGCACATCAGTTTTTTTGACGGCGTTGATAATGCTCCTTGCTGATATGAACTGAAGTTTTTTTCGAGAGCACGGAAGGAGTTAGTGCGCGCAATTCGCCGAAACCCTACGACTAAAGGTTTAATTTTATTGATATTGTCAGATAGGTTATTCAGTATTTTACGTGGAGCACGAGTGGTTAATGGGATGCTATCTCCCCCTGTGTGTGTATGGTCGGAATATGGAATATTTATACTGTCAGTTAGTGGAAATCCTTTTTGAGGGTCAATCTCTTTTGGACATTGCATCTTGAAGTAGATGTCGACTCTGTCAAGGCTTTTGGAATCGAATAAAAACGGAGCATCAGCACTGTCTATGCAGAAGTATTTACGTTTATTATTGTATTCAATATATCCGTCAAGATTATAGCTGTCTTTACAAACTTTGCGGTTGATGCGGTAAATGATTTCACCAAGCAGTCGATTTTCCGGCAACCATCGCGAAATCGTATATAGCAGACCGGCCTTCACTGAAAGTTTTATTTTACCTTCTTTCTCAAGTCTGTAAAACCCGAGCATGAAGTATTGGAAGTATCTCCAATGATTGAGGTTCGTAATAACAACTTTAGGAATGTTTTTCATATTCAAAACTTTGATAATTCATAATCAATATAATCTTTGACAAAGAGCGGGCGAAAAACTTCTTTATCCAGCATCATTGAATAGATAATATTTGAGAAATAAAACTTGTCGGAAATGGATTTGGTTTTATGGTAGTGATGTTTAAAGTGTTCAACGTCCTCGATGAAATATCCACCTGCGTTAAAAAAGTGACTAATGATTTTTTTTTCAATTATATTGGTGATATAGCCCATATCATCAACGGCAACATAACTTTTATTACGTGGATCAACAAGGCTGAGTGATTCCAGGGGATACACGGCAACGCTATTTTCCGGGATTATTTCGCAACTGAATCCGCAATCGGCATCTTTAACGAATATGCTACCGGTGATATTTGCTGATTGAATTGCGTTGTATACTGTTTCCGGCTGGGATTGGGTCGGGCTATTGAGCTTAATGACCGATGCCTTTATTCCAAGGCGCTCAAATTGAATCTTGAAATTATCTTCAAGATGAAATCGATCATCGTGGCTTTTGAGTATGACAAAAAAGATATTGTCGAATTTTGAGGGATTTATGTCCATAATTGCCCGAATGCACAACATTATTCCCTCTTCGTTAAGCCTAAAAGGTTCAGGTAGCAAACGGTTATATTCCGGCTTGTCTTTAGCGATCGGTATAATCAGATTCATAATCGGTTAAAATCTGTGATATGGATTGGGTTAGAAATTCTATAACCTTTTGTTCTTTGGCATATTGAAGAATTCTCAAAAAATTTAGCAGTTGAAAAGGATAGTAGTAGTCGCGGTACCACTGATAACGGTTGAAGAATGAGTCAATCTCGGCATCGATTTTAGAAGCAATCATTCGTAATCTAACATAGTCAAAATCTTTTCCATACATCAGGTTTGACCAAAGATACCGTGAATCCTGGCGTATCTTGACTATATCCATTAAAGGAGACTCTACAAATGAATCGAGGAAGTCGATAAGGTAAAAATTATTACCATTAAAGAGGATGTTAGAGAAAGTCATGTCCCCGTGGCACGTGCCAACCGGTATTTTGAATAAGTCAATCGCTTTCAACAATGCAGCTGATTTCTCCAGTAATAGATTAATTGATTCACGGAACTCGTTAAGATTTGAATTCGCAGAGATCTTGGACACCACATCGTTGAATTTCAGCATGAAATCTTCAGACGAAAAATCTGAAAGCTCACATTCTTTTATTTCTTCCTCTATGAATGAGATGAGCTCGCCGGTGAATAAGTCAATTTGTTCAAATCCGGCGCATTCAAAAAATTCCATATAATTTTTTGAAAAGATATATGGCATTTTTATTTGAACGGAAGAATCTGTCGTTTCAATTGCGAGAATCCCCGGCACTTTGAAGTGGGAATATCTTTTCTCAGAGGCAATTTTTTGCTTATATGCCTGTTTTATCAGCCTTGGAAGATATTTTGGGTCACAACTCGATTTGTATATAATCAAGTTACGGTCTTCCCTTCGTAAATCAATTGAACATCCGGAATGTCCTTTTATCTCTATTTCCATTCTTGTGATACTCTTATACAGTGTGCTTTGCTGGTTAATGCTGCCTCTATTCCAACATCAGAGTCTTCAAAAATTAATGTTTCATCCGACGTAACATTCAGCATTTCCATCGTTGATAAATATATTTCCGGTGAGGGTTTGCCACAATGAACAGACTCTCCACCCCTAATAAGGTCAAAAAGGGGAGTGAGATTCATATAGTCCAAAGCTGCTATAAGGTTTTCGTAACGTGCAGTAGAGGCGACAGCAGTTTTTATTCCGTAATCCTTTCTCATGGAATCAATCAGTGCCACCAGACCGGTATTAGATTTTATTAAATCGAAATATTTAGGGTAAACTAATTTCTTATGTTCGCGTATTATTTCTCGTTCTTTAGGGCTCATGATGTTCAGAGTGTCCATAAAACAGTCAAAACGTAGGCCGAAACATTTGCGGTATGTTTCGCGTGTCAGTTCTCTGCACGGCAGTAGCTGAAATGCTTCACTGTAGGCGCGAAAATTTGCTTCAAATGTATCGACTAACGTCCCATCGAAGTCTGTAATTATTGCACGAATCATAAATAGCTTCTTAATTCCTCGGGAGTCCCAAATGATTTATAGCTGTCGACCTTTGCAAGTTCAACAGTTTGTTTGTTTTTGATTAAACGGTTGAACAGTAGTGAAATATAGAATTCCGGTTTGTCGAAATCAGGATCGTTGAGCAACTCATGGGCGGCCGCTTTAAAGTCGCGCCCGGTTGAAAAAAAGTATGCTCCGCATAGTGCGTGATTACTTATAACCTCTTTCTCGGCAGTTTTTATAACCTTTCCATTGTCGTCTGTAAGGGCATAGCTGTATTTTGGCAGATCAGAGGTGAAGGATACCAAGACTCCTCCGTTTGCCTCATCCGCAGTAAGGCATAGTTCTTTTATTATTTTAGAGATATATTCTTTACTTTCAAATTCAAGGTCACAATCCATCACAACGACGCCATCATTGTCGTCAATAAAGTTTTTAGCGAGCATACATGTCTCTACTGCCCCACGGGTAGTTTCCAAAACGCTGACTATATTTGCGTCAGGTATGGTTTTCGTGATTTCTTTGTCTATGCTATACTTATCGATGTGTTCTTGCCTTACAATAAACGTATGTTTTATGGAAAAGCCATTTGAGATTATACTGTTAAGGGCATGACGAAATAATGGTTGACCATTAAGCTGAATTAAGGGTTTCGGAGTAGTCCAGCCTTCATTCTTGAATCTGCTGCCTTCTCCTGCCATAGGCATTATAATATGAAGATCTCTCATATATGATTGTTTAGGGGCTGCAAAATCGGCGATCAATAGCCTGTTTTGAAGTCATCGGGGTCGAAGAGACCGTGGTAGGGGTCGGAGTTGATGAACTCTATGCGGTTTTCGATCCAATCGCGCAGTTCTTCAACATTGTAGTCATATTTCTGGTAGATGGAATTGGATGTGCCCTGAAGGTTGGCCGACGGGCGCAGACGTTCGGCGTAGTCGTCGAAAGCATCCCAGAATTCCTGCAGATGATTGCTGTAGAAGTCGTTCCAAACTTCATCGAAGCGGTCCTGGAAGGCTTCGGTGCGGCAAAGCTGGTAAAAGAATATGCTGCCGCCGCCGTCTTCGAGGGGTTTGGTGCTGTATGCCCTCTTATATCCGATCAGCGGGTTCTGATATGAAGGAGCAAGTTGCGGCCACCAGCCATCATAGCTTGTATACTTCTCGTAGGTGGGTTTGTAGCCGAAAGCCCAGTCGAAGTCCCAGCAGGGTCCGAAGTTCCATTTGCCGCCGCGGGTCTTATAAAGGTAAACGCTTTTCGGGTGGTCGAGCTCCTGGTTGCACGCAAGGTCGAACACCATTATATAGCGCACGAGGCTTTCAAGGTCGCAAGCCTGGAAAATTTCGGTCTCGTCGCCGCTGATAACCGTGTTTACGAGGCTGGCGAAGTCGTTTTCCCATTCTTTGAGCCAGTCATCGGCTTCGGTGGGGTCGGCCGGTGCGTCGGGGTCTTTTACCTTCACCGGGAAGTAGTAAGATTCACCGTTCCATTTGAAATATGGGCTCTGGAAGTAAACATCGTCGGCTGCCGGCGGGTAGGTGTCGAGCTCCAGCATTATTGAATTCGGTTCATCGGCTGCCTTGATGTTGACCGAGCCATTGTTGAAGCCGACCTTTTCGGTAAGGGTGTATGAGCCTTTGTAAATGTTGTTGAAGTAAACGTCGACCGGTTCCGTATGGTTAATCCAGGGCATACCGATGATTTCACCAAATTTCAGGGTGGCGACGTTGCGCAGCATCGAGGGGTCGATATAGTTTGCGAGCAGCACGAAGTTTTTAGCCTTTTTGGGCAGGAGCAACCGCTGTTTTACCTCGAACTTCAGGCGATATGGTTTCTTGGGCATACCCCATGTGGAGTTGCCGCGGCCACGAATCTTTACGCGCTCAACATAGTCGGGCTGCAGTCCGCGACCCTTAAAGGTCATGGTTGCGTCGAGATATTCTTCTTTCGAGGGAATTTCAGAGAATCCCTGAATGTCGGTGTCGATATAGATTGCGGCAACGTTAGGGCCGATTTCGAAGTGGTCCATGGATTTGGCAAATGCCTTCGATTCACCGTCGACGCCGTTGATGGTCATTTTGCCGGTGGTTTCGTCGAAAGTAATGTCGAGAACGTTGTTCATGTCGAATCCCTGGTAGTTATTGCCGTCGGGATAGTAGATATGAAGCCAGGGTTCTTGAGCTCCGGCAATGGCGGGAGCCATTGCCACAAGAATATATGCGAGGAAATTGCGAAGCATCAGAGGGTAATTTTGAGAGTTGTTTTATTTACTGAAAGGAGGTAAACGCCGCCGGGTAGCGCACCGACGTTGAACGCTGCGGTGCCGTCGGCGGTAATGGTGGCGGTAGCGGCCGGGCGGCCGAGAAGGTCAAGCAGAGTCAGGGAGCCTGAGCCGTTGATGCCGCTTACATAAAGCACTGCTCCCTGGCGGCTGATTGCGAGGGTTTGGATTTCGGCCTGCTCGATGTTGCTTTGCTTGCTGACTGTCCAGCGGGCTTCGAACGGGAGCGAACGGGAGCCGTCGGCAATAATCAGCATGTCGGCCGGAACCGTTAGCGTATATTCGCCGGGGGTTGTGAGCGGCTCGGAAATCAGGGGGTAGGAGCCGTCGTCGGCGCGCAGCGAGTCGAGCTCGTCGGCGGTGAACGAGGCAACCTGGCCGGTTTCGGAGCTTAGTATGGCGCGTTCCTCTACGCTGCGGTTAACATGGGTTGCCGAGGGGGGAACAATCGCCACCGCGCTGAGGGTTTCCACTGTTGCCGGCGGGGGAACAACACCGAGGTTAAACTTTGAGGTCAGAACGTCTTTCTGGTTGCCTACATAAGATTGGCCGTTGGCAAAATCATAGTGAATGAACTTATAGCTCTTAATGTCGGCGAGGTTATATTCAACGGTTATGTCGGTGTTTGACATCCTGAGCCATCCCTGATTCATGGAGAAGGTCAGGGCATCGCCTTGAATGGCAATCTGGCTCGGCTTTTCGGAGGGAATGCGCGGAATCATGCGGATTGCGTTGTAGGCATTTGTTTCCTGCGGGTCATCACCTCCCTGGCTGCCTCCGGGGCCAATCAGGTTGAACTCCGCACAGGCTGCCGAGCTCGACGAGGCCGACTGTACGTTTACAAAGAGTATATAGCGGGCGGAAGTGGCTTTTTCGAGTTTAATGATTTTTTCGTTGGTTGTTGCTTCGAGATTGCCCGACAGGTCGGGATTGCCCATTGCTGTATAGATGTCGGAGGCCGAGGTTGCGGGGCAGTTGCTCAGGTCTCTGTCGGCGAAATATACCATATAGCTGGTGCAGGCGGTTTTTGCCGATTTCTGGCGGGGAAGATACGAAATTGCGCTGAATTCCGAAGTGTCGCTTCCGCGGTCAATCATAATCCAGTGGGGATTGGAGCGTTCGGGAGTGCCGTCGGCAGCGTGCCAGTTCGAGTGCCAGCAGGTCGATGCATCGCCGTCGCATATTCCGGGCAGACCGGCAATGTCGGCGTCGTCGCCGGCAGTGGGAGTACAAATCGACGATGCCGACCATTTCCAGGATGAGCGGTCGAGGTAGCCTTCGGCGCCGGCACTTAGTGCGGAGCCGAGCATCAAGCAGTATATCAGATGTTTATTCATTTTGAAGTTGAGAGGTTTCCGCGTTTATAGTTTAATGAAGGATCGAAAAGTCCGTAGTTATTATCTGGATTATTTAAAAATTCAATGCGTAGTTCAAGCCAGCGGCGCAGGGCCCGGATGGCGCCGGCGTAGGTGCCGTCGGTCAGGTCTTTAAGCTGATGGTCGGTGGGCGAGGTGTAGACGTAGGGCCAAATTGTATGGTTCTTGGCGGCAGAGGGTTCGAGTTCGGCGGCATAGGCGTCGAATGCTTCCCAGAAAGCATCGATGTTGCTGTAGAAGCTATCCCAAACCTGTTTGTAGACCTCCATGAATTCAGGATTGTCCTTAACTATCGACAGGAAGAATTCGCCGCCGTTGCCAACTGCGTCGTAGTAGCCGTTGGCAATGTTGCCGTTATTTTTGCCGGTGCCGAGCAGGTAGTTGTAATATGTCGGGGCGTAGGGAACTGCACCTTCCGGATAGGGGAGTATAGTGCCGTTGATGACGATATAGAACTGGTTGTCGCCATACCAGATAAATTCCTGACCGTTGTATCTAAACCACATTGCCCCTCCGAACGGCCCGAAAGAATCTACGCAAAACTGCTGAAGCTCGTTGAGCAATCTTTCGGCTTCTTCGCGGGTCATGTCTTCGCCCATGGCACGGTAGGTCGGGCTATAACCGTAGGCCCAGTCGAAGTCCCAGCAGGGGCCGAACTGATATTTTCCTCCTTTGGTCTTGTAGAGATAAATGCTTTTTGGGTGGTTGATTTCCTGGTTGCAGGCAATGTTGAATACTATCAGGAATTTAGCCAGGGTTTCATAGTCGATGTAGTCGCCGATGTTGTTGCCATTGTAAACAGCCTTTTCCATTTCGAAGAAGTCGTTGGCCCACTCTCCGAACCAGGTCTTCGCTTCGGCAATATTGGCCGGTGCGTCAGGGTCTTTATGTTGCAGGGGGAGGTGGAAATACGGAGAGATGGTTTTCAGCTCTTCATCAAAGTTAACGTCGAGTTCAAACATAATTGACTCTGCTTCCTGCGCGGCCGGAATGTTAACGGAGCCATTGTTGATTCCGACTTTTTCCATAAGCATATACGAGCCTTTGTATTTGCTGTTGAAGTAAACGTTGACCGGTTTGGCGTGGGTAGGATAGGGCATGCCTACGAGTTGGGTTGCCAGGGCGGCGACCTCGTTGCGCATCATCGACAGGTCGATGTAGTTTGCCAGCAGAACGTAGTTTTTAGCTTTGCGGTAGCCGCAGAGTTTTGTTTTTTCAGGTAATTTTATGCGATAGGCCTTTTTGGGCATATTCCACGTTGAGTTGCCGCGGCCGCGCACTTTTATATCGCCGTCGAAATCATCGCAGACTCCGAAGCCGTTGATGGTCAGATGCCCGTCGAGATACTGGGTTTTTGAGGTTACGTCGGTCATCTGCCCAGCGTCGGGAATCGTTATCTGAAATTCTGCCGGATTCGACCCGAAGGTTATGCGGTCAATCGCCGAGAGGTTTATTTTGGGTGAGCGTGATTTGCCATCGGGGGTGACGTAGGTCAGTTTCAGGCGCGAAATTTCCTTGTTGGTTTTCGTAAAGCTTACGGAATCGAGAGATTGCAACGGAGCTTCACCAAACGAGCCGATATAGCCCGTTATATATTCCTGGCCGGTTTTGGAGTCGGTTGCATATTGGGCAATGGAGTCGTTGCAGAACACATGCATATAAGTGTCCTGAGCGGCGGCAGTGAGTGCTGCTGACCCAACCAGAAGCGAAACGGTAATATCAAGAAGTTTCATCGTTTGATTTTCAATGAGGTTGAACCGATTCTGACAATATAAATCGTCCCGGAGGCGAGGTTAGAGATTTCGAGCGAGCCGGTGGCTACGGCGATTTGACGGCCGTTGAGGTCAAACAGCTCAATCCGGTCGTTGTCAGCCCCTTTGATTCCGTCGGGGGTGATTTCTATGCGCTTTTCAACTGCTGCCTCTTTCAGGCCGGCTTCGTGGTCTCCGTTGTAGAGGGGCGCATCGGCCAGGTAGCCGAAATTTATGCTTTGGATTTCGGGAATTTCATACTCAACCGTAACCTGGGGATGAATGAGCAGCAGCGTGCTGCGGCCGCTCATCTTCATGGTGAGCTTTTCGTCGATTAGCAGTTGCTCTTTGACGCCATCGACGCGATTTATGTTTATTATGTTAAATTTGTCGGCTGCCGCGGATGTCAGGCCCAGGGCAAAAGCCAGCAAAAAGATTAGTTTTTTCATGGATGACAGGATAATTGACCCCCAAAGTTACAAATAATTCTCGAAATCCGAAAATTTACGGTTAAAAACTCGCCTTTTATCGTTATCAGGCTTTTTTTGCCCGGCGTATGCGACGTAGAAGCGACGGAATTTGTCCTATAATGTAGATTACAATGTTCGACAGAATATAGGCCGCGGTTAGCAGGCGGAACCAGCGCGGACCGTCGGTGGCATAAATCCGGGCCGGGTCGCCGCTGCCGAGCCGGTCGGTATTGACGGAGCTCAGCGTACGTTTCCATGCAACTTTGCCATCTTTGAGATAAACGACAGCCATTGCGCCGCGGGCTACCGCCATAATGGCCTTTTGGTCAGCATAATAAACCGGATAATCGGCCATCATTACGTCCAGCGCGCGTTCTACTGCTGCGGTGTCGGGCGGCGTAAGGGCTATGAATGAGCCCGGCCCGAACAGCTGCTCCATTCTATCGCGCAGTTCATTGGCGGTAAAGCTTCCGGCGGCGCTCGCCTCCGACGGATGGGGTATGAGCAGGAGCATCCGGTCGGAATCTGCGTCGAGAATATCTTCGGTAACGTCTAAGCCGGTTTGAGGGTCAAGCAGCGTTAGCTGTTTGGCCGAGGCGGATTTAACATCGCGTACTTCCTTGAACTCCCAGCCGGAGTCATCGTCGGGCAGTTCGGAGTCGGCAAATGTTTTTTCGTGGCCGTTGCGGGTATAAACGTAAAGAGCCTCGGCTTGCGAACTGTCGGTCAGCGGTTCTCCTACCGGATAAGGCCGGAAGTCAATCAGCGGTTGCTCGTGGTAGCCGATAATGGCCAAGATAATCATATAGAGCATGGCGGCCGCTATCTGAACCCATTGAATCCATGGAGCAAAAACGGTTTTTGCGCGTCTGTTGTAGCGGACCAGAAACAGGCATAGCAAAAAAATAACAACGTTCTTGGCAAAGGTGGCCCCGTTGCTGATTATCAGGAAGTCGCCGAAACATCCGCAGTCGCTTACCGGGTTGGCCAGGGCTATGTAGGCCGACAGAGGGAGCATGACGCACATCAGCAGCAGCGCTCCCCAGGCCGAGGCGCGGCGCAGCGAGCCACTGGCAAGCATTATTCCGGTGATGAACTCAAACGTTGACAGCGCGCACCCGCCTATGAGCACAAGGCCCGACGGCACCATGTCGTCTATTCCCCAGGCGCCGAGGTAGCTGCTGATTTTTATTGCAAACCCTATGGGGTCAATCATCTTGGCGACCCCGCTGATAATAAATACCGAGCCGACAAGCAGTCGCGCCAGCCAAACGGCAGCACGCATCATAGCGTAAGCTTTATGAGGGCAAACACTGAATAGTTGACCATGTCCATATAGTTTGCGTCGATTCCTTCGCTGACGAGGGTCTGGCCGGCAAGGTCTTCAATCTGCTTGGTGCGCAGAATCTTCATAAGAATCAGGTCAACGTCGGAACTTACGCGCATGTCGCGCCATGCTTCGCCGTAATCGTGGTTTTTGGCAACCATCAGGTCGCGGATTTTGCGGGCATTGCGGTCATAGAGCTCCAGAGCTTCCTCTTCAGAAATATCGAGCGAGCATGTAGGCCCTAATTCGAGCTGAATAAGCCCGATAATACCGTAGTTTATAATCCCTTCAAATTCGGGAACAATGCCCTCGCCGATTGCGCTTGCGCGATCTCCGCCAAGGGTCTGGAGCTCGCGGATACGCTTGGCCTTAATGTAAATCTGGTCGGTCAGCGACGCGGGCCTCAGCACTCGCCATGCTGGCCGGTAGTCATGTAATTTCTTTTTAAAAAGCGCGCGGCAGCGGGCAATTATTTCGTCGAACTGTTCGTTAGTAGTCATATTCCAGCGAGAGGTCATCGATAGTTAATACGCCTCCCTGCCCACCGACGAAGAAGTCGCCGTATTTCGACGAAGTGCACACAACAAGAATGTATTTCGGCACTCGCGATGTTGACCGGTAGTCGAGGTCGATGCTCAGGGGAGTCCAGTCTTCAACGCTGCTGCCGTAGGCTATCTGGCCGTAGGCGATGATGTGGGGGTCGGAGGGGTTGAAGAGCTGTTGGTTTTTGGGGTTCGTTCGGATTTCGAGGGGTGCATCCCAATCGGTCAGGGCAATAAACACCTGGGCGGTGTCGGGGCGGCCCTTCCAGTCTTTAAATCTGGGGTCGGTGCCTACATGGCTGATTGGAGCGTTTTTATATTTGAACATTGCGCGCAGGCGGGTTGGGCGCTGCGAGAATTCGCGTCCGAAGTTGAGAATGCCGTTGGTACCGTCGGTGCGGACGTAAACGCCAGTAAATATATTGCCGGCGGCAATTTTGCCGAGCGCGCCGATGCCTTTGAATTCACATTTGAGCTGGGCGGCATAGCCGGTTCCGGTCTGAGTGTCGGGGGTGGGTTGCGAGTTTGATTCGCCCAGGGTTGCGGCGCCTTTGTTGCCGGTGTCCCAGAAAGGCACGTCGCCCTGCCCCCATGGGTTCCACACCTTGCCGTCGAGCCACCATAGGTCGAAGCTGGAGTTGGGCAGCTGAAGTTCGGTTCCGGTTGTGAATGTTTTCGACGATGTTACGTCGCGGCCGCAGAAGGCGCGCACTTCGTAGGTGGTTGAGGGCGAGAGGTGTATGGCGCGGCCGGAAATCGTGCCGTTGGCTTTGTTAACGTCGGTAACCTTGGTCCATTCCGTGGTTCCTTGCAGGCGGTATTCGAACCCGGCGGCATTGTCGTTGGCCATTGAGGCGTAGAACCAGGCCACGCGGGTCCAGGCGTCTACCTGAGTCAGGGTAACGGTTGCGTCGATGGTTTCGGCAAAGATTGTCCAGAGGCTTTCGCGGCCGTAGTCGTTAACAACAACTTCTACCGGCTTGGAAAAGTCGGCCTCTTTTCCGGTCAGGTCGGGGGTCATCGTTGCGTTGGGACTGCCTAATTTCAGCGAGGTAACCTCTATGCGGTCCATGTCGGTGCCCTTGGGAACATAAAATATTACCCGCCGCCCCGGAGCATCGATAACCGGTTCGCCCATCTGAGGATCGGTTGTTATGTATCGTTCAATGTTTTGAACGGCCTGAATGGTCCAAACGTAGTCCTGATAAAGACTCAGAGTTGCATAGGCCGGGCGGATGAGGTTAAGGGTGGTGCCGAGCCCTTCAACGGTGCAGTTTTCCGGTTCAACGGTGTAGTTAAGCAGCGTAACGTTCTGAAGATCGGCGATTTCATTCATCGTTAGCGTAACGGTTCGCGTTTGCGGGTCAATAACCGCCGGAACGGTTTGACCTTCGACCATAAAGTCGGTAATGTTGCATTCAATCTGCGGGTATGGCAGGTCGTTGTTTATGCAACCTGTCAGTCCGATTGCGGTTAGCGCTGTCAGTAATATTTTCTTAAATGTTAACACCGATGCCGAAATTTAGGTTAAAGATGTTCAGGCGGAAGTTAGCGCCGGAGCTTATGTGGGTTCCTTCGTCGATGCCGTTGGTTGTTTGGTGCTCGCGTTTGTATTTCAGGCCGAAAACGCCGAATGAAAGGTTGAAGTTAACGTTTTTCATTATGTAGACGCAAATGCCCGGACTGAAGTTCAGCGATATTTCGTTGATGCGGGTGTGGGTGCGACGGGGCTCGGAGTTATAGAGGCGGCTGAAGGTGCTGCTGCCCGATGTGAAGCTGAGGTCGGCTTCGTTGAACACTGCAAACCGCCCTTTAGGGTCGAGGCCAACGTAGTTGCGGTAGAAAATCGCGCCGGAATAGGTTGTTGAACCGTAGGAGATGTCCGACAGATGAAAGCTCATGTCGGAATTGATGTCGACCCCCAATCCGGTGAGCTCCGCTTCGGAATGGGAGTAAACGACTTTCATGCCGACGCTTTGATTATGGCGGAAGAAATAGCTGATAGACGGCCGGATAGCATACATATTGCCCCGGAAGTTCAAATCGGTGAGCATGCTGAGCATCTCAACGTCTTTGGTGTTGAATTCACCCCAGCTGGCCGTCAGGCCGAATTCCCATTGACCTTTCGGTACGAAAAGAAAGTTGGCCAGTCCGCGGTCATAGCGGCTGAGGTTGCGCGAGGGCAGATAAACCGAAATGGTGTCGCCGTGAACAATTACGCGGTCTTCGTCGAGATGATGGCCCGGAGCGGCTATTCCAAGCAGCTGATGGCGCGCGAATTCAATCGACGGCTGATAAACCTCGGCTTTCACGGTCAAAAGCCCCGCGAGCACCATGGCTACAAACGCAATATATTTCAATAACTTTGCCATCAGATATAGAAAACGGTGCCGAAGGTTATTGAAAAGAGGTTTATATTGAAATTGGCACTGCGCCGCTTAACGTTGGCAATGTAGATTTGGTCAGTGGCCATTTTTACGTCGGAGAATGTAAAGCCGAGCACCCCGATGTTGACTTCAATGGCCGAATAGTTGCTGAGAAACATTGCCAGGCCCGGGGTAACGCCGATATTGCACTTTACGGTCCGCGAGTAGGTGCCGCTGAGGGTTTTGCCGGCGCCGGTTGCCAGCTTGCTCTGGCCGCCTGACAGCCCTAATTGCAGCTCGGCGATAAGCCCGAAGCGCGAGCTTCCACCCAAAGCTATGTAGTTGCGGAAAAGGGCGGTGCCTCCATAGCTGTGGGAAAGCGAATATAAATGGTCAACATCGTAGCCGAGGTCGGCGCCGAGCACAAATGAGGCATTTTCAAGCTTCACCAGCGAGCGCGAATAGCTGAAGCGGCCGCCCGCGGCCAAATCATTGCCGAAAGCATACATTGCCATCGGGCTGACCTTAAACGTGTAGCCGTTGCCCTTGATTTTTTCTATAATAAGAAAAGAATAATTATTGAAGCTTTCGGTTGAATAGCTGACGTTTACGCCGGCAATCCATTGTCCTTTTGGCACAAACACGGTTTTTTCGCCCATGCCGCGGTTGAACTCAACCTGTGCGCGAGCGGGAATTGCCGAAAAAATCAGCAACGCAAGTAGCGGCAGCAATGTTCGGGTGATGAATTTTCCGATGCACATAGCGCCGCAAAGTTACAAAAAAATCCTGAATCGTCAAAGACTCAGGATTTGAATATAAATTTGTAAACGGTAATTTTCTAAAACAGTTTAAGGTATAAGGTCCACAAGTATGGCTTCCGAGTTATTCATGCCGCGCATGGTAGTGCCTACGTTAGAATAAAATATTGTTGGGTCGCATACTATATATTTTTTACCATTCTTCATAACGTAGTCTCCGTTGGCGGAGCCGTCGGTAAAAGCAACCGCCGAAGCCAGATGTCCCGGATAGTAGAGCAACACTGCGTCAAGGCCCATCAGGTCGCGCACCATGCGCGAGAAGTGAATGGCGTGGTCCTCGCAGTCACTTTCGGGGTAATACCAGCTTTCATCCATGAAAAAGGAGCGTTCGCGATGCCATATTTCTTCGTCATAACCATAGGGAAAAAAGCCATTCATGAAAATATTGAGGGATACGGTGGCTATAAAATAAGAGTATTTCGGATTTAATGACGAGATTTTAAATGAAAGAGCCGTGGAGTACGACCGACTTATTCGCAATAAATCACCGAAATATCTAAAATAATTCGTACCTTTGCGCTGTAAAATTATCAACTTCTTTAAATATGAAATATTGTTTTATTTGTTTCTTTAGTTTGATGTGCCTCGTTGCCTGCAATAATAACCATGGAGGGACAGTAGGACCCGATATACCTTGTATAGATTCATTACAGATATATCTCGACAAAGCTAAAAACGGTGACTTGGAAGCAAAATTCATTTCAGGCATCTTATTGCAGAGTAAACAATCGAAGCAAGATTCTATCAAGGCATTAGAGCTTTTTAATTCAGCCGCCCAATCCGATTATGCCCCGGCAGAAAGGGCAATTGCTTATGAATTACTTGACTCAACTTCAAGTAAGTGTAATTTAAAAAATGGGGTTGAGATGCTTTCTAAAGCGGCTCTCCACGGTCATTTAATAGCAAAATTGGAATTATCCAATTACTATTTTGAAGGCAAAGGCGTAGATGCTGATGAAAAAAAAGCGTTAGAACTTCTTAATGAAGGATTAAGCGGATTGTTCAATCTTGCAAATGAGGGTAATTCTAAAGCACAATGGGTTTTAGGGCATATGTTCATTTCGGGTAATTATTTACCTCAAAATAATGAGCAGGGTAATTTATGGCTAAAAAAATCAGCAGATGCAAATAATGCATATGGACAGTTTTTGTATGGGGCGTCCTTTATGAACGGAGAAGCTAAAGATTATACTTCAGCCTTTTATTGGATTAATGAAGCCAATAAAAAGAAACTTCCCGAATCCTATGCCGTATTAGCAAAATTGTATAGAAACGGCTTTGGTACGTCTCAGGACATAAAGAAAGCCTTTGAACTTAATTTGGAAGGAGCAAAACTTGGCGACCAAACTGCAATGTTTAAGGTAGCTTATAGTTATGGGCAAGGACAAGGTGTAGACACCAATCAATCTGAAGCCTTTAAGTGGTATAAAAAACTTGCTGATAATGGTAATATTAGTGCACAGAATAATATTGGAGCCATGTATTCAAATGGAACAGGGGTAGCGAAAGATCCTTCTGAAGCCTTTAAATGGTATATGAAAGCTGCAAAAGGAGGAAATTCATTAGCGGAATGCAATGTCGGTCATTGTTATGCAAATGGCGAAGGTGTAGAAAAGGATTTGACTGAAGCTGTAAAATGGTTTACTAAATCCGCTGAACAGGGAAATCCAAAAGGATATTCTGCTTTAGCATATTGTTATGCTTATGGTTTAGGAGTGGCAAAAGACCTCTCGAAAGCAGCCTATTGGCAAGATAAAGCCAATGTTCGTTAGACATCTTTTATCAATATTCGAAAAATAAGCATCTTTGTGACTACCATGTAAAGGTGCTTATTTTATGCAAATCTACGTCAACAATAAACGCGCCGCCTTGAAGAAAGGTATATCGTTTGAGTTCGTTGCCGAAAACCGTATGTTCTCCGGCTCTGTCGGCTACACCCTGACAATAACCTTTCCTCTCAAAGATTGTGCGGAGAACCTTGCAATCTTCGGGCACATCAACCGTGCCGATGTCGCGGCGCAAAAGGTTACTTTTGAATCCGAGAGATAAGAGATAGGGGCTTCTACAAGTTCAGCTCTATAACTGTCACCGAAATTAACGAGTTTGAGATCAAGACACAATTCTTGGAGGGACGCTCCGAATAGAATTTTGACAAGACCTTTGACAAGGTCTATATCAACAAACTTGACCTCGGTACGCCACCGACCACTTCTCGCACTCAGATCACACCCGAAAGGGCTTGGTATCCCGGCTATCACTCCAACCAATATGTCGCTCTGCCGTGGGTAAACGACTACACCGGCAATATTCAGAACCTTGCCGAATATGTTGTCGATAGCGCTTCTCAGAATAAGGGTCATTTCGAGTGGAACACTGAAAAGACCACCGTCATATCCTGGCAGCCTTATCCCCTTTGCATAACACGAAAAATTTGTGAGGCTGTCGGCTATGCCGCTGACATCTCAACTTGGGAGGAAAAGGGGAATACAAGTATCTCCTTATCTGCAACACTCTTCCTTATGCTTGGGACACAGGCGGCTTTGCCCGAGCATTGCCGCATTGGTCGGTCGCTGAATACTTTGAGAAGTTGGAGCAGTTGTTAGGTGGAGAGTTTGGCTTTAACCATAGAGGGGAGCGTATAACTTTCGCTTTTACCAATGCCGTTCTCGCTGATAAGAAGCCTGTCATGCTTGAGAACGTTATCGAGGAACACTCCACCGAGGTTAAGGTCGAGGAAGAAAACTGCAAGTATTTCGAAGTCGTAAACCGCGTGTATAAGGACTGCGACAATGAAATGTGGGAATACTACTCAATAAAAGGTTGGCATAATCGGGTCGTGCGTTACGACCACATGACCGACTTAGTCGCTCAGAACAAATGGCACGTAACTTGGACCGGATCGAGCCAGCGAGGCTCAAACCGCGACAAGTTGCTCTATGCCGATGACTACGACGCCTACTTCATAGTCGTTCCGTTCAGCCGTAAGGCGGTCAGGTATGACTCCCTCTCGAAGCACATCATCTTCGAGTATCAGTGTTGCTTGCAGCCTGTCAACCTCTTTGGCGGTCGTATCGTCAACGATTCCGAGGACCCTCCGCATACCGATATCCAATTTATTTTAGGTTGAAACTGTTGATATCCTCAATTTATTATAGCAATAATGGCGTCATAATTATGTTACGACGTATATCAACCGATGTTTCTTTTCAGGCCAGTTATCAGGCCAGGAGCAGGGCGGAGGCTTGGGCGGCGATGCCTTCGCGGCGGCCGGTGAAGCCGAGGCGTTCGGTGGTGGTGGCCTTGACGCTGACGCAGTCGAGGTCTACGCCCAGGTCGGCGGCAACGTTGGCGCGCATCTGCTCGATGTGGGGCAGCAGCTTGGGCGCCTGGGCTATGATTGTGATGTCGACGTTGCCCACTTGGTAGCCTTTGTCGGCCACGAGTTCAACAACGCGGCGGAGCAGTCGCCGCGAGTCGGCTCCGGCATAGGCGGGGTCGGTGTCGGGAAAGTGGTAGCCGATGTCGCGCAGGGCGGCGGCTCCCAATATGGCATCGCAAAGGGCGTGGAGGGCAACGTCGGCATCGGAGTGGCCGAGCAGTCCTTCGCTATGAGGAATTTCTACGCCGCAGAGAATCAGCTTGCGCTCCGGAGCGAAGCGGTGAACGTCGAATCCGTTGCCAATGCGTAGTTTCATCGTTTTTTGAACAGGTCTTTAATGCCGTCCATATCGAAGGTGAGGGTGAAGCGCAGGGTCTGGTCCAGGGGCGATGAGGCGGCCGTGGCTACCATATATGCGGCGTCGAGGCGAACCACTTTCAGGGCGAAGCCGGCACCAAAGCCGAGATACTGGCGGTTGCCCTTGTTGGGGTGTTCGTAGAAATAGCCGGCGCGGGCAAAGAACTGGTCATTGTAGGAGTATTCCGCGCCGATGCTGAAGCGGATTTCTTCGAGTTCTTCTTTCAGCGAGCCATCGTGGAAGCTTTTGAAGATGCCGGCGATTGACGACATGTTTTTCCAATTCTCGAGGTCATCGAGGTGTTGCTGCTGCTGGGCGGGATCGTTCATGTCGTAGTCGATTTCGCGGGGCATTGTGGGCACCATTATTTTCGACAGGTCGAGGTTGAGCGACAGCAGATGGTAGTCAGCCAACGGGAAGGTGAAGGCGGTTCCCAGGCGCAGCTGCGCAGGCAGGAATGCGGGGTTGGCGCCATGGTCGTAGTTAACTTTCGAGCCGATGTTTGAGAGGTTGAAGCCGAAGCTCCACTGGCATTCGCTGTGGCCGATCATGGGGAAGGTGGTGAAATATCCGCCCAGGTCGGCGGCAAAGGCCGACGCGCCAACGGTTTGCTGCTCCGATTCGCTCTCGGGAAATCCGAGGTCGGAGTAGATATAGCGGAAAGCTACGCCCATTGAGAATTTTTCCGACAGTTTGCGGCTATAGCCCAGGTCGAAGGCCATTTCGTAAGGGTTGAGTGTCATGATGGCCGAACCGCCTTCGCCGCCTGAAGTTACCTCGCCCAGCGAGAAATAGCGCAGCGAAGCCGACAGGGCCTGATTGTCGCCGGAGCCGATTTTCCAATAGCCGGAAACGTTGGCAAGAAAAATGTCGTTAACGAGTTTGCGCAGCCAGGGGGTATAGCTGAGCGACACCCCGGCCGACGAGTAGGCAAAAGCATATTTCGATGGGTTCCAGAACTGGGAATTGCAGTCGGGATCGGAGGCGACACCGAGATCGCCCATCGATGCGCCGCGGGCGTCGGGAACGATATCGAGCGAGTTAACGCCGGTTTGCAGCGGATTGTAGCGGCTGGCTTCGGTATAGTCAGAGGCATAGGCACCCA
>CAZGTD010000024.1:0-29176 GCA_964528425.1 uncultured Bacteroides sp.
GTTTGCAGCGGATTGTAGCGGCTGGCTTCGGTATAGTCAGAGGCATAGGCACCCACGGTGGCGCCAAGAGCCAGAATGATTGCGATAGAAATTTTGCGTACCATATACAAACTAACGCGCCCGCCCCCAAATTATTGCGTAGGCCGAAAAAATTTCAGTCCAATCGGCGCGGGCCGGTTGGACTGAACGGTGGAATTGTCTGAGGATTGGGTCAGGCGTTTTTGACTTTGTCGCACACGGCCTTGAAGGCTGCGGGGTTGTTGAGTGCGAGGTCGGCGAGAACCTTACGGTTCATTTCGATGCCTGCTTTATGGATGAGGCCCATGAGCTTGGAGTAGGAGAGTTCTTCGGCGCGGGCGGCGGCGTTGATACGCTGAATCCACAGGGCGCGGAAGTTGTGTTTTTTGTCCTTGCGGTCGCGGTAGGCGTAGGTCAGACCTTTTTCCCAAGTGTTTTTGGCAACGGTCCAAACGTTTTTGCGTGCGCCGTAGTAGCCACGGGTGAGTTTCAGAATTTTTTTGCGACGTGCGCGCGAGGCGACGTGGTTCACTGATCTGGGCATAGTTTAATGCTTTGTTTTTTTGGACGTCAGCGGCCTTGCATCAAGGCGCTTACCGGCTGAGCCGTCCGGTTAAAAAATTAGTTGATTAACTCAAATGCGTTTGGGAGGATTACTTCAGACCGAGGAGTTTCTTAACGCTCTTTTCGTCGCAGGAAGCAACGGTTCCGGTGTGGGTGAGGTTACGTTTCTGCTTGGTGGTCTTTTTTGTGAGAATGTGGCTCTTGAAAGCGTGCTTTCTCTTGATTTTTCCTGAGCCGGTAAGGGCGAACCTCTTTTTGGTACCGGCGTTAGTCTTAATCTTAGGCATTTGTTTTAAATGATTAGTAAAAAATTATGAATGGTTTCAGTTATTTCTTTTTGGGCGAGAGCATGATAATCATGCGTTTTCCTTCAAGCACCGGCATTTGCTCTACTTTGCCGTAGTCTTCAAGGTCGTTGGCAAAACGGAGCAGAAGAACTTCGCCCTGTTCCTTAAACAGAATCGAACGGCCTTTGAAGAATACATAGGCTTTAACCTTGGCGCCTTCCTGCAGGAAGCCGATGGCGTGTTTGAGCTTGAAGTTATAGTCGTGGTCGTCGGTTTGCGGACCGAAACGGATTTCCTTAACGACTACTTTAACGGCCTTGGCCTTCTGTTCCTTCTGGTGCTTTTTCTGCTGATAGAGGAATTTCTGGTAGTCGAGAATCTTGCAGACGGGCGGATCGGCGTTGGGCGAGATTTCGACCAGGTCGAGTTCCTGTTCGTCGGCTATGCGCAGGGCTTGCTGAATGGGGTAGATGCCTTGTTCAACGTTGTCGCCGACCAGGCGCACCTGCGGGGCGCGGATGTGGTCGTTGATAGCGTGCTGCTCTTTTTGCTGTCCGGGTTGGGGAGTGCGTGGAGCATTCGATGAGGGGCGCGGGGCCGCGGGGCGGGGTCGATAGACCGGTTTTTTTGCCATTCAGTAATTGTTAGAAGTTAGTCATTTGGTTGACTTCGTCGGTCAACTCGGCTGCAAAGTTAGCAATTTTTTGCGAACCTTTATCACCTTCGCCCTGTTTTCTTACGGAAACTTCGCCATTTTCCTGTTCTTTTTCGCCAACAATGAGCATGTAGGGTATGCGTTTGAGCTCGTTGTCGCGGATTTTGCGGCCGATTTTTTCGTTTCGGTCGTCAACGCTCACGCGAATGTCGGCGGCTTCGAGCTGAGCCTTAACCTCGTAGGCGTAGTCGTTGAATTTTTCGGAAATGGGCAGAATGATGACTTGCTCGGGGGCGAGCCACAGGGGGAAGCGGCCGGCAGTGTGTTCGAGCAACACGGCCACGAAGCGTTCCATCGAGCCGAAGGGCGCGCGGTGGATCATTACGGGGCGATGCTTGGCGTTGTCGGAGCCGGTATATTCCAGTTCAAAGCGTTCGGGCAGGTTGTAGTCGACCTGAATGGTGCCGAGCTGCCAGCGGCGGCCCAGGGCATCTTTAACCATAAAGTCGAGCTTGGGGCCATAGAAAGCGGCCTCGCCGGTTTCCTGGCGGGCGTTGATGCCCTTTTCAGCGCAGGCTTCAATGATTGCCTGCTCGGCTTTGTGCCAGTTTTCGTCCGAGCCGATATATTTGGTCGGGTTGTTGGGGTCGCGCAGCGAAATCTGAGCCTCGTAGTTGTCGAACTTCAGAGCCTTGAAGATATAGAGAATAATGTCCATAACCTTCAGGAACTCGTCTTTGATCTGGTCGGGGGCGCAGTAGATGTGTGCGTCGTCCTGTGTGAAACCGCGAACGCGGGTCAGGCCGTGGAGCTCGCCCGACTGTTCGTAGCGGTAAACGGTTCCGAACTCGGCCAGGCGCAGCGGCAGGTCGCGGTAGCTGCGGGGCAGGGCGCGGAAAATTTCGCAGTGGTGGGGGCAGTTCATCGGCTTGAGCAGGTATTCTTCGCCTTCTTCGGGGGTGTGGATCGGCTGGAAGGAGTCTTTGCCGTATTTGGCGTAGTGGCCGGAGGTTACATAGAGCTGCTTGTTGCCGATATGGGGGGTGATTACCTGCTGGTAGCCATACTTTTTCTGAATCTTGCGCAGGAACTGTTCGAGGCGGTCGCGCAGGGCGGCGCCTTTGGGGAGCCACAGGGGCAGACCCTGGCCAACGTTGGCCGAGAAGGCAAACAGTTCCATTTCTTTGCCGAGCTTGCGGTGGTCGCGCTTCTTGGCTTCTTCGAGCAGGGCCAGATACTCGTCGAGCATCTTCTGCTTGGGGAAGGTGATGCCATAAACGCGCACCAGCTGCTGGCGGTTTTCGTCGCCGCGCCAGTAAGCGCCGGCCAGGCTCATGATTTTCACGGCCTTGATGGCGCCGGTGTTGGGCAGGTGAGGCCCGCGGCAGAGATCGGTGAACGCACCCTGGGTATAGGTGGTTATCGAGCCGTCTTCGAGCTCGGAAATAAGCTCGGTTTTATAAACTTCGCCGCGGTCGCCGAATGCCTTCAGGGCGTCGGCCTTGGAGATTTCGGCGCGCACAATGTCTTCTTTCTTGCGCGCGAGCTCAATCATTTTCTTTTCAATTGCGGGGAAGTCGGCGGCCGTAATGGTGTGGCCGTTGGTGTCGATGTCATAATAGAAGCCGTTTTCAATTGCGGGACCAATGCCGAACTTAACGCCGGGATAGAGTTCCTGCAGGGCTTCGGCCAGCAGGTGGGCCGAGCTGTGCCAGAAAGCGTGTTTACCTTCGGGGTCGTCCCACTTAAAGAGTTTGAGCTCGGCGTCGGCTTCGATGGGGCGGGTAAGGTCCCACTCCTTGCCGTTAACGCTTGCGGCGAGCACATCCTGGGCGAGTCGGGGGCTGATCGACTCAGCTATTTTGAGGGGAGTAACGCCTGCTTCAAATTGCTTGACGCTACCGTCGGGGAAAGTTATATTTATCATTTATAAGTTGATAGTTGCAAAAATCGGCTGCAAATTTACGAATTTTTTCCGACAATTAAAAATTTTTTTGTGCAAAGGAGTACGAAGCCGCCTGACTTGTGTGGTCAGACGGCCTCGTTGGTCTTTTTTCGATGGGTTATTTGCAGTTGAGGGCGGGGGAGACGATGAGCATAGACTCGGCGGCCGGGGCGAAGGCTCCGGCGCGGCGGGCACGGAAGGTGATGGTTGCAATCTCAACGTCGCCGCTGAGCGTTGGCTGCTCGCCAAGGTTGACCAGGGTGGGGTAGAGAACCTTGTCGCCCGAGGTGTGGAGGCGGTCGTTGGTCAGGTTCTCCATTTTGGCGGCAGCGGGGCTGAGGGTCAGGCCGATGAACTCATAGTTGGCGGGCAGGTATGGAATAGCCAGCGACAGGGCGTTGACATTCTTTAGTCCTTTGCCGGCCAAGGCCAGCGTTACGATGTCGCCGGCCGAGTAGCGCTTGCGGTCGGGGGTGAGAACCAGTTCGCCCTCAATTTCGGCTGCGGGGTTTTCGATGCCGCCGTTGAGCCGGACTGCTGCGTTGGCAATGTCGAAAGCGTCGATCAGGCCGTTGCGGTTAACGTCGCCGATGCTGACGTAGTCGAAGTCGCCGTCGCCGCGGCGCAGGCCGGTGTAGTTGATATATGATGTGAGGTCGTTATCGTCGATGAGGCCGTCCTTGTTGATGTCGCCAGGCAGATAGAAGGACGAGCCGGGCTGGCGGAACACGAAGATTTCGCGGGCCGAGATGAAGCGGCCAACCGCTTTGTCGACGTGCAGGCGGATATAGCGCATCGGGGTGGTTTCGCCGAAGGTGATGACTTTGGCGTCGCCGCTGCGTGCCCATTCAAAGCTGACGGGGTCGGTCCAGTCGGTGCCGTTTTCCGACAGTTGCCATGTGCCGGCAAGAATCGTGCCGTTGCCGCCGTCGATGCGGGGCAGATATTCGAGGCGGTCGAGGGTGTTGAACGCGCCGAGGTCGAGGGTGATGTCGGCCGGCAGGTCGGCGCCAGAGTAGATGGTGTGCCAGATGTCGCTGCCATCTTTCAGGTCAAATGCGCGGCCAATCTTGTTGCCCGGCTGGTCGGCGATGGTGCAGTTGGCCTTGATGCCGGCAATTGCAAATTCCAACGGGTTGCCGGCGGTTGTGAGCGAAAGGTCAATCCAGTCGCTTGCGCCGGCGGCGTTGAGGGCGCGGAGCTTGAAATCGTAGGTGGTTTCGGGTGCGAGGTCTTCAAACAGCGCGGAGTTTTCGCCCTCGGCAGCCGAAAGGTTGGTGTAGAGCATGCCGTTGTGGAGCACCTGAATTTCCGAGGCGTCAGCCATCGGCTTCCAGCGCAGGGTCAGGTCGTAGGGCTTGATGTCGCCCTCTTCCGGGGCCGGTTCAACGGTGGCCGGAGCGGTGATAGCCGTGGCGGCGGGTATGCCGGCCTCGGGTGTGAACTCGTAGCCTGTAACGGTGATGGTCATGGGAGCGTCGGTAACGTCGGTTTCAGCGAGCTTGACCAGAAGCATCGGCAGCAGCTCGTCGGCGGTGGTGACGCCATATTGCTCTACGCGCGACACCGGCGCCAGACACCAGGTGTTGTCTGTCAGTTCATCGGCCGAGGCCACTTTGTGCAGTTTCACCGACTTCTTGCCTACCTTGGCGCTGACTTTCTTAACTGCAGTTGCTGGTATGCGCAGCTCGGTGGCCTTTTGGGAGTTGAAGCCGTTGAAAGAACCCTTGGTCGGGTCGATGGCTACGGTGAGCACACCTTTGGCCGAGAGGTCGGCGCTGATGCGGGTGCTGACCGATTCGCAGCGCAGGTAGGCTTGGGTCGTGCCGTCGTCGTCATACTCCGTGGCTTCGGTCAGGCCCTGTTTGGGCCATATTTCGTAGATGCGCAGGGCGTTGTTGATTTCCGAGGGGTTGTTGCTCGGGTTGGCCATCGGGATGATGGCGCCGGAGCGCACAAATACGGGCAGCTTCCAAAGGGGGGTGCGGAAGTTGTTGAGAACTATCGCGCCGTCGCTGACGTAGGGGCGGCCGGAGAAGTAGTCATACCAGGTGCCTTCGGGCAGGTAAATCGTGTTGCGCACGTCGCCGCCGATGGTGTCGGGCCGCGTTGCCTGATAAATCGGCGCAACCAGGAAGTCGGGGCCGTAGAGGAACTGATAGCGGGTTGCTGCGGAGTGGGTGTAGTCGTTGGGATAGTCGAGGAAGATGGCGCGGACCATCGGCTTGCCGTCGACCGATTCGCGGGCGTAGGTGTAGGCGTAGGGGAGCAGTTCGCTCTTGAGCTTCAGGTAGGCGCGCACAATGTTCGCATACTCGCCGCCAAACTGGTGGGGATACTTGGGATTTGCGCCCCAGCCGTCCATGTTGAGCTGCATGGGGGTCCAGGTTTTCCACTGGAAGTCGCGGGTGTTCATAACCGGATTCTTGCCGCCGAAAATGCCGTCGACGTCAGAGGTGATGTTCGGTTGGCCGGAGAGGCCCGAGCCGATGTAGGTTGGGATGTGGAAACGGATATATTCCCATTGTCCGCCGGTTTGGTCGCCGGTCCAGATGCCGGCATAGCGCTGCGTGCCGGCCCAGCCGTCGAGCGAAATGATGAAGGGTCGGGCGTCGTTGCCATATTCGGGCATGATTTCGGCCACGTCGGCAACGCCGTTGAGGCCAAAGGAGTAGCCGGCGCCGACCCAGGCCACGTCGGTTTTCAGCGCGCGAACGCCAGCGTCGCGCACCTCCTTGACGATGTCGCGCTGCAGCAGCGGCTCAACTCCCTCTTTGGGGTGGAGCGAGCTCTGGGTCCACAGGCCGATTTCAACGCCTTTTGAGCGGGCATAGTCGCCGAATTCCTTGAGGTTCTGAATGTTGCCGTCGAGCGACGAGGTCTGGCCGTAGCCTGCGCCATAGCCGTCGTTGGGCAACACCCAGCCCAGGGGCATGTCGTGGGCGGCGTAGCGGTCAATAACGGCGCGGGCCGAGAACTGGTAGCCTCCGTCGGTCTCGCCGTTGAGGGTTTCGCGGATGCCGCCGTTATCTTTTTGGCTTTCCTTGTAGCGTTTGCCATCCTCAAAGAGTATGCCGTTTTCGGCTTCGGTCCAGTAGTCGCGGTTATAGGCGTTGAGGTGACCTTCGTAGAAGCCGAATTTCGGAAGCAGCTGCGGCTTGCCGGTCAGCTGATAAAAGTCGCCTAACAGCGTAACCGGTGAGTCGTTGACCATTAGGAACATGTCGAGATAGGGCGTGTTGTGGGTCAGTTCCACGGTTTCGGGCTCTTTGGCGCCGAAGTTGTAGTTGCCGGGGGCGAAGGTATGGAACATCACACCGTAGCCGCCGGTCGACCAGTAGTAGGGCGTGGGCGATGCTACGCCTCCGTCGGTCCAGGAGTTGGTGTTGACAATATCGATTGCCTTGCCTCGGTGCGAGAACCGGCCGTTTTGAACGCCGCCGCCGTAGAAGAATTCACCGGGGTGTTGTTTGAGCTTGATTGTTGTGCTTTTAGGATTTATTGCAATCGGTTCGGTAGTTTCAAACACTGTTTTGCCGGTTGCAAGGTCGCGGACTGAGAGCATAAGGTTCACGGGGTCGAATTGCAGTTCTATGCGGTCCGACGAAATGCGATTATGCTCATTGTCGCAGATAATGGTGCCGGGGTTGAGACGGGGATTTTCAACGAGAATATTAGCCGGGGGATTGGCCTGCGGCACGCGCAATTCATCGGCTGACGGGTCATGAAAAATCCGCACGATGTTTGGACCGTAGAAGTCAACAATAACCGGAGTTGAATCGCCCTGTAAGGTAACTTTGGCGCCGGTTGGCAGGGGTGAGATGTTGAATTCGGTGCCTGCAGCGAGTGCGGGCATGGAAGCGAGAGTAATTATTGCAACAATGAGTTTTTTCATGGTGAATTTGGGTTATTTTCAGCCTCAAAGTTACTGAAAATTATTCAGAAGACAAAATAATTCGGGCGCACTCTGATTTGAGTGCGCCCGAACGATAGTTGCTGAGTTGGAGATTACTTGATTACGGTACCGTACATGCGAAGTTCGGCAAGGTTCCAGTAGCCTGAGGTTTTGGTGCCCATCGAGGTCAGCTTTTCGTCGAAAGCGTTTTCGATTACACACATGCGCAGGTAGCGGAATGGTTCTTTTGCCTTAATCCAGTCGCTTTCGGTCTTGATGCCGCCGAGCCAGGTAACCTGACCGGAGCCTGAGCTGTTTTTGCCGGGAGTGGGCGATACTTTGATTTCGGTAGTGCCGGCACGCACGATCGGTTCCCAGGTAGCTTCGCGTTCTGCTTCGGTTTTAGCGTTGGAGTAGTAGAGTTTAACTACTTTGGGGCCGTGGGGGTTAGCGTGAACGCGGGCGGTATACTTAAAGGCAACAGCGTTGATCGGTTCCTTGGTGGGAATTTCGAAGTCGAGGTAAGAACCGTATTGCGAGGTGCGGTCTTTACGGGCTTCGTCGGACCAGGCTGAGTGGTAGAAAGTCGACAGGTCGTCGTCGAACAGAGCGTCGGTTGAACCTTCGGTTGTTTCGGGGTCGTTAGCGCCGATGATGCAGCCGCCGTCAAGGTCGAGGGGCTGTTCAACTACGCGGTAACCTACGAAGAAGGTGTAGCCGTCGTATTTGCCGTCGTCGCCTTTGCCGCTGGCCTTCCAGGTCAGTTCGCTCTGGGGAAGCTGAATCGATTTCTGAACTTTATCGGGAGCCTCAGAGCCTTTCCAGTTGAAACCTGCAAGCTGAACCGAGGTAGCGTAGTTGTGCTCCATGTCGTTATAGTCCATTTTCTTGCGGAAAATTTCAAGCGGCAACCAAACTTCGGTTTTGCCGGCGGGGAAGTCGATAACGTCAGCAGATTTGTTGTCAACACCCAGGGTGAAGTTCAGATCCTTGTTGGCATCGCGTTTCGCCATCGGAGTCAGCACCATATCGGTGTGGTGGCCGTTGAATCGCGGAATGTCGGCGTCGGGGTTGTTTTTGAACTTAATCTGGAAGCCGTAGGGGTTAGGGCAGGGAATCGAGAATTTAACGAGTTCCTGACCGAACGAACCGTTGCGATAGGCTGATTCTTCGTCTTTGAGTTCGGCGCGGGTCTGGTCAACAATCACTGCGGCATCGTTGCTGACGCTGACGCTTACAATGGGGTTCTCAACCACGGGTGAGAGCATCAGGTACTGGTTGTCGGCGTTAACCGAGTCGTTGGGCGAGAACAGACCCAGGGGTACTACAAAGGTGAAGTTGTCGAGGGTATCTTTTGCCAGACGATATTCTTCGGGGTGATCTTTCTGATACTTAGTGGTTGTGCGGTTAGCAAGGTCAGCGCGCCAGTCGGAAATCTTCTGAGCGTTGAAAACCACCAGGGCACCGAAGTAGCGGTCGTCTTCGGTCTGGAAAGAATGGTCAATCAGATTGTGCTCTGTCTGAACCGTATCGGTGTCGGCAAGATAGAAATATTCGGGTTTCAGTATCTGCAGGCCCTTGAACTCTTTGTCGCCGTAGTATTTTTCTTTATAGTCGGCAAATTCGGAGTCGCTGAGAATTTTCAGCGTGGCCTGAGCAGGTGCATCGATAGTGTGGCCGTTTTTCATGACGGCTACATAGTATGGCGCAATGTCTTCGGTGGCGTAGAGCGTAACGTTCCTTTCACCGGCGTCTTTGATCATCAAGACTTTGCCATACTGTTCGGGATAGATGTCATACTTGTCGCACGAAGTGGCGGCGGCAAGCAGGGCAACCATGGCCGAAGCAACATATAGTTTTTTCATATTGTGGTGCAGTTTTGAGAGTTTATTATTCGTTTAGAAGCCGGGGTTCTGAACCATTTGCGGGTTACGATATACCTGGTCTACGTAAATCGGGTAGAGATATTCGCGGTAGTGGAAGGTATATTGCGGGTTGGCCATCATGGGCTGGTAGAATTCTGTCAGCTTGGGGTTTTCTGCCAGAGCGTTGAGGGTGCGGCGTTTGCCATAGCCGAAGTATTCGTCACCGGCAACCCAGCGGCGCACGTCGAAGTAGCGCTGACCTTCGTCCCAAAGTTCGATGAAGCGTTCGTTGCGTACCCATTCAACAATGTTCCAGGTTTTGGATGTGCCGTCGCAAGTGCGGGTTTCAACCATGCCGATCTGGTCTGCGGTCAAACGGCCAACGTAGGCGCGGTCGCGCAGCTTGTTGATGTTGGCAATAGCTTCTTCCTGGAATTTTGCTCCATCTTTGAATGTGTAGCCTGCGGGTGCGGGAATGTCGCGCACTGCGCATTCGGCCTGACATTCGGCAAGGTTCAGGTAAAGTTCTGCCAGACGAACAAATACTTCAGGCGAGTTCTTGCCTTCGTAGGTTTTGCCGTCGCTGTCCCAATGGTAGTAGGGGTCAACGTGTTTCATCGACAGGAAGCCTGATGCCGAGTAGTTACGGTCGGTGAGTTTGCGTCCCTGTTTGTTGGGGTCGTGCATGTTAAGCACGCAAGGCTGGTTATTGCAAAGCAAAGTCAGATAGTCGCCGCCGTTAAAGCCGATCCATGCATAGAAGCGAGGTTCGCGATTCAGGCAGATTCTGGCGATTTCTTCGCGTTCTTTATTCTCAGTAGCAAACATCGGATGGTCTTTGTCGCTGATGGTGTTATCAGCTTTGTAGAAGTCATCGTTGTTGAGCAGGTCGAACGCTTTGCTCTGGTTGCCTGAGGGCAAGGTGCCGTCGGCGTTGAGGAAGTGCTCAACGGAGTAGAGGGTAGGAGCAACGCCACCCCATGAGTCGGGAATGTGTTCGGTGTTGTCCTTTGTGTAACGGTAGGCCTGACGGGGAATACGCGACTGATATTTGCCGTAAACACCACCGTCCATGGGCGATTGTGCCCAGATGATTTCGGTGTTCTTTTCGCTCTGAGTCGTTGTGTTCAGGTAGCGGAGCTTCCAGATTGCACGAAGGAATTCTTCTTCGTCGAACGGATCGGTGAGCTCGCTGTTGTCGGGATCTTCGTAGTTGTAGCCGTCAACGTTGGTGTATGGGAACTTCATGCCGTTATCTTTCATCTTAGAGGTGATTTCGGCCATTTTGGGAACCCAGATGTTAAGGGGAATTACGTTTTCGTCACCCGAAATGTTATCGGCAGTGGTGTGCCAGCGCGGATCAAACAGAGCGTAATCGGCTTCAAGTGCAAGGTCAAGAGCTTCGCGGCAAGCAATGAGTGCGCGCTGCCATTTTTCTTGACTATAGGTGGTAGAGATCAGGGCATTGCCATAGCCGGGAGTTTCGTAGTTGGTGTTGCCATGGTCGGCCCAGTTTTTGAATGCCGAGGGGAATTTGCCGTTGTAGAGGTCGGAAGCAGCGTAGAGGAGCAGACGGGCCTTAAGGGCTTTGCAGACAACCTGGTCGGCACGGCCCATTTCCGAGCTTTCAGTGCGGCGCACGGGCAGGTCGGCAGCAGCTTTATCGAGCTCGTTGCAGATCCAGTCTACGCAGTAGTCGAAGTGGCTGCGGCCGGGGTAGTCGCCCAGGTCAGCGTCCATGCCCAGCAGGGTTTCGGTAATGGGTATAGGACCGTAGAGGCGGAGCAGCAGGAAGTGGTAGTAAGCGCGGCAGAAACGCGATTCGGCGAGCCATTCAACGCGCTCCTTTTCATCGTTGCAAACGCCGTTGTCAACGCCTTCGGTGTTCAGCTTTTCCTCAAACAGAAGGGTCTGGCCGATTGCGGTATAGAAGTTATTCCAGAATGCCGGGTCATAGCCGGGGGCGGTAGTGGTCTGGGTGTTACGCAGAACTGCGTAGGCGGGTGCACCTTCGTTGGCATACCATGTTTCGGTAATCAGGTATTCATCGGTCGATGAGTTGAGAACCGAGCGGTAGTCGCGGGGAAGAATGTCGCGGTGGGTAGTTTTTGCGTAGCAGGAGTAGAGGAAACCTTTGGCGTGGTCGTGGTCTTTCATCGCATCGGCCAAGCCGGGCTGTTCCGGGGGAACCACGTCGAGGTAATTGCAGGAGCTTACGCCAAGAAGCGAAGCGGCGGCAATTGCTACGGTTGCGAACTTATAAATATTTTTGAATTTCATGTGTTGATGTCTCTAAGGGATGATTGGATTAGATAGTGATCTGCACGCCAACAGAAACGGTTTTCTGCATCGGGTAGGCATTCCAGCCGGAGAGTTCGGGATCCCAGTGTTTGAAGGGAGCGAAGGTTACGAGGTTCTGGCCGGAAACGTAGACGCGACCATAGGGGAAGCGCCATCCGAGTTCGATGTTACGCATGCGCAGGAAAGAACCGTTGCGCATCCACCATGTGGAGTTCACGTCGTTGTTGGAAACGTCGGTTGAAACGGTGCCGAGGCGGGGATATTCAACATCGAAGTTGTCGGGGTCGTTGATCGGGTCATAGAACGAGTCGCTGATCCACTGCAGGATGTTGCGGGCGTCGGCGTTTGTGCCGCCTTCCTGGAAGGGGTGCATGCCGCTCATCATGATTGTGCGTTTGCCGGAACCGGTGAACTGCACGCCGAAGTCGAATGCGCGCCAGTTAACGGTAGCGCCGAAACCGTATTGGATACGGGGCACACGGCCATATTCGCTGATCATGGTCTGGTCATTGTTGTCAATTACGCCGTCGCCGTTAAGGTCGCGGTATTTGATGTCGCCGACCTGGGGTTTCGAACCGATGTTCTGGGTCGGGGAGTTGGCGATTTCATCGTCGGACTGGAAGAGGCCTTCGGCAATATAGCCCAGGGTGCGCGAAGATGCGTTGGGGATGCCGGTGCCCATCATCCAGGTGTAGGGATAGATAGGTTCGTCCCAGTCGCTGACTTTGTTTTCGGCGTAGGTGAAGGTGCCGGTGATGCCAAACGACCAGTCGTTGTTGATGCGCTTGTTGTAGTTAACGGCGAGTTCACCACCGTGGTTCTCCATGGTGCCTTTTGAGCTCCAGGGGGTTGCGGAACCGTAGCCGAGAGAGGCGGGCCATGCCTGACGCTGCAGGAAGATGTCGTAGCGGTGTTCCCAGAACAGGTCGGCGTTGACAGTGAGGTCGTTGAAGAGGGTGAATTCGATACCTACGTCGGCTTTACGCGATTTTTCCCAGCCGAGACCGGTAACTGCATAGTAGGTAACAACCGGGCCACCCATCTGCAGGAACGACTGGTTGTAGTCGCCCGAACGCCATTTGAGGTTCGAGGGGTCGTTGCCCTGGATTTTGTCGATGTAAAGGAAGTAGGAGCCGCCGGGAGAGTTGAGTGAGTCGGAACCTACGATACCGAGAGATGCACGAACCTTGAGGTTCTGGATCCAGCGCGATGCGGGTTCAAAGAAGGGTTCATTGCTGATTACCCAGCCGATTGAACCTGCGGGGAAGAAGCCGAAGCGTTCGCCCTTGGCCAGACGTTCGGTGCCGTTATAACCGGCGTTGAATTCAACGAGGTAGCGGTGGGCGTAGTCGTAGGTTGCACGGAACGAGAAGCCCTGGTTACGGTTGGGGAGTACTGCATTGCGGAATTCGTACTGACGGTAAGAAACCATTGCGCTAACGTCGTGGAGACCGAATTTGCGGTTCCAGTCGAAGCGGGCCTGCAGTTCGAATGTCTGGTCAGTGGAGCGTGTAAGGTCTGATTCATTCAGGTAGTCCTGACCGGTCTGAATCATGTTGGTGCGGTAGAACATGCCGTCCTTATGGGCATTGAGCTGGCCGTCGGTGATGTAGTTGGTGGTGCGGCCGGCCAGTTCGTAGTAGTAGGGCTTGATTGAGCGGTTGAAGCTCATCGAGCTCCAGCTCTTGAGGTTCACCCAGGCTTCGAAGCGGAGGCCTTTGGTGATGAAGTCAAGACCCTGGTTGATTTTGATAACGGTGTTGAGGGTAGTTTCGTTGGTCTGCTGGAACGAGGTGTTGAGAACGGCGTAGGGGTTCTGGAGCACGTGTTCGGAGTAGCGGCGCGAACCGTAGCGGAGGTGTTCGTCGCCTTCTTCAGCGGGCCAGGTAACGGGGAAGGAGATAGGAGTGGTAGTCAGCGTGTAGTTGAAGATGCTGGCTGCGCCGGCGTTGGGGCCTGTTTTCTGGCGCACCTGAGCATTCATGTTCATGCTGATGGTGGTCGACGAGGTCAGTTTGTAGGAGATGTTGTTCTGGAAAGTGTAGTTATACAGCTGGATGTTGTTGTTCCAGGAGTAGATTTTTTCCGAGTTCAGAAGGCCATCTTCGTGCTGAACGTCGATCGACATGTAGTATTTAACCTTCGAGCCACCACCGCTTACGTTCACGTTGCCGCGCTGACGCGAAGCCATGTTGCGGAAGAGGATGTCGCCCCAGTCAACGTTAGGATAGAGGTAGGGGTTAACTCCGTCGCGGGTCCAGCGGATTTCGTTGTCGGTGTAGCGCGAAGCGTTGCCGCGGCTGAGGCGTGCGATGTTGTACATTTCCATGTAGCGGGCGCCGTCAACGAAGTCGGGGAATTTGTCGAGGAAGTTGAAAGAAGCGTCGAAGCTAACGCCGATTTTGGTCTGGGAGTTGTAGTCGCCGCCTTTGGTCTTAACGATCATAACGCCGTTAGCACCGCGTGCGCCGTAGATAGCGGTTGCGGATGCGTCTTTCAGAATCGAGAACGATTCGATGTTTTCGGCGGGCACATAGTTAAGGTCGTTAGCGGAGATTTCAACGTCGTCCAGAAGGATGAGCGGGGTTGTGCGGCCACCGAAAGTGCCGATACCGCGGATGTAGAATTCAGCGGGCGAACCGGGTTCACCGGAAGTGGTCTGGGCAACAACACCGGCAATTTTACCTGCCAGCGCGTTGGTGAGGTTGGTAGAGGGGAGTTTAAGGTCGTCGCCTTTAACGGAGGTGATAGCGCCGGTTACGGAAACACGTTTCTGGGTGCCGGCACCAACAACTACTACTTCATCGAGAGTGTTGTCGTCGCCTTTCATTTCGACTTTAACGTAGCCGAGGTCACCGACGGGAACACGCATTTCTTTGTAGCCGACGTAGGTAACGAGCAGGGTAACATTCTTCTTCATGGGAATGTTGAGGCTGAAGTTACCATCAATGTCGGTAGCGGTAATTGCGGCCTTGTCGCCAACGCAGGCAACGGTAGCGCCGGGGAGGGGCTCACCGTCGACGGCATCAACGACCGTGCCGGTCACAGTACGCTTCGCCGTCGATGATTCGGCTTGCGGAGCGCCCGACGGCGATGCGGCGGCGAAGGCCGACGCGGGTGCCATCATGGTCATGGCAACGAGCCCGAGCAGGGCATAGCGCCAATGTAAGGTACTTTTTCTCATTCTGTGATTGATGATAGTGATTGATTATTTAAGATTTTCGTGCAGATAGCGGCTGGCTAAACGGCAGAAAGCGAGCCGAAGAGGCGCGCGGTCGGTTTAGGCAGCGATTTTGGAGAAAGGAGTGTTAATGGTTTATATTTAAGGTGATTATTAAGTGAATGATAGGTTTAAATTTAGTTAAAAATGTTAATTTATGTCAGTGTATTTAGCTGTTGGCTGGTGATTAGCTCCGCAAATTTAACAATAATTCGTTTACGGTAGGGTGGGTTAAGAGTTAAAAATTCTTAATTCGAACGTTAAAATTCGGTGTCAGTTCAAATGATTCCGATAATCTCACGAATGTCGGCTATTTTGTTGCGCGTGCAGTAGTCTTGAATTTCTCCTACAATTTTCTGGCTGATAGCGGGGTCGAGGAAGTTGGCGGTGCCTACCTCAACGGCTGTTGCTCCGGCCATGAGGAATTCCAGCGCATCGCGTCCGCAGGTTATGCCGCCGAGGCCGATAACGGGAATTTTAACCGCTTTGGCAACCTGCCATACCATGCGCACGGCAATGGGGCGGACAGCCGGGCCCGACAGGCCGCCGGTGATGGTCGAGAGGCACGGACGCCTGTGCTCGACATCGACGGCCATTCCGAGCAAGGTGTTTATAAGGCTCACGGAGTCGGCGCCTTCATCTTCGACGGCACGGGCTATTTCGCAAATGTCGGTAACGTTGGGGCTGAGTTTAACAATGAGGGTGCGGTCCCATACGCGGCGAAGGGCTGACGTTACGGATGCGGCGCCCTTGGCTGTGGTGCCGAATGCCATTCCGCCCTGCTTTACGTTGGGGCACGAAATGTTTACCTCGATGGCCCTGATTTTGTCGAGCTCGCGCAGGCGGGTGGCAACCCCGACGTAGTCGTCGATGGTGGCGCCGCTCACGTTGACTATTACCTGGGTGTCGAGGTCTTTGATTTGGGGATATATTTTTTCGGCAAAATGGTTAACGCCCTTGTTTTGCAGGCCTACTGCATTGAGCATTCCCGACGGGGTTTCGGCCATGCGCGGGTAGTCGTTGCCTTCGCGCGAGTGAAGGGTGGTTCCTTTAACTATTATTCCGCCAAGCGAGGATAGGTCCATCAGGTCGGCGAATTCAGTGCCGTAGCCAAATGTGCCGCTGGCGGTCATAACGGGGTTTTTCAGCTGCAGCGAGCCGATGTTTACGCTCAGTCTTGCCATGTCAGTTGGTTTATGTTGAAAACGGGGCCTTCGGTGCATACGCAAACGTTGCCCTTGGTTGTTTTTTCTACGCAGCACAGGCAGGCGCCTACGCCGCATGCCATCATGTTTTCGAGGCTGACCTCGCACCGGGCGCCGATTCTAACGGCCGCCTTAGCAACGGCAACCATCATCGGCTTGGGGCCGCAGCAGTATATGCGGTCAACCGGTTGGTTGAGGCGTTTGTGGGCGGTTACGACTCCCTTGGTGCCGGCTGAGCCATCGTCGGTTGTCAGGTGGACCGTGCCGATTGCTTCAAAGCGGTCGAGCAGCAGCAGGTCGGCGGCAGTACGCGCGCCCAGAAGAAATTCGGGGCTGAAACCTTTTGCTTTGAGCTCCAGGCCAAGGGCCAGCATCGGGGCCACTCCGACTCCGCCACCGATGAGCAGCAGTTTCTCTTGCGGGTCGGCCGGAATTGAAAAACCGCGGCCGAGGGGGAGCAGCATGTTGACCTTTTCGCCCGGTTCGACGGCAAGCAGTGCGTCAGTGCCGGCTCCGGCGCGGCGAACGAGCAGCTCAACCCGTCCGGCTTGGGCGTCGGCGGTGCAAATAGATATGGGGCGGCGCAAAAAAGTGGTTTTCGAGCGGTCGATGCGCACTTGTGCGAACTGACCGGCAAACATTTGGGGTAGCGGGCCGTCGGCGCGCAGGGCAATCAGGCCGTAGAGTGGGCCGAGCGGTTGGTTTGATTCAACGGTTAGGTCGCAGACCGTGCGACCCGGGGCTGAAGTGGAGTTATTGTTCATTGGGGTGATATGAGTCGATGTGGCGTCGTTTTTTTTCTTCGGTGATATCGCTGACCGTTATGAGGATTGCGCTTTCTTCAACATCGCCGAATTCCGGGTTGATGGCCGTGCCGAAATAGCGCATGGTCGGCGATAGGGTCATGTAGGCATTGACCAGGGGCGGAATGTTGAATCCGTGTTCGCGCACCAGGTGGTTAAGGTGAACGTAGTCATCGCGCAGGCTGCCTCCGGCGGGGAAGAGCCGGTTAAGGGCCCGGTTGTCGGCGTGGGTGTCGAGCGGAATAATTGGGCGCACCAGCCGGTCGGGGTCGCTGAAATGGCGGTTGAAGAAATGGAGAATCATGTTGCGGCACTCCGAGTTGTAGGTCGGATACATGGTTACTTTGCCGAACAGATATTTGATTTCTGGATGTTTGACCGTCAGGGCCCCCAGGCCGTCCCAAAGGTTATCGAGGGCGAAAATCGCTCCGCTATGGCGGGTTGCCTGCGCTTCGATTCTAACGAAGGAACGTCCAAGTTCTATTGTATAGGGTAGATAGTCGGCCATGAACTCTTTCGAGAATCTGAACATGTGGGCCGTGGCGATTCGCGGCGAGCCGTCGATCTGGGTTTTCACGTCGCGGCCCAGAATGTAGCGGTAGCCGCCAACAATCTGCCGGGCGCGCGGATCCCAAACAACCAGCTGCTTCAGGGGTGGGTCCATAAGGTCGAATTCGTCAATGTCGACTTCCTTGCCTGTGCCTCCGCCGTCAAGGCGAAAGGCAATTTCGCGAAGGCGGCCGATTTCGCGCATAACGTTTGGGGCGCATTTCGAGTCTACAACGTAGAGCTCATTGCCTCCGCGGTTGCTATGGCGCAGAAGCCGGTCGGGTGTCAGCTCGGATTTTAGCTTTTCGGTTGGTATGGGGTCGATGACGGGAGCGTTCATTATTTATAAGGTGTAGATATAATCTCTTATTCCCGCAGCCTGAGCTGCCGCTTCGTGGCCTCGCATCAGTTGGTCGGCGGGAATGGTTACTCCGATTTTTATATTATAGTTCTTTCCGGCTCCGCAAACCAGTTCGCGGGGCAAACGAATCATTTCGAGGTTGAATTTCAGCCCCAGTTTCTGTCGGCGCCGGGCCAGTCGGTAGAAGGCTTGGGAGTTTTCGCCCTCGAACCGCAGCGGCACTATTGCTCTGCCCGCTTCGGCGCTTTTTTGCACAAACATTTTGTTCCACCTGAGGTCGCGGATTTCGCCGCCGGCACGTTGCTGGCGCGAACAGATGCCGGCCGGAAACATGATTACCGGCCGCGAAAGGTCGGCAAAAGCGCTGTCGACGTCGCTGACCGCCGAGCGGCTTTGGCGTCCGTGTTTGTTTATGGGAATGAAAACGTTGCTGAGCGGTTTAACGACCGAAAGCAGGTCGTTAACCACGAAAGCCGGCTCGCAACCGTGGCGGCGACCGACCCAGTCAATCAGACAGATGCCGTCGAGGGCTCCCAGCGGGTGATTGCTCACATAGGTAACCGGCGCCTGAACATCCGGAAGCAGTTCGAGGCCCTGAATCGAGTAGCTGACCTTTAGCTCGCGCAATATGGCCTCGGCGAAGGAGGTCCCCGTCAGCCCGGCGGTTACGCGCAGCAAGCGGTTGAGTTCGTCTTGACACACATATCGCTCCAGCGCACGGATTGCCGCCGCCGGAATCCACTTATAGTAGCCGGGGGCGCGCTTTTTCAGCAAATCGCCAACGTTGACTTCCAATTGTTGATTCACATTGCAAAGTTACGAATTTTTTCCGAACGTTCCTAACGTTGCGCCTATAGTTGCTTAAATTTTTGAGTAAAGTTAGCCGTAATTCAAAAAAAATGGCTAACTTTGTGGAAATATTTCTTCAATAATGAAAACAGTTACTTATAACGGGCTGACATTCAAGCCGTTTATAACCTCCCAGCAGATAGCCAAGCGAGTTGGCGAAATTGCTTCGGAAATTTCCGAAAGCTATCGTGGAAAGAATCCGCTGATAGTGTGTGTGCTCAACGGCGCGTTCCCTTTTGCCTCTGACTTGTTTATGAATCTTGATTGCGACGCGCAGATTGCCTTTGTGCGCCTGCAAAGTTACTCCGGAACCGAGTCGTCGGGCCAGGTGCGTCAGGTTGTCGGACTTACCGAGTCGGTTAAAGGCCGTCCGGTAATCGTTGTTGAAGATATTATAGATACCGGCCGCACTATGGCCAAATTTCTCAAAGACCTCCGCGCCCAGGAGCCGGCCGACGTTAAGGTAGCGACCCTGCTTTTCAAGCCCGATGCCTTAATTGAGAAGTTAACGCCCGACTATATCGGCTTTACCATTCCGTCGAAATTTATTATCGGCTATGGACTCGACCTCGACGGTCAGGCCCGCAACCTTAAAGATATTTACGTTTTAAACCAAGAATCCTGATTGGCTATGAATCTCGTAATTTTCGGTGCTCCCGGTTCCGGCAAAGGAACTCAGAGCGAACGGCTTATTGAACGCTATGGTCTGCATCATATTTCTACCGGCGAATTGCTGCGCGACCATATTACCCGCGGAACCGAGCTGGGCAAGGTTGCAGATGCCTTTATTTCGAAAGGGAATCTGATTCCCGACGAACTTATGCTCGATATTCTTGAGCACGAGCTCGATAGCCATCCGGATGCAACCGGTGTTATTTTCGACGGTTTTCCGCGGACCATTCCTCAGGCCGAAGCCCTTGAAAAGATGCTTGAAAAGCGTGGAACCAAGGTTCACGGCGTAATTGGTCTGGAAGTGCCCGAACAGGAGCTGACCGAGCGCCTGATAAAGAGGGGGCTCGAAAGCGGCCGCAGCGACGATAATGCCCAAACCATTGCCAAACGCCTTGACGTTTATCGCCGCCAGACGGAGCCTTTGAAGGAGTATTATAACCGTCGCCTGGCCTATTATCCGGTTAACGGCACCGGCTCTGTTGACTCCATTTTCGACTCTATCGCTTCTATAGCCGACACTCTCGCCTAAAAAGTTTTACGCGTCGGCGTAGAGCGATTCAATAAGGTTTGAATATTTGTCGGCAACTACCCGGCGCTTGATTTTCAGGGTGTTGGTCAGAGTGCCGGCTTCAACCGTGAATGGCTCGGTCAGCAGTGCGAAGCGTTTGATGTGTTCAAACGGAGCGAGGTCGGCCGTGAGCTCTTCGATGCGTTGCTGAATATATTCAATCACACGCGGATTTTTCGACAGTTCCTCGTCGGTGAGATGGCCCAGACGGCGGTTGTCGGCCCACGAGCGGAGAATGTCGTAGTTCGGAACAATAAGGGCGGTTACGAATTTGCGGCGGTCGCCGATAACTGCTACTTGTTCGAAAACCGCATCGCGGCCCAGACGGGTTTCCAGAGCCTGCGGCGCAATATACTTTCCGTTTGAGGTTTTAAAGAGGTCTTTGATGCGGTCTGTCAAATAAAGGTTGCCGTTGGCGTCGATGCGGCCGGAATCGCCGGTGCGGAACCAGCCGTCGGCGGTGAATGCCTCGGCTGTGGCCTCGGGATTGTTGAAATAGCCTTCCATAACCGTTCCGCCCTTAACCTGCACTTCGTTGTTGTCGCCAATGCGGATTTTCAGCTCCGGCATAACGGTGCCTACAGAATCAATGACAAAGTTCGTTTGCGGGAAGCAGGTAACAGTGGCGGTTGTTTCGCTCAGTCCGTAGCCGATAACGATGTTGATGCCGATTGCATGGCAGAACTCAATAATGGCCGGGGCCATAGGAGCACCGGCGGTGGGGAACATATTGCCGTTGTTAACGCCGATAAGGGTGCGCACCTTGCGGAACACACGGTTATTATACATCTGATACTCCCGCTCAAGCATGGCGGGTACAGGTAACCCCAGACGAACGTAGTCGAGGTTGCGTCGACGCCCTACGTTGAGGGCGCGATTCATCATTGCCTTTGACACAAAGCCCATTTTCGACAGTTTTTCCTGGATTATGGCATAGACCTTTTCCCAGAAGCGTGGCACCGAGCACATGCAAGTCGGCTGAACTTCGCGAATTGAGCGCTGAATGCGCTTGGGGTCTTCGTTGACTGAGATCGCTATACCCATGAAAAGACAGAAGGTGCACCATGCCAGTTCAAACACATGGGTCATCGGCAGGAAACTCAGCGACGTGTCTTTATCCGACAGGTTTGTCAGGCGGTCTTTGTGAATGTCGAGTGCAACGTTGAAGCAATGGTGGGTCAGCATTGCGCCCTTGGGCTGGCCGGTGGTTCCCGATGTATAGAGCAGGGTGGCAATATCTTTGCTGTTTGTTTCGCGTGCGCGGCGATCTACTTCCTTATGGATTTCTTCGGGCGATTCCTTGCCGAGGGTCTTGAACTTATTCCAGCTGAGCGAAGTGGTGTCGTCGTCGGCAAACTTAACCGTCGGGTCGATAGCTATTATTTGCTTAACTCCGGCCTGACGGGCAATATCGTAATGACTTTGCGAGCCCACTACCATAATGCGGATATGGGCGTCGTTGATAAGGAATTTGACCTGTTCGGTGGTTGAGGTTGCATAAATGCCGACGGTCATTGCGCGGGTCTGCCACGCTGCAAAACTTGCCGCGAGATATTCAGGCCGGTTTTCCGAAAATATACCTATAGCTTCCTGAACCTCAAGGCCCAGATTGACAAAAGCTGCCGAGGCCTGAAGCACGGCATCTTTGAATTCGGCACATGAAATTGAGGTCCAGGTTCCGGTTTCGGCATCCATCAGGCGGTTGATGGCGGTTTTGGCGGGATCCTTGAACTGATGGATAATCGAAACGAGAGTAGCTTTGTTCATAATTTTAGGGTTAGTAAATTTGGCAACAAATTTAGTCAAAAATTCCATGACGCCCAAACTTTTTTTGATAATTTTGAAGCACCTTACCAACCCGCCACCCACCCCGGGGACTTGCTCGCACACGCTCCCGCGCGTGCGGGCAAAACCAAATCTCAGCCAATAGGGGGCGACGGCGGCAAAGGATAATTTTGAATTTTGAATGTGGAATTTTGAATATGGTGAGCTTACGGGGGCGACGGCGGCTCGCCGTCGCGGCGCGTCATGTGGGCGGGCCGCCCACACCCCTTTTACCTATATCTTTTATCTATATCCCCCCCAATTCAAAATTCAACATTCCAAATTCAAAATTAAAAAATCCCGCCGGAGCGGGATTTTCAGTGTGTGTGTTTCTTAGATTGCGTGCTTGGTGGTGCGGGAACCCTGGCGGATGATGTAAACGCCGTGGGGCAGCCCTTCGAGCGAATCGCCGACCTTAACCCCCCGCAGGTTATACACCTCAACCTCGCCGCTCTCGGCCGGAGCCACAACCTCCTCGATCTCACCCTCATCGGGGTCATCATCGCCTGACTCGGGCAGTGTTTTGACGGAAATCTCAGCGACTTCTACGTTTTCGTACATTGTCATCGCGACTATTTCACATTCCTCGTCCAACGGCGCCACGAACGTTAACAGGCCGTTACTGTCAACGGTTGCTACGTCAGTGTTGGTCGATTTCCAGAAGATATCTTTTAACGTAGCATCCTCAGGATAGATAGCGGCCTCCAGCTGAATTGTTTCTCCCACCTTACCGGCAATATTCTGATCTAGAATTTTAACACTGTCAGCAACAACAAGATTCTTCATATTTTCGCCGAACCAATACCAGCAGTTCTCCGCCTCAAAATAGCTATTTTGAACCTTTTTATTGTTAAGCCATAAAGCAGATCGATAGTTCGAGAAAGTATTGTCGGTCGCTACGGGCGGCTTAGACGCCGTTATATAAATATTTGCGATTTCATTGCAACCGGCAAAAGCATTGTCGCCGATTTCGGTTATGCCATAGCCAATTTTAACTTCCTTGAGCTCAGCGTTGTTGGCAAACGCAGACTCACCAATCGATTTAACCGTTGGTGCTATTACAACTTCGCGCAAATTGCAGCCATCAAAAGCATGGTTGCCTATGGTACGGAGTCTGGCACTCGTTTTAACTGACGTAAGACCGGAGCAGCAGGCAAACGCATTATCAGCAACCGTGAGCATCGAATGTGGCATTATGTAATCGCCTTCAAAAGAAAGTGGCGCGAAATATACGCCATACTTATTTGGTCCAAAAATACACCCATCTTCGAATATCGCGTCTTCGGGGTAGGGTATGCTGAAACCATTGCTAAATGGGTTCATAAGGTTATTGGGATAAGCAGATTTCTTCAGACCAGAGCAGAAAAGGAAAGCGTTTTCACCGATTTCGGTTACGGATTTGGGTATAATGACCGATGTAAGGCTACTGCAGCTACGAAAAGCTTCTGAACCTATCGATGTTACGGAATCTGGGATATTAACAGAAGTCAGACTGCTGCAACCTGAGAAAGCACCGGCGCCGATTTCTGTTACGGAGTTGGGGATAGTAACCGAGGTCAGGCTTTTACAGCCTTTGAAAACTTCATATTGTATAGAAGTAACGGAGTTGCCAACGGTTACCGATGTTAGGCTGCTGCAGTTGTAGAAAGCATGGTTGCCGATTGAGGTCACGGAATTGGGAATGGTCACCGATGTCAGGCTGCTGCAGTCTTTGAAAACTTCGTATTCTATAGAGGTGACGGAGTTGCCGATTATCGCCGACGTCAGGCCGGTGCATCCGGAGAATGCTTCTGAACCAATCTCAGTAACATAGTTGCCTATCGTCAATTCCCGAAGTAAAGTTTTATCCTTAAAAGGCAAAAAAGCAACTTCGGGATAATAACTATTTGAATAACTGAGGTTTCGGCCAAGATATAGAGTTGCCAATGGGCAATCCCAAAACAGACCTTTACCATATTTCTCATAATACCAAGGTTGTGTAGGTGGCTCATTATAGCCCAATGATAGTATTTCGTCTCCATCCTCCAAAGTCAGTTCCTTAACACCACTACAACCCTTGAAAGCCCCGTCGCCGATATAGGTTACAGAGTTGGGGATTGTCACTGAAGTCAGGCCGCTGCAGCCGTAGAAAGCACCTCCGCCGATGGAGGTTACGGAATTGGGAATGGTTACCGAGGTCAGGCCGCTGCAGCTGGAGAAAGCAGAGCCGCCGATTTCGGTTACGGAGTTGGGGATGGTAACCGAGGTCAGGCCGCTACAGCCGTAAAAAGCAGTACCGCCAATTGTGGTTACGGAATTGGGAATGGTTACCGAGGTCAGGCCGCTGCAGCCCCAGAAAGCCCCTTCGCCGATGTAAGTTACGGAGGTGCCGATAGTGACTGCAGTCAGACTGCTGCAGCAGTCGAAAGAATAGCCGCCGATTTCGGTTACGGAGTTGCCGATGGTAACCGAGGTAAGGCCGCTGCAGTAACGGAAAGTTTCGTAGGCAATTTTAGCTACGGAGTTGGGGATAATGACCGAGGTCAGGCCACGACAGCCGTAGAACGCACTTTCGCCGATATAGGTTACGGAGTTGGGAATAATGACCGAGGTCAGGCCACGACAGCCGTAAAACGCACTTTCGCCGATAGAGGTTACGGAGTTGGGGATGTTGAAAGAGTCTTCTTTTTTACTTGCCGGGAATTGAAGTAGAACTGACTGGTCTTTAGAGAAAAGCACACCATTAATTGATGTGAAAAAGTTATTTTCTGGGGCAACAGTAATTTCAGTCATATAAGGGCAATCAAAGAATACTCCGTAACCAATAGAAGCTACAGAGACAGGAATAGTAACTGAGGTTAGATTATAGCAACTGGAGAAAGCATGGTTGCCAATAGAGGTAACAGAGTTGGGGATATCTACTTCCGCAACTTCTGCGCCGCCAATATATAACCGATGAGCATAACTCAGCGGATTAGCACTGCTATTAGCGAAATTGATTGAGCATAAATGCTCAATACTCATGAATTCCGCCTTAGACATCCCATAGCAGCCGGAGAAAGCATATTCACCAATTTCTGTGACGGAGTTGGGAATGGATACCGACCACATTTGATCGCAGCCGGAGAAAGCACGGTTGCTAATTTTGGTTACAGAATAAATTTTCCCAGCGTTAGATACAGAGGCGGGGATGGTGACATGTCCGGTGTATTTTTTTTCGCCGGGACGGGAAGTGACGGCGCAGGTGGTTGGGTCCTCGCTGTTGATTACAAAGTAGAGTTCATAGTATTGGAAGTCGTAGGCGAGGAGGGGGAGGGAGGTGAGGGCGGCGCAGAGGAGCAGGAGCAGGCGTTTGAGCATGGTGGTGGATGACTGGGTGCCGCGGGGTCCACATCGTTGGCGTGGTTAATTGGTTGATTATCAATGAGAAAAGCGCGAGGACCTTATCTTTCTGTCCGTTCCACGCATCGAGGCTCTGGAATGCCCATTAAAGTAGAACGAACAGGACGGAGGCCTCACGCGGATATACGGATAACCACGCAAGGCGTCTATCGCTGTCTCATTCTTGACTTTAATTAGAAATTTTCCAGATTTCGATGCGTCAAGAAGGAGCGTCGGATAAACGCTTTCAAAAATATGTAGGTGTCAGCCCCGCCCTCGTGCCCGCGACCGGGCCTCCGCAAGCGGCCTGACGAGCGCAAAGTTACGCATTTAATTAGTAATTAGCAAATTTTTTCGGCTCACCATATCTCACATCCCGGCGCATGCCCTCGGATAAATAGGTTTGCGGGGTGTGTAGGACAATAAACAGGCAGGGACAATCGTTAGTTGGGTATGAAGAAAGTTTGTTTTCTTATTCCTCCGGAGCCTGTTGCTTCGACTCCGGCAGAGCGTTCGGCCGGTTGCACGCGCGTTATCTATCCGATGCCGAATCTCTATGAGCTGACGGTTGCCGCGCTCGTTGAGTCGAAAGGTTATGAAGTTGAATATGTTGACCTGACGGCAACTGCAGGCGATTTGCCTGAGTTTATCGCTGCATCTGATGCCGACGTGTTCATGATCTGGACCGTGAATCTGAGCCGTGCGGCCGACTTTGCAGCGCGCGATGCGATTCTTGAGCTGCGCCCCGACGCCAAGGTTGTTTTTCTGGGCCCGGGAGCAACTTTCTTCCCCGAACTCTATCTGACCGACAGCCGGGTTATCATTGCCCGCGGTGAGCCGGAAATGACCGTTGCCGAGCTGCTCGACTGTTTGCGCGATGGCGCTGACTGGCACGACCTCGACGGCCTTATTTACCTGAAAGAGGGCAAACTGCAGCGCAATCGCGCCCGCAAGCTCATGACCGACCTCGACTCGCTTCCTTTTGCCGCCCGACATCTGCTCGGGGGGCGCGTCTTTCATAATCCGAAGCTGAAAACCGGGCCGTATACAACGATGTTGACCTCGCGTAACTGCCCGTTTCACTGCATATATTGCGTGCCGTCGTCGCTTACCTTTGCCCGCGAGCTTGATTTCCGGGCCGACAATGGCCGCAAGCCTCCGATTTCTTTCCGCTCGCCCGAAAGCGTCGAAAAAGAACTCGACGAGCTGGCCGCCCGGGGCTATAAGGCAATAGGGTTTGTCGACGATAATTTTATCTGGAACGAGGAGCGCACCGCAGCGCTCTGTCGCGCCCTGCGCAAGCACGGGTTCGTCTGGGGGGCTCAGGTGCGCGCCGACGCCATTACCGAACCGATTGCCAAAATGCTGGGCGAAAGCGGCTGCTCCTATGTTGACTTAGGTGTGGAGTCGTTCAACGACGAAATTCTTAAATTCATCCGCAAGGGTGTTGATTCCAAGCGTATTTTCGAGTCCATAGAGCTGCTGAAGAAATATAATGTTCCCGTAAAGCTCAATATTCTTATCGGAACCAGTCCGCTGGAAACCAAAGAAACGCTGCGCCAGACTTTGCGCACCGCTCAGTCGCTTAAGGTTGATCAGGTGATGTTCAATATCGTATCGCCCTTCCCCGGAACCGAGTTCTACGCGCTGGCCAAAGAAAACGGTTGGATCCGCGGCGGCGAATATGAGCCCACCAACGTTCAGCGCGAGTCGATTTTGAGCTATCCGCACCTCACGGCCGAGGAGATGGAAAAGGCGTTGTTCCACTTTAATCTGCGCTATTTTCTTTCGCCGCGCATAGTGTGGAAACACATTCGCAAGTTCCGCAGCTTCGGCGAATTCCGCGCCGCATTCAGCGCACTCTACGAAAAACTTTTTGGCCGGTGAAGCTTTCGGTTGCCGTTATCTGCCATAATTCACTGGCCAATATCAGCCGCCTTTTGGAGTCGGTTCAGTCCGCGCTGGAGGGCATTGACCATGAGGTCGTTGTGACTGACAACGGCTCGACCGACGGCACCGACCGCTTTCTGGCCGCTCACTATCATGAGGTCAATTACCTGCGGCTCGCTGAAAACCGCGGCGTTGCCTTTGCACGCAACCGCGCCATTGAGCGCTGCCGGGGTGAACTGATTTGGATTTTAGATGACGATACGGTTATCAATGCCCGGGCTGCCCGCGATTTGTTGAACTATATGGATTCAAATCCCGAATGCGGCATTGCTGCCTGCGCTCTCTTTTCGGCCGACGGCGAGCGCCAGCTCAGCTATAAACCCTATCCGGGGCTATTGACGAAGCTACGCAACGTTGCAGGCGTTAAGGCGGTTGACCCGTATGCCGGTTCGGTCGCTAAGGGCGAACCGTTTGAACCGGTCTATGTTATAGGGGCTTGCCAGTTGGTTCGGCGGCGGGTATTTGACTCCGTCGGGTTGCTCGATGAATCAATTTTTTATGGCCCTGAGGATGCTGATTTCTGCTTGCGCGCCCGCGTTGCGGGCTGGCGTATAGCCTATTTGCCGGCACCTGCAATTATACATCACTGGCGCAGGTCAACCACGCGTAGGCCGCTGTCGCGCCTGGGGCGTGCCCACATCCGCGGGCTTCTGCACTTTTATTTCAAATGGTCCTTCCGGGATAGGCGGCCAGGGCAGCTCCAAGAACCCGCAGGGCAGCCGCAAGGTCCTCTTTGTTGAGCACATAGGCTATGCGCACCTCGTTTTTGCCGGCGTCGGTGGTGGTGTAGAAGCCGTTGGCGGGAGCCATAAATACGGTTGCTCCTTCATATTCAAATTCTTCCAGACACCAGCGGCAGAACTTTTCGGCATCGTCGACCGGCAGCGACGCCACGGTATAGAACGCGCCCATCGGTATCGGCGAATAGCAGCCGGGAATGCGGTTAAGACCGTCAATGAGGAATTTGCGGCGTTCAACGTACTCATTATAGTTCATCAGCATATATTCTTTGTCGGCATCGATTGATGCTTCGGCAACAATCTGGCCCAGCAGTGGCGGCGACAGGCGAGCCATGCAGAATTTCATTATGCTTTCCTTGAGCTTTTCGTGTTTGGTGATTATGGCGCCGATGCGGATGCCGCATTCGCTATATCGCTTGCTTACCGAGTCAATCAAAACTACCTGCTCCTCGATTCCGGGCAGGTGGAAGGCCGAAATATAGGGGGCGCCGGTGTAGCAGAACTCGCGGTATACCTCGTCGGAAAACAGATAGAGGTCGTATTTCTTCACCAGGTCGCGCAGCTGAATCATCTCCTTCATCGTGTAGAGATAGCCCGTTGGATTATTCGGGTTGCAGATCAGAATGCCCTTGGTGCGCGGAGTAATCAGTTTTTCGAATTCCTCAACCGATGGAAGGGCGAACCCGGTGTCGATTGACGATGGAACGGTAATGATTTTGGCTCCGCACGAGATTGCAAACGCCATGTAGTTGGCATAGGCCGGTTCCGGAACAATGATTTCGTCGCCCGGGTCGAGGCAGGCCATAAAGGCGAATAGCACTGCTTCGGAGCCGCCGGCAGTGACGATGATGTCGTCCACGTCGACGCGGATGTTGAAGCGGTCATAATAGTCCTTCAGTTTTTTGCGCAGCGACAGCAACCCCTCCGACGGTGAGTATTCGAGGGTTTTGCGGTCAATCTTTTTCAAGGCATCGAGTCCCTCCTGCGGAGTGGGCAGGTCGGGCTGGCCGATGTTGAGGTGATAAACCTTGGTGCCGCGCTGTTTTGCGGCATTGCTCAGGGGCACGAGCTTGCGTATGGGTGATTGCGGCATGTCCATGCCGCGCTGCGAAATCGAAGGCACTTTAATAATTAGTAATTAGCAATTAGTAATTCAACTCCGCAAAGTTACACAAAATTCCGCAAATGCATTGCGTGTTTTCGAAACTTTCCCCTTGAGGGTGACAATTTTTGCAAAAACTGTCACCCTCAAGGGGAAATATGAGCGTGATGGTTAGAGGTAGTTGTTGATTTAGTTGGAGGCGTCGAGTGTTATTTCTACGATTCCGGCTATGGTAATTATGATAGATATTATCCAAACCCATTTTTCATTCATACTCCAAATTATGTTATTGAGGGTGGGAGGAAACAAAAAAAATCCTGAAGGGTTAACTTCAGGATTTTTGTCTATTGTGTCCGAAATGAGACTCGAACTCACACGACCAAACGGTCACTACCCCCTCAAAGTAGCGCGTCTACCAATTCCGCCATCCGGACAATAGAGTG
>CAZGTD010000025.1:0-27007 GCA_964528425.1 uncultured Bacteroides sp.
CTCGAATCGCGCGCCGACGAAATGTGTAAGGCCGAACGCCTCGGCCGCGAAGGCAAGCTGCCCAAGCGCATTTGCCACTGCGACACCAAGGTTAACAACATGATGTTTGACGAAGATGGCAAGACGGTTCTTTGCGTCATAGACCTCGACACGGTTATGCCCTCGTTTATCTTCTCGGACTTCGGCGACTTTATGCGCACCGGTGCAAACAAAGGCCTCGAAGACGACCTGAATCTCGACAACGTTGAGTTCAACATGGATATTTTCCGCGCGTTTACCGAAGGCTATCTGTCGACCGCCAAGGAGTTCCTGCTGCCCATCGAAATCGAAAATCTGCCCTACGCCGCCGCCCTGTTCCCCTATATGCAGACCGTGCGCTTCCTGGCTGACTATATCAACGGCGACACCTACTATAAGATTCAATATCCCGAGCATAACCTGGTGCGCTCCAAAGCCCAGTTCAAGCTCCTGCAGAGTGTAGAAGCCCACACTCCCGAAATGAAAGAATTCATAGAAAAAATCAAATAAATGGAAATTTCAGGTAAAATCATTGCCGTGCTTCCCGAAGAAGGCGGCACTGCCAAAGCCAGCGGTAAGCCCTGGCGCAAACAGAACTACGTTCTCGAAACCCAGGAAACGTATCCGAAAAAGGTTTGCTTCAATCTTTTCGGTGACCGCATTGACCAATATAAGGATATGCTGACAATGGGCGCTGACGTAACCGTTAGCTTCGATATTGAAAGCCGCGAGTTCAACGGCCGCTGGTATACCGACATCCGCGGCTACAAGGTTGAGCGTGCCGGCGCCGCCGCCCCGGCTGCCGCTCCCTATGCAGCACCGTCGGCTCTTCCCGGCGACTTTCCTCCGGCTCCGGCCGATCTTTCGCCCGCTCCCGGCGCCACCGACGACCTGCCCTTCTGATAACTTTGAAATAACTGGGGACGGAGGTTTCTATGCTTCGGCATGAACCCTCCGCCCGTCCGTAATTGTAAAACCGAAAAGACTGATGGAATTTTTGAGAGTCGCAGCTGCGGTGCCCCGCGTGGAGGTTGCAGATTGCAATGCCAACGCCGCCCATATTATCGACCTCGCGCGCCGTATGGCTGCCGACGGAGTCCGGCTCGCCGTATTTCCTGAGCTCAGCGTAACTTCCTATACCTGCGGCGACCTCTTTCTGCAGCCGGTTCTGATCGAGGGGGCTTTTGCCGCTCTCCACCACATTGCCGAGGCCACCCGCGAGCTCCCGATAGTGATTGTTGTCGGTGTGCCGATGATGATTGCCGGCGCCCTGCGCAATTGTGGGGCGGTTGTCAGCAACGGCATTATCCATGGCCTCCAGACCAAGGAATATCTGCCTAACTACGGTGAATTTTACGAAAAACGCTGGTTTCGCCATGATGCCCGTCCGCAGCAGACGCTTTATGTTGTCGACGGAGTACGCTTCGGGGTTGAAATCTGCGAGGACCTATGGGCCCCGATTCCCGTTTCGACCCACCAGGCCCTGGCCGGTGCCGAAGTGATTCTCAACCTTTCTGCCAGCAACGACCTTGTCGGCAAACGCCGCCGACTCCATCAGATTATTGAGCATCAGAGCGATGCATTGCGTTGCGCCTACGTTTATTCATCGTCGGGCTACGGTGAATCAACCACCGACTTGGTTTTTGACGGCAAGGCGATAATTGCCGAGCTCGGACAAACGCTCGTTGATTCTCCGCGATGGCAACGCGACGCCTTTTATGAGTCGGCCGACATTGATATTCCGCTGATTCGCTCCGAGCGCATAGTCAACAGCTCGTTTACCGACTGCCGCGTGCGCGAGGATGGTCCCGGCCCCTGGAACTATATCGACGTGACCCCTGAGGCGCCGGCCATTGCGGCTACCGACCTGCGTCGGCCGCTCGACCCGATGCCGTTTGTGGCCGCCGACCCTGACAGCCTGCTCGACCAGGGCACGGAAATTTCTGAAATTCAGTGCCTGGCGCTCGCCAAGCGCCTTGAAGTTACAGGCTCCAAGGCGGTGGTTATAGGCATAAGCGGCGGTTTGGATTCCACGTTGGCCCTGTTGGTTGCCTGCCGCACCTTCGATATGCTCGGCCTCAGCCGCAAAGGCATCCACGCCGTTACCATGCCCGGTTTCGGCACTTCAGGGCGCACCAAGTCCAACGCGATGAAACTGATGGAGGCACTCGGGGTGAGCATCCGCGAAATTCCGATTGCCGAGGCCGTTAAGCAGCATTTCAGCGACATTGGCCATGACCCTTCGGACCACTCAGTGGTTTACGAAAATGCCCAGGCCCGCATGAGAACCCTCATTCTGATGAATATTGCCAATCAGGTCAACGGCCTGGTTGTCGGCACCGGCGACCTTTCGGAGCTTGCACTTGGCTGGGCCACCTATAATGGCGACCAGATGAGCATGTATGGCCTGAACGCCGGAGTGCCTAAAACCGCCGTTCGCTCTGCCGTTGCCTGGTATTCGACCCTTTGGCCCGAGATTGCCGCTACGCTTACCGACATTATCGACACTCCGGTTTCCCCCGAGTTGCTTCCGGCTGATTCAGAGGGTAAGATTGCCCAAAAGACCGAAGACCTCGTAGGCCCCTACGAGCTCCACGACTTTTTCCTGTATCAATTGCTGGCCATGCGGCGCACTCCCGAAACCATCCGTGCGCTGGCGTTGCGTGCGTTTGAGGGCCGATTTGCTGCCGACGTTATTGACCATTGGCTTAAAACCTTTATGCGCAGGTTCTTTACCCAGCAGTTTAAGCGCACCTGCATGCCCGACGGCCCCAAGGTTTTTTCTGTCAGTCTCAGCCCGCGCGGCGACTGGCGCGTACCAACCGATGCTTCTTCCTCTCTCTGGCTAAATTCATTAAAATGACAATAAAACAACTTTTAGCAACAGTTTTTGTAATTGCCGGCGGTTGCGCGCTGGCAGCCGAACCTGCCGACACTTTAGTGCTGGGCGAGGTTAGTGTTACCGCCATCAAACAGGCGCAGCAGCTCCAAACCGAGCCTGTGGCTTCGACTACCGTTGGTGCGCAGACCATTGAGCGCCTCAATATTACTGACATAAAGCAGGTTTCGGAGCTGACCCCTAACTTCTTTATTCCCGCCTATGGCTCGCGTATGACCTCAAGCATCTATGTGCGCGGGCTCGGGGCGCGTATAGATCAGCCGGTAATGGGCCTGAACGTCGACAACATTCCGGTGCTCAACAAAAATGACTATGATTTCGACTTCTTTAATGTTGAGCGCATTGAAATTCTCCGCGGGCCTCAAAGCACCCTCTACGGCCGAAACACAATGGGCGGACTGATCAACGTCTATACCCTGTCGCCGATGCGCTATCAGGGCATGCGCCTGCTAATGGAAGTCGGCAGCTTTGCAACCTGGCGTGCCGCAATGGGGCTCTATCGCAAGTTCAACCCGAAGTTTGCCCTTGGAGTCGATATCAACGCCTATTCCACACGCGGACAGACCGAAAACCTATGGGTGGAGACCAAGTGGCCCATGCAGAAGCATAAAGCCGATCAGGCCGAGCAATATTCCGGAAAAGTTAAGCTCGCATGGTTGCCGAAGTCGAATGTTACGGTCGACAACGTGCTCAGCTATAGCTATAACCGCCAGGGCGGCTACCCTTACGAACTGATGGGTAGCGGAGTGGTTAACTATAACGATACCTGTTACTACAACCGCTTCAGTGCCAGCGAAGGCCTGACCGTTCAGTGGCGCACCAAAGATTTTACGTTCAGCTCCATTACCGGCCTGCGCATGTTTGGCGACGAACTTGAGCTCGACAACGACTTTACCCCCTACAGCTACTTCACCCTCAATCAGAAAATCCGCGAATACTCCGCAACGCAAGACTTTATATTCCGCGGACGCAAGGGCAACTATAGCTGGATGGCCGGTGCGTTCGGATTCGTGAAGCACACTACCATGTCGGCCCCGGTCAAATTTCAGAAAGATGGCATCGAGAATCTGATTTTGAGCAATATTCCCGTGCCTCTGGTGTGGGATTCTGAAAACTTTTATCTTCACGATGACTTCGTGTTGCCGAACTGCGGCGGCGCTATCTACCACCAGAGCGACTACACTCTCGGCGACTGGACGTTCACGGCCGGAGTGCGCTTCGATTACGAGCATTCTGCCATGATTTATGACCTCGACACCTCTACCGGCGCATCATTCCAGATGGGACCGCGACAACTCCACTTCGACGGCGAGGTTCATGAGCATGACCACCTGCGCCAGCATTGGTTTCAGGTGCTCCCGAAGGTTACGGTAAGCTATCGCATTCCGTCGATGGAAAATTCCAACGTCTACCTCAACATTTCTAAGGGATATAAGGCTGGAGGTTACAACACCCAGATGTTCTCAACTATTCTTCAAGATAAGCTGACCAACGCCCTGATGAGTTCGGCCAAGGAGCAGATGCCCCCGCAGGTTTCGCAGATGATACCCTCGTTTGACTCGAAGTTTACCGTTGAAGAAATCGCGGCCTACAAGCCCGAAATTTCGTGGAACTATGAAGTGGGCGGCCATTTCAGCTGCATGCAGGGCCGCATTCTTACCGACCTGGCGGCGTTCTATATCGATATTCGCGACCAGCAGCTTACTGTGTTCCCCGACGGTAGCATAACCGGCCGCATGATGACCAACGCGGGCCGCACCCGCTCGGCAGGTGCCGAACTGGCCGTTACCGCCTATCCTACCGACCGATGGACCGCCCGGGCCAGCTATGGCTACACCAATGCCAAATTCCTCCGCTATGATGACCACGATAGCGACGGCAATTTCGTAAGCTATAAGGGCAAGACGGTGCCCTATGCGCCGGCCCATACCGCTTTTGCGTCAGTGCAATATTCACAGCCGCTGAAAATGTGGTGGTTCAACAGAATTGATATTGAGGTTAACGGTCGCGGCGTAGGCCCGATGTATTGGAACGAAGAAAACACCGAGCGCCAGAATTTCTACGCTTTGCTCGGAGCCTCAGTTCGCCTGCAGCTGCAACAGGTTTCGCTCGACATCTGGGGCGAAAATATACTAAATCAGCGTTACGATACGTTTTATTTCCGTTCTATCAATAATGACTTTATTCAGCGTGGCTCGCGCCGGACTTTCGGCATGACTCTGCGCTATATTATGTAATAAGCCAATGAAAAATCTCCTCCCGCTCTTGCTGCCGGTTCTTCTGCTTGGCTCCTGCAAGCCGATTGACCCGATTCGCGAACTCGAAGAGTATAAAAACGTTGTTGTTTACTCCTATGATACTGAGAACAATACCGGTTATGCCAGCGATTTCGCAACAATAACCGTAAAGAACGATTTAACCTCGGGTTACTTCATTCTCGGGCTAACCGATTTCAAGCTGGCCGAGAATCTGCCCGTCAGATCCTCGACCGTTAACGGCCTGACGCAGATGCTCGACGAAGAGTTCGACGAAAACGGTCAGATTGTTGATTATAACTATACCTTTTTTACGACTCAAGGTCAGGCCTCATATTCCGGCGATTTGTCGGTGTTTGACCTTCGTTTCGGCTGGCTCACAACTGTTTACTGGGGCTCTTTTTCGTCTGATTCGGGGCGCTACCGGGTTTGGATGCTCCCTCGCGAAACCCAGATGTATGCTAACCGCAACACCATAATCAACATGCGCGGTGATGCAATAACCGAAAATGCAATTCATCCGCGCTACGACCTGGAAATAAACGCTCAGGCCAACACGGTAAGTCTGCGGGGCGAGGGAGTTATGCTGACCTACTCCGAAGTGGAGCACCAGTTTTTTGACCTCCGTCAGATAACAATTCCCGACATTCCGGTTAACTTTCTGGCCTCGGGCTTTACGGCTAAAGTAAACAAAGTTTCACCGATTACAAACGGACGCCGCGGAGAATATGAAATTACCGACCTTGAAATGCGCTTCGACACTGATTTCGACGGTCAGCGTATAATAGAATATACAATGCGCCGCATAGCAGATGATGAAACCATAAAAGTGACTTCCTATTTCGACTATTTCAGAAATTTATAATATAACCAAAATAATGGACTTTATTGACGAACTTACTTGGCGCGGCATGATTCACACTGTCATGCCCGGAACCGACGAAGAACTAAAAAAGGGTATGGCCACGGCCTATCTTGGAATTGACCCGACAGCCGATTCGCTCCATATCGGTCATCTCGTTGGGGTTATGATGCTTAAACATTTCCAGCGCTCCGGCCATAAACCTCTGGCCCTCATCGGTGGCGCTACCGGCATGATCGGCGACCCCTCGATGAAAAGCCAGGAACGTGTGCTGATTGATGAAGAAACCCTGCGCCATAACCAGGAGGCCATCAAAAAGCAGCTCGCAAAGTTCCTCGACTTCGATTCTACGGCCCCCAACGCCGCCGAGCTGGTAAATAACTACGACTGGATGAAGGACTATGGCTTCCTGAACTTCATACGCGATATCGGCAAGCATATTACCGTTAACTATATGATGGCCAAGGATTCGGTGAAGAAGCGTCTGGGCTCCGATGCCAGCCACGGAATGTCGTTTACCGAGTTCTCCTATCAGCTGCTGCAGGGCTATGACTACCTTTGGCTCTACCGTAATAAAAACTGCCGGCTGCAGCTCGGCGGTTCCGACCAGTGGGGCAACATAACCACCGGCACCGAGCTCATTCGCCGCACCGAGGGCGGCGAAGCTTTCGCCCTGACCTGCCCGCTGATTACCAAGGCCGACGGCGGCAAGTTCGGCAAGACCGAAAGCGGCAACGTTTGGCTCGACCCGAAACGCACGTCGCCCTATAAGTTCTATCAGTTCTGGCTCAACGTTTCCGACGCCGACGCCGAAAAGTATATTAAGATTTTCACCACTCTTTCGCGCGAGGAAATCGACGCCCTCGTTGCCGAGCAGGCCGAGAACCCGGGGCTGCGTCCGCTGCAGAAGCGCCTGGCCCGCGAAATCACTTCTATGGTTCATTCCGAGGCTGAGGCCGATGCCGCTATCGAAGCATCGCAGATTCTCTTTAACCCCAAGGCCGTTGAAGCGCTTCATAACCTCGACGAGGCCACTCTGCTCGACATTATGGACGGTGTGCCGCAATATCCGGTTTCGCGTGCGGCAATTGAAGAAGGGCAGCCGCTGGTTGAACTGATAACCACTGCCGAATGCCCCGTGTTCCCCTCTAAGGGTGAGTTCCGCAAAATGGTTCAGGGCGGAGGCTTGAGCATCAACAAGGAGAAAGTTACCGACCCGCAGGCCAAGGCTACGACCGATATGCTGCTCCAAAACAAATATATTCTCGCCCAGCGCGGCAAAAAGAATTTCTTCCTCCTCCGCGCTGAATAAATTCCCGGTCTATAATACATTGAGGCCGCCCGACTATTCCTGGTCAGGCGGCCTCATTATTTCAGCGCGGGTTATTATGAACTTTTAACATAGGGTTTCCCGTCACCCCTCCAAATATTATGCAGGCAGGAGAACAGGCGAGTGATTGAACCTGTTCTCCTGTCAATAAATATGATTAGTGGGGGCTTACATGAAAGCGAGCACGAGAATCTGGGCGGAGACTACGCGCAGGAACATGGTTAGCGGGTAGACGGTGGAGTAGGCAACGGCCGGGGCATCGCTTTGGGTCGAGCTGTTGGCGTAGGCCAGGGCCGGCGGATCGGTGTAGCCGCCCGACATCAGACCCATGATGTGAAGAAAGTTTACCTTATAGAACTTGCGGGCAATTGCACCGATAACCAGCAGGGGGACAACGGTGATTATGAAGCCCCATATTACCCACCACATGCCGGTAAGGTTAAACGTTGTTGCCGCAAAGCCCTTGCCGGCGGCAATGCCTACCGAGGCGAGAAACAGGCAGATGCCGAGCTCGCGCATGAGCATCGAAGCCGACGAAGAAGTATAGGTGATGAGTTTTGCCTTATAGCCGAATCGCGAAAGAAGAATGGCAACAATCAGGGGGCCGCCGGCCAGACCGAGCTTCATTCCATAGCCGAGGTCAATCGAGCCCAGGAGTATTCCGAAAAGTATTCCGATAAAGATCGTTATGAGGTTCGGCTCGTTGAGGCGGCGCATGGAGTTGCCGAGTTTGTCGGCAAGGCGGTTAATATCGTTCAGCGCACCAACTACCGTTATGCGGTCGCCCATTTGCAGGCGCAGACCGGCCGATGCGAGCAGGTCAACGCCGCCGCGGTTAACGCGGGTTGCGTTGAGCTGATAGGCGCTGTGGAGGTGGAGCTGCCCAAGGGTCATGCCGTTATATTTAGGCTGCGTAAGGACTATACGGCGGCTTACTACCTGGCTCGGGGTGTCGTCCCATTCCATTTCAATTTGCGGGCCGAGCATTGCCGAGAACGATAGTTCGTCCTGGGCCGACATTATAACCTTTACTTTGTCGCCGACATGCACCTGAGTCTGAGAGGTCGGAATAATAACTTCGTTGTAGGCGTTGAGAAGGCGCGAAATAACAAAGTCACAATGAATAACGTCGTGGAGCTGCTTTAGAGTCAGGCCGTTGATGCGTTCGTTGGTCACTTCGAAGCTCACTTTGGCCGGGGCCTGCTGCTCGGCGGCCGCCTCTTCGTCGAGCTTTTTGATTTCGTCGGCAATATTAACGCGGAAAAGCTTGCGCAGAATCAGAATGGAGGCGATGATTCCGACAACACCGAGCGGGTAGGCCGCCGCATAGCCCATGGCCATGGTGTCTGGCGCGCCGGGCCGGGTGGCCGCCTGCTGGGCCGCGGCCAGGCCGGGGGTATTGGTAACGGCGCCGCTGAGAACGCCAACTATTGCTGCCGGCGATGTGTGGTCTTTATTTATCAGATAAATGACAACTGCAATCGCTACGTTCAGGGCAACGATACTCACCGCAAGGATGTTGAGCCGGACGCCCCCCTTTTTAAAGGATGAGAAAAATGCCGGACCGACCTGAAGGCCTATGGCAAAAATAAAGAGTATGAGGCCGAACTCGCGAATGAATTTCAGAACTTCGCCGTCGACAATGTAGCCGAAGTGGCCCATGAGGATACCTACGAAGAGCACGAACGTAACGCCGAGCGAAACGCCGGCAACCTTTATTTTGCCAAGGTAGATACCCGCGGCGATAACGAAGGAATAAAGGACCAGGGTCGATGCCAGCGAAGTGTTGCCGGGCGATAGCAGTTGAAGAATTGCGTCCATATCTGGTTGATTGATGAATTAGTCGTTTGGAGATATAAGTTCGTCGAGTTCCATTTGGGCGAGTTCCCAAACGCTCATTGCGTTATCGAGTTTTTTGTGGAGAGCCGCGTGGCGGTCGTAAACGTCGGGTTGTTGTGGGGCTCCGGAGGCCAGGGTTGCTTCCAGGGCTGCAATTTCGCCTTCAATGCGGGCAATATCGGCCTCGGCTTCCGCAACACGCTTCTTGGCGCGGTTTATTGCGCGGTCTCGTTCCTTTTTCTCCTCGTAGGTCAGTTTGCGGGGAGCAGGTCGCGACTCGGCGGCTTTTTCAACCGGTTTCGCGGCCGGCTGGGGTGCGGTTTTCGAGCGTTCGAGCTCACGCAGCGAGTCGAGTTTTTTCTTTTCGAGAAATTCGTATATGCCGCCCAGACATTCCCTAACGCGGCCGCCTCCGAATTCGTAGACCTTTTCAACAAGGCCGTCGAGGAATTCACGGTCGTGGCTAACCACGATTACTGTGCCGTCGAAATCCTTTATAGCCTGCTTGAGAATATCTTTGGTGGCCATGTCGAGATGGTTGGTGGGCTCGTCGAGAATCAGCAGGTTAACCGGCTCGAGCAGCAGGCGAATCATTGCCAGACGCGTTTTTTCGCCGCCGCTGAGAACCTTTACCTTCTTGTCGGAGGCTTCGCCGCCGAACATAAAGGCTCCGAGAATGTCGCGGATTTTGGTGCGTATGTCGCCTACGGCAACGCGGTCAATGGTGTCGAACACGGTAATATCCTCGTCGAGCAACTGAGCCTGATTTTGGGCAAAATAGCCAATTTTAACGTTATGGCCAAGGCGCAGGGTTCCGTCGAACGGAATCTCCCCCATGATGCATTTAACAAGGGTAGATTTGCCCTCGCCGTTTTTGCCTACGAATGCAACTTTTTCGCCACGCTTAATGGTGAAGGTAGCGTTGGAAAAGACCTGATGGTCGCCGTAGCGCTTGCCCAGGGCATCGGCAATCACCGGATAGTCGCCCGAACGGGGCGCCGGCGGAAAGCGCAGGTTAAGGTGGGAGGTATCGACCTCGTCTACCTCTATGCGCTCGATTTTTGCCAGCTGCTTCATGCGGCTCTGGACCTGCACGGCTTTCGTTGCCTTATAGCGGAAGCGTTCAATGAATTCCTCGGTGTCGGCAATCTGCTTCTGCTGGTTCAGGTAGGCCCGCATCTGCTGCTCTATGCGTTCGCGGTGAAGAACAACGTATTTCGAGTAATTCACGGCGTAGTCATAAATCTTTCCGAGCGATATCTCTATGGTGCGGTTAGTAACGTTGTCGATAAACGCCCTGTCGTGGCTTACCAGCACAACTGCTCCGGCTTTGCGCGTAAGGAAATCTTCGAGCCATTGAATCGATTCGATGTCAAGATGGTTGGTGGGCTCGTCGAGCAGGAGCACATCGGGGCGCTGCAAAAGAATCTTTGCCAGTTCGATGCGCATTCGCCATCCGCCGGAAAATTCGCTCGTGGGGCGGTTGAAATCCTCGCGTACGAAGCCCAGGCCGATAAGAGTTTTTTCAATCTCCGCTTCTCCGCCGCTGCCATCCTCCATGGCCAGACGTTCCGTAAGGGTTGAAACCCGGTCAATCAGTTCGGCATAGCTTTCCGACTCGTAGTCGGTGCGCTCGGCCAGTTCGGCATTGAGTTTGTCGAGACGGGCCTGCATCTCCTTGAGGTGGCCGAAAGCTTTTCGGGCCTCGTCGATAACGGTGCAGGTATCTTCGGTGGTCATGTGTTGCGGAAGATAGCCGATTGTTATTCCCGAAGGCACGTCGACCGAGCCGGAGGTAGGCTTCTGGAGCCCGGCAATGATTTTCAGCATGGTAGATTTTCCTGCGCCATTTTTGCCGACCAGGGCTATGCGGTCGCGGCGGTTTATGACGTAGTTTATATTATCGAGCAACGTTTTTGCGCTGAACTCTACCGATAAATTGCGGATTGAAATCATTTCGACCGCAAAGGTACGAAAAAAAGGTTAAAATTTAAAAGTGAACCGTGAAAAGTTATTTACACGCCTAACTTTTTCGGGCGTAGGGATGTTTTAAAGGCAACTATGAAAGTTATGCGACCTGAAAGAAAAATGCATCCCTCGTCCTCTGTAGCTGAGTTGGGAAACTGGGTGCAGAGGCTCTCATAAATAAATAGTTGAAACGTGAGGGGAGGGGCGTCGGACCTGAAAATCCGCGCCCCTCCTTTTTTTCTCCGTTAAAACCTATAGAGGTTAAAGTTTTATTTTCACTGTTGAACTGTTTGTTCGAACAATGTAGATGCGCCCCGTTAGTCCGTCGAGACTGTTACCAATCTTTCTTCCTTGTAGGTCAAAGACTTCTATATTGTCAGTAACCTTAACTTCGTCAATGGAAACTTGGCCCGGACCGGGAGGAAGCGGTTTGGCGTTGACTTTGACTTCACAGGTCGCAGATACTCCCTCACATGTTGCGGTAATTACCGCAGCACCTTCCGCTATGGCTGTCAACAGCCCGGTGGAATCGACGGTTGCAATCGCCGAATCGGATGTTGACCACTCAACTTCCGCATCATCAACTTCGGTCGTTGTTACTGTCAGTTGAATCGAGTCTCCGGCCGTAAGTTCTACCGCAACCGGCGCAATGGTTATTGTCGGTTCCCGGTTATCGGGTTTGGCGTTGACTTTGACTTCACAGTTTGCGAAAGCTCCTTCGCAGCTTGCGGTAATGGTTGCAGTGCCTTCGTCAATTGCGGTCACCAGCCCGGTGGAGTCAACCGTCGCTACAGTCGGGTCCGAACTTGTCCACTCAATCACAACATCGTCGGCAATATCGGTTGTCGTTATGGAAAGCCGGGTCCTATCACCCTTAGTAAGTTCAATAGATCTGGGTGATATTGTTATTTCCGGCTGCAGACGTCGCGCAACTTTTACAGTCGCCGTGGCTTCTGCCCCCTGACATTTAGCCGTTATAGTTGCCTCGCCTTCAGACCTGGCTGTTACCAGACCGTTGGCATCAACAAATGCCACGTCTTCGTTTGAACTTGTCCAAAGGATCTCTGCGTCGTCGGCTATATTGGTAGTCGTTGCCGTCAGCTGAGCCGTGTCGCCCTCGGTCAGCTCCAAAGAATCGGGCATCAGTGAAATTGTCGGGTTCTCTTCTTTGTTGTTCGGTTTGTTATCAACATTCTCCTGATTGCCTCCTTGCGGTTCGGAGGGACTGTCGGGCACAAAGATGAAGCGTGCCGTAAACTTAACATCGTTTTTAGGCATCGTATAGGGCAACGTCAACGACTCAGAGACTTTCGTTTCGCCGTCGAACCACCCTAAAAAGCTAAACCCCTGACTTGGATATGCTGTAATCTTCAATTCCGTATCAGGCATATATTTTGTGCCGCTGTTATAGCTGAATGAACAGGCTTCCGCAGGCTGACTTTCAAGAGTAAGGGTGTATTTTTTTCCTACCCCGGGAATAACTTGCGGTTCCTGAGGGCTTGAGGGATTGAACACAATAAATTCATATACCGCCGTAACTGTTTCGTTTTGCGAACCGGTAGTATAAGAAAAATAGCGATTGGTCGAAATGACTTGACCGTCTTTTTGCCAACATTTGAACTGATAGTCAGTGTCATTCCCGGAGGTATTCAGCGAGACGCGGGTACCCGCCTCATATCGTCCGCTTCCCGATGCATAGCCAACCCCTTCGGGCTCCACCTTTACCGTCAGCGTATATTTCGGGCGTAGCTGAGGCTCCGGCGGATTCGCAGGGTTAAACTCTTCGGCATTCATCATATTGCCTCCCCATAAAAGGGGAAGCAATATGAGAAGCTCAATTAAGAATGAAGTGTGTTTCACGAAAAGATTAAATTATTTGCGGATAACTTTAGTGGCTTCCTTGCCTTTAACCTCAATCATCAATCCCGAATGGTTGCCGTCGGTTTCCAGGCCGTTGATCTGATAATATGTGGCCTTTTGTTGTTCGGAAAGTTCGTTGATTGATGTTGTGTCGCCTGAGGTTGCGTTGAGCAGGAAGCGGTTTTCGTCAAAGCCTTTTTTAGCCGTAAATTCATAGGCTGAACCGGCCTCAAGTTTAATTACGCGTCCGGTTTCGCAATCTTTAACGGTTACCGGGCAGTCGTTGCGCGTGCAGCTCAGAGTGTACACTCCGTTAACCGGGGCATAGAAACCGAGTTTAACTTCGCCGTTGCCGGCCGGACGTTCGTTAATCGCATAGCGAACGTTCGAAGAGTCGAGGCTATAAATCTGCGGAGCTTCGGTGCTCTCAAACTTAGAGGCATCTACTCCTACTTCATATTTTTCTGATGCGCTATTGTTGATAACTACTCGGGTGCGGTCGCTGTTGGTGCCGTCGGTAACAGTGAGGTCTATCAGCAGGCGAGGTTCGGAATTTAATGAGCGGGCGCGACGGGCGCTGCGGCGCTTGCGGGCGGCGGAGCGACGGTTGGGGTCTTCGCTCTGGTTCTTGGTTTCGCGATAGTTGCTGTCGAAGTCAACTCCTTCGGTGCCTTCGGGTTTCTGAACAAAGAAGGCCATAAAGGGATACATCGACAGGTCGTCATCTTCCGGGCTCAGTGCTTCATATGAGTTCGTGTTGGGATTCCACCAGGTAATCGGACCGTCGAAACCGAGGTCGGCGAGTTCATAGTAGCTCAAGAAGGGGTTGCCGATAAAGTTCCAGCTTGCGTCCTGGGTGTTGGATGATACAAATTGCTCCAGGATATTTGTCCAGCTCTGTCCGTCGAAGCTAACGTTGGGAACACTGATGGTCAACGTTCCGGCCTTACTGCCTTGGAAAATGTAGCCGCGACCGCGTTCGAGCTTTTCGCCCTTCATGTCTTTCCAGGCGCCGGAGCCATACATTGCGCGCCATTCGCCGTCATAGTATCTCCAAACCATCTGACCGTTAAACATAATGTTTTCGCAAGGAACGTCAAACGGGAACGCGAAGAAATACCAGCGGTTGCCGACAATCGGAATATTAACATTCAGCATATCGATATTGACATTGCCTCCCGATTCAGAGGAAGAGCTGTCGCCGCCAATAATCGTTGAGCCGCTGCCTTTGCCGTCGGAGTCGATGTCAACGTTGCCGAGGTCCTGGCTATCGTCGCCTTCAACAATAAGGCCGGAGTTGCTGCCCAGATCGGCATCCGGGTTCTTAATCTCGCCGCTTTCTTCGTCGGTTTCGCCTTCGATTCGCGGAGTATCCGGCTCTTCGTAGAGATCTTCGCCGTCGAGATAGAAGTAGGAATAGGGCTCATTGAAGTTCTCTATTTTTTGGAACTGACTCCACTGGGTGTTCCAATAATAGAGCGATTCACTGGTTTCCGGAACGTGGAGTGTGGCCTGTAGATATGTGTTGGCGGCAAAAGTGTTTTGGCCTATTGAGGTCGGCTGAATGGTGTAGGTATAAACATCTTTAACGGTGCCGGGAATGGCTCCGTCGCCTATTGCGTTGATGCCGGCCGGAATGCGGATTTCCGCAAGCGCCGAACAGCCTTTAAAGGCATCTGCACCAATACTTTTAAGCGTCGGAGGCATTGTAACCGACGTTAGTTTTTTGCAGCCGTAAAAGCAATTTGAAGGTACATTTTCTAATGTCGGAGGCAAAACTACCGATTCGAGAGAACTACAGCCCTGAAAGGTATTGGAGCCTAACCCTGTTATGCCCTTGGGAAGTTGAGCTGTCCGGAGATTCGAGCAGCCATAAAATGCATAATTAGAAATTATAACGTTCTGCGAGATTAGTTCTTTTGGGAAATTAATAGCTTCTAAATTAGAGCAATACCGAAAGGCATATACTCCTATGGATTGTATTGTAGCAGGGAAGTCGATGGATTGCAATGATGTGCAGTTTTCAAAAGCGCTACGGCCAATGCTCTGCAGACTATCCGGTAACTTTATGTTGACCAAATTTAAATCGCGGAACATATTCGCTCCGATAATATTATCTTCAGTGTGACAGCCGGTGTAATATTCATATGAGCTGGCAACTATATTTGCATCGCTGAGGTCAAGAGTACGCAGATTGAGCATTTTGTTGCGGAGAACAATAATGTCATAACTGTTGATGGACCCGCTAACTTTGAGGTTGACAACGTTTAAGACCATATCCCTATCGGAGTCCGCATTGACTTTGCGCAATATGTCGGAGTCATTCTCGCGAGCCGAAACGGCCACATCATAGTCAATAAGCCCATCAATCACCACTTTGGAAGCGTTAGCTTCCGGAACGGCCTGCAGGTATGCGTCATAACCCTCAGCCGGCACACAAATCACATAGTCAAACACTCCGATTGTGGGAGGCACACTTCCCTCAAAATGAACCACAGTTGTTGAGGGAAATGCATTATTCCCTAAAGATGCCACCGAAGGAGGAATGTGAGCCGAAGTAATAGCAGCACAGTTTCTGAATGCGTTGCTGCCTATATAACTAATTGTTGAGGGAATTACAAGTTCGTTTATTTCCTCACCATTGATTATTAGATGTTTTGCGAAATATAACGGATTCGATGTTGCGCCTTCAAAATAGATTTTGAGATAGTGTTCGATACTCTCGAACTCAGCAGTTGTCAACCTCGAACAATTATTAAATGCGTTGTCACCAATAGAAGTTACCGAAGAGGGGATGACAACCGAAGTCAACCCATCGCAGGACCGAAATGCGTCGCGGCCGATAGAAGTTACCGAAGAGGGGATGATAACCGAAATCAACCCGCAACCGTTAAATGCTCCAATTTCGATTTCTGTTACTGTTGTAGGGATACTAATAGATTTTAATTCCTTGCATAAGCTAAATACATTAGCTTCAATTCTTGTCACAGATTCAGGGATGCTAACCGAGGTCAACCCCGAGCAGTTGTAAAATGCGGAGCTGCCGATAGAAGTTACCGACGAGGGGATGGTAACCGAGGTCAATCCCGAGCCGCCGTAAAACGCAGAGCTAACGATGGATGTTACCGTATACTCGACTTCATTAACTGTAATCTTTTCAGGAATAATAACCTCTCCGACAAGGGCGGAATTTCTAGAAACAGACGCGGTTCGTTGCGAAGTGTTTAATGAGTAGTTGATTCCGTCTACGACTTCAGCCGAGGCGGAAAGCGTGCCGACGAGGGCCAGCAGCAAAAATGTAATTCGCTTAATCATAAATGATTGGTATTTTTATTGATTTTTTAATTTTCGAACCTTAGAATTAGTGCAAAATTAGCCAAAAATCCTCAATTTACCCCCCCCAAGTGTTAAATAAAGTTAAAAGTTGAATTTTTTGGTTGGAGATGAATTTTTGCTTAAATTTGCAGTCAGAATATAACTTTATTTGACTATGCATTATGCCATTCTGGCTGCCGGCGAGGGCTCTCGTCTGGGCAGCGTTTCCGCTAAACCGCTCGTAACCATCAACGGTAAAACCCTTTCGCAGCGCATGCTCGATATTATTGCGCAGCGCAACGACGTGCAGTCGGTAACCATTATCGCCAATAGCGAAAAACCCGAAATCGAAGAGCATCTGCGCTCGCTGAAATATCCCTTTGAACTGAACATTATCAGCGCCCACACTCCGTCGGCCGCCCATTCGTTGGCCGAAGTAGTGCGCAATATTCCCCGCGATGAAAAGTTCGTTGGCCTTACAGTCGACACCGTGTTCGTCACCAAGGAGTTCCATGATTATCTCGATGCGTTTGCGGCGATGGAAAACCACGACGTGCTGATGGGCGTTACCCGCTTCGTCGACGACGAAAAACCTCTTTATGTTGAGGTTGCCGACGATATGAAAATCAATGCCTTCGGCGACTTCCCGACTCCGGCTGCCGAACATGTTTCGGCCGGCATTTATGGTCTGGGACCCGCCGCCCGCGACGTTATTGACCTGTCGATGGCAATAGGTGTCAATGGCCTGCGCGAATTTCAGCGCGCGCTGTTGCTGCGCGGACTCGATGTGCGCGCCCATGAAATGGGCAAGGTTTTCGACGTTGACCGGCCCCACGACCTGATTGAGGCCCGCGAATTTATTCTTGAGCAGGAAAAGGCTGCTGACTGATGTCGTCGGTTTGCGTTGCCGCCGTATTTAGGGCTGCGAGGTTCTCGCCCAACAGCGTAGCCTCCGATGCCGCGATTCTTAACACCGTGGCCGCCGAAGTGCGTCGCCGCGGCGTTGCGGTCAACGCCTATTCCGAGGAGCAGTTTATAGAAAACGGCATAAAAGGCGAACCGATAGTTATGGCAATGGTGCGCGACCCGCGTTCGTTGCGCCGGCTGGCCGACCTGGAGGCCCGGGGCTGCCTGGTGGTGAACTCGGCGCAGGCCATAGCGCAATGCGCGCGCGCGTCGATGGTTCGCCTGTTTCAGAGTGCCGGAGTGCCGATGCCGCTCACCCTGGTGGTGCAGACCGACCAGGATATTCGCCCGCAGCTTGAGCAACTTGGTGTTGGCGCCTGTTGGATCAAGCGCGCTGACTGCCAGACGATTCATAAGGAAGACGTGGCCCGCGCCCGCCATCCGCAGGAGGCCCAGGAAATATTGTCGGAATTCTTTATCCGGAAGATTCCTACGGCGATAATTGCCGCCGATGTTGCCGGCCTGCATATTAAATTCTACGGCGTAGGGTCAGACTTTTTTCATTATTATTTTTCGGGTGACATGACTCCTCCCGAAGGATTTGACGCCGACGCCTTGCGCAGCGCCTGCCAGCTGGCGGCCCGCGCGGTAGACGTTGTTGTTTACGGTGGCGATGCTATAGTTGATGCTGCCGACGGAACGTTTAAAATAGTATGTTTTAACGATTGGCCCGGATTTGCACCCTGCCGCCCCCGGGCTGCAAAAGCAATTTGCAAACATGTGGCTGCCCATGCCCGAAAACTTCTCAGAAAATGACTAATAAAACCGATTTTCAATCAACTCTGAAGAGCCTCGACACCGAGGAGCACATCGACATTTACTTTTATCGCCGCATAGGTTTTGCCGAAGCCAAGCTCGCCGAGCGGCTGGGAATTACTCCTAACGCGATAACAATTGCGTCGATTTTTATAGGCGTTGCGGCCGGAATATGTTTTTATCCGACCAATATATTGACGAATATTATCGGATTGTTGCTGCTGGTACTTGCTAACTCGTTTGACAGCGCCGACGGCCAGCTGGCACGCATGACCAAGCAATATTCGCAGCTGGGCCGTATTCTCGACGGCATGGCCGGCGATTTCTGGTTCATATCGATTTATGTCTGCATCTGTCTGCGCACGAATCAGACCGTAGAGTGGTTTGCGGCTCATTCGTGGGTTGTGTGGGTCCTGGCTGTGAGCGCCGGTGTTTGCCATGCGTTTCAGGCGGCAATGGCCGATTATTACCGCCAGATGCATCTGCTGGCCGTTAATGGCAAGAGCGAACTCGATTCTTCAGAGGCCCTGGCCGAAAAGCGCGCTCAGGCCCGAGGCCTTCAGCGCGTAATAATGGCTCTCTACGCCGGTTATACCCGTTGCCAGGAGGCCCTGACGCCGAATGCTCAGGCTCTTAGGCGCGGCGGTCAGTTACCGGCCGACTTCCGCGAGAAGTCGCTCCCGCTGATGAAGTGGGCCAACGTTTTAACCTTCAACTGGCGTTCGATAACCATTGCGGTTACGCTGCTTTGCGGTGTGCCCTGGGTTTATTTCGTTTGCGAGCTGACGCTGGGTAACATTATCCTTGCCTACATGATAAATCGCCACGAGGCTGCCTGCCGCAGCTGATTCTTGCTACCGCAAATATTAGGCCGGTTCTAACTTTCTTAGGGCGGTGGTTGTTATAATTGAGTCTGAACTCAATAATTAGCACCACCGCTTAACTATGGAATTTATCAACTGGATAGTGCAGACGTTGCGCGACAACCCTGCAATAGCAATTTTTCTTACCCTCGGAATCGGCTTTTGGATTGGCCGGTTTAAGTATAAATCTTTTTCGCTCGGCACCGTGACCTCAGTGCTCCTGGTCGGAGTTTTGATGGGCCAGCTCGATATTCCGGTGCCCGGCCCGCTGAAGCAGGTGTTTTTCCTGCTCTTTCTCTTTGCGATCGGCTATAGCGTAGGCCCGCAATTTTTTGCGTCGCTGCGAGGCTCGGGCCTGAAGCAAGTGGGCTTTGCGGTGGTTATGTGCGTTTTGGTGCTTGCGTCGACGCTTGTGGTAGCCAAGCTCTTCCACTATAATCCCGGCGAGGCTGCAGGCTTGTTTGCCGGCGCCCAGACCATGTCGGCGGTTATTGGTGTGGCCGACGACACGATTCAAACTCTCAATGCTTCGGCCGCCGATAAGGCCGAATGGACCCGGCTGGTTCCGGTGGCCTACGCCGTTACCTATATTTTCGGCACAATAGGTTCGGCCTGGATTCTCGGCACCCTCGGCCCGATGATGCTCGGCGGTTTGAAAAAAGTGCGTCAGCAAACCGAGGATCTTGAGCGCAGCATGAACCAGGATCCGGCCGACTCCGACCCTGCGCTGGTAAGCGCCTACGCTCCGGTGATTTATCGTGCCTATAAGGCCGAAAACGACTATTTCGCTCCGGGCCATACCGTTGATGAAATTGAAAAATACCTTATGGGTCAGGGGCGCCGCCTGTTTATTGAACGCGTGCGCTCGGGCAAGGAGATAATTTCGCAGCCGGCCGCCGACTTTGTTGTGCATCAGGGCGATGAAGTGGTGCTGTCGGGCCGCCGCGAATTTATTATCGACGATGAATCGTGGATTGGCGAAGAGATTTCCGATGCCGAACTGCTGTCGTTTGCGGTTGAGCAGATTCCGGTTATGGTTGCCTCCAAGCGCGTGGTGGGCTCTACGGTAAATGATTTTCGCCGTGCGCCCGGAACTCATGGCGTAATGATAAGCTCGATTAAGCGCGGCGGAGTAGATGTTCCCGTGCTCGCGCAGACGCGGCTTGAACGCGGAGATGTGCTCACTCTCAACGGCTCGGCTCCGGCAGTGAATGCCGCCGCTGCCTATATCGGTTACGCCGATAAGCCAACTACCGCCTCCGACATGGTGTTTATCGGTCTCGGCATCGCAATCGGCGCCCTGATTGGAGCGATTACCTTCCACCTGGGTGGAATTCCTATCAGTCTGTCAACCAGCGGCGGCGCCTTGATTGCCGGTTTGGTGCTCGGTTGGCTGCGCTCCAAGCACCCGACCTTCGGGCTCATTCCCGAGCCGGCGGTTTGGATTTTCAACAATGTTGGCCTGAACATGTTTATCGCCGTAGTTGGCATCTCGGCCGGCCCGACATTTATTTCGGGCTTGCATCAAGTTGGCTGGCAGCTGCTCGTTGCGGGCGCCATAGCAACCACAGTGCCTCTGATTTTAGGTATATGGATTGGTGCCAAGGTGTTTAAGTTCCATCCGGCAATCAATCTGGGCTGCGTAGCCGGCAGCCGTGCAACCACCGCGGCCCTCGGTGCCATTCAGGATTCGCTTCAGTCTACCGTGCCTGCCATGGGCTACACCATAACCTACGCCGTAGGCAATACGCTGCTGATTCTCTGCGGTCTGGTAATGATATTCGTAATGTAAAATAAATTCAATAATCTACTACTATATGAACTCTTCAATCACTAAGAAAGAACGCGAGCTCGCAAAAATGAGCCCGTTTGAAATCAAAAACGAACTCATTAAGCTGGCCAAGAAGGATGCCCGTAAGTCAACCGGCCAGTTCCTTAATGCCGGGCGCGGTAATCCGGATTGGATTGCAACCGAACCCCGTCAGGCATTTTTTCTGCTCGGACAATGGGCAATTACCGAATGCGAGCTGACCAATAAGGAGGAACCGGGTATTGCCGGAATCCCGGCCAGCGATGGCGCTATGGAGCGACTGAAACATTTTATAATGGTTAACTCAACGCGGCCGGGGGCAACAATGCTTGCCGATGCGATTGACTATTGCACCGAAACCCTCGGCATCGACCCCGACTCGCTGGCCTATGAATGGGCCGAGGCGATTATCGGCGACCAATACCCGACTCCGGTGCGCATTCTCGATAATACGCAGGAAATAGTCCGGGCATATATGGCGCAGGAAATGGGTAACCGTGCTCCCGGTCTCGGACGCGAATATGATTTGTTTGCAACCGAGGGTGGCACCGCTGCAATGTGCTATATATTTGATTCGCTGCAGGCCAACCACTTGGTCAATAACCACGACCGCATAGCGCTGATGACCCCTATCTTCACTCCCTATCTTGAAATTCCGGGTCTCGACCGCTATGAATTCGACGTGGTTAACATTGAGGCGAAGCAGATGGATGCGGACGGTTACCACGTTTGGCAATATCCCGACGAGGAGCTCGATAAGCTCCGCGACCCCTCGATTAAGTTGCTCTGTCTGGTAAATCCGTCGAATCCGCCGTCGTATAAACTGTCGAAGCATTGCATGGACCGTATCGTTGAGATTGTTAAGAACGATAATCCTAACCTGATGATCGTTACCGACGATGTTTACGGCACGTTTGCCAAAGATTTCCGCTCGCTGATGTATGAGCTGCCGGCAAATACGCTTTGCGTCTATTCTTTCTCGAAATATTTCGGTGCGACGGGCTGGCGTCTGGCGGTAATTGGCCTTGCCAAGGATAATATCTACGACAAACTGATTGCCGAACTGCCTGAAATTCAGCGTCAGGACCTGTTTAACCGCTATCGCTCGCTGACTCCGGCTCCCGACAAGATTCCGTTTATTGACCGTCTTGTTGCCGATTCAAGGGCTGTTGCGCTGAACCACACCGCCGGCCTGTCGACTCCGCAGCAGGTGCAGATGGCATTGTTTGCTCTTTATTGTCTCATCGACAAGGAGGATGCCTATAAGCATAAAATGCAGTCAATGATTCACGGTAGGCTGGATGCCCTGTGGGATTCGGCCGGGTTTACACTCGTTCCCGATAAGGACCGCGTTGGCTACTATTCTGAAATCGACATTATGGTCTGGGGCAAGAAGTTCTATGGCGAAGATTTCTGCAAGTGGTTGTCAGAGAACTATGAACCGCTCGATTTTGTTATGCGTCTTGCAAAAGATACCTCGGTGGTGTTGCTCAACGGCAGCGGTTTTGCCGGTCCCGACTGGAGTGTGCGTGCATCGCTGGCAAACCTGACCAAAGACGACTACGTTGTTATCGGCAACGCCGTGCGCAAGATTCTCGACTCCTACCACGACGAATACCTTGCCGCCACCAAAAACTAATTTATCAAAATTGGAAATAAAAGAGGGTGCGCTGATTTTCTGCGCACCCTCTTTTTATGTTAGTTACAAAGATATGAAAAATCAAGCTTTGCCGTTCGAACCGAGAACGTTAACGATTTTGTGTTTGTAGAGTTTTTCCATTTCGTCGCGGGCCGGGCCGAGATATTTGCGGGGGTCGAATTCGCCGGGTTTGGTGGCGAATACTTCGCGAACGGCAGCGGTCATGGCCAGACGTGAGTCGGAGTCGATGTTGATTTTGCAAACGGCGCTCTTGGCGGCTTTGCGGAGTTCTTCTTCGGGAATACCGATGGCGTCGGGCAGTTTGCCGCCATATTTGTTGATGGTGTCAACATATTCCTGGGGTACGGAGCTGGAGCCGTGGAGCACGATGGGGAATCCGGGAAGTTTTTCCATAACGGCGTCGAGCACGTTGAATGCCAGGGGCGGGGGAATGAGCTTGCCTTCGGCGTTGCGGGTGCACTGTTCGGGGGTGAACTTATATGCGCCGTGGCTGGTGCCGATAGAAATTGCGAGCGAGTCGCAGCCGGTGCGGGTTGCGAAGTCGATAACTTCTTCGGGGTCGGTGTAGGTGTGGTGGTCAGAAGAAACTTCGTCTTCAACGCCGGCCAGCACGCCGAGTTCACCTTCAACGGTTACGTCATACTGGTGTGCGTAGTCAACCACTTTTTTGGTCAGGGCAACGTTTTCTTCGTAGGGCAGGTGCGAACCGTCGATCATAACCGACGAGAAGCCGTTGTCGATGCAGCTCTTGCAGAGTTCGAAGGAGTCGCCGTGGTCGAGGTGAAGAACGATCTGGGGATTTTCCCAGCCGAGTTCTTTGGCGTAGGCAACAGCGCCCTGAGCCATGTAGCGGAGCAGGGTAGCGTTGGCATAGTTGCGGGCGCCTTTAGAAACCTGGAGGATTACGGGCGATTTTTCTTCGGCAGCGGCTTTGATGATAGCCTGGAGCTGCTCCATATTGTTGAAGTTGAAGGCGGGGATTGCATAGCCGCCCTTGATGGCTTTGGCGAACATTTCTTTGGTGTTCACAAGGCCGAGTTCTTTGTAGCTTACCATTTTTTGGTTAGTTATTATTGGTTATAGGTTTTGCGGGGGCAAATATACGAAAAAAAGTTAACAGACGAAAGTTAAAAAATGAAAATTCACTGCCTCAGGGCGTAGGTTTGCTCGCGCAGATATGCACCGAGGGTTTCGGCTGACTCGCGGTAGGGCATCTGCTGCTCAAGCGAAATAGGATTGCCGATGGTAACGTGGATTTCCTTGCCGCATTTTTTAACTACCTCGCGCGGCAGCAGCAGGGTGCGAAGCGGCCAGCATATTTTTCCGAGAATGTTGAAAATCGCAGAGTTCGAGCCCTGGAAAAATATTGGAATCACCGGTACTTTGGCCCGATATATGAGCTGGAGCACCGAGTCTTGCCAGGGGCGGTCTTCGAGGTGGCCGTGCCAGTCGATTTTGCTCATGGCTCCGGCCGGGAAGAAGCCCAGGGGCTTTCCCTCTTTCAGCTGGCGCAGGCAGGCGCGGATTCCGTTGACCGACACCGCGCGCTTGGCCGGGTCAGTATGGGCCATAGGGTCTACGGCAATAAAGTTCGGGCGCATGGCCCCGATGCGGTTCAGGATCATGTTGACCATCACCTTGAAATCGGGCCGGCGTTCGCCGATGAGCGAAATCAGGGCTATGCCGTCGACCGCTCCGAAGGGATGGTTGCTGACGGTTATGAATGCCCCTTCGGGCAGGTTGTCGAGCACCTGGGCGTTATCGACCTTCAGGGTCGAATGAAATGCTTCGGTTATCAGGCGCGTTGCGGCCCGCGGACCGGGAGTGTCGCAAACCTGGCCGTGGAAGCCGTTAATGGCATCAAGGCGAACCCAATGAATCAGTCGTTGGGCAAGTTTGGGATGGTTGCGCAGTTGCGGAACCATCTCCATGAGGTCCTGGGCGTTGAGAACGTCGGGGCGTATGGGTTCGGTTTCAGTCATCGCGGCGGCTCCTTTCCTGATAGAGTTTTGGTAGCGGGTCAGCAAAGGCTTCGTCGTGGCGCCGGCGGTTGCGCATGGCATCGATGGCCATGTATATAGCCTGGCGCATCGATTGCGGGTCGGCTTGGTTTCGGCCGGCAATGTCGAAGGCGGTACCATGATCGGGCGAGGTGCGAACGTAGGGTAACCCGGCGGTGAAGTTTACTCCACTGTTGCCGCAAAGGGCTTTGAAGGGAATGAGTCCCTGGTCGTGATACATGGCGAGCACTCCGTCGAACTTAGTGTGGTGGCAGGCGCCGAAAAATCCGTCGGCGCTATAGGGTCCGAACGCCTGTATGCGCAGGGTGTTGCGGGCTTCGGCAATTGCAGGCTCAATAATTTCGGTTTCTTCCTTGCCCAGCAGTCCGCCATCGCCGGCATGAGGATTCAAAGCCAATACGGCAATGCGGGGGCAGTGAACGCCGAAGTCGCGCATCAGCGAGCGATTGAATTCTTCGAGGCTGCGGACCAGTTTCTCGGTTGACAGATTGGCGGCGACCTCGCTCAGGGGCAGATGGATGGTGGCCAAAGCCACGCGCAAACCGGAGTCAGCAGCCATAATCATCAGCGCGTGGTCGTTGCCTTCGGCCGAGAGCGATGCTTCGAGATATTCCGTATGGCCCGGAAAGGAGAATTCGGGCGACTGAATGTTTTCTTTATTTATGGGTGCCGTTACCAACACGTCGATTTTGCCGGCCTTGAGGTCGGCCACGGCGCGTTCCAGGGCGGCGCGCGCTGCCGCACCGGCTGCCGGGGTGTTCTTGCCCGGTTCAGCTGCTTCGTCGTCGGGTATGACGTTGATGAAGTTCAAAGCGCCGTTTTTGGCGTCGGCTGCCGAGTCGGCCCGGTTAACGGGGACCTGAGGCAGGTCAAGTAGCTTGCGATAGTGCGATGCTATGCGCTGCGAGCCGTAAACAACCGGTGTGCAGAGCTCAAGCATCTGGGGGTCGTCGAAGGCCTTGAGAATAACTTCGTAGCCAACGCCGTTATAGTCGCCGTGGGTAATGCCCACTTTTATCATATCATTTTCCATTGTTGATTAGTCTGGTAATGTTCTGCAAATTTACTAAAAATTGCCGACACCGGCAACTTTTCCCCACAGTTATAAATTTTTTTTGGTTGGGGAGTGAACCTTTTTTTCGATGCGGGTGTTATAATAGCGTAAAGCAACTGAAAGAGTGCTTTTCATGTGTGAATGATTGTGATAATGATTGGTTTATTATTCGGCGAGTGGTAGCTGCGACAGCTCCCCCTCGCCAAAAGTTTTTTTATACCGAAAAGAAATAAATAGGGAACGCCTTATGGCGCTCCCTATTATTGTAGTTGCGGGAATGGTTAACCGTTTTTAGAACTGCCAGCCGAGGCGGATAGCAGGTTCGGCACCGAGGTTGAGCAGGAAATCGGAGCTCTTGGGGCCTTTGGGGCCTTCGAAGTTGTCGCTCCAGATGCCGGCTTCGGTAACGCCGCCTTTGGTGTATTCGCGCAGATTGTTCTTAACACCAACCTTGAGGTTGAGTTCAGCGCCGATGAAGAGGCCTTTGTAAACGAAGAAATCAATGCCGGTGAAAGCTTTGCCGTAGAAGCTCCAGTCGCCTGAATGAGCAGCTTCCTTGCCGTAGGTGTTGTCAGAAACGAGGAAATGGGTGGTTTCTACAGATTTGTTATATTCGAAACCGATGCCGGCACCTACATAGAGGTTGATGCGTTTGTAGTTGTAGATGTTACGTTCGTAGCCGAGGTCAACGCTAACGTTGCTGCCGGTGGTTTTGCTCCATGAGTCAGCTGCATTGTCGGGGTCAGCGGTATTCTTTTTGGAGTTAACGCCAAAACCGAGACCTACGCGCAGAGCGTCTTTGTCGGTAAAGAAGATGCGGGCTTTGATCTGGTCCATCTTAAAGGTGGTGAAATTGTTGCTGAAGGGGTTGAAAGCAACTTCAAGCGAGAAGTCGTTTGCTTCGGGAGCGTAGCTTTCTTGAGCAGCAGCGTTGCCGGCAAATGCGAGCACGCCGCAAAGAGCGATAGCTTTAATAAATTTCATGATTCTAATTCTAATGTGTGAGTTTTGGTTAAAAAGTGTGAAACGTGTTGGTTCCCGCGGGTGCAAAGTTAAGTAAAATTTTCAAAAGTGCAAAAAATCAGCCTCCCCGTAAACGGCGGGGAGGCTGATATATAGACTTATAAGGATTATTTGTCGAGATGTTCGTAGCGGAGGGTTGCGGTGCACTGGTCGCAAACTTCGCTCGGGCCGAAGTACTGGATTGGGCCCGGATACATATAGGCGGTTTCCTTTGCCCAGGTGTCGCGTTTGGCGGCATAGCGCTGGAAGGGAGTGCCGTTGAGGTCAACGAGGGCTTTTTGGATAACGGGTTTCATTTCGCCGTGGCGACGTTCCATGTTCATCATCATGGTGATGGGTATACCGCCGGCAATCCACTGAACGGAGGGTGCCACGAGGTTGCGTACGGAACTCATGTAGCCGGTAACGCCGGCATTGATGAGCATTGCGGCGTTGTAGCCGAGGGCGTAGCAGTAGTCAGCGTCGAAGTTCGAGGGGTCGGCGCAGCGGCCTTCGTAGCCGAAGAAGT
>CAZGTD010000026.1:0-24560 GCA_964528425.1 uncultured Bacteroides sp.
AGTTTTTCGCCCGCTTCAACTGCCGGCCGCGACAGAATTATTTTGCGTATTTCCTTGTTTTTCAGAGCGCGTACGGCCAGGGCTATAGCCACATAGGTTTTACCGGTGCCGGCAGGTCCGAGGGCAAACACAAGGTCATTTTTGGCAAAGGCTTTTACCAGGTCGCGCTGATGAGGGGTGCGGGCCTGAATAGGTTTGCCGTTGATGCCGTAGATTATGGCGTCGTCGCCTTTTATTTCCTGGGGTTCACATCCGCGAACAATGCTGAGGATGGCATCTTCGGTGAGTTTATTGAAAGTTGCGCAATAGTCTTCGAGCTCGCGGATTGTTTTTTCGAACGCTGCGGTTTCGGAATCCTCGCCGATAACTTTCATTACGGAGCCGCGCGCGGCTATGCGCAGCTTTGGATGCAGGTTTTTAATGAGTTGCATATTGGAGTTGTTGACTCCGTAGAAACTCTGGGGGTCGGCGCGGTCAATAATGATTATGCGTTCAATCATAGGTGCAAAGTTACGTTATTTTTCTTTTTTTAACAACCCGCCTCCCAAAAATGTTAGATAATCCCCAAAAATACGCAAAAGTTTTAATTATATTGAAAACTTTTTGTAAATTTGCCAAAAGTTTTAATTATGATGAAAACTGATAATATTTCGCGCCCAGTTTATCTTTCCAGAATATTACCTTTTGTAAGAAGTGGGCTAATAAAAGTGTTAACCGGCCAACGAAGGGTGGGTAAGAGTTTTATACTCAAACAAGTAGAAGAAGAAATCCGCAAAACGGATATAAATGGAAATTTTATAACCATAAATCTTGAAGATTTTGCTTTTTCCCATATTACCAATGCAGAAGTTCTTTACCAAGAAATAAAAAGCCGTTTATCTGAAAAAGAAAATAATTATATTTTCATAGATGAAATTCAGGAGGTAGATGGTTTTGATAGGGTGATAAGATCATTGAATCTTGATTCGCGTAATGATATATATGTTACAGGCAGTAATTCCGCAATGCTTTCGTCGGAAATTGCTTCTCGTCTTGCGGGAAGAAGCATAGAAATCAGAGTGCATCCGCTGACTTATTCAGAGTTTTTAGAGTTTCATCGTTATAAAGACTCAAACGAAACTTTGCAACTCTATATGCGCTTCGGAGGAATGCCCTATTTGCGAAATTTACCTTCGCCGGACTCCTGGACAGAATATCTGAATGGAATAACCGATGCCCTGGTTTATCGTGATATTGTTAGTCGCCATTCCATTCGAAATCATGATTTTTTGCAGCGAATGATGTTATTTCTTTCTGATAACATTGGTCAGCTTTTTACTGCTAAGCGCATTTCCGATTACCTGAAATCGCAAAATATAAAGATTCAGTCAAATAGTGTTATAGCTTATAGCGACTATATTTGTCAGGCTTATCTTGTTAATAAGGTCAGGAGATGGGATATTGAAGGAAAGCGTTTTTTTGAGATTGGTGAAAAATATTTCTTTGAGGATACAGGAATTAGAAATTCCATAATTGGCTTTAAGCCCGGCGATATAGCAAAACTTATGGAAAATATGGTTTATAATACTTTAGTTGCAAGAGGCTATGATGTAAAAATAGGTGTGTTGCCAAAAGGCAGGGAAATAGACTTTGTTGCTGAAAAAAATGCTGAGCGTTGCTATGTGCAGGTTGCACTAAACGTTGATAATCCTGAAACTGCCGAGCGTGAGTTTGGAAATCTTAATGATATTTCTGATAATTATCCGAAAATTCTGGTGACGCTCCATGATTCCGCACCAAATACCTTTAAAGGTATAAAAATGTTGTCGTTAAGAGAATTTCTTTTAAATCGGTTATAAAGAAAAAGGGCGGCGAAAGCGGCCCTTTTTCAGTGAATCAGATTAAGATTCGGGTAGTTATTTAGAATTAGAATTAGAATGCGTAGGCAATGGAGATGATGGCGTTGCTGGAGTTATAGTAGAGATGGTCATCGCTTCTGTTATATATTTCGTCGCCGAAGGGGAAGGCTCCGATATAGGGAGCAAAACCGCGCTGCCAGGTAAAGTTGAGGTTGAATTTATTGAACCATACGCCGATTCCGAGCTGTAAGCCTGCATCAAAGCGATAGCCGTCGACATATTCGTCGGTGAAGCCACAACTTTCTTTCCAGGTTTCTTTTTCGCCATCGTAGATTTCCCATTCATCTTCGGTGTAGGTTCCGGCAAAGTCAAACGATAGGAATATGCCCAGGTGAGCGTCAATTTTTATGTTATCGTTGATGGGATATTTATAGCCTACGGTGAAAGGAGTATATTTAACGTTATAGGAGTTAACGTAGCATTTTTGGTTTTCTTTGTAGTCTTCCCAATCGTATTTGTAGGTGTAGGCACCTCCACGGGTTCCAAGGCCTAATTCCATGCCCCAGTAAACGTTGGTTTTACCGAAATATTTATTAAATCCGGTAGTAATATCATAGCCAACGCGCGGACTGAACTTACAGCTTACTTTTTCATCGGAGTCATATTCTTTCATTTCCTCCTTAAAAATTTTTTTTGCTTCGCTCATTGCGGAGCCGGTAAGGTTGTTGCATGAAAGTCCCAGGCGCACAAACCATTCGGTTTTGCCTTTTTCTTTCGGGGCCTGAGTGAATGTTGTTGAGCGAACAATCTGCGAAAAAGCTGCGGGAGCGAAGCCCGTGAGCATAATGAGCGCGAAAATGATTTTTTTCATAATGAACTGTGAGAATATTGGTTAATAAAATAATTATTTGCGTTGTTTGCTTTCAACTGCCTGCTGATAGCCGGCGGGGTAGACAATGCGCACCATATCGAGATCAACGTCGCTCTTGCCCAGGGGTCGGAAGTTGACGTAGCGAGCCGGGAAGCCGGTAACGGTAATGTTTAGAATGTTTTTATTTTCGGTAGTTACGTATGAGTTGAAAATCGGTTCGATAATAATGTCGGCACCATGTTCCTTTGCAAACTTATAGAGTGTGCGGTTCTTGAGGTTGGTGAATTCGGCTTCGGTCAGTGCGTCGATAGAGCGGATTTCAACCGAGTAGCTATATTCCGAGCGCGGTTTGTTGGGGTAAATCATTTCCATATCGCACACCTGGGGAGTTACGAAAATGCGGAGTTCGGGTTGGCTCATGTGCATTTCGGAATCCTGAAAAAGAACCTGTTGGTTTTTGTCGTCGGCCGCTACCGAAAGGGTAGCAACGATTGCTCCGCACGCAGCAAGAAGCAAAGTTTTAATATTCATAGATATAACCCTTTTTTCGTGTCGGGCGCAACTTCCGGCGAGAGCCGGTCCCATAAGCATCTCATTTAATTATAGTTGAACTGCTTTAAGCCATAAAATAAAAACGTGGGACCTCACTTCTTTTGCTCATCCCACCCTTTTGGCTCTCGCATTGCCATCGACAGGGGATAAGCAACGCCGGTCAGCCCACGTAAGATTTATGAAATATATATCACATTCGCCACGACATTCCACATGCCGCGCGACAGAATTATATAACATAATCCACCGGACGCTTTTGTTGCTTTCTCTTCACTGTCTTAGGAATTTGCGAGATTCAAAGGGTTGAAGAAGAACGCTTGAAATCGTCTTTAAAATATGTCTCCCACCCGCCCTTGCCGGGGCTGATAGGCGACTGCAAATTTACTATTTTTTCTTATAAATGCAAAATAAATTCCTTTGAACTATATAAACAAAGCAGAGGAGGCGACAAAGGTGTCGTCGCCTCCTCTGCAGGATATGGTGGTGTGTGTGTTTGGGTCTGCCGCTTCAGAATTCTATGTTTACTCCCAGCAGTTCGCCGAGAGCGGAAACATCGGCTGCGGTTGCGCCCATTTCTTTGGCCGATGAAATTTCTTCTTCCCATGAAGGATTGATTGCAAGAAACTTGCGCTCAAAATAATCCTTCTTTATATAGGCGAGCATCAGCGAGTATAATGGGTTAGGTGCAATCATATTGGCAGCGTTAAGATAATCAATGGCTCTGTCAATATTCGCGCGTGGGGCAACAAAAGCTTTCTTCCCGTATAATTGACCTACTGCAGCATAAAAATATGAATCGGCATCTTCAAAATTCTCGCTGACAGTGCGCTCAAATGCTTCGTTGGCTTTATCGTAAAGTTTCAGCTTGAGGTAGCAGATGCCCATTGAGCGGTTAAGGTCACGATTATCGTTGTCGGCAATAAGTTGCTTTCGATAAGATGCCGCATATTTATTGAGTTGTAAGGGCGAGAGGGTACTTATGGCACCTATGGAGTTAATGATTACGGGACCTTTGCAATATTCGCAGTTTTTCATGTCGGGAGCAACACTTGCGCCACATCCCGGACATTCATAAAATTGTGATGTTGCCATTATTTTCTAATTGATTTTTTCAGTGAATTTAGAGTAATAAGTGATTTTTCGGCATAATCTTTAATGCGCGATGAAGAGTCTTCGGCCAAAGGCTCTGACAGCATTTTCTCCAGTCCTTCGCAGATGCCTATTATGCGGTTTGCTACTTCAGGCTTTGACATGGCGCAAGGTGCAAGAGTAGACAAACCGCGACATAGCGATGTTACCGCGCCCGTCGCTCCGTCCAATTCTTTGCCGTGGGCTTTTCGCATCATATTGAATTGATTCAGGAGCATATCGGCGTGACCGTTAACGTAATCAACACGGTGGCGATTTTCTGAAAGAGTTTCTATGGCAATATTATTGTCATTGTCGACCTTAACTGTGAAAGTACCGACAAAAATCCACAAGACGGTAAGCACCATTATGCCGGCATAGTAAACCTTTATAGGGGCCCAATGGCTGAGTGCCGCGCTGAATATAAGCATCCACACAAGCCCTGCGGCTATATAGAATACGCTGAATATACCGGTCATCCATTTTAAAACCACCGAGGAGCCTCGTTTGGGTAGCCAGGTAATATAAGCGAACAGTATTATCTCTAAAAATACCAGATAGCCGAGATTTGTCCAAAACAGCGCACCCGGTTCAGCAGGCATAAAGAGTATGAACAGGGCTATAGTAACCGCAATTACAGCCAAAGGAGCCAAAACATCGGCTATTAAATTAATATTCTTTTCCATAATCAGTTTACGGGGTTAACAGGTGGTGGCGGGGGCATTCCCGGTGCTGAAAAAAGTGGTAAAAGTTCCGGACACTGTGCCGCCGGAATCCATTGTGCCATTCCAGGGCGCCAAACATAGGTTTGAGGCGTAAGTTGTCCGTTCGCTACCATTGCGCTAAGTGCACTCATGTCATAAGGGCCGTATTGCTGACCGTTTACACTCAAATGAAAACTTATTGGTGTAGAAGGTCCGGGAGGAGGAGGGGGTGTTGAGGGTGAAGTAGCTCCCGTAATGGAATTTCCACCCATAGCCTGATTTGCAATTGTATTGATTTTAGAATTGAATGCTGCGCCGATTCCTACACCCAGACCGAGACCCATGCCCGCACCCATAATGTCGCCCGAAGAGCCTTCATTACCGGCTGCTGTTTCCAGAATATCGAACTGGCGTTCCTGCTGATATGTAAAGCCCTGCACTGCACGCTCTTTGGCCTTAGCGTAACCTTCGAGTATGCGGGCAACCTGCGGATCATTTTTATCGAAGTTGATATTCTCGACCTTCAAGTTTGTGATTTCTATTCCGTAGCGTTCAAATTCTTCGTTAATCTGCTCCTGAATATATTTGCTAACTGCCGACAGTTTGCCGTTGATGGTAACAACGCTAATTTGCTCGTCGGTCATAAATCCGGTAATGCGTTCGCTCAGTGCCTGAACAATATCTGAACGGAATTGATCAATAATGTCGTCGGTGGTGAACAGGTGCAACGTGCCTACCATTTCGCGCAAAAATGCCGCAGAGTCCGATATCCGTATGCCATATTGTCCGAAAGCGCGTACAGGCACCGAGTTTTGAATCAGTGGATCCCAAATATCGATAGGCCGTTCAGTTCCGAACTTTAGATTACGTCGAACGGTTTTGCTTACGAACCATACTTCCGCAACAAAGGGAGTGTTTCCGCCAAACGGCAGGTTAATCAATTTTTGGAGTATGGGAATATTGTTAGCCGAAAGGGTCTTGGTTCCGGGGCCGAAAATATCGGCAACCTCACCTCCTTTTAAAAAGATTGCCTCCTGGCTCTGGTTAACTATCAGCTGAGCTGCCGTAGAGATATTATTATAAGGAAACTTCCAGACAAGGTCGTCAGGCTCGCCATTGAACTTAATGACATCTATAAAGCCGCGTCGGTCATCGCCTTGTCCGTCGAATGTTGCGCCATCCGTGCGTTTACGATTAAAGAAACCCATGTAGTTAAAGAATTATAAAAAAAGATTAAGTCTCTCAAGGTTACCAATGTCAACCTTATGCGGTAACCTCGAGAGACTTTTTAAATTCCGCTGTGGTTTAAGCAGTTTTCTTTTCGCGAAGTTTTGACTTCAATCCGCGGACTGCAGCTTCGTTGGCATCGTTCTGGTCCATTACGCAATAGAGCGAATCGCCCGGAACAGTAATGCGGAAGCGGCAGGTGTCGACATTCTTTCGAACAATTTCCTTTTTCTTAGGCTCCCAGAAAGGAGTTTCAACAGTGTCGGAGCTTGCCGAGAAGTTTGTAATATCCTTATAGAAGTATTCTTCGGTAGCTTCTTTTTTACCGTCTTCGTCGGTGTTAAAGGTATATTGATATAGATAAACGTGAGTGGAAGAGCAGAATATCCACGATACCTGGTATTGCGAAGAACGAACCTGTCCGTCCTTGCCCAACTTGGCATAGCTATTTTTGTCGCCGAATAAATATCCTTCAAGAAATAGCGGCTTAACTTCAGTTACTTCTGACTCGTCGATTCCAAGTTTGTTGAGAGCGGTCTGGGGGTCGGTGAGTTTTTTGTCGGCAATCATTTTGCGTACCCATGCATCATATTCAGCATCCGATGGTTTTTTCTGCAGAAATCCATGGTTCAAGAAATAGCGCATGGACATTTTTTGTTCTGGGGTGGGTTTCTTTTCTTTGCTACGCAGTTTGATTTCCATCGAGTCTTTCGATAGCCAGAAGTAGAGCGCTACGCCCACGATGATAAGGAAAACTATAAATCCCATAGGTTAAATTATATGCCTCAGGGCTCACCTCGTCGGCGCTGTTAAATAATTGATTAACAATGAAAAAAAGCGTGAGAGCCGTACGTTTTGCCCGTTCCACTCATCGAGGCTCTGGTATTGCCCATCTTCGTTGAACGAGCAAAACTGCAGAAGCCTCACGCAGAATACATATGTACATAGTCTGTGGACGTTCACACGCCGACCTACGTAAGTATAAATACGTATCCTAAAGGCATCTACTGTTTGCTTCATTCCTGACGAAGATTGAAATTTACCAGATTTCGATGAGTCAAGAAAGAGCGCAGTAACGCTTTTTGATTATGTCTACATCCCGCCCGTCGAACCCCTACCGGGCTTCTGCGTTACGGTATGCGACTGCAAATTTAATATTTTTTCTTATAAATGCAAAATTTTTTAACGTATCCCATAATAAAAAATCGGGCCCGGGGAGGGTCCGATTTTTTTATTGGGGGTTAGATGGAGAATCAGTTCATTTTGTCGGCTTCGGGATCAACACCCCACTGCTGGCGGGCCAGACGGCGGTAGTTGTTGTAGCGCCACTGGGCGTTGGCCTTGGCGGCAGCGAAGAGTTCGGCAGCTTCGTCGGGCATTGATTTCAGCACTGAAGCGAAGCGAACTTCGCCTTTGAGGAAGTCTTCGAACTTGTCCCACTGGGGTTCTTTGCTGTCGAGGGTGAAGGGGTTCTTGCCTTCGGCTTCGAGGGCGGGATTGTAGCGCCACAGGTGCCAGTAGCCGCATTCAACTGCCTTGGCTTCTTCCTGCTGGCTGTGGCCCATGCCGGCCTTGAGGCCATGGTTGATACAAGGCGAGTAGGCAATGATGATCGAAGGACCATCGTAGGCTTCGGCTTCGCGGATAGCCTTGAGGGTCTGGGCATTGTCGGCGCCCATAGCGATTTGTGCGCAGTAAACGTAGCCGTAGGTCGAGGCGATGAGGCCGAGGTCTTTTTTGCGGATGCGTTTGCCGGAAGCAGCGAACTTAGCAATTGCGCCTACAGGGGTAGCCTTAGAGGCCTGGCCGCCGGTGTTGGAGTAAACTTCGGTGTCGACAACGATAACGTTAACGTTTTCGCCAGAAGCGAGAACATGGTCGAGGCCACCGAAGCCTATGTCGTAGGCAGCGCCGTCGCCGGCAATAATCCAGTGGGCACGCTTAACCAGGTAGCCTTTGAGTTCGGTGAGTTCCTTGCAGATATCGCAGGTGCCTTTTTCAATCAGCGGAATGATCTTGTCGGCAACTTCGCGGCTCTGGTTGCCGTTGTCCTTAACTTCGAGCCACTGGGCAAAGAGGGCTTTGAGTTCGTCGGAGCAGCAGTCGCAGGTAAGACCTTTCTTAACGAGTTCTTCAACGCGGGCACGCATCTTCTTGTTGGCAATATTCATGCCGAGGCCGAATTCTGCAAAGTCTTCAAACAGGGAGTTGCCCCATGCCGGACCCTGACCTTTTTCGTTGAAGGAATAGGGGGTAGAGGGAACTGAGCCTGAGTAGATCGACGAGCAACCGGTTGCGTTGGCAACCATTTCGCGGGTGCCGTAGAGCTGCGAAATCAGTTTAACGTAGGGAGTTTCGCCGCAACCCGAGCATGCGCCGGAGAATTCAAAGTAGGGAGTTGCGAACTGCGAGTTCTTAACGTTGAGGGTGATGTCAACGAGGTTCTGTTTCGACGAAACGTGGTTAACGCAGTAGTCCCATTCGGTCTGCTGATACATTTCTTCTTCCAGCGGCTTGAATTCGAGAGCTTTAACGCCTTTTTTGCCGGGGCAAACGTCAACGCAGTTGCCGCAGCCGAGACAGTCGAGAACGTCAACGCTCTGAATGAAGCGCATGCCTTCGAACACCTTGCCGATAGCGGGAATAGTGCGGTCTTCGCCGAAGGGAGCCTTGGCCATTTCTTCGGCAGTGAGAACGAACGGACGGATTGCAGCGTGAGGGCAAACGAATGCACACTTATTACACTGAATACAGTTTTCGGGGTTCCAGTCGGGCACGAAGGCTGCAACGCCGCGTTTTTCATACTTGGCGGTACCCTGTTCCCAAACGCCGTCGGCGCGGTCAATGAAGTCTTTAACGGTCAGCGAGTCGCCGTCTTGAGCGTTGATGGGGCGAACTACGCGGTTAATGAATTCGGGGTCGTTGTTCTTAACGGGTTCGTCGTCGGGGAGGTTGGCCCATGCGGGGTCGATGGCGAGTTTCTTGTATTCGCCGCCGCGGTCGACTGCTGCAAAGTTTTTGTCAACAACGTCCTGACCCTTCTTGCCGTAGCTCTTAACGATGAATTTCTTCATCTGTTCAACAGCCAGGTCAACGGGAATTACTTCGGTAATACGGAAGAATGCGCTCTGAAGAATGGTGTTGGTGCGGTTGCCGAGGCCGATTTCGCGCGCAATCTGGGTAGCATTGATGTAGTAAACGTTGATGTTGTGCTGGGCAAAGTAGCGCTTAACCTTGTTGGGGAGGTTCTGGGCGAGTTCTTCGCCTTCCCAAATGGTGTTGAGCAGGAAGGTGCCGCCGTCGCGCAGACCCTTGGTAACGTCATAGAGGTGCAGGTAGGCCTGAACGTGACATGCAACGAAGTTGGGGGTGGTTACCAGATAGGTCGAGCGGATGGGCGCGTCGCCGAAGCGCAGGTGCGAGCAGGTAAAGCCGCCCGACTTCTTGGAGTCGTAGGCGAAGTAGGCCTGACAATATTTATTGGTGTTTTCACCGATGATTTTCACCGAGTTTTTGTTAGCACCCACAGTGCCGTCAGCGCCGAGGCCATAGAACTTGGCTTCGTAGGTCGACTTGTGGCCCAGAGCGATTTCAGCCTTGGGAGGCAGCGAGGTGAAGGTAACGTCGTCGACGATACCGAGGGTGAATTTGTCTTTGGGCTGGGGCAGAGCCAGGTTTTCAAAGACGGAGATAATCATTGCGGGGGTGGTGTCCTTCGAGGCAAGGGCGTAGCGGCCGCCAACGATTTCGGGGGCGCCGGGTTTGCCGTAGAAGCATTCCTTAACGTCGAGCAGCAGGGGTTCGCCGTTGGCACCGGGTTCTTTGGTGCGGTCCATAACGGCAATGCGCTTGGCGGTTTTGGGCACTGCGGCGAGGAAGTGCTTGGCCGAGAACGGACGATAGAGGTGAACTTCAACAATGCCGACCTTTTCGCCTTTTTCCATCAGGTGGTCAATGGCCTCTTCAGCAGCCTGGCAAACCGAGCCCATGGCAATTATTACGCGGTCGGCTTCGGGGTGGCCGTAGTAGTTGAACAGACCGTATTTGCGGCCGGTGATTTCAGAAATTTTGTCCATGTATTCCTCAACGATGTCGGGCACGGCGTTGTAGGTCGTGTTGCACGCTTCGCGATGCTGGAAGAATACGTCGGGGTTTTCGGCGAGGCCGCGGGCCTGCGGATGCTCGGGGCTGAGGCCGCGGCTGCGGAACTTCGACAGGGCTTCGCGGTCGAGCAGCGGAGCCAGCTGGTCTTGTTCAACAACTTCGATTTTCTGGATTTCGTGGCTGGTGCGGAAACCGTCGAAGAAGTTAACGAAGGGAATCGAGCTCTTGATGGCGGCCAGATGGGCAACGCCGCTCAGATCCATGACTTCCTGAACGGAGCCTTCGGCAAGCATTGCGAAACCGGTCTGGCGAACCGACATAACGTCCTGGTGGTCGCCGAAAATCGAAAGGGCGTGAGAAGCGATGGTACGGGCCGAAACATGGAAAACGCTGGGGAGTTGTTCGCCGGCTATTTTATACATGTTTGGAATCATCAGCAGCAGGCCCTGCGATGCGGTGAAGGTGTTGGTCAGCACGCCGTTCATCAGCGAGCCGTGGACTGCGCCGGCGGCGCCGCCTTCAGATTGCATTTCCTGAACCAGAACGGTTTCGCCGAAAATGTTTTTCCGGCCGTTGGCAGCCCATTCGTCAACGAGCTCAGCCATGGTCGAAGAGGGTGTGATGGGATAGATTGCAGCAACTTCCGAGAACATATACGCGATATGCGCAGCGGCGGTGTTGCCATCACACGTCATGAATTTTTTTTCTGTACTCATATTAGCAATATGTGTGAACGATAATTGTTAGTAATTTTCATTTCGTGGTTGATTTATCCCGCAAATTTAGCGAAAAATCTCAAACTACACAACGAATTTCCGCGAAATTTCAAATCGCCGCCCTTTTTAATCCCTCAAGCAACTCAACGGCACTACCAGCACACCGTCCCTACGCCTGAAAGCGAACTGGCCTACGGCGGTCAATACCATCATAAACGCCGGTTCCTGCATACGCTCTGTGTTGACTTTTTCGCGCATCTTAAGCAGGCTTGCTGCCCCCTCGTCGATAAGTCTGTCGCCACCGAGTTTAATCTCAATCAAACCATATTGACCATTGCGCAGATGAATGACGGAATCACACTCCAGCCCCTTTGAATCGCGGAAATGATAAACGTTACCATTAAGTGGCTCGGCATATACGCGCAAGTCGCGCACACAAAGGTTCTCGAAAAAGAAACCGAACGTGTTTAGGTCAGAAAGAAGGTCTCTCGGCCCGATTCCAAGGGCTGCAACCGCAATCGACGGATCAACGAAATAGCGGGTTTCGCTTGTGCGGATAGCAGATTTGCTCCGCAGGTTGGGATTCCATGCAGGCATATCTTCAATCACAAAAATTAGTTTCAACGCAGAAATATAGGCTTGCACCGTACGAACGTCAATCTCCCTGCTCCCGGATTCGGCCATATCCTGGCCGATTGCGGTCAGCGGCGCCTGACTACCCAAAAGTCTTGCGTAAGAGCGCAACAAAGTAGCCGCCGTTGACGGGTTCTTCAGCGAAGAATCCGTGCGGTTGATGTCGGAATTTATAACGGCTTCCAAATAGTCAGTGGCTCGTCCAAGCGCTATTTCGGGAGCCTGCGAAATTGCCCGCGGCCACCCGCCGCGGCAGGTCAGAAACGCAATCTGCTCCAAATCAACATTGTTGGTGGCCGAAACGTCTTCGCCGGCAAAAAGTGATTTCAAGCTAACCTTACCATTTGAGTCACCCGATTCCCAAAGGCTCATAGGGCGCATTTTGATTCGACCGATGCGACCCGTTCCCGTGTGCATCTGCTTTTTATCGTCTTCATCAATTGGGGGCACGGCCGATCCGGTAAGTATAAATTGGCCGTCTTTATCCCGATGGTCAACAGTGAATCTAACGGCATCCCATAGTTCAGGGGCAAGTTGCCACTCGTCTATCAGGCGTGGAGTTTCGCCCTGAAGAATCAGCTCCGGATTTATTTCCGCAGCGGCGAGGTTCGCTTTGCGCGATGCCGGATTATCCATATATATTATACTCTTGGCATGTTGTTCGGCAGTAGTAGTCTTTCCGCACCATTTTGCGCCTTCGATTAGAACAGCGCCCATACCCATGAGTTTCTGCTCCAAAAGGTTATCGGCGATTCGGGGCCTATAGTTCGCTTTAGTCATTGTTATTTAGGTGTTAATGATGGCGCAAATATACGCAAAATATCTCAAATTGTATGAATTGTTCCAAATCTATTGTATGAATTGTACCGATTTCATTGTATGAATTGTTCCAAATCTATTGTATGATTTGTTCCGAATCCAAGGCCGCGACGCACTGCTACGGCGGGCCGCCATCGCCCCCAAGAGTCTCAAAAAATTACTAATTACTACTTGCTAATTACTAATTATTTCTGTAACTTTGCGTTATGGCTTGCTCAACTGATTTTATTGATTTCGTTTTAGAAGTCTTGGCCCCGTTAGGCGAGGTTCGCTCTCGCAAAATGATGGGCGATTACGTTATATATCTCAATGATAAGTGTGTTATCACCGCTTGCGATAACAATGCCTTCATCAAGAAACTCCCCTGCATAGAAGAATTGATGAAAGATGCCGAAGTGGGATGTGCCTATGAAGGGGCAAAGGAGGGCTACATCCTATCGTTTGATAATCAGGCCCATGCCCGCACGGTTATTGCTACTCTATGGGAATCATTACCATTCCCAAAACCAAAAAAGAAATAGCAAGTTATTGCATTAAGAATTTTACTATCAGGTGGCCGATGATGGAGAGGATAATGGCGCAGACCATGCCGATTATGGCTCGCCAGCCCCACTTGATTCTGGCCGGGAGAAGTTTGATTATCAAAACGCCGATTATGACGCTCAGGGTGATTATTAAATCAGAAGTTGAGTCGCTCATAGGGTTTTCTACTGTTGGTTTTTGTTTTGCATGTGGGCCAGGGCCCAGGTTATTAGCGGATTCATGGCCTGGAGCAGTGTCCGGCCGTAGGGGGTGAGCTGATATTGGGTCCGCGGGGGAATTTCGGGGATTACGGTGCGCGTTACCAGTCCTTCTTCTCCCAGGGTTTTCAGCGCTTGCGAGAGCATTTTGGGCGATATGTCGGGGATTGCGCGGCTCAGCTCACCGAAAAACTTTGGCCGGCCGTTGCTCAGGGTGAAGATCACCAGCATCGGCCACTTGGCGGCAATAACGCTAAGGACGCTGCGGATGGGGCATCCGGCGGCGTCCTCAGTGAGGTTGCGTTTTTTTATCATGCTATTTCAGCGTCGGCAGCGGTCCATTGGGTCAGGCTGCCTTCCTTAACCTGAATGCAAACCTCGGTCATGTCGGTTTCGGCGTGGAGTTTACGCTTGGCGGCGGGGGCTACGCGCAGCCAGTCGCCGGCTTCGAGGGGTACGTTTTCGCCATCGATTTCCATGAAGCCTTTGCCGGAAACGATAAAGTAGATTTCTTCGTTCTGCTTGTGGCTGTGGTAGAAAGGAATTACTGTGCCGGCAGGCAGATTGTTAACGGATACTTCGGCGCCGGTCAGGCCAAGGGTGTCGTGCAGCTCGGTGCGCGGTGCGTCGGCGGCTACGTGGGTTTTGCTGTAGTTACTCATAGTTATTTTGGTTATTTGGTTTTTTGTTTCTGCAAATTTACAATAAAAATCTGCTTCTGTCAAGTAGTTACCTTTGAGTAATCACCTTTCGTTATTGAATATTATTTCAAAACCATAGTGTTATAAACCCGTAATTAACATGCTTTAACTCAATGCACTGCCTCCGACTCGGCGGCTGCCCATCAATTATGGGGTAAGCGCAGCAAGCCCCGGATGGTAATTTATCCGAGGCTTGCAAGGGAGTTAATAGAATGGATGGTTATTTGGTTTTGGTAAGGGTGTAGTCGCCGGTTACGGCTGCTTCGAGGTCGGCGTTTACCATGGTGATGGCGGTATCGGCATCGCAGCGGAAGTAGGTTGCGCCAGCGCCGTCGCCAAGTTTAACGTAGGTTGCGCCATCTTTGCTGAAAGTAGCGAAGTCGCCTTTTTCGTCAAACTTCTGGGTAATGGAGTCACCCTGAACATACTCGGTGGTCATGGTGTAGGTGCCGGTAGAATCGTTGTCGGTGGTGAGGCTAACTGCGTAGCGAACGGCATCAACGTCGGCGCCGGGAACGGTTCCGGTGAATTCGGTGGTTACTTCTGTTTTTTCAACAGTGGTTTCGGTTGTAGTGTCAGCCTTTTTTGAGCAGGCGGTAGCGGCAACCGTCATAGCGGCAGCGGCGAGAAGAAAATAGGTCTTTTTCATTGGTGAATTAAATAATTATTTTTTCGTTTCTTAGAAATAACAACCGATGATTTAAAAAAGTTTAAAAATTTTATTCTTTTTCTTCCGACAAGAAAATTTCGCGCATTATTTGCGTTTGGGGGTGATTGTCAGGTTGTATGTCAGGGATAGGAGGACGTATGAAGGTTGGGTGTTATAGCGGGTCATGCTGATGAACTGGGTGTCGATTGAGCGGGAAAATGTAGGGATTTGTTGGAGGATGTCGTAGCCGTGGATTTTGACCAGCCAATGGCGGGCAAACTTTTTACTCAGTGTGAGATTCCAGACCCAATAGGGGCGGTCGATGTCGGAGTTACCGTATCCATAGCGGGTGTTCAGCGTCAGGGAGGTTTCGAGTCCGATGCCCCAGGGGAGTATGCCTTGGGCTTCGAGTGTGTAGTCAACATCGGAGTAGCGGGCGTTGGCAAAGGTGTATTTTTCGGAAAATTGGCGGTTGAAGCGCATATCTACGTTTGCGCGAACATTGAAGTCGCGTATCGAGAATGAAAAAGTGAATCTGTCACCGAATGTCCGGTAATCGGAGCCTATCGTGCCGGGATTGTCTATTTCTGATGAATAGTCTACGTTATGTCGGAGGCTATGGGAGAACTGGTTTTGAATGAAGAATCGATTTCGAGGTCCGAAAGATTGACTGTAACCGAGCGATTGAGATGTTGACCGGTTGCCGTTGACATTCATTGGGGTTGAGATAACCGCTCCGGTTTCAGGGTTAAGGAATCGGGCACGGGAAAAAGCGTCATCAACTTTGCGGTAGTCGACAGACGCGTTGATGGAGTGATGTCTTTTCCCGAACGACTTATGGTAACCCAGCGAATAAACCCAATACCGCGGGTTTTTCAGATTCGGATTTCCCCGGGAAATGTTCATCGGGTCAGTGGTATCTTCCTGATCATTGAGCCAGCGCATTTGTGGTAGAGTAACGTACGTTGAGAATGAATAATAAATGCCCAGAATGTCAACTTTAGCCGAAGGAGTCCACATTTCGGAATATTTCCGTAGGTCAATATGGTTGTGAACTCTGTTTTCTTGATATTGGCGGTAGTTCAGTTCATATTCGGAGGCCAGATTTAACCTTAGATTCCAAAATCGGAGTACGAGGTTTGCCCCGAATTTGTTGATATTTTCGGTTGAGCGGGAGTCATAACTGTTTATCTCGTCAAGAAGCATTGCCGACGAGCGGGTTAGCAGAGCCGGTTCCAATTCAGCCGGATTATCATAATAGCGGTTGAGGTCACCTCGGTTGTCGCGGATAGAAAATGAATAGTCAATAGCGCCCTCAAGGCCGAACTTTTTGTAAGTATATATAGCCGAGCCGATGCTTAAAGCAAGGGAGCCTGAGTTGTCAGTTCGCGTCTGTCGGCCTTTGGCAATCTGGTAGAAATTGTTGACAGGGTCATCCGGGTAGATAATCTGCCGGGCTGAATTATTGTCCAGACGGGATGTGCGGAAGTTATAATTGCCCTCCAATTTCATTCGGGCAATTGCGGGAATCAAGTAGGGGTCGAGCGCGTAACTAAGTCGACCGTTGCCCTCATAACTCCTCGACAGCTCATCGTTCTTCAAGGTCTGACGATATTTGACAGCCTCGGTCAGCGGGTCGACAGATTCGCGGTTTTCGAGATCCGATTGGCGTGAGTTGCTGCTTTCGTTTCTCCTTTCCCTCTCTGTGTTCAGGTCAATGGAGGTCTTGAAAAGTCCGTAGCGAAAATGGCGCGTCAGGAGGTTGTCCCAGCGCAAATCCATTGCGCGTGTCTTTCGGGTGTTTTCGTATGCGCCCAGTCGTGAGCCTTCCGTAAAGAGTTCGGTTTTCTCACTCTCTGATTCATAAAGTTTTTTCCGGCCGCTGACGGTTAGATTCGAATTGAAGCCTTCTCTTTGCTGGTCTTTCCAATAGGTTTTAAATGTAGCACCCGATTTGACGGACGTGACGAGACCGATATGAATGTCGGAAGTCGACCAACGGCCCGAGCCGTCGACGGAAGCATCGCTGTTGACGTTATTTCCCTGCAGATAAAGCCCATACTCGATTCGGGAGTCATAGACCAAGGCGAAGATTCGGCCTAACCATTTCAATGACGGGTCATTTCTGATGTTCACTCCGCCACCGAGCGTATAGTTCGTAATCAGCCCTCGGGAAAACTCCTTTTTCAGATTTACATCAAGTACCAGCCGGTCATCATCCTTGTTCCTTTCCTCGACCTTACGGCTGTAGGCAATCTCGTCGGGGGCCTTTTTGTAGACCTTTATGTCTTTGACAGTATAGTGGGGTAGATTTTCAAGGGCGACTATCGGGTCTCCATTGAAAAACTTCTTACCATTGACAAGCAGTTCGCTGACCGGCTCGCCATTGATGGTAATCTGACCACGGCGTGACAGAGATGCCCCGGGCAAAGCCCTGATCAGAGCGTCAAGCATCGAGCCGTCGGGCAGATTGAACGCGTCGGCATTATATACAAGCGTATCGCCGTTATGATACATCTTGATCTTAGTCGCCGTCACGGTCAGTTCCTTCAGTCTCAACGATTTGTCCTCGGGATAGATTCCATACTTTCCCGCATAGAAGTAGGCGATATTGTCATTGTCATAGACCTTTGCCTCATTTGTTTTAATGCGCATTGTGCGCCCCTCAAATCCCGGTTTTATAAGACTGACAATCAGGACACTGTCGTAAGGCACCATAACTGAATATCTTACCGTATTGTTCATTGGGTCACTGAAATCGGGTAAATCCATCCGGTCACCCCTTTCCTTGGCCCGCCTTGCCTCCTCCATCAACTCCGTCTTACGGTCAATCCAGCCGATGGAATCCACGGAGAAGCCTCCCGAAAGGCCGCTGACCGACACCTTGACCCCGCTCAAAGGCAACTTATTCGACGAATTATAAACATTCATCGAAAACTTAATCGAATCCGGTGTTTGCGACCCAACTTGTGCCTTAGAGGCAAAGAGAGTGCAAAAGATTACAACGAAGGAAACATATAGTCGTATATGACCATGTGTCCTATATTTAGGAAATTGTCGACTATATGTTTCCTTTAGCATCTAAGTTGCGTTATATGGTTTCCATAACTAATCAGGAATTCTGGAATTCGCTGGGTGAAAGGCCGGTCAGGTTCTTAAAGTATTTGCCAAACGACGATTGGTTGGAAAAATTCAGTTCAAAGGCAATCTGCTGAATGTTTTTTCCGGAGAACCTTAAAAGATTTTTCGCTTCCAGAAGCAGATATTCGTCGATGATTTCGGCGGCGGTGTGGCCGCAGGTTTCCTTAACTATCAGCGACAGATATTTTGGAGAGATGCAGAGTTTGTTGGCATAGAAGCGAATGGTGTGTTGATGGCGGAAGTGCTTCCGGACCAGGCGCACGAACTCGTGGGTATAGAGTATACGGCGCGAGCGCGGGCGCGTTGAGTCATCGGGGTCGTCGGTCGGAATTTCGGCCGGAGGTTCTATGCGTGAGCTGTTGATTGAAAGAATCATGAGCTGATAGAACATTGCCGTCAGCAGCGAGCGCGATATTGATTTAGCAAAAGGCAATTCACTTTCGGCAGTGTTGGTGCGCACGTTTTTGTCGAGCAGTTCCATATAGGCGGCGAGCTGGTCAACGGCATCTTCATTAAGTTTGAAAACCGGCGAGCGCTTGGCGGTTATGGGCAGGTTATTTAGAATAACGACTTCGAAGTTGAGGTCATGGATAAGCTCATCGTTGACAAACAGAATGTATGCGTCGAGGTCGCGAACCGAGTCGGTATCGACTGTTACTATCGAGTTTGCGCCGGCCAGAAGCATATTGTTAGCCTTGAGGTTTATTCGGTCCATATTGACCGCAAAACTTATTTCTCCGGAACGGACAATAAAAATTATCATTCCGTTGAAGCGAATGGCTTCCTGCAGGGATGGCAGGTATGATAAATCGCCCGGGCGGGTATGGACAAACACATAGTCCGCGCCATGAAGCTCGGAGTTATAGTTGGCGATTTTATAGAGCTGCTCCATTTGTGGGAGCGACTTGGGTTCTATCATTTTGGTTGCTAATCGTGCGAATTTTTGGCAAAGTTAGTATAAAATTGGCAAAAAAGGCTACAATTTGCAATTTTTAACATAAAATTTGTATTAAATCATAAAATTTATGTTATATTTGCCGCAGAGGCGTCAGAGAGCTGACGTTAACGCTCAGAAAAACAAAAATAGTTGTTTTATAGATAATTGTGTATTTGAAGCTTTTGGGCGGCCGCGAGGTCGCCCATTTGTTTTGATTATGATCTACCGCCGGTAATAACGGCCAAAAAACGCGGGCAAATGCTCCGCAAGGCAAACCATACTATCCAGGAAACGCCGAAAAGGGTTGTGAACTCAAGAAGCAAATATGCAACCGCTCCGGCAGAGGTGGAAACTCCGATGAGTCGGGCCCAGAATTTGGCGGAGACAGTAATAAAGCATTGGTGGAAAGCGTAGATAAAAAAGGTAGAGTCAACTAATAGAGAATGACAGTTCACGCGCAAGGCAATGTTTATTGCAACGATAAACAGAAGCGCAAAAACCGTGTAATGCAGAAAAACGTATGGTTGATGGGCAACAACAAACTGCATTCCATATTCGAGGGCAAAGGCAACAACGGCCGCGCAAATAACGTAGCGTTGCTTGAGTTTAAGGCTCGAGGGATTTAAATTGTGTATTGCGGCGGCTGCGCCCAAAGTAAAAAAATCGAAGCCGTAGAGTTCGTTGCCAAAAGCAACAATAACTACCAGCATTAACGCTACTGCCCACAAGCGGCGGCCAATTACCAGAGCCAGCGGTGACAGCACAACGACTACCATCAGGTTGCGTATAAACCAAAAGGCGAAGGCGTAGGGCATATATTTAGCGCAGGGAATTGCAATGAAGCCTTCTAAAAATGCCGGCAGGTCAATGCTACCGGCAGCATTAACTATGCCGAGTGCAGGCCCGTTAAGAAAGTAGACTTTAAACAGAAAGAGACCGCAGCAGAAAATATTCCAGATGATGTAGGGAATCAAAAGTGTTCTGATCCTGCGCCGGAGTTTATCGGCATAAGTGGTTTTCGATAGTTTACTGACTCCGCGAAAAAATAAATATCCTGAAACCAGAAAAAAGCCCGGAACTCCGAAGTTGAACGCTATTGTTCCTGCAAAAATCTTGCAGATAACAGCTCCCCATTGCGTTGGATCTAATTGGGAAACTGAGGGCCGCGAGTGGGAAAGCACAATTGTCAGAATCATCAGCAGCTTCAATGTTCCGACAATCTGGAGTTTATTTTCGGCCGGAGGTAGCATCGGGCCTACATGCGGTTGAGCGGGGCCAGCAGGGTGAACACGTCGAGGGCGTCCATGCGGCGGTTCTCTATAATTTTGGAGGCGAGCCGGTTGGCCAGGTCGCAAACTCCGGGGTGGGAGAACAGACGCGAGCAGTAGGTCAGTGCCTGCCCGTACATTCGGCTGACCTCGTCGGACTCATAGCCGCAAAGATCGGCTCCTTCATCGGCCAGCAGCGAGCGCAGTTCGGAATCTGCCTGATCGGGCAGCGATTCATGGTTGCGCAGGGCCATTTCCCGACACGCAACGTTGGCCACCGTCATGGCCGCCGTTAATTTGAAGCGCTGAGAGGCTTGCTCCCAAACGGCTTTGGCCCCGACGCGCGGAGCCAAAGTCAAATAGAATTCCGAGGTCATTTCCATGGCGCTGTCGGCCGGAGCATCGAGGTTTATGGCGTTGAGCCATTCTTCTGCATCCCAGGCAATAAGCGAGATTGCCATGCCTGCCAGACCGTAGGCCTTATCGGTTTCGTCGGCGTATTTTATCATTTAGTTTACTACAATAATTTTTGTTACTGCGGCGTTGGTCTGTTCTTCACCGGTTTGCGATGCAAACACGAAGTAAACGCCGCTGCGCACTCTGCGCCCGGAGGCGTCGCAGCCGTTCCATACACACATGCCGCCATTGCTGCGTCCTTCATGAACGATCGTTCCCGAGGCGTCGGCAATTTTAACCAGCGAGTCGTCCATAAGGCCGATAATGGTAACATAGCCGCCATAATCGGGAGTGAGCGGGTTAGGATAGGCATAGACGTTGTCGTAGCTATCGGCTGCGGGCGATGATTCGGAGTGGTAAATGGCCAGGCCTTCGGCGGTGCCCACATAGACGTCGTTGTTGGTTTTTGAGGGAACAACGTCGATGATTTCGTCGGAGGGCATTTGCGACGAAGAGCTCATTATGTGTTCGAGTATAACGTCTCCGTCAGGTGAAACTCGGTAGAGTCCGGAGCCGATTGTGCCTATCCATTTCTGGTTGTTTTCGTCAACGGCAATTCTTGAGCACTGTACCTGCTGCAGCAGATAGTCGGCAAGGTCGGTGCCGTCATTGCGGGGAACTTTGGGACGCATTGCGTGGTAGCCCGGCTCAAACATGCGGTCGGAGTCTTTGATAACGAATACACCCTGATTGTGGGGAGCCCAGATCCATCCGTTTTTGTCAACGACGGGCTGGGGAAAAATCCATGGGTCGCCGGTCGAGGAGTCGTCTTCATCGCGTGTAACGTCGATAACGGCGAACTTTGTCGACGATGAGAGCGGCTGGTTATTTTCGGGCATCTTTACTACTGCCAGCTGGCCGCCGGTAGCAATAACGTTGCGTTTTTCTTCATCAAGAACCAGGCGGGTTGAATGTTTGCTTTCAAGCCCGGTAATTTCCATTATACTCCACTTCGAGCCGTCGATTTTTGTTTCCCAGCTTCCCTTAGGGGCTTTTACCAGAGTAACGTTAGTGTTGTTGATAACCATCCACAGGTTACCGTCTTTATCTATTGCCGTTCCTGTCGGAGCGGCGTCCAGTGGGGAGTTTTCGGTATTGGCTTCGATGTATGAGCCGGTGTTGATGTCAATTATTCTCAATCCGACGTAGCGCACGCCAACAAGAATTTTGTTTTCGTCGGCGGGAACAACAGTGATGCTGCGCAGTTGGCTGCCGAGCGATTCGGGATTGATTGGGGTGAATGATTTATTTACGTTGTTAAAGATATCGGCATAGGTTTGTTTGCGGGTAGCCAGGTTCATAATTGTTGGATACTGGTCCATCTCGGCGGTTGAAACTATCAGGCGGCCGTCCGACAGGGGAAGTATGCGGCCGATGTTCGCACCCGTGGGGCCTTGTGGCCGGGCCTTGGAGCGGATGTAGGTTCCGCTGTCGAGGTTATACAGGCCGGTGCCGGAAATGTCGGCAAGCCAAAAGTTCTTTTGGTCGCCGCTGAGGTTTGCGGCCAGCTGACCTTCAAGGGCGCCCATGGCCTGGGTCTGGCTGTAGGTGCCATCGGTCTTGACATAGAAAACGGTGTTGTCGCTGCCGTTAAAAGCATAGCCGTTGAGCGTAGGGAAAACGCGGTTTTCGTTGTAGGTGCCGTTGGTTCCGAAACGTATGAATTCGCGAACCGGAAACTCTTTCGAAAAATCGAATGAAAGAACGTTGCCGGTGTTGGAACATATTATGGTGTTGTCGTTGAGGCCCATCATTGCGGTCGGCCAGAATCCGAGCTGCGTGCCGTTTTCGTCAACGAGGTCTTTGAAGTCGCTGTAGTTATTGAGTTTGGAGTCGGCCGGAGCATATTTGAAGTTCGGGCTGTTTGACTCATGAATCATGATATGGCGTCCGTTAACGGCAATATGCGATATCGGGCGGTCATAAATATGGCTGCGGACGATTGAGCCATGGTCAACGTCGAGGATAATAATTCCACACCCCAGGGCAATGTAGGCTTTATTGCCCGTAAAGTCGGCATCGTTGATGGTTTTATTGCCGGTGATGGTTGCGTCGCGCAGGTCGGGCACATTGAGCGTGCGGCCGTCATCGTAAACAATGTCGATGTTATGGTCGGTATAGGCAACGAGCAGGAATTTCTTTTTGGCGTTATACCAGATATTGCTGATTTTGTTGCCGTTGAGCCGGTTCAGGGAGTTGAGGACCTGGACTTCGCCCGTGGATTTGTCGACTGCGCTCAGCGAGTTGCCCGAAAGGGTATAGACATATTCGGTTGATTCAATGATTTTCGACGGTTCCGGCGAACTCGAAAAGAGTTCCCAGGAGCCTACAAAGCCCTGGGCGTTGATGCCGGTTATGGCACCAACGGTTGCGAGGAGGAATATAAAGAGTTTTTTCATATTTCAGATGATTTCAAGGAGTTTCGTTATTGCGCGTCCGCGATGGGAGATGGCATTTTTTTCGTCGGCCGACATTTGCGCGAAACTTTTGCCGCCGGCCTCGTCCGGCAGAAACACCGGATCGTAGCCAAACCCGTCGGTTCCGGCTGGAGTGCGGGCAATCGAGCCTTCAACAACGCCTTCAACGGTTTGCATGCGGCCGTTGTGCCACAGAGCTATTACCGTGCGGAACCTGGCGGTCCGGTCATTCCGGTCGCCGAGTTCGGCAAGTAGTTTGGCCATATTGGCCGCCGAGTCGCCGTGGGAGCCCGCATAGCGCGCGGAATAAACGCCGGGTGCGCCACCCAGGGCGTCAACCTCCAGGCCGGTATCGTCGGCAAAGCAGTCAACTCCATAGTGCTCGGCAACATAGCGGGCCTTCATTTCGGCGTTGCCGGCTATGGTATCGGCAGTTTCGGGAATGTCGTCGTGGCAGCCTATGTCGGCCAGAGAGCGCACTTCAAGGCGGTCGCCGAGAATGCGGCGAACCTCCGAAAGCTTATGGGCATTGTTGGTGGCAAAGACTATCACACTCATTTAACGCGCAATCGCCCGGTTTTATTGCCCGGCGTGGTTGCAGCCGACGCAAGGGGGTTTATTTAACAACGAGGTTAACTATCTTTCCGGGGACGAAAACGGTTTTAACAATCTCCTTGCCTTCGAGCCATTTCGATGCCGATTCGTGGGCCAGGGCGGCGGCGATAACATCGTCCTTGCCCATGGTTGCGGGAACCGTAAGGTTAAAGCGGGCTTTGCCGTTGAAGCTTACCGGATAGGTAACTTCCGCCTCCACCAGGCGCGATTCGTCGTGGGTGGGCCAGGTGGCATCGCATACCGTGGTGTCGTGGCCGAGGGCGGTGTGCCATAACTCTTCGGCGATGTGGGGGGCAAACGGAGCCAGAACGATGACCAGCGGCTCGAGTACCTCGCGCGAGTTGCATTTCTGGGCCGTGAGTTCGTTAACACAAATCATAAAGGCGGCCACCGATGTGTTGTAGCTGAAGTTTTCAATATCGGAAGTCACTTTTTTGATGAGCGTATGGATGGTTTTCAGCGAAGCGGCCGATGCCGGTTCGTTGCTGACGCCGTCGGCATAGAGTTTCCAGAGTTTTTTCAGGAAGCGGTTAACGCCGTCTATGCCGTTGGTGTCCCAGGGTTTGCTCTGTTCGAGCGGGCCGAGGAACATTTCATAGAGTCGCAGGGTGTCGGCGCCGTAGCGTTCAACAATGTCGTCGGGGTTCACGACGTTAAACATCGATTTCGACATTTTTTCCACAGCCCAGCCGCAAATATATTTGCCATCTTCGAGAATGAATTCGGCGTTGGCGAATTCGGGGCGCCAGGCGCGGAAGGCGTCGGTGTCGAGAACGTCGTTGGAAACTATGTTTACGTCAACATGTATGGGCGTAACGTCGTATTGGTCTTTCAATCCGGCCGATACAAAGGTGTTGGTGTCCTTGATGCGATAAACGAAGTTGCTGCGGCCCTGAATCATGCCCTGGTTGATGAGCTTGCGGAACGGTTCGTCGCTAACGACTTTTCCGAGGTCGTAGAGGAACTTGTTCCAGAAGCGGGAATATATAAGGTGGCCGGTGGCGTGTTCGGTGCCGCCGATGTAGAGGTCAACGTCGCGCCAGT
>CAZGTD010000027.1:0-24394 GCA_964528425.1 uncultured Bacteroides sp.
ATAGCAACTTTTCCGCAAACAACCAACTAAATGCCAAACAATTTCACAATGGAAGATATAATGACGATGCTTTATTGCTTGGGGGTGGGGCTGGGGATTATGTTCAACAAACTATGGAGGTTTACGGTTCATTTGCTGCCGGTATGGCGTTATTCAGCCTGGGCTTTCAGCCGAAGGTTTTGGCCGACGGTTTCAATCATGTCTGTTGCGCTCATGGTTTGAAGCGCTTTATTAAGAACTGCGTCAACATTGGCGCCCCGGCGGGTAAATCCTAATTTTTTTGAAACAATCAGTGTCAGATCGTCTGCTTTAAGCGAAAGCTGCTCCTTTAGGGCCTCGACGGTGGCGTTAATTACTTCGATTTCAGGAATATCATTTATGTCGCGTCCTGAGTCCGGACGATACTTGGAGTAGTTGCGGCTCTCTTCTTCGCTGAGCCAGAGGGCGCCGCTGCTATCCGTATAAAACAGATTTGCAAATGATTTAACTGATTTTTGCAGCGTCGGCGTTACCCGGGAAGTGCCGCGCAGGGTGTTGATGCGTTTGCAGATGCCGGTTAGCGTTATCGGCTGCTCAGCCGAAATAATGTTGTTCATCAACTCCAGGTCAGACATTTTTTCCGCTTTAGAAGTTGCTATGGTGTAAGGTGTGAACTCAACAGCGTTTGACTCCTTTTCCTGAACCTTTTCGGTAGATAAGTCAAATTTCGGTTTAGGAGTCTCGGGCGAGGGATTCTCATCGTCAGAATTCAGTTTTTCTATAATTCGGTCGATTGTGCGTTGCCTGTTGTTGAACCAGTCTACGCTCCATACGCGCATAATTTTCCAGTTTAGCGAGCCGAGCACAGAAGGCTGCACTACCTCGCGGTCGCGGGTAGTATGGGTGTCGCGGTAGCTTTCGCCATCGAGCAGAATGCCAAGAGAATAGGTGCCCGGTTGCTTTTCGTTCTCAACTGCAACGTCGACGCGGAATTGCGAACGCCCTACGTTTGTTGCCACATTGTAGCCGCGCCGCCTGAGTTCATCGGCAATCTGGGCCGCAACCACGGAGTGATTATTTGATGCGCAGGTTTGAGCGGCTATGGGTAGTGTTTGCGTCTCAGCATATTGAAGGAAATGCTTGAGCCCTTCAACCCCGCGGGCCTTTGAGCGCCTGAGGTCAATATCGGCGGCTTTGAGTGTAGAGAAGATATACATTTCCTGTCGGGCGCGACTTACCGCCACGTTCAACCGGCGTTCGCCGCCGGCATTATTCAGCGGCCCGAAGTTCATGGATATTTTGCCATCTTTGTCAGGTCCGTAGCCTATTGAGAATAGGATGACGTCGCGCTCGTCGCCCTGCACGTTTTCGAGATTCTTTACGAAAATAGGCTCATACATTGCGGAGGCGGCATCTTGCAGAGCTTTGTTTTTATCGAGAGTGTCTTGCAGAATGTCTTCAATCAGGCCCTGCTGCATTATGCTGAAAGCAATAACGCCGATACTTTTCTTGCGCAGTTCTTCGTCTTCGAGCCGACGCACTATTTCCTTGACAATAGCTTCGGCTTCCGCTCTGTTGCAGCGTTTGCCCCCCTTTTCATAATGGCCCGATACCGGAACGAAATGCACCTTGGTCGATTGATCGTCGACCGATGGGAAAGTAATGAGCGAGCCGTCGTAATATTCGTTATTTGAGAAAGCTATCAGGCTCTCATGGCGTGAGCGGTAGTGCCACGACAGCTGTAGCGACGGTATGTCGAGGGTCCGGCAATCTTCCAGAATGCTTTCCATATCGTCGATAGCCGCTTCCTCTGCATCAACGTTGGCCGACGAGAAGAAACTCGTTGGCGGCATCTGCTTCGGATCGCCTACAACAATCAATGCTTTGCCTCGGGCTATAGCCCCGACGGCTTCACTGGTTGGCATCTGCGATGCTTCGTCGAACACCACCAGGTCGAATTTATCGGCATTGAGGTCAATATATTGAGCCACGCTCATCGGACTCATCAGCATGCACGGACACAAGCGTGGCATCAACGTTGGCAGCTGGTCAAAGAGGTCGCGCAGGGAAAGGCCGCGGCCTCCGTTGCTTATGTTGCGTTTGAGCAGTCCGATTTCGCTTCCGGTGCTCGCATTGTCGGTCATCATCGGCACACGGGCCGCCAGACGGGCATAGAGCTCCTTTTGCGTCAGAATCTGGAAATTCTCGGTCATGGCCCGGTAGGCTGCCGTTTTGTCATCGAAGAGCATCCCTTCGAATGTGGCCAAAACATCCGATGCCGCAATCTTTTGCGCTGCTTTATGCCGGAACAGAGATTTCATAAAAGCATTTTTCATGCCCGAAACGTTCTGGTCGCTCGATTCCAGGGCATCTACAACGCATTTCATGCCATTGTTGCAGAGGAGTTCACTGAGTTCGGTCCAATGGAACCAGTCGCGCATGAGCGGTGAATGCCCGGCCCATTGCCGAAGTTTATCTGCATATTTGGTTATTGCAGCATTGTTAGGAACTTCGTCGACGTTATAGGCAACTCCAAAACGCTGCTGAATAATTCGGTTGTATTCCTCAATTTTTTTATGCTTCTTTGCGTAAGAGGTCAGATTTTCAATCAGAGTATCAACCTCATCGGCAGTAAGGAGGCTATTGAACTGTTTGAGATGCTTAATAAACTTCCTTTTGGCGAAAAACCGCGGAATGAACCATTTCGCCTTGGCCGCACGCCATTGCTGATACAGTTCATCGGGATTTTCGTTAAGAATAGCCGGGGAATTGTCGCGCATCAGATTCTCGCGCAGAGCGGCTGTATCTTTCAGAGTGTCGGCGGTTTTGATATAGTCAGTCAAGCTGTCTGCCTCGTTGTTGATTTCCAATGCCAGCGCATCGCAGTTCTTGAGCATTTCGCGGTCTAAGCGCAAGCCCAGAAGCGGGTGTCGCGATGGTTGCCCGACGAGCTTGATAACTGTTTCCAGCCGGCTGCCCAAAAGGTCGTCTATTCCCTTAGTGCCTTCCGTAGAAAGCAGTGTGTCAATCCTTTTGTCGTAGACAAATTCACGCAGAGGCTCGCCGGCAATGGATTCGTATTTTACAATGCAATCATAGACCGACATCGCGTCCTGCGGGTCCGGAGAGTGGAGGGCGGTAATATATGCAATCAGTGCCTTGCGCTCCTGGAAAATCTTGTCGGCCTGCGATTTGAATTCAGCCGGAGGTACAATGTGGACAACGTTGAGGGCCTTTTCGAGTTGCTGGAGCACATGGCGTTTCGTCGATTTATTGGAATGCAGTTCCAGGCAGAACGGATCTAGACCTATTTTTGCCAAACGGCTCTGCACTACGCTCAGAGCGGCCATTTTCTCGGCAACGAACAGAACTCGCTTTCCTTGATACAATGCATTGGCAATCAGGTTGGTAATGGTCTGCGACTTGCCGGTTCCCGGAGGCCCGTAAAGAATAAAGGAATTTCCGTTACCCCCTTCAAGCACAGCCGCCATTTGCGAGGAATCAACCGCCACGGGAATCGCTGTGTCAACCGGCGACAGCCGCAAATCTATGTCCTGAAGATTTGACGTTACTGAAGTTGGTGTCCATGTCAGCCTGTTGGCCACAAGGCTACTGATAATATTATTATTGCTCAATAATTCCCGATGGCTGTGAACATCATTCCACATAAGGAATTTGCTGAACGAGAAAGTGCCGAGCAGACATTCCTCCTCAACGTCCCAGCGTTTTTGTGACTTAAGGGCATCGCGGATAATGGCGAATATCAGCGGAACGTCAACTCCACTTTCATCGGCGGGTAGGGGACTGAGCCCGTTGATTGAAATGTCGTAGTTCTGGCGCAGGAACTCTATCAGGGTTATGTTCAGGGTAATTTCTTCGTCGCGGGTGCGAATATAGTAATTGCCCTTTTTGTAGACCATTTCAACCGGCAGTAGCAGAAGCGGCGCATAGCGCGGAGTGGTGCTCTGGTCGGTTTCAAACCAGCGCAAAGTGCCGATTGCAAGAAACAGTGAATTTGCACCCGTTTCTTCAATCGAGTTGCGCGCTGACCGGTAAATGTTTTTGAGCGTTGAATTGGTTTCACCTTCCGGAAGGAACGTGTGGAGCGAATGGTGATCGATGTCGTTGCTGATCAGGTCGTGGAGTTGCTCATGGAGCTTGGAGCGAATCAGTCGTTCACTGTTGTCGAGCTGTAGGTCAACATTCGGTTTCGGCAGAATACAGTATTCGTGGCCATCCTGCAAATGGTCCTCAATGCGGTTTATGTCGAACGAAATGAACTGTATGGCGCGCCGGTTCAGCGAAAGATTGAGCAGCGCGTTGCGCAGAGAAAAATCGAGCAGTTTGCGTTCCCAGATGTCAAATTTGGTTAGTTCCTTGTTCGATACGGAAATGCGGCTGAGGTCATATCGGTCATGTTCCTTTACCTCAGTATTGCAGTAGTCATGTTCAATACCGGAAGTTTCAAAAACCCAGGTGCCATTCTGCTCAATTCGGCTCGGCAGGGGAAGAATTCTTTCCAGTCGGCTTCTTTTGACGTCAACAAACATTTCAAAGACGCTATGGTCTGCGAGATTATGTTCGGCAATCTTAACCGCCTCCTCGAAGCTGACGTTTTCCTGCGTGATGCGAGTGCATTCTATAACAAGCATTTCATCAATGCCGTGTGAACATTTCTTTTCAATAAACGCCGGATCGTCGCAAACGCTGCATGGATAGCAGTCGTCAACAAGCCATACCCCCAGATATGCATGTCCTTTCTGAAATATTATTATGGTGTTGATGCCAATTGCCTCGAGCACTGTTGCCATAAGAAGAGTCAGCTCAATGCAGTTGCCGATTTTTGTTGCCACTACCTGATCAGGCATGCTGATGCGCTGGCCGATAGCTTCGTAGCTGGCGGGAAGAGACCGATAAATGATTCCGAGGTCGTGCATTGCCGCGAAAACGGCCGCAATCTGCTGGCGAACGTCGTTGGTGTTGCCGGTAAGATATGCCTTCAACGAGGAACCGCCTGTTATTTTTTTCATCATTGCTGCGCTGCCGACGACCAGACTGTTTATTGCCGGATGGTTTGGCGTTATGAACGAAGCTATGGTTTGCGGAAGTATGGAGGTGCCGGTCCAATGGTCATAGGGCATCAGTTCAATGTCGCATTTTTCAATGCCTATGGTATCCTCACCGCTTTTAGCTGTCAACATAAAATCGGTAACAGTTCTTTCGGTCATAGCTGCCAGCTTGGTGGGATCAGGCGAAATCTTAAAATTATTGATTCTGACTGTTTCTCCCGGATTAATCAGGCCAATGGGTTCTGCTTCATAGTTCGCTATGAACTCACCGGAGCAGGCGATTATTATGTTTTCGAGCGGTTTATCGGAAATGTTGGTTACCTCGATTGTGCGGCAAACGGGAATTCGGTTGTGAAATAACGCGTAGTTTGCCGTTTTTAGGTAGTCGGCATATATTTTTACAAGATTCATGCAGTGGAGATAATCTAAAATGTTAATCCAAAGGTGTCAGCAGCCCGGTTTCCGAGTCCATCAGGTAGCCGGCAACGCGTACGTCGGACGCCATCAGCGGATGGTGCGATATCAGGTCAACTGTTTCGTGGACAGCTTCGGCGGTATCGTCGAATCCGTGGAGCCATGTGTTGAGGTCGATTCCGCAATGTCGCATCAAGTCAATGTGTTCCTCACTTACGCCGCGTTCACGCATAAGGTGCAACATGTGTTTTGCATCCATTCCTTGTACGCCGCACCCCGTATGGCCTATGACCATAATTTCATTAACGCCCAGTTCGTAAACAGCCACGAGCAGCGAACGCATCGTAGAATCGAAAGGATTTGTGATTACGCCTCCGGCATTTTTAATCATTTTGACATCGCCGTTGCGAATACCCAAAGCGGCGGGTATCAATTCAACAAGGCGAGTGTCCATACAAGTGACTATGGCGATTTTTTTGTCAGGGAATTTTGAGGTGGCATAGCTTTCGTATTTGCGTGCGGCCACGAACTCTTTGTTATGTTTGAGAATCTCGTCGATCATAGAACTGATAGAATGGTTGCCACAAAGTTAATAAAATCATTGCGATTGAGCAAACACATCGACCGGCAACGTTAAATCTGTTCTAAAAATCTGGTAGATTTTGATTGAAAAGTGGTTGAGTCGGTAAAAAAGAAACGCTGTAAATTTGCGCCATGAAAATAATGAAAACAATAGTGGCAGCCATCTTGCCGGTTGCATCGGCTTTGGGCGTTCATGCTCAGACAAAAGTATTGCTTACGGTAGGCGACAAAACAAAAACTGCCATACTCGCCGAAAATGCCGCCACGCGCGATTTGCTCGAAATGCTGCGCCAGGGTCCTGTAACCGTCAGGATGAGTGATTATGGCGGTTTTGAAAAAGTTGGGGCGTTGCCCGGCTCGTTGGCTGCTGCGGATTCCGAAATAACAACGGAACCGGGCGATATAATGCTTTATCAGAGCAATAATATCGTAATATTCTACGGTTCCAACACATGGAGCTATACACGGCTTGGCAAGATTGACGCTGCAAATGCCAACGAAGTTCGTGAGTTTCTCGGTTCAGGCAATATCGAATTGGTTATATCAGCAGATACATCGTCAGCGATATACAATGTCGGTGCTGATGAGAAAGCCGAATCCGCCATATATGATTTGTCCGGAAGGCGGCTGTCTGCGAGTCTGCTTAAACCGGGAATTTACATAATCAACGGAAAGAAAACTCTGGTCAGTGATTTGAAAAATTGTTGATAATTTGCCCTGTCGAAAGTTGGAGAGTTTCGAAAATTTTGCTACCTTTGCAGTCCATATCACAACGAAACACCAATGATCGATACTCTTAGCTTGCACATAACTACGCTTTTACGCCGCAACGATTGCGTCATTATTCCCGGCGTAGGAGCTTTCGTGGTCACACGCCGCGAAGCTATGATTGCAAATGGCTTGATGTCTGCTCCGGTTCGTGAAGTTTCGTTCAATCCCGCTTTAAACTATGACGACGGTTTGCTGGCGTCTTCAGTGAGCCGACGTTTGAAAATATCGTTTGAGCAGGCCCGCGAGCGCGTGGCTGCCGAATCGGCCCTTCTGCAGCGCCGCTTGCGCAATGAAGGCGCAGTTCAAATTGATCGTATCGGCTTGTTGCAGCGTCGTTCGGGGGGCAGGCTGGAATTTGTGCCCGCTCCGTCATGGGCCTTGGTGCCACCCTCGTTGCGCCTGAATCCGGCTGCCCCGAAATTTGAGGTTGTCCGGCCAATTGAAACCGAACCCGAACGCAGGGTGGCGGTAGTCAGGGTTCCGCTTCGCCTCAAGTGGCTGCGCGTAGCCGCTGTGGCCGCCATATTAAGCATAGTAGGATTTGCGCTTTCTACCCCTATTGATATTGCAACGGCGCAACATGCTTCTCTGGCAACGCCGACTTTTACGGCTCCCGAACCCGAAGTGATTGATCCGCTTCCCCAGCCCGAAGGCCTGGAACTTAATCTGGCAATGGCTCCGGCTTCCGGCTCCTTTGAAATAATGCAGCCGTCGCCCGTTCAATCTGCTCCCAAACCCTACGTTGTAGTTGTTGCCTCGCTCCCGACTGCCGAAAAGGCCTCTGAATATATTGCTATGGCCGGAAGCGGACTCAAATATTTCAATAGCAACGGCCGCTTCCGCGTTTATGCCGCCGAGGGCGACACCCCCGAGACTGCCCGCGCTGCCGCCGATAACATCAGCGGCTTTGCCGCGCGTTTCCCCGACTCCTGGGTATGTCACCGCTGAGGTTCTTTTTCCTGTTTTTGCTGACGTTGTCGCTTGCCCTGAATGCTTCTGAACTGACATTTCGCGGCAACCCGTTGCAGGCCGTGCCTGTAGAGGCTCCGGCATATTCGGGGCTTACGAAAGTGTATGTTCTCAGTTCGTTCCAAGGAGTTAAGGTTTGCTATGAATCGCAAACGGGTTCGTCAGTCAGCTGGCAGCGCTATTCGGCCTTGGGCGGTGGTTTCGCAGAGCCTGTGGCGTCGACCCAAACAGGTTCGGTCAGTACCCTCGACAACCCCGAGGGTAATATGGGATATATTGTAACTGACGGCAACACAACCTCTTATTTCTGGCTGGTTGATTATTCAGCTTATGAACCTCAGTTAACCGCCCTGACGCTTTCGGACCAGACCGATTGCTCCACTACATGGCTCGACTTTGTAGGCTCTGCGGGTCCTATACCTTATTACGGTATCAACGGTCAGCCTCTGGAAGTTGACCGTGAATTTTCACTTAGCTACAGCACTCTCGAGTTCAGTGCCGATGACTTTGACTACAAACAGGTCGATAAGACGGAAAGTTTTGCGTCGTTGTCGAGCCGCATTCACTGTCAGCCCGCGTTATGTCAGACATCTTTTACTCTGTCTGGAGATAAATTTACCCGCATCTGGGGTCGCGATTCCGAGGTGGTTTCGCCTGTGTATGATCCGGTAACCGTCGAAGCTCAGACGCAGGCTGTGCAGCAGCAACGCGACAATGCCAATGAGGTTAAGGTCGATGCCGCGCTCGGAGGTTCGGGTCCGGCTGAAATCACTTTTATGGCAGCGGTTACCGACGGGGCTTTATATCACGAATGGGAGCTGGCTCGCGACCCCGAGTTCAACCAAACCTTTCTGCGCTATTCCGACCTTGAATTTACGCATACATTCCGCGAACAGGGCACAACCTATGTCCGATTACTCGTTGCCAACGATGCCGGCACTTGCGAGGCGGAAAGCGAGGTCTATACGGTTTCCATCGGTGAGTCGATGCTGAAGTGCCCCAACGCTTTTTCGCCGGGCGCTTCCGAGGGTGTCAACGATGAATGGAAAGTAAGTTACAAAAGCATAGTTGAATTCGATTGCCGGATTTTTGACCGGAGCGGTCGCCAATTAGCTCACCTTACCGAGCCATGGCAGGGCTGGGACGGTAAAATTGCCGGTAAAACGGCTCCTTCGGGAGTATATTTCTATGTAGTCCGTGCAACCGGCGCCGATGGCAAGAAATATAAGCTTTCGGGCGACATAAATATTATCGGCTATAAAAAAACGGATGTAAATGCAACGAAGTGACTTTGAAATTATGGCTCCCGTAGGGTCCTGGGAATCGCTCAGGGCCGCAATCAATGCCGGAGCCGATGCTGTATATTTCGGCATACAGGGTCTGAACATGCGTTCGCGTGCTGCTGTGAACTTCACCATTGATGATTTGCAATCCATAGCTTCGGAGTGTAACGAAAAGGGAGTTAAGACCTACCTTACGGTCAACACCATTATGTATGATTCCGATCTGCCGGTTATGCGTTCAATTGTGGATGCTGCGGCCAATGCCGGCATATCGGCGATAATCGCAGCCGATATCGCTGCCATTACCTATGCGCGCAGCCGCGGAGTCGAAGTTCATATTTCAACTCAGGCAAACATATCGAACACTGAGGCCGCCAGGTTTTATGCCCGCTGGGCCGATACTGTTGTTCTGGCCCGCGAACTGAATCTCGACCAGGTAGCCGCGATTTCAAAGGCCATTGTCAACGAGCCTATTACCGGGCCCAAGGGAGAGCCGGTTAAGATTGAAATGTTCTGCCACGGCGCTCTCTGTATGGCGGTTTCCGGCAAATGCTATCTCAGCCTTCACGAGCGAAACACCTCGGCTAACCGAGGCGCTTGTGCGCAAATCTGCCGGCGCGGCTACACCGTTACCGACCGTGAAACAGGCGATCAGCTTGAAATCGACGATCAATATATAATGTCGCCCAAAGATATGAAAACCATTCACTTCCTCGACCGGATGGTGGAGGCCGGAGTGCGAGTGTTTAAAATCGAAGGACGTGCACGCGGCCCCGAGTATGTAAGCGAAGCGGTAAGCTGCTATTCCGAAGCTCTTGAGGCAATATGCAGCGGCACCTACGACGGCGAAAAAGTTAAAGAGTGGGACGAACGTCTGGCCCGTATCTTCAATCGCGGTTATTGGGACGGCTACTATCTGGGGCAGCGTTTGGGCGAATGGAGCGGCCATTACGGTTCGTCGGCCACGCGTACCAAGCGTTATTGCGCCCGCTGCACCAAGTATTTTTCGCGACTCGGTGTCGGCGAGTTTTTAGTGGAGGCCGGAGAGGTTAACGTTGGTGACGAAATCGTAATTATCGGTCCGACAACCGGTGCGCTGATAACCGACATTGAAGAAATCCATCTTGATTCCGGCCCGTCACCCAAGGCGACGAAGGGCCAGGTTTTTGCAATTAAGGTGCCTGAAAAAGTCCGGCTGTCCGACCGACTGTATATTTGGGAAAAGAATGAATAGGACTCCTGACGCCATACTTTTTGATCTCGATGGGGTATTGATTGACTCCGAGGGACTCTATACCCGTTTCTGGGATGAAACCGAAGCCCTTTATCCTACCGGCATCCCCAACTTTGCCCGAGCCATCAAGGGCACGAATCTCGACTCCATAATGAAGCTGTTCAAACCCGAAGAGCGCAACGATATTATGAACCGCATTCTCGACTTCGATTCCAAGTTGCAATATCCGATGTTTGATGGCGCGTTAGAGCTTCTTAATCTTTTGAGTCAGCGCGGTATTCCGGCTGCTTTGGTAACTTCGTCCAATCCCGAAAAAATGGAGCAGCTCGCCCGGCAATATCCCGATTTTCTGCAGCGCTTTGCGGCCGTTGTCAATGGCTCGATGGTCAGCCGCGGCAAACCCGACCCCGAGGGTTATTTGCTTGCTGCAAAAATGCTTGGCAAGGAGCCTGAGAAATGCGTGGTTGTTGAAGATTCCCTGCAAGGCATCCGTGCCGGCCGCGCAGCCGGTTGCGAGGTTTGGGGGCTGACAACCACTTTGCCTATTGAAACCATTGCTCCGGAGGCGAATTTTACGTTCAATAATATCCGCGAGGTTGTCAACTCATTATGAGCGCCGGATGGACCATACGCCGCTATTCGTCTGATGACGCTTTGGCATGGGATCGCTTTGTTGACGAATCCCGTCAGGGTACTTTTCTTCACCGACGCGGCTATATGGACTATCATTCCGACCGGTTTGACGATTTCAGCCTGATTGCCTTCAAGGGCGATAAAGTTGCCGCATTGCTTCCGGCAAACAGGGTAGGGCAGACGCTTTATTCCCACCAAGGACTTACCTACGGTGGTTGGCTGACACCAAGGAGCCATTTCGACGGCGACGACATGCTTGCCCTTTTCGACTGTTGGATTCAGTTTTTGCGCTCCGAGGGGTATGAACGGGTAGTTTACAAGCCGGTTCCGCATATTTACCATTCCTTGCCTGCCGAAGAAGATATTTATGCCCTCTATCGCTTTGGCGCCGGGCAGGAGTCGGTGCAACTTTCGTCGGCAATACTTTTGGCCGACAATCCAGGCTTTAATTCCCAGCAAATACGCAATCTCAAGCGCTCAGCGGCTAAGAATATTCGCGTATGGGAAACCGACGATGCCGCTGCAATTATAGGCATGGTCAACGATTGTTTACAAGAACGCCATAGCACTAAGGCTGTTCATTCTGCTGAGGAACTTCAGTTATTGCATAATCGTTTTCCTAATCAGATAAGGTTCTTTCTTTGTGGCCATGACGGTGAGGCCGAAGCCGCAGTTTGTGTTTACGATACCGGCATCGTGGCCCATAGCCAGTACATTGCAACTACTTCCGACGGCCGAGCCGACGGCGCCTTGGCGTTCCTGTTCAACTATTTGATAAACACCGAATTCTCCGCCCGTCGATATTTTGACTTCGGCACGAGCAACGAACAGGGAGGCCTTATTCTCAATTCCGGCCTCAACCACCAGAAAGCGGGACTCGGCGGCCGCGGCATCGCCTATCCAATCTATTCGCTGAAGTTTCTGTAATACTGAAAACTCCTGTCCTCCGGGTATTTTATACAGGAGTGCAGGAGTAACAGGAGCGGGGATAAACCTCGTTAGAAGCTATATTTTGCGCCGACTTGAATCAGACCTTGAGCACCGAAGCCGAGTTCACCGAAGATTGCGGCGTGGGGCATAAATTCAACTTCTGCACCAATGGGCGAAACCTGGAATGCAAAATAGCCCTTATTGTAAGATTCAAGATATTTAGGCATCATGTGCGAAACAACAATGCCGACACCGGCGTGGCCGTAGAGTTTCACGATTGAGTTCTGATAGTAGTCAGCCTTTACGTTAAGAAGAATAGTGTGGTATCCCACCTTGCTTTTTAGGTCATAAGTACCGAGACCGGGAATTTCATAACCGGCGGCAGGGGTGAAAGCGCTTGAGTAAGAATAGCTCGGGCCAACTTTAATGCCCTTGACAACGGGAATGTAGAGACCGAAGTTGACGCCACCCCAGGCGGTGTTGACCTTAGAGAAGCCTTTGTGGCAGTTCATTGCATCCATCTGAGTGTAAGCGCCATAGCTAACGGTAACTTCTTGTGCTTGAGCGCCAAGTGCTGCTGCAGCAGCCACGAACAGGGTGATAAATAATTTTTTCATACGATAAATAGTTAGAAATGATTTAATTTTTATAACTATATAACAAACCGTAGTAAAAATAGTTGGGGAATTTCGAAAAAAGTTGTAACTTTGCGAGAAGTTATGAACCAATCGAGAAAGAAAATTGCAATCTTAGGCTCCACGGGGTCTATAGGCAGGCAGACTTTAGATATAATCGGACGAAATCCGGAACTGTTTGAAGCTACGGTGCTCATTGGCGGAAGCCGTGTGGAGGCCTTGGCTGAGCAGGCCCTTCGCTACCGTCCGCGGCGAGTGGTTATTGCCGATCCGGCGAAATATAACGAGCTTCAGCGGCTTATGGCCGGTTCAGGCATAGCTGTTAGCGCAGGCGAAGACGCAATTCTTGCCGAGATGGAGGCCGATGATGTCGATATGGTCGTAACGGCAACCGTTGGTTACTCCGGACTGATGCCGACGCTGCGAGCCATAAAGGCCAACAAGGACATTGCACTGGCAAATAAAGAAACTCTTGTTGTTGCCGGCGAACTGGTCACCGAGGCCCTGAAAACTTCGGAAACGAAGGTTATTCCCGTTGATTCGGAGCATTCGGCTATTTATCAGTGTCTGCAGGGAGAAGATTCCTCGCGCATAAAGAGTATCATAATTACTGCGAGCGGCGGCCCGTTCAGAACTTTGCCGGCTGAAGCGCTTGCTACAGTAACGGCCGATCAGGCACTGAAGCATCCGAATTGGGACATGGGTGCGAAAATCACTATCGATTCCGCAACGATGCTCAACAAAGCCTTTGAGATTATTGAAGCCAAATGGCTTTTCGGAGTGAAGCCCGAGCAGATTATGGCCGTTGTTCACCCCCAAAGCATTGTTCACTCAATGGTTGAGTTCACTGACGGTGCGGTTAAAGCCCAGCTTGGAATCCCCGACATGCACCTCCCCATCAGTTATGCACTGGGCATGCGCCGGCGCCTTGCAACCGGAGAGCGGCCGATGACCATTGCCGACTATGCAACGTTGACTTTCGAACTTCCCGACGAAAGCAAATTCCCCTGCATCGGACTGGCCGGATACTCGTTGCGGCGGGGCGGTAATACCGCTTGCGTTGTAAATGCCGCTAACGAAATCGTTAATCTTGCTTTCCGGCGCGGCAAAGTGGGCTTCAACGATATTTATCGTGTAATTACCGAAACCGTCAGCCGGGCAGAATTTATTGCTCATCCTACCCTTGACGACTATGTTGAATCCAATCTTCAGGCCCGTTCTATAGCCGAAGAAATAATTGGCAAATAATGGAAGTATTTCTAATTAAGGCCCTGCAGCTCATCCTGGCGCTATCGCTGCTGGTAATCGTTCATGAGTTCGGCCACTATATTTTTGCACGGATATTCGGTATCCGTGTTGAAAAATTCTTTTTGTTTTTCAATCCTCGATTTTCGATTCTGCGCTATATTCCGGCCCGTGGACGTTTGGAATTGTTCACCTGGATGGATAAGGAAGAGAAACCCCATCCGCTGATTTCAATCAATGCCGGCCAGGACTATGAAAAGACAGGTAAAAAAGTTCCGGCCTGGAAACAGACAATTTACGGTATCGGCTGGGTGCCCCTCGGCGGTTATTGCGCGATTGCCGGAATGATAGATGAAACGCAAGATAAGGAGAAACTCGCAGCCGAACCCCAGGATTGGGAATTCCGAACCAAACCTGCGTGGCAGCGTTTGCTGGTAATGACCGGTGGCGTATTGTTTAATTTCCTTGCGGCCATTATTATTTATATCGGCATAACGTTTCATTGGGGCGAGGAGTGCATCCGCTTCCGCGATGCCTATGCCGGCATGGAGTTCGTGCCAACGGCCATAGAGGCCGGTTTCCGCAACGGCGATATACCACTTATGGCCGATGGCAAGGAGGTTGATGCCGATACTCCGAATGTAATGCCGGTTCTGGCTCAGGCGCATACTGTTTCCGTGCTTCGCAACGGCCGCGACACTGTCAACATCGAGCTGCCCGATAATTTCGTTATGCTCATCAATAAGGATAAAGGCTTCTTTACTTATAGGATACCTGTTGTTGTCAGTGAGCCAATCAAGGGTGAACCTGCGGCTGAAGCAGGCCTTGAAAAGGGCGACCGCATCGTTGCGGTCGGCGATAGCCTGACGCCGGTATTTAATGAACTTACACGCGCGTTGACGGCTTATGGCGGTCGGCCTACACCGATAAAAATTATTCGCGACGGCCGCGAACTTGAGCTGACGGCAACTCCGACTAAAGCCGGTAAACTCGGTTTTACGCTGGCGCCTCCAAATGAAATTTACCCCGTGTTCCGTAAAAGTTACGGCCTGTTTGAATCAGTGCCTGCCGGATGGAATCTCGGCACTTCAACTCTTGGCAACTATGTCAAGTCAATGAGCCATGTGTTCAGCAAAGAAGGAGCTGAAAGCCTGGGTGGCTTCGGAGCTCTGGGCAGTATGTTCCCCGAGCGTTGGAACTGGATGAGTTTCTGGTATCTTACGGCTTTCTTGAGCATTGCGCTGGCCTTTATGAACATTCTGCCGATTCCCGCGCTGGATGGCGGCCATGTGTTGTTCCTGCTTTATGAAGTATTTACCCGCAGGAAGCCGTCTGACCGTTTCCTGGAGGTGGCCCAGACTATTGGCATGTTCTTCTTGTTCGCTTTGCTGCTTTTTGCAAACCTAAACGATATAATTAGATTTTTCAAATGAGTTACCCGGCAATAATTCTTAAACGAGGAAAAGAGGATTCGCTGCGCCGTTTCCATCCGTGGGTGTTTTCCGGCGCCGTTGCCACGATGCCCGCGGATATTGAGGAGGGTGACGTTGTTGAAGTGCGCTCGTCGGCCGGCGATCTGCTTGGAATCGGCCACTACCAGATCGGTAGCATAGTCGTGCGCATGCTTGAGTTTGGTCGCTCGCGCGCAATTGACCATGAGTTTTTCACGGAGCGTCTTACCGCTGCCTATGAGTTGCGCAGAGACTTGAACCTTATCCGGCCAGACAATAATGCTTACAGGCTGGTTCATGGCGAGGGTGATTTCCTTCCCGGGCTGGTGGTGGATATTTATGGTCCGACGGCCGTAGTGCAGGCCCATTCGCCGGGCATGCACTTCTGTCGCGACATCATCGCTCATGCACTGACCGAAATTCCGGGTTTGCCCGTAACCAACGTTTATTATAAATCTGAAACCACGTTGCCGTATAAGGCTCATCTTGATCCTCAGAATGAATATATCATCGGCAGTTATGCGGGAAGCGTTGCCGTGGAAAACGGTCTGAGTTTCAATATTGACTGGCTACGCGGCCAAAAAACCGGATTTTTTGTTGACCAGCGCGATAATCGCTCGTTGCTTCAGCACTATAGCGCTGGCCGCAAGGTCCTTAACATGTTCTGCTACACCGGCGGTTTTTCAGTATATGCGCTGCGCGGCGGTGCAAAGCTGGTCCATTCCGTCGATTCCTCGGGTAAGGCCGTGGAGCTGACCAGGGCCAACGTAGAAATGAACTTTCCGGAGGCTGAAAACCACGAAGCGTTTGCCGTTGATGCCTTTAAATTTCTTGCCGAAATTGAAAAAGGCCGTTATGACCTTATAATTCTTGACCCGCCGGCGTTTGCCAAACATCGCAGCGCCCTGCGCAACGCGCTGATAGGCTACCGAAGGCTCAATGCCCGCGCCATAGAGCAGATTGCTCCGGGGGGCATACTCTTTACTTTCAGCTGTTCGCAGGCTGTGAGTCGCGAGCAATTCCGTCTGGCAGTTTTTACGGCTGCTGCTCAAACCGGGCGTAAGGTGCGCATTCTCCATCAGCTCACTCAGCCCGCCGACCATCCGATAAATATTTACCACCCCGAAGGCGAATACCTGAAGGGACTAATACTTCAAGTAGAATGAAACTCAAATCGATTATGCCTTTTGCATTAGCCGCAGCCGCTATGGTCGGCTGTAAACACGCAACCCCCGACCCTGAAATCAACTATAATGTTGACCGTTTTGCCGACATTGAAGTGCTCCGCTACACTGTGCCGGGCTTTGACTCCCTGACTCTCAATCAGAAGAAACTCATTTATTATCTGCAGGAAGCCGCAATCACCGGCCGCGATATTATTTGGGATCAGAATTGCAAGTATAACTTGCCGATACGCGACATGATAGAAGGGGTATACACCTCATATAAGGGTTCGAAAGACGACGAAAACTATCGTGCTTTTGAAACCTATCTGAAGCAAGTTGAATTCGCCAATGGTATTCACCATCATTATTCGATGGATAAGTTCCAGCCGCAATTCTCGCGCGAATGGTTTGAGCAGCAGGTTGAAGCCGCCGGTGTGAAACCCGAAAACTTCAGCGAGCTCGCGGAAGTTATGTTTAACCCGGAAATAATGGCCAAGCGTGTTAACCAAGCCGATGGCGTAGACCTCATCGCAACCTCTGCTTGCAACCTCTACGGCGGCGGTATAACCATGGAAGAGGTTGAAGATTACTATGCCAAACTAAAGGACCCAAAAGATCCGACTCCTATCAGCTATGGTCTGAACTCGCGCCTGGTCAAGCAGCCCGACGGCACTATAGTTGAAGACGTCTATAAGGTTGGCGGCGTTTATTCGCCCTATATTGAAAAGATCGTTGCATTGCTGACCGAGGCCTCAAAATATGCCGAAAATGATCGTCAGAAAGATTATATTGAAAAGCTCATTTCATTCTATCAGACCGGGTCACTGAAGACTTTCGACGATTATTCGATTGCCTGGGTTGAAGACACGGATTCTGACGTTGATTTCATCAATGGCTTTATTGAAAGTTATGGTGATCCTCTCGGAATGACCGGCCAATATGAAAGTATTGTAAATTTCAAAAACAAGGAGGCCAGTCAGCGAACCGAAACCGTAAGCGCCAACGCTCAGTGGTTTGAAGATCACTCGCCGGTCGACGAACGGTTCCGTAAGCCGGAGGTTAAAGGCGTGAGCGCCAAGGTTATTACAGCGGCTATTCTTGCCGGCGACTCATATCCGGCAACTCCTATCGGCATTAACCTGCCTAACGCAAACTGGATTCGCGCCGCTCATGGCTCCAAGTCGGTTACTATCGAAAATATTACCGAGGCATACGATATTGCAGCGCAGGGCAACGGTTTCTCTGAAGAATTTGTAATAGACGAGCCCACGCGCCAGCTCATTGCAGACTATGGGTTCGTTACAGACAATATGCACACAGACCTGCACGAGTGCCTGGGCCACGGTTCAGGCCGCCTGCTCCCCGGTGTTGACCCCGACGCGCTGAAAGCTCACGGTTCGACTCTTGAGGAGGCTCGCGCCGATCTGTTTGCCCTTTATTATCTGGCCGACCCGAAGCTGCTCGAGCTCGGTCTGCTTGATAACCCCGAGGCGTATAAGGCTGAATATTATAAATATATGATGAATGGCCTGATGACTCAGCTCGTTAGAATTGAGCCGGGCAAGGATGTTGAGGAAGCGCACATGCGCAACCGTCAGCTGATTGCCAAGTGGGTATTTGAGAAGGGTGCCGACAACAATGTTGTCGAGCTGGTGAAGAAAGATGGCAAGACTTATGTTAAGATTAACGACTACGATGCTTTGCGCAACTTATTCGGTCAACTTCTTGCCGAAATTCAGCGCATAAAGAGCGAAGGCGATTATGAGGCCGGCCGTTTGCTGGTTGAAAATTACGCTGTTAAGGTTGATCCTGACCTTCACAAAGAAGTTCTCGAACGCTATTCTGCCTTGGGCATTGCGCCCTACAAGGGTTTTGTGAATCCGGTTTATACGCTGGAAAAGAATGCCGATGGCGAAATAACCGATGTTAAGGTATCTTATACCGAAGACTTCCTGCCTCAGGTTCTTCGCTATTCAAAGGAATATACTGCAAAATGAGCGATTTAGAGCAGGCATTGGACGTTGTTAAGCGTGGAGGCGTTATTCTCTATCCCACCGACACGGTATGGGGTTTGGGGTGTGACGCCACTAACCCGCGCGCCGTTGAGCGTATCTACGAAATCAAGCAACGTTCCGACGCCAAAGCTCTGATAACCCTTATCGGCTCCGCCGATGATCTTGAGCGATGGGTTGATGGAGTGCCGGAAGTAGCGTACCAACTGCTGGAGGCTGCGGTTGAGCCCTTGACAGTTATCTACGACCGCGCTCTCGTGCCCCCGCTCGCCCCGAATTTGCCGGCGGCAGATGGCTCGTTGGCAGTCCGCGTTACCGATTCGGCCTTTTGCAAGGAGTTGTGCCGCAGGCTCCGGCGTCCGCTCGTAAGCACTTCGGCCAATATTTCGGGCTACCCAGCTCCCGGCCGGTTTGCCGATATTGACCGGCGTATTATCAACGCGGCCGACTATGTGTGCACCACCGGACGCCGCGCCATAGGAGAGCCACGCAAGCCCTCAACCATTATGAAACTTACCGAAAGCGGAATCATTAAAATTATCAGACCTTGATAAGCCTTAACCTTAAAATTCAAAATCGCCTGCGCCTGGTTTATGTGCTCACCGACCTGCTCACAAGCTCGTTGGCGATTCTGATTTTTAATAGGTTTCGCTATGAGGTTACTAATGTTCAGGGTACTTTCGGAGAGTTCTACCACACTGTTTTCGTTTGGTCAGGGCAGATTTTTTTCCCGATCATGCTGCTGGCCCTTTATTGGCTATCCGGTTATTATAACGATGTTTACCGTCGCTCTCGAGCCCAGGAACTGATTCTTACACTCTCTTCCTCGATTATCGGCACTCTGATAATTTTCTTCCTGGCGGTTGTTAATGATGCTCCGTGGCAGCGCGTAGATGTTTTTGAGCGCCTGTCGGTAACGGTAGCGATAATTTTTATTTGTGTATATTGCGGGCGATTCCTGATAACCCGAACGGTCGTGAGGGCTGTCCACGACCGCAATAATACCGATGCTGCCGTTATGGTCGGCACCGATGCCGATGCCTATGAACTTGCACACCGCATAAATTCGCTGCGCAAGGGAATGGGAATAAAAATAGTTGCTTTTGCACGGCTTACTCAGAATTCTCCGGTTGATTCCCGATGTCGCGAGCTTGAGATTATTGCGCGCCGGGATGTTCGCCATTATTGTGTAAACCACGCGATTACCAACTTGATTCTTACTCCACGGGCGTTGACCGATGGCATTGACCTGGCAGATTTCATGAGAATGGCCTTTGATATCAATGGCGGTTTACTTATGAGTCCCGACCTCAATACGGTTGCGTTGGCTTCAGGCCGGCAATTCAACGTAGTCGGTGAACCGTTGGTGTGTATATCCGCACCAAATATTTCAGCATCCACTGCCAACATTAAGCGGATGATCGACGTAATAGCCTCGGCCTTGGCGCTGATTCTGCTTATTCCTGTTTTTGCTATTATCAGTCTGATTATCAAGCTTGACTCTCCGGGCCCCGTTTTGTTTCGCCAGAAGCGGTTGGGTCTGGGTGGCCGACCGTTTACGATTCTAAAGTTCCGTTCAATGGTCAACAATGCCGAGACCGACGGCCATGCCCGCCTGACCGTTGACGATGACCCACGAATTACCCGCTTCGGGCACTTCTTACGCAAATACCGCATAGATGAATTGCCGCAGTTCGTAAACGTGTTCCGCGGAGAAATGTCGCTTGTTGGCCCACGACCCGAGCGTAGGGAATTTGCCGAGCGCATAGCGGCCAGAGTGCCAATATACCCAATGCTTTATCAGGTCCGGCCGGGTCTAACATCGTGGGGCATGGTGCGCTTCGGCTACGCCTCAAGCGTTGATGAAATGGTTGAGCGCCTGCGCTACGACCTTATATATCTTGAAAGTATTTCAATTTCAACCGATTTGAAGATTCTGCTCCACACGGTAAATACCGTTTTGAGCGGCAGGGGAAAGTAGCCTATGTCTGAAACCTCGACCGAACATTTCGCCTATAAGTCTGAGCGCGTCAACCGTGCTCTTCTCCGCTTTTTGCGATGGCGTCAGCACCACATGAGCGAAAAATCTTTCGTTTTGATTCTGGCGCTGATAATTGGTGTTTTGTGTGGTTTCGCAGCTCTGCTTCTGAAGTGGATGATACATTTTATTGCGCATTCGCTCACCGGCAGTTTTTCGAATGTTGGCGCAAACTATCTCTATTTTGTGTTTCCGGTCATAGGCATTTTGATTGTGGCGCTTTATGTTCGCTATGTTGTTCGCGACAATATTTCGCATGGCGTTACGCGCGTATTGCAGGCAATTTCGCAGAACAAGTCGCGCCTGAAAGCCCACAACATGTACACCTCGCTCGTTGCCAGCTCGATAACTATCGGTTTTGGCGGTTCGGTCGGTGCGGAGGGCCCGATTGTTTATACCGGAGCGGCAATCGGTTCGCAGCTGGGCTCATTTTTTAGAATGTCGCCGCGAGTGCTGATGATGCTCGTGGGGTGTGGGGCGGCAGCCGGCATAGCCGGAATTTTTAAGGCTCCGATTGCCGGAATGCTGTTTACGCTTGAGGTGCTGATGATTGACCTTACGGCGGCTTCAGTTATGCCGCTGCTTATTTCGTCGATTACCGCTGCAACGGTTGCCTACACGTTTTCAGGCTATGATTTCGAATTCTTTTTTATTCAGAGCGAAGGTTTTTCAACTACCAGAATACCTTTTGTAATTCTGCTTGGTGTAGTATGCGGCTTTTCGTCGCTCTATTTCACTAAGGTGATGAATATGATGGAAAATATGTTTTCCAAACTTAAAAAACCTTGGGTGAAATTTTTGGTGGGCGGTTCGATTCTTTCTCTGCTCGTGTTTCTTTTCCCTCCGCTCTATGGCGAAGGTTATGGAGCTATCATAGATTTGCTTGGCGGAGATCCGAGTCAGGTCGTTACCGCGTCGGTGTTTTACCATGAAAATACTTCAGCACTGGCTATTATACTGTTTATTCTGGCAATAGTGCTGATGAAGGCTTTCGCTACTTCGGCAACCAATGGAGCGGGTGGAGTCGGCGGAACTTTTGCGCCTTCGCTTTTCGTCGGATGTCTGACCGGTTTTTTGTTTGCCTACGCATGCAATGATTTTTTCGGATTGGATTTGTCGACCAAAAATTTCGCGTTGATGGGAATGGCCGGTGTTATGAGCGGGGTTATGCACGCTCCATTGATGGGCATTTTCCTTACGGCCGAATTAACTGGAGGATATAATCTTTTTCTGCCGCTGCTGATTGTAAGCACAATTGCTTACGGTACCATTAAGATTTTTGAACCATACAGCATCTATACCATGCGTCTGGCCCAGCGCGGTGAACTGCTTACGCATCATAAGGATAAGGCGGTTTTGACGCTTTTGAAAATGGATTCAGTAGTGGAAACAGATTTTCTGAAGGTCAGCCCCGATATGTGTTTAAAAGAGATGTGTGACGTAATCTCTCAGTCGACGCGTAATCTCTTTCCGGTTGTAGATAAGGATGATATGCTTGTCGGGGTAGTTTTGCTCGACGATATACGCAATATTATGTTCCGGCCGGATTTGTACAGGAGAATGTATGTTAACAAATTTATGACTACCCCTGCAGCAAAAATTACGCTCGGCCAAAACATGGAGGCAGTTATGAAAACATTTGATGCAACCGGTGCCTGGAACCTGCCGGTAGTTGATGCCCGGGGACGCTATGTGGGCTTCGTGAGCAAATCTAAAATCTTTAATTCTTATCGCCGGGTACTGCTCCACTATTCCGAGGACTGATCGGGTTTGATGTGGGTGTGGAAAGTCGAGGGTAGGGTAAGGTAGTCGCCGTAGAGATCGCGTAGGTAAGAATCATAGCGGGCAGGTATGGGGAGCATAGTGTCTTCAAACTTTACGCGTATGGTAGATGAAACGTCGGCGATATTACGTTCCCGCGTAAATAGCGAGCCGGGTGCATGGCGCAGCTTTCCGTTCGGGCGTATGCGTTGAATCAAGTTAACCGCAGGGGTTATGATTCGGCTGAAAAACCATAGCGCAGGCCGAAGCATAAATTTTCTGACGGCCGGAGAACGTTTGGCCGACAGAGGGCGCACAATGTAGAGTTGATAGAGATTGACTGCCTTGTCGAGCCATAGTGAAGATGACGGGCGCAGATGGAAAACGTCGACAAACAGGCCGCGATATTTGTAGTCATGGCCATATGGGTCGTTTTCTTCAATTTCGGAGCTGAGGTCGCGGATTTTGGGGTTTGGATTGGAGTATGCCGGGTCAGTGTGAATATCCTGCCATGCAAAGGGGGGATTTTCCAGCGCAAGCCATGCCGAGCGCAATCGGCGGAAGTCGGGCTCAAGCAGTTCAATGTCAACATCATCGTCCCAGGGAATGAACCCTTCATGGCGTACCGCGCCAAGGCATGTGCCCGAGCTGAGCCAATAAGGAATTGCGTTTTCGCAGCATACGCGGTCAATGAATTTCAATATTTCAAGCATGCGTAACTGGCGGTTTCGCAGTTGCGAGCCGTCGGGGTTGAAGCGTGCGCGCAGTTCAGCTTGTTGATTGGCAGGAATCATAATCGTATGGGTAATAGAAAGGCCTCCCCATGAGTGATGTGGAAGAAACTCGAAATAGACAGGATTTGAGCGCTTTGCGGATCTCTGTAATCTGCCTTGGTGACCGAAGTCACGCCCTCCGTCGGAGGGTGGAGCCCGCCATCAATCCGAAAAGCATGTCTCGGGTTTCTAATAGGATTGAAGAGTTTCCCAATCTTACTCAGGGGAGGCCAATAATGTAATTAAATAACGGCCCGGAGGCCGTTATTGTTTATTCAGCGCATTTAGCCTTGATGAACTCGCGGTTGAGGCGGGCGATGTTGCTCAGCGAAATGTTTTTGGGACATTCTGCGGAGCAGGCACCGGTGTTGGTGCAGTTACCGAAGCCGAGTTCGTCCATCTTTGCAACCATTTTGCGGGCACGGCGGGCACGTTCAACCTGGCCCTGCGGAAGCAGCGCGAACTGGCTGACCTTGGCCGATACGAAGAGCATGGCCGAACCGTTTTTGCAGGCGGCAACGCAGGCGCCGCAGCCTATGCAGGTTGCCGAGTCCATTGCCATGTCGGCGGCAACTTTCGAGATGGGAATGTTGTTGGCATCCTGTGCGCCACCGCAGTTAAACGAAACGTAGCCGCCGGCCTGCTGGATTTTGTCGAACGCGTTGCGGTCAACAATCAGGTCTTTGATTACCGGGAAGGCTGCGGAACGCCAGGGTTCAACAGTGATGGTTTCGCCATCTTTAAAGCGACGCATGTAAAGCTGGCAGGTGGTTGCTCCGGTTGCGGGGCCGTGGGGATGGCCATTGATGTAGAGCGAACACATTCCGCAAATACCTTCGCGGCAGTCGCTGTCGAATGCAATGGGTTCTTCTTTCTTTTCAACGAGCTGTTCGTTGAGGATATCGAGGGTTTCCAGGAACGAGGTGTCGGTATCGGTCTCCACCGTGTAGTTCTTGAATTCTCCTTTTGCTTTAGGGCCGGCCTGACGCCAGACTCTAAGTGTAACAGTCATCTGAGACATTGCTGTATAAAGATTTTTTGAAAGGTGAAGATTTTACGATTTGTAGTTACGGGTCTGAACCTTGATGGCCTCGTAGTGCAGCGGTTCCTTAATGAGTTCGGGAGCTTTGTCTACACCCTGGAAGTCCCAGCACGAAACGTAGAAGAAGTTTTCGTCGTCGCGTTTTGCTTCGCCTTCTTCGGTCTGGTATTCTTCGCGGAAGTGGCCGCCGCAGCTTTCGTTGCGGTTCAGTGCATCGTAGGCGATGAGTTCACCCATTGTAATGAAGTCGCGCAGACGGAATGCCTTGTCGAGCTCATTGTTGTAGCCTTCGGCAGTTCCCGGAACATAAAGGTCGGTTTCAAATACCTTGCGGATTTCCTTGAGCTTGGTGAGAGCGGTTTCGAGGCTTTCCTTGGTGCGGGCCATGCCAACGTATTCCCACATAA
>CAZGTD010000028.1:0-24097 GCA_964528425.1 uncultured Bacteroides sp.
CAGTTAAATCCTTGTTTGAGAGTTTAAAAATAACCGGAGGCTACGTCAATTCCGGCGCGGCCTCCAGTTTGATATTGAAATATTGGTAGAACTAATTTTTATTGATAAAAACAACTTTTCCTGTTTCGTATTCTGGAGTGGAGATAAAGGCATCAACCTCCTTGTCGGTCATTGTCCGGAAATTTTTGTAAGTTGCAGGATAACCGGAAACTGAAAGTTTACCACCGCCTAAAAAGCGCTTTGTGTATATAAACTGCGGGTCAACCAACACGTCAGCGCCCACTTGCCGGCAAAGTTCAACTATAAGGTTGGCTTTACGAAGCTCTAAAGAGGTCGGCGATAAAATTTTTGGACCCCAGGAGGTGGACAGGAAAACGCGTTTATCAGAAATATTAAGTTCTGCTGATGAAACTGCCGTAATTGTCGTTTCGATATTTACGGTATTGGAATGCTCATGTGCCTGTTTTCGACCATATGCGGCAGGGCAGGTCATAAATATGAGCGTAAGCAACAATATCCAATTAAATCGCATTACAATTCAGCAGTGGAAATTATACTATTAGTTAGCGCCGCGGAAGTTCTTGTAAGACGCAGGACGACCGATAACTTCAACGTAGTTGAGGTCGATGTCAACAAAGAATTCAGGGGCTACGATAACATCGGCATTACCATTAGTTTTAAGGAAAGCGGTTATGGCGGCGTCTTTGCAGTTATTAACTCCACCGTTACGGTCAGCTTTGGTGGTAGTATAGCGCAATGAAGTGCGTTCGCCAACGTTAAGGTCGGCAATGTTGGTTGAAGTAACTACCGTAGGAACCGTAACTCCGGTTGCGGTGTACATGGTTGCCTTGTTGGAACCGCATGAGCACAAGAGCATGGCGCAAGCCGCGCTTGCCAAAAGAAGTGATTTTTTCATAAATTTGAAATGTAAAATTGATTGTGTGAATGTAGATTTTCGCTGCAAATTTACGAAAAAAGGTTAATATTACCCCCCCCGAACGTTAAAAAACGTTAATTACACAGATTCTGTTACCTTATTTGCTCATTTCCAAAAAGTTGAGTGGATTGAGTGACCGATTTTTCATAAAAAAATAAGACTCGGTTACTGTTGTTTCAGTAGCCGAGTCTTTTGTGTCTGTTTATTGTAATCAGAGCCGGATGAGGTGGCCGTTTTGAATGTAGAGGCCGGGGGTGGGATTGGCGGCTGCGCGGCGACCCTGAAGGTCGTATATGATTCCGTCGTGCATGGGTTGCTGCAGAATGCGAATTTCCTGGATTTCGCTTTGACCGGGATCTACCGGCCAGGGCGTTTCAGCCTCAATGCCGTCATAGCAGAAAAGGCTCGAGGCGGGGAGCTTAAAGGTAAGGGGCTTGTCAATGTCAATCGGTTTGTCGAGCTCAATGCCTTCAACGGGAGCTTGAACAGCAAACGAATGCTTCAGGCGGATGGTTCCGGTAATATGGTCGGGAATTTCGAGCATTTCGCGGAGCGTGGCAACGTAGGTTTTAGCGCTGTTTGCGCCATTGCGCAGAGCCAGGGTTGACTTCGTGCCGTTCCAGCTTGCCCAGCCGTAGACCTGTTCTTCGGAGCCGGTCCAAGGATCACCGCCTACCCAGTGGATGTCGGCGAGAACGTCGGCATTCTTTTCCTGCCATTTAATGCATTCTGCCATATCTTCCCAGAGTTTGCCTTGCTTACCTTCGCCGACAATGCTGTTCATCAGCGGATAGTCGCAATAGAGCTCAACCATCGATGCGCCCGACACGAATGCGCAACGCATTTCGCGGAGAACCGCATTATAGTCCTGCGAATATTTGCAGCCGTTATCGTGAGTGGTAAGAATCAGGCCGTGGCTCATTACCGAGTTGATGGGGCAGAGGGGAGAACCGACAACGTAGTTCTGGTGAATAAGATTGTCGCGGTAGGTAATCCAGCGTTCGCGGTTTATGGGGTTATTACCCATTTCGCCAAAGTCCTTTTCCTGGCGCCAGGTAGCATCGGCCACGCTATACCAGAAGGGCGAAGCCCAGGTGCCTACGGTAGTGTTGAGGAAGATGTCGGGCTTGATTTCGCGAACGCGCTGCTCGATATCGATAATGCCTTCGGCGCCTTCTTCATTTCCGGGCTTAGGTCCGTAGGCTGCAAAGAGGTTGCTGATGCCGTCGAACTTGAAGTAGCGGTGGTCGTAGCTGGTAACGAAGTGGGTGCATGCGTCGAGGAATACTTTGTAATATTCCGGGTTGCTGAGCTGCATGCCGCCTTTGCCGTTCCAGTAGGCTCGACGTCCGTTGCCACTTGTGCCATAGCCGCCTACGGGGCCGAGCCAGATGCCCTGACCTGCGTTCATAGAGGTTGCAACTTTGTCAATTTCAGTCAATCCGTTGGGGAAATTATAGTTGAAGGTCCAGGTGCCCCATTCGTCCCAGCCGTCGTCCCAAACGAAGGCCTTGATGTTGGCGTTGTAGGCTTCGTAGAGGTTCTTTTTCCATTGACCGATAACGTCAATGCACTGAGCTTCGGTGAAGTGTGATGCATAAGTGGGGTCGTCCTTGCGGTTGATGTTGAGTTCAAACCAAGAGTTGTAGATGGGGAAGGGACGCCATGCAACTGCGCGTTCGCGGTCAATATAGCAAGCTACAGAGCGGCGCTGCTGGTCTGCTCCAACGAGGCCTACAACTGTACCTACCTTCCAGGTTTTGCCGGCGGCGAGAGTGGTTTTGCGCTCCCATATGCCCAGAATTTCCTGTGAATCTGTCGGGGGAATGTAGATAACGTATTCTTTGGTGAAGGTGAGGTTGATATTACCGTTGGTGTTGAGTGCATTGTCGGCGTTGTGGGAGTAATAACGGAGTTTATATACGCCGGCCTGGGGAACTTCGAGAGTGTAAACGTTTGCCGATTTGTTGGTTCCGCTATAGCCTACATGGTAATCGCTGGCAACAGTGTGGTCAGCATTGTCGAGAAGTTCAATGGCGCAAATGTCGAGGCGGTGGTTGCCGGAAGTGTAGAGGAATTCGGCGGTGAGGGTGCCGGAGTCGGCAAACGACATCTTGAAGTCCATGTGGCGAACATCGCCGATTTTAACACCGAGCTCTTCAATGCGTTTTTCAACGTTTTCAGCGCCGGTTTTGGTCCATGAAGTGCCGGTCCATTTATGAACTAAGGTGTCGTCGACATCCATAAAGTCCCGGCGCTTGAATGTCAGGTTGATATCGCCGTTTGTAATCATGGCATTATCGGCGTTGTGGCTGTAGTAGCGGAGTTTGTAGTTCCCGGCGGCAGGAACGTCGATAGTGTATAGGTTAAGCGAATGCTGATTACCGCTGTAGCCTTTGTGGTAGTCGGCGGCAACAACGTTGTTGTCGTTGTCCAGGAGTTCGATTGCGCAAATATCGATGCGGTGGTTCCCGGAAGTGTAGGCAAACTCAACGTTCAGGGTTCCGAGGTCGGTGAATTCAATCAGGCGTTCCATGTGGCGCACGTCGGCATTTACAACCTTGAGGTCGAGAATACCTTGACTAAGGTTTTCGGCGCCTGTTTTGGTCCAGGAATCACCGGTCCATGTGTCGGTTTCGCTGTCGTCGATGTTCATGGTATTACTGCCGGTGGCCGACAGTACGCGGCGGATTTTCTTGGCGTTGGGGTCTTGGCCAACTATTATTGTTGGAATGAAGACTTTGTTGTTGTAAGAAATTGTGCCGTTAGAGGTAACGGTTTCTGAAGCTGTTTCAACAAAGTAGCGAACAATGTAGCTGCCCGGCTTGGTCAGGTTCAGATTGTAAACATTATTGCGGTTCGCATTGCCGCTGAAGCCGGTGTGATAGTCAGAGGCAACAACTTCGCCGGTTTGAGGGTCGAAGAAGTCAACACCTATAAGGTCGAGCCTGTGGGAGCCGGAAGTGTACTGGAAAGTAATTATTTGCTCGCCGGCATTGCGGAATGTCAGTGCTCCGCGGGCTGCAACAACGTTGTCGGCCGTTATGGGGAGATTGTTGGCCAAGGTTTTCATGGCCAGAATTTCGGCGGGCACTTCAGAGCTGGAAATTTCCGTGAATGATTCGGGAGTCCAGCCGTAGGGGTCGAAAGCTTCCAGGTCGGTGTTTGACGAGGTAACCTGGTTGAACGCCATCGGGGTTTCTGCGCCAGCGAATATATTGTTGGATGCAATCATGGCGCCGCGGGTATTGCCGACAACCATAGCTGCAGTGTGGCCTTCAACGTGGTCAACAATGTAGTTCAGCGGAGTTATGGAGTTCATGGCAACGTCGCCGTCGGTGGGCGTAAGTTCAAGTTCGGTGCGCAGATAGTGCGAACCGTCGCGCAGAATGGCGCGCCATTCCACGTCAAGACCCGAGCCGGTGAACCGGGCAACGATAGCGTGGCCGCCGAAGCGCTCCGAGCCTTTGGGCGAAGCGGGGTTGGCGGTCAGGGTTTCGGTGGCGACGGATTCGAGAGTCATATCCGAAGCGAGAATCTCGGTATGGTTGCCGAGAACGATTTTGAAAAGTTCGGTTCCGGGGTGCAGGTTCATGGCCTCACAGCCATTGAACCTGAGGGTGGTGCCGTCGCTGATGAATGAGGCCGATAGCAGGTCGTTGCTGAGAGTATAAATGCCGTCACTTTCGCTAATGGCGGCTATGCCGGGCTGTGTCTCTCCCGGAAATATTACTGTTTGGGCCGAAGCGGTGATGACACCGGCTCCGAGAGCGATGGCCAGCAAACAGTGACGCCAGTTAAAAAGGTTCATGATAGTGATTCTATTGGTTTTATTTGTGCAAATTTATAAAATTCTGGGTATTATGCAAAATGAACTGTGAGTTACTTAAAAATCAGCTTCTTGCCGTTTATGATGTTGATTCCTTTTACGGGTGCCATAAGCTTGCGGCCCTGCAGGTCGTAGATGGTGGTCAGGTTCAGGTCTGACACTACGATTTCGGCAATAGAGGTGGTTTGAGCCGGGTCGTTGATCGGCAGAACATCCTGGGCATTGTGGGTTGCGCTCAGGTTCTCGGCGGGAATGAAGACATAGTTGCCGGCAACAGTTTTATCGCCGGTTTTCACGAATGCAGGTTCGCCGTTATGAGTGCCGAGAACGTAGTCATTTTCGCCGGCGGTCATCTGGCGCATGGAGCCGCTGAGAACGTTGGCCCGGTCGTCGGTTTCGTCATTGGCCAGACGCTTGGCTTTCAGTTGGCCGTTATAGTCAATCGCAAGGGTTACGCGGTTGCGCTCTTCATTGCGTATCATAAAGGCGGTGCGTGCCGGAACCGAAGTTACCTCCTTGTAGCTGACTACGGGCACGGTATTGTCTGCCGAGTCATGACCCTGATAGATAAAGTAGAGTTTGGTGCCGTCGTTGGTTGTAGTCACCGGGAAGTCAAAGAAGCCGAACCCAACGTTTTCGTTAAGATGCTGATGGGCGAGTTCAACGTCGATATGCGATGCCGGATAAACGTAGAACCAGGAGCCTGCGGCAGATGCTGCCGAGTAGCTGGAAATCTGAGTTCCGGTTGTGGCGTTGCCATTGGTGCCCTGGTGGAAGAACTGGTTGTCGGAAACATTGGTGGAGTTACCGATGCCGAAAACTGCGCTCGGGGCGCTTGACGAAGTGGGGGCTGCCAGTACGAATTGACCGGCGTTGTCGATATTGTCGGTCTGGGAGAACGACGAACTGTTGTAACTGCCAAGATATTTACCCTGGGTTTCTATATAGTATTTACCTTCGGCATCAGCAACCGGCTCAAATTTAAATAGGGTATGGTAGTTGGTCTTGAGCTGGTCGTCGCTCATCGGCATGCCATAAATCTGGTTATTGGTCGCGGATGAGTAGATATAGTTCGTGGGGTTCTTTCCGCTGTTGGGCCACCAGTAGTTGAGAATGCGATACCAATGGTTGGGTTCGAGCTTGACCTGGGTAACGTTAAGCGTATAATCGGCAACGAAGGTGCGCAGAGCGTCAACGGCATCGAGATCGTAGGGGTTGGCAGTTGCATTGGCAATGATTTCCTCACCTGCGGTGAGGTCAAAGCCGTTTGCAACGTAGTAGGCTCCTACGGGCTGATATTCATCTTCGGAATAGTCGGTCGAGAAGTCGGCAACTGTTTCGAGCAGCGGAGCCGCCGGTGCGATAAAGCGGCAGGCTGAAGCATCGCCGGCACTTGTGCTTACGCCAAGAGATGAACCGTTGGCGTCGGTGTGGTTTATAAATTTGTCGGCGCTTTTGAAGGCACAATATTTATAGTAGTCGCGGTTGCCGGCATAGTGGGCGCTCCAGCGGTCGTCAGCCTCGGCAATAGTAATTGCGTCGCCGTTGACTGTCAGGCATTTGTCGGTACCGGCTGCCTTGTTGAAGATTTTAAAGCCGCTGAAGGGGTCACCGACAAAAGCCCAGTATTGATTTTCGGCAAAGCCTTGCTTATAAATATCTTCGGGCTCCGGTTGGAGGGCGAAGGCGTCATTTTCAGCATCGTAGGTCCAGGTCAGGTTGTGTTTGGCTTCTGTGGCGCCTGCTTGGCCTGACATGAAGCTGTAGTTTTGCTGAACAACCTGCCAGACCGGGTTGTCGATGCTTTCCGAGGCAACGAAGGGGAGGCCCACGAAGCGGCGGAGGATAACGTTTACGTCCCGGTCGGATTCTTCAGGCGCAACGGCTACTACGTCCACATCGAAGAAGTCGGGGGTCTGAATGGCAAAGGGTATGTTGGCAAAGCCGCTGACGCCGGTTTTGGTGCCGACGGTTGTACCTTCATATATCAGGTTAACGTTGAAGGTAACGGGCTGCTCGATAGTAATCAGGAAGTCAACAACTATGCCGCCTTCAGATATTTGGTCTGACGGAGTTGCCGACGAGTTCTGATTATCCACCAGATAGCGTGCGCGATAGGTTTTGTGTTCTTTATCGGCATCCACATTGATTGCAACATTGATTGCCGAGTTGAGGCTTACGGTAGATTCGGTTGCATAAACCTTGTCGGCATCGTCGAAGCCGTTATTGTCCCAGTCGATATAAAGCGATTGGTAGAGGCCGTTGCCTGCGGCAGTAGGCTGAATCTGGAAATTCATGCCGTTGCCGGTGCTGACGTTAATCAGATTCGTAATGTCGAAATATGTTTTGTCCCAGTCGAGCCAATTCAAGCGGGGAATATAGGGGTTCTCTTTGGTTTGCAGCACGGGCGAATAGCGGAAAGCATCGGTGTTGACATCGGCATAGTTGCCTTCGGGATCGTCGAATGAGAATGTAAGGGAAACCGTTTTTTTATCGGTGGTGCGGGTCGGGTTTTCGCTAAGACCGTACAGTCCCTCGAAATTTGAGGCCGCAACGGTTTTGGCAGTATTGAACAGGTTGAACTCCGACAGGCAGGCATATTGGTCGGCTGTACCTTTACCGGCATCTTCATTGCCGGTGGCATTCGGGTTGATGGTGTGGGTTATCACAACGAGAATAAACCGTCCGGTCTGAGGTTGGTCAAATTGGAAAAGCTGGGCCTCCTGAGTGTAGGCCGAAAGGTCAATATGCAGGGTAGGGGTAGTGTGGGTGAAGCAGTAGTCGTAGAGAGTGGCATCGTCGGCGCTCATGTTTGCTTTGCCGCCGATAAGGCCGATAAATTCATCGGTAACATAAATGTCGGCGCTTTTTACAGCTCCGTTAAAGCTTTGTTGGTTGGGGTTGGTTTTCTGTATTACGCGTTGCTGAATCGACAGCATATCAAACGGAACCTGCGACGCGCCGATGCCGCGGTCAATCATGAACCAGTGGGTATGGTCGTCTGTGGCACCGTTACATCCACCTTTATTCTGATCGGGGTTAGAATGCCAGAACGAAAGGGGATTACGGTCAATCAGGTCGGTGATATTACCTGTTTGGATTTTTACACCTGTGGCTATCTCATAACTCTCGGTGCTTTCGGAGTCGGTGCCCGAAATGATAGTCCAGGGAACTCGACGTTCAACCGGCACGGGATATTGGCCGTCGGGGAGTGTGACTTCTGCTTTTATCGGAGCCGATAAAGCCAGAAGGAGAGATGGTAAAAGTAAAGTCTTTTTCATGTTTTTATTGGTTTATTGTAAAATTATCTAAGGTTTATGCCAACAATAAGCAACGACTCACCAACCCCGATTCCGGGGCCGATGAGCCGTTAAGAATAATTTATACCTGCTGCCGGGGGCCGCGAAACGGCCTCCTTTACCCTCACAAATGGGGGGGGGTAAAATGCAGGGTATCAGTCATTTAGTGTATGTATGGTTGTGTTGTTCGTTTACAAATTTACAATTATTTTTTTAATTCGCAAAAAAATTGTCAGAGCATTGCGGCCGTGCGCTTCAGCGCTTTGATAAAGGCATCGACTTCGGCGCGGGTATTATAGGCCGCAAAGCCGGCGCGAACGGTGCCCTCAATTCCGAGCGCGGCCATAAGCGGCTGGGCGCAATGATGGCCGGTGCGCACCTCAACCCCTTGCTTGTCAAGTAGAAGGCCAACGTCGTAGTGGTGGGCTCCGGCAAGGTTGAAGGAAATTACCGGCTCTTTATCGGGTGTGGTGCCATAGATGGTTATTCCCGGAATTTCGAGCATTTGCTCGGTGCAGTATTCGAGCAGATCATGCTCGTGGGCTGCAATGGCTTCGAGGCCGGTTGATTCGAGGAAGTCGAGGGCGGCGGGAAGCGCGCCGATGCCGACGAAGTCGGGCGTTCCGGCTTCGAATTTGTAGGGGAGTTCGGCAAAAGTGGTGCCTTCGAAACTTACATGGCTGATCATTTCGCCGCCCCCCTGGTAGGGAGGCATCGATTCCAGTAGTTCGCGCCGACCGTAGAGAACACCGATTCCAGAGGGGCCATACATCTTGTGGAGTGAGAAAGCGTAGAAATCAGCCCCGAGTGCCCTCACGTCGGGGCGCATGTGGGCTACGGCCTGCGCGCCGTCGACCAGCACCAGCGCGCCATGTTTTTTAGCTTCGGCTACGATTTCGGTAACCGGATTGAGGGTGCCGAGAACGTTGCTGACGTGGCAGAACGCAACGAGCCTGGTACGTTCGGTAAATAGCGAGCGGTAATCTTCAAGGTCGAGTGAGCCATCGGCAAGAATCTTTACGGGCTTGATTACCAAGCCCCGCTCTTTGGCCTGCAGCTGCCATGGAACAATATTGGCGTGATGTTCCAAGACCGTAAGGATTATTTCATCGCCCTGATTGAAGCGCCGGCAAAGAGAGGACGCTACCAGGTTGATGGATTCGGTGGTTCCGCGCGTAAAAATAATTTCTTCAACCGATTCGGCGTTAATCCACCGGCGAACTCGCTCGCGGGCCGATTCCTGCAAGGCAGTTGCTTGCTGAGCAAGAGTGTGAACACCGCGGTGGACGTTCGCTTTTGTATTGAAATAGCATGATTCAATGGCATCTACAACCGCTTTGGGAGTCTGCGAAGTGGCAACGTTGTCGAAATATACCATCGGACGCCCATAGAGTTCGCGGTCAAGGGCCGGAAAGAGCCGGCGAATGCTTTCAACGTTGTAGGCCATGGTTAGAAGTTGCTGAATCGGCTTTCAATGCGTTCCAAAATGTTATTACGCACTTTTTCATCGGAAATGCGGGCGGCAACATCGCTGACAAACGCGTTCATGAGCATTCGGCGGGCGGTTTCGAGCGGAATTCCCCGCTGACGCATGTAGAACAGTGCATTTTCATCGAGTTGACCCGTAGCGGCTCCGTGGCTGCACTTAACTTCATCGCAATAGATTTCGAGGGTAGGCTCGGCATGCATCCGGGCCCCGGAAGCCGCAAGGAGATTGCGGTTGGTCTGATATGCCTCTGTAAACCTGGCTTGTTGATCAACTATTATGCGGCCGTTGAAAGCGCAGCTGCTTTGGCCGTCGGCAACATACTTGAAGAGTTGATTCGACGATGAGTGTTCGGCGTGGTGGGCCACGTTGGTCTCGTATCCGACCTGCTGGTCAGAGGTGGCAAGTACCAGACCGTTAACGGAGGCTGATGCTCCGGTGCCGTTGAGGTCAACGTTTACTCTGGTACGGAGGTCGTGGACGTTAAGAGTGGCAAATGTGAGCTCCAATGTGGCGTCGGCACCGAGCGAGGCGTTAATTTCGAGACTCACCGAAGCGGAAGGCGAGTCTTCAACAACGTCGAGCGCAAGGGCTGCCCCCTCGGGTAGGTTTATAATTAACTGACCGGTCGAGGGGTTTTCGATTAAAACATGTTGTCGCTCGCCGCGGTTCAGAGTAATCTTATTCATTACCGTCGATTTCGTTTTTAATCCAATCGTAGCCGCGCTCTTCGAGTTCAAGGGCCAGTTCGGGCCCTCCGCTGCGCACTATGCGCCCTTTATACAGAACATGAACGAAGTCAGGCTTTATATAATCGAGCAGGCGCTGATAGTGGGTAATGACTATGGTTCCGGTTTCGGGTGTTTTCAGTTTGTTAACTCCTTCGGCAACTATGCGCAGGGCATCGATGTCGAGTCCGGAGTCGGTTTCGTCGAGAATGCTCAGTTTCGGTTCAAGCACCGCCATCTGAAAGATTTCGTTGCGCTTTTTTTCGCCGCCGCTGAAGCCTTCGTTGACCGGGCGTGATGCGAGTTTTGCATCGAGCTCAACGATTTTGCGCTTTTCTTTCATAAGCTGCAGGAACTCGCCGGCGGGCATCGGGGGCATACCGAAATATTTACGCTTGGCGTTCACTGCCGCACGCATGAAGTTGGTCATGGAAACGCCGGGAATTTCCACCGGGTACTGGAATGATAGAAACAGGCCTTCGTGGCTGCGGTCTTCGGGCGCGAGTTCAAGGAGGTTTTTGCCGTTGAGGGTCGCAATGCCACCGAGTACTTCATAGGCGGGGTTGCCTGCAAGCACCGACGAAAACGTTGATTTTCCTGACCCGTTGGGCCCCATTATGGCATGGACTTCGCCCGGACGCACCTGAAAGTCAACGCCTTTAAGAATTTCTTTGCCGTCAATTGCCGCGCGGAGTCCGCGAACATCGAGCAGAAGTTTATTTTGGTCTGTCATATTTCTGTCAGTAGAGTTTTGCAGAGCGCAAAGTTACGAAAAATTCCTAAAAATAAAAAGAAAAAAGGCAGTGTTGAAACTGCCTTTTTATTAGAAGGTGTGGAGTGATTTACGCTTTATTTCACAAGAATCTTGCGGCCGTTGATAATGTTGATGCCGCGGACCGGAGCGGAGAGGCGACGGCCCTGAAGGTCAAAGATAACATTGGCGGGTGCGGCAGCCGGAATTGCCTCGATCGATGATTGTTCGTCGCGTTCCATAGGCATGAAGGTGTAGAGGCCTGCGTTCTGGTCTTCGGGGTTATTCCAAAGGTGAATGGCGAAGCCCTGACCGGCAGCTGCTGTGTTCATATACCAGCCGTTGGTGGCGTGCTTGGAGGTAATTGCGGAATAGAAGTTGCCGGCATCGTCCGTGCCCTGGTGTTCAGCAACCAGGGTGAAGCCATAGTGTTTGGTGGTGTTATCGTAGTCCCAGCGGGCAGTGTTGTTATTGGTGGCAAAAGCGGGCATAGCGTTAACGGAGCCTTGGGGTTTTGCCATGCAAACCATTGCATAGTAGCCTGAGCCTTCGGGGTCAGCTTCGAATTTGAAGAGCTGATATTTATAGTTATCGGCTTCTTTTTCGGCGGGAGCGTTGCTCCATAGACGGTCTTCCTGGCAGTTGTTTCCTTTGGAAGCGTCGCGCATCAGTTCAATAACCGAACCGAAGCGGTCTTGAGTTTCAGGGCCATTGAAGCGGGTGTGGAGTCGATAGTAAACGTTTGCTTCGGGCACGTCGGCGGGTTCGCCGTCGGTTTCAACCGGGGTGAAAACCATGTGGCCGCCATTGCCGTCGTCGGGGTTGGTGTAAACGTTGATTGCGTGATTCTGGCCGGTTCTGGAGAAGTTCATCCATTGACCCGACGATTGGGTGGAGCTAATGGCATAGCGGAAACCTTCGTCGCCTATTTCGCCATAGTAATGTTTGTCGAGGTTAAAGCCGTAGTGTATGCCTTCGGAGTAGTTCCAGCGGCCTGCCAGGGCGATTTGGGTCGGGGCGATGTTGACCGAGCCGGTGGGCTGGGCTTTGCAGATTATTGCGTATTCGCCTTCCTTATTCGGATTTTCAATGAATTTGAATTTCTGGTTGTCGTCGCCGGTAAGGGTAACGCCTTGCAGAGTGCCGTCAACGAGTGTTACTGCCAGACCGGTGCGGTCGTCGGTGCAATCGCTCGACAGGGTGTACCAGGTGTCGGGCTGCGGTTTGCGGTATTCGGGTTCAATGAGCTGGTGGGCGCCATAGCCGTAGCCGCCAAGCTCAAGCAGTGCGATATCGTTGGCCAGGCGGGCGGTAACTTCGTCGGCGTCTTTATTGACGATGGGGCTCCAGCCCTGTTCGGCAATGCCCATCAGGCGCGGCAGCGCAAGGTATTCGAGGTCTTCGGGACGGTCAACGTGTTCGCACCAGAAAGTGCCTTGAACGCCGATGCAAAGTTGGGTTGACGGCGGGTTGGTGGTTAGAGTGGCGCGAAGAGAACCGTCTTTGCCGGCGCCGATTTTGTCGATTCCGGCGTATGCGCGGTTGATATAGTAGCCGCCGTTGAATCCGGTGTAGATATGCTTTAATCCGTTGTTTTGCGCCTTATCCGCGCCTCCGGTCCAGCAGAATATTAAGGGCTTGACGGAGTTAACAACGTTCATGTCTGCTCCGCTGTTGGTAATGATTTCATTCCATGCACAAACGTTTTTGCCATGCTCGGTTTTGGCGTAGTCGGCGATTTCTTTAAAGAAGTTGCTCTGCAGCTGGGTGAACGATGAATAGCCTTTTTCGGTTTTAAGAGCTTTGCATGAGGCTGAGTTTTCCCATGCGGTAGTAGGACATTCGTCACCTCCAAGATGGATTGTTTCGTAAGGGAAGTATTCTGCAAGGGCATCAACAACGTCCTTAACGAACTGGATAACGGTGGGGTTGCTGACGTCGAGAACATCTTGGCTTACGCCGCCGGTGTTCCAGATTTCGTGGTTATACGAATCGGAGGTCGAGAGTTCGGGGTACGCGTGGATAGCGGCTACCATGTGGCCGGGCATGTCGATTTCGGGAATCACTTCGATGTGGCGTTCCTTGGCGTAGGCAACAACATCTTTGATTTCTTCAGCAGTGTAGGCATAGGGGCCATAGATAACGTTTGCTCCGTCGCGCCATTGGCGGCCACCGGCACCGTTTTCAAAGTCGGAGCGCTGGATGTTTTTGTTGGTAGCGCCTTCAACGGTCAGTTTGGGCCATTTGGCAACGGGCAGACGCCAGCCCTGGTCGTCGGTAAGATGCCAGTGAAAGCGGTTGAGTTTGTAAATGGCCATGATGTCCATCATTTTTTTAACTTCGTCGGCATCGAAGAAGTGGCGGCTAACGTCGAGCATGAAACCGCGATATTCAAAGCGGGGCTCGTCGTTGATGGTCACCTCGGGGAGCTCCCATGTAGTAACGGTAGCATCGGGAACACCGAGGGTAACGTTGGCAGGCATAAGTTTCTTTACGGTCTGGAAAGCGTAGTAGAGGCCTGCGTCGGTTGCTGCGTCGATGGTAACGCCGGCGGGAGTGACTGCGAGGTTATATGCCTCGGCTCCAAGGGCAGCATTGGTGCTGACGGTAATATCGCCTGTTCCGGGAGCTGCGGTAACGTTGATTCCGGTGGAGGTTTTCAGGGAGTTGGCGAACTTGGTGATTTCGGCAACCATCAATTCGGGCATGTCGGCGGTGTAGCCGATGGTCAGATTCTCCGGAAGGGTGTAGGTTCCGGTTCCTGCCGTCATTTGTTTAGGCTGGGGCGACATTGCTTCAATGCCTGCTTTGGCTTGGAATGAGCCTGCGCAGGCTATGGCGGCAAAGGCCAGCGAAATAAGATGTTTTTTCATGATTAGGTGAATGATTGAATTTATTTGCGCAAAAATATAAAAAAAAACGCAAATTTCAATAAAAATATGCGTCTTTGTTGCTGAATTGTAAATTCCGGCGGTTAGTTGACGGCGAGGAGGTGTATGGTGAAAATCAGGGCCGAGTTTGCCGGAATGCCCGGTTGGGCAAACCGTCCGTAGCCCATTTGGGCAGGCAGGTAGATTTCCCACTTGTCGCCTACATGCATTTTCGGCAGTGCAATCTGCCAGCCCTGAATCAGTTCGCGCAGTCTCATGGCCGGCGCTGTTGAACCGAGCGACGAGTCGAATTTTTTGCCGTTGATTGTTCGGCCGGTGTAGTGGACGGTAACAACACTGTTTCGGTTGGGTGACGGACCGTCGGGCTTTCCGGAGGCGATGACTTTGTATAGAACTCCCTTATCGAGGGCCTTCACACCTGGTTCGTTGGCTTTAAGGGCAAGGAATTCCTTTTGTTTGTTGATGTAATCTTGTTTGTTCACTATTAAAACAAAGTATTTTCAAAGTTTTGAGGAGTTGCGCCCAGATGAGTGTATGCCAGGGTGGTGACCTGGCGTCCGCGCGGCGTGCGGGTCAGGAAACCTTCTTTAATCAGGAAAGGTTCGTAGACTTCTTCAACCGTGCCCGGATCTTCGCCTATGGCAGTTGCTATGGTGGTCAGTCCAACCGGGCCGCCGCCAAACTTGTCGATCATCGTGCGCAGGAGTTTATTGTCGATTTCATCGAGTCCGTAGCGGTCGATATTCAGCGCTTCGAGTGCAAACCGGGCGATTTCGGGGTCAATGTAGCCCGAGCCTTTAACCTGGGCAAAATCGCGCACGCGGCGCAGCAGGGCGTTGGCTATGCGCGGGGTTCCGCGCGAACGAAGGGCAATTTCATGGGCTGCGCTCTTTGAGCACTCTACGTTGAGCAGATTGGCCGAGCGAAGAATTATGCGCTCAAGAACCGGCTGGTCATAATATTCCAGATGAAAGTTTATGCCGAAGCGTGCGCGTAGGGGCGCGGTGAGCAATCCTGAGCGGGTAGTGGCGCCGACCAGGGTAAACGGGCTCAGGGTGAGCTGCACTGTTCGTGCCCCGGGGCCCTTATCGATCATGATGTCGATTTTATAGTCCTCCATGGCGGAATAGAGGTATTCCTCCACTACCGGACTCAGGCGGTGGATTTCGTCGATGAAGAGAACATCGTTGGGTTCCAGTGAGGTAAGTATGCCAGCCAGGTCTCCGGGTTTGTCGAGAACGGGGCCTGAGGTGACTTTCATGCCTACGCCTAACTCATTGGCAATTATGCCGCTGAGAGTGGTTTTGCCAAGGCCGGGAGGGCCGTGGAGCAGTGTGTGGTCAAGAGCTTCGCCGCGCAGACGGGCTGCGGCAACGAATACCTTGAGGTTTTCAACGATCTTTTCCTGTCCGTTGAATGCATCGAACAGCGACGGGCGCAGGGCTTTTTCAACATCGCGTTCGGCTTGGGCCACGGGGGGCGCGGCCTCGGAGTGGATGTCGATAACCGGCGACTCGTTGAAATCGTCGAAGCTATCGGGCAGAATTTCTTCGGGCTGTTTACTTTTTCGAGCCATAGAGCACCGGATTGGTGGCCGGGTCGTTATACATTTTCATCTGCCGGTATACCTTCATGTATTTGCGGCCGGCGGCAATGTCGTCGAGCAGGGCGTCGATGGCCGATATGAGGTCGGCGCGCTGTTCTTCAAGAACTGCCAGTTTTGCAGCGCAGCGGGCTTTATGTTCTTCGTCGGCATCGGGGCGCTCAACCTCGGCGCGCATGTGGTAAATTTTCAGTGCGAGAATCGACAGGCGGTCTAATGCCCATGCGGGGCTTTCGGTGTTGATGGTTGCGGTTGGCAAAACTTCCACCGATGCAAACCGATTGCGGAAATAAGTGTCGATTTCCTCAACCATGTCGGTGCGGACCTGATTAGAGCGGTCAATCCGGCGTTTGAGCGTAAGGGCGGCTACGGGGTCGATTTCCGGGTCGCGGATAATATCTTCAAAGTGCCATTGAACGGCGTCTACCCAGTTTTTGTCGTAAAGAACAGCGTCGACCGAACCCTTGGCGTAAGGGTTCGGCGACGTTGCTTCAATGTTGTCTTCAACGTGGTAGTCGCGCGTGGCTTCTTCAAATATTGAATAAGCTTTTTGTGCGAATGTCATGCGGAAGTTATTATTCGGTTGTTATGTTGGTTGCGGTAGATGCGGCACGCATTGCATCCCAGCCGAGGGCAGATGCGCCGAGCACTGCAGCGTCGGCCTCCTTGAGCTCCGAAACCAGAATCTTTACTTTTTCTTTATGGAATGACAGAGCGTTTTTGTTAAAGGCTGCAATCATCGGTTTGAACAGCAGGTCGCCTGCTTTAGCGAGGCCACCGAAAATAATGAAGGCTTCGGGCGAGGTGAAGGCAGCGAAATCGGCAAGTGCTTCGCCGAGCACGCGTCCGGTGAACTCAAATACGCTCTGGGCAATGGGGTCGCCGGCGTTGGCGGCTTCGAAAACGTCTTTAGAGGTGAGGTCGGCGCTGGGAATATTGCGCAAAACCGAGGGAACGGACGGGGAAGCTTCGAGGAATTCCAGGGCGGTGCGTACAACACCCGTGGCCGAGCAGTAGGTTTCGAGGCAGCCCGAGCGGCCGCAGCCACACAGGCGTCCGCCGCGGCGAACTATGCAGTGGCCCAGTTCGCCGGCAAGACCGTCGGCGCCATAAACCATCTGGCCGTTGCAAACAACGCCTGAACCGACACCGGTGCCGAGGGTTATCATAATGAAGTCGCGCATGCCGCGGGCGGCACCGTAGGTCATTTCGCCGATGGCGGCAGCGTTGGCATCGTTGGTTACGGCAACGGGAATGCCGAAGCGGTCAACGAGTTCCTGAGCCAGATTGAGTTCGCCTTTCCAGATAAGGTTGGCGGCATTTTCAATCTTGCCATTATAGTAGTTTGCGTTGGGGGCTCCTACGCCGATGCCGCCGATTTTTCCTTCGGCATCGTTAGCTTTGATGAGTTTTGTGGCTTCTTCGTAGAGTTCGTCGATATAGTCGGAGAATACGGGATGCTTTTTGGTTTTGATTGCTCCGGAAGCAATAACTGTGCCGCGGGCGTCGACGATGCCGAACACTGTGTTCGTTCCGCCGATATCAATGCCGAGTACGTATGGTTTGGTCATTGGCATGGTTTTATTAGGTTTAAAGGTTATTTTGGTTATAGTTTGTCGACTTCGAGGTCACCGTTGAATTCTTCTTCCCAGGGCAGACCGTTCAGGGCGAGCTGCTCCAGGAAAGGATCCGGATCAAACTCTTCAACGTTTCTAACGCCTTTAAGGTTCCATTTGCCGGTTAAAAACATCATTGCGCCGACCATTGCGGGCACGCCGGTGGTGTAGCTCACGGCCTGCATGCCGGTTTCGCGATATGCCTCCTGGTGGCTGCAGTTGTTGAAAATGTAGTAGGTTAGCGGCTTGCCCTCTTTGTCTTTGCCGGCAATGCGGCAACCGATAGATGTTTCGCCTTTGTAGTTCTCGCCGAGGTCTTGCGGATTGGGCAGGACGGCCTTGAGGAACTGCAGGGGAACAATCTTGGTGCCGTTATAGTCAACTTCGTCAATACGGGCCATGCCGATGTTCTGAATAACGCGCAGGTGAGTGAGGTATTCCTGGCCGAATGTCATCCAGAAGCGGGCGCGCTTGATTGAAGGGAAGTTCTGAACCAGGCTTTCCAGTTCTTCGTGGTAGAGCAGATAGGAGTCGCGGCCGCCTATGCGGGGGTAGGTCAGAGTGCCGTGTATTTCAAGCGGTTTTGTGGTAACCCATTTGCCGTCTTGATAATATCTGCCGTTTTGAGTGATTTCGCGAATATTGATTTCGGGGTTAAAGTTCGTGGCAAAGGCTTTTCCGTGGTCACCTGCATTGCAGTCAACAATGTCGAGAGTTTCCATATCGGAGAAATAGTGTTTGGCGGCGTATGCGGTGAATACTCCGCTTACACCGGGGTCGAATCCGCAGCCCAAAATAGCGGTCAGACCGGCCTTTTCAAACCGCTCGCGATATGCCCATTGCCAGGAATATTCAAAGTGAGCAACGTCTTTCGGCTCATAGTTGGCGGTGTCGAGATAGTTAACACCGCATTGCAGGCATGCCTCCATTATTGTCAGGTCCTGATAGGGCAGGGCAAGGTTGATAACCAGTTCGGGGCTATGGGTTTTAATGAGTTCAACCAGTTCGGGCACAGAATCGGCGTCGACGCGCGCGGTTGTGATTTTCGGTGCGTTGGGAACTGCCTTGGCGATTGCGTTGGCGATTGCGTCGCATTTGCTTTTTGTTCGCGATGCAATAACTATTTCGGGCCCGAACACTTCGGGGTGTTGGGCGCATTTATGGGCTGCTACGGTGGCTACGCCGCCGGCTCCGATGATGATGACTTTTGCCATTTCTTAATGTAGTTTCAATTATTTAGTGACCGCTAAATTACGAAAATTTATCGTAACACGAAAATTATTTTTGTCGCTCCGGTTAATATTGTTCGGCAGCGCTGGGGAAGTCCAATGTCTTAACGTCGGCTACATATTGGCCGATAGCTCCGGTAATGATGCTTCCGAGGTCGGCATATTTACGCAGGAATTTCGGGGCGAAGGAGCCGTTCATGCCGAGCATGTCCTGAAGCACAAGTACCTGGCCGTTGCATCCGGATCCAGCCCCGATGCCGATGGTGGGAATTGTCAGCATATCGGAAACCTTTTTAGCCAGGTCGGCGGGAATTTTTTCCAGAACGAGCGCAAAGCATCCGATTTCCTGAAGCATCAGTGCATCGTCGATCAGTTTGCGGGCCTCAGCCTCGTTTTTAGCCCGTAGGCCATAACCTCCGAACTTATTGACGCTCTGGGGAGTAAGGCCGAGATGGCCCATTACCGGAATGCCGGCCGAGAGAATCCGTTCGATGCTTGGGCGGATTTCGGCGCCGCCTTCGAGTTTAAGGGCTTCAGCGCCGGTTTCCTTGATAATCCGCACGGCATTGGCCAGAGCGAGGTCCGGATTGCCCTGATATGACCCGAAGGGCATGTCGCATACGATCAGTGCCCGTTTTGCTCCGCGGGCAACTCCCGAGGCGTAAACTATCATTTCGTCAACTGTTATAGGAAGCGTGGTCGGGTACCCGGCCATAACGTTGGCCGCGGAGTCGCCTACCAGAATGGCATCAACGCCGGCCGCATCGACCAGTTGGGCCATAGAGTAATCGTAGGCGGTGAGCATGGCGATTTTTTCGCCGCTTTCTTTCATTTGCTGTAGGCGCACTGTTGTTACCTTGCGCGTATTGTCAACGGTGTTGGTAGACATTTTTTCAGATGTTTATTTCAGATTAAGGACTTTAAAGTCTTTTAAATAATCAAGTAATTCTTCGAAAACCCAGCGGCGTCCCTCAGCCAGCCGTACGCCCCGGGTCAACGGGGTCATATAGTCGCCTCCGTTGGCAAGATAGTCGATTGTGGCCACTTTATAAGTACGGTTGGGGTCAATGCGTTCGATGTCGGTTATGCCTCCTATTATGTCGCCGCCGCGGGCATCCATAACCTTTATGGCTTCAATAAGGTCAGAACCCTTAAGCTCAATAACCACCAGGCGGTTGCGGAAAGGCATCATATCCAGAACGGCTCCTTCGCTGACCGCTCCGGGGCTCCACGTTGTGCGCAAACTTCCTTTATTGCCGATTGCAACGTCTACGGGCTTGCCAAGTAGCTTTTCGCCACGGGCGGTGATGAATTCGGCAGTAAACTGCTGCAGGGCCTTCGAGCGGCCGTTGAGGGGTCCATCGGCTACTAAACGGAAAATTTCGCGGTTATAGAGCGAGTCGATACCGGCGCGATAGGGTTCGATTTTTGCCATCAGCTCCGGATCGCGACGCGAATCGAGCCGCGAGTCAACTGATATGAGTCGGTCGGTAACTTTGCCGCTTTGCAAATCAAGGGTAATTTCGCCAAGAGCGGCCCCGTAACGGCCGGTTTGCACAATCAGAACCGTGTCGCCCTGAGCATTGGCTACTTTATGGCCCGGCTCGAGGCGGGTATGGCTGTGGCCTCCGATAATCATGTCGATGCCCGAGGTTTGCTGTGCTACCTGTATGTCGCCGAAAAGGTCGGGGTTTTCGTCAGAGCCCTCAACGCCGATGTGGGTAATGGCAATTACATAGTCACATTTTTCATCGTTTCGCAGTGCATTCACAACTTTTTCGGTTGACTCTTTCCAAGGCATAAACTTAACGCCATCGTAGTTGCCCTCGGCAATCATTCCTTGCGGGTTCAGGTTGAGCGCAAAAAGGCCGACGCGTTTGTTGCCGAATTGCTTAACAACATATGGCTTAAAGCGCGAAGCTAACAGTGAATCCTCAAATTCGTAGTTGGAACTGAGCAGGGTAGGGCGCGCTTGTGCAATCATTTTGCGAAGGCCTACGATGCCGTTGTCGAATTCGTGGTTGCCGAGAATCTGCAGGTCATAGCCTAACTCATTGAGCATCTGCTGCTCGATTTCTCCTCCGTATAGATGGAAATATAGAGTGCCCTGAACGATATCGCCGGCATCGATAACCAGAACATTCTTCTGCGCGGCGCGTACGGAGTCGATAATTACCTTGCGCCTTGCAACTCCGCCCAGGTCGGAGTCAGGCATCGGGTCGATATGACTGTGGGTATCATTAGAATGGAGAATGACAAGTTGCTCCGGAGCAGGCTGCGATGTGGCGCAGGCCGAAAGCAACGCAAGGGCAGCAGCCCCGCAAAGAATTTTGGCACATTTCATATCGCAAAGTTACGAAAAATTCGGTTTACTGCAAAAGTCGGGGATTTTTTCGTAAATTTGCATCAAAATTAAGAACAGTTTTTTTATGGTTTCTATTGATGGGCTGACCGTTGAGTTCGGTGGCACTACTTTATTCAAAGACGTTTCATTCGTTATAAATCCCGGCGACCGCATTGCCCTGATGGGAAAAAACGGCGCCGGAAAAAGCACGTTGCTTAAAATTCTGGCCGGTGTTAGGCAGCCTACGCGCGGGTCGGTTTCCGCGCCCAAGGATTGCACGATATGCTATTTGCCGCAGCACATGATGACCAACGACGACGTCACCGTTTTTCAGGAGGCATCGAAAGCGTTTGCGCATCTGCACGAAATGGAAGCCCATATAAACGAGCTGAACCGTCAGCTCGAAACCCGCACTGATTATGAGTCTGACTCCTATATGGCGTTGATTGAGGAGGTCGCAACTATAAGCGAGAAGTTCTATGCCATAGACATGACTCATTTTGAAGAAGATGTTGAAAAGGCACTGCTCGGCCTCGGCTTTGAGCGCTCGGATTTCGATCGGCCTACGTCGGAATTCTCCGGCGGCTGGCGAATGCGCATCGAGTTGGCCAAGCTGCTGCTGCAGAATCCCGACGTGTTGCTGCTCGATGAGCCAACCAACCATCTTGACATCGAATCGATCGGTTGGCTTGAAGACTTTATTATCAATAGTCAGATGGCTGTTGTGGTCATCAGCCACGACCGACGGTTCATTGACAATATAACCACCCGCACGATTGAGGTTACCCTCGGCCGCATATATGACTATAAGGCAAAGTATTCCCACTATCTTGAACTGCGTAAAGAGCGTCGCGCGCAGCAACAGAAGCAGTTCGACGACCAGCAGAAGCAAATTGCTGAAGCCAGGGAGTTTATCGAGCGGTTTAAAGGAACATATTCAAAAACCTATCAGGTTCAAAGTAAAGTTAAGTGGCTGGAGAAACTGGAATTGGTTGAGGTTGATGAAGAAGATACTTCGGCCCTGAGGCTGAAGTTTCCGCCATGCCCGCGTAGCGGCTCCTATCCTGTTATTGCCGAAGCCGTTGGTAAGAGCTATGGCGGCAAGCCGGTTTTCAGCAATGCTTCGTTTATGATTGAGCGGGGCGACAAGGTTGCTTTTGCCGGACGCAACGGCGAAGGAAAGTCAACGATGGTCAAGGCGATAATGAAAGAGATTGACCATGATGGCACTCTGACCCTGGGCCATAACGTAAAAATTGGCTATTTCGCCCAGAATTCGGCTTCGCTGCTCGACCCGGAGCTGACGGTATTCCAGACTATCGACGACATAGCTGTTGGCGATGTTCGCCTTAAAATCCGAGATTTGCTCGGTGCATTCATGTTCGGTGGCGAGGAGAATCAGAAGAAGGTGAAGGTTTTGAGCGGCGGTGAGCGCGTTCGCCTTTGCATGATTAAGCTTTTGCTCGAGCCGATTAACGTTTTGATTCTCGATGAACCGACGAACCACCTCGATTTAAGGACCAAAGATATTCTCAAACAGGCACTTAAAGATTTCGACGGGACGCTGATAGTTGTTAGCCACGACCGTGATTTTCTTTCCGGATTGGTTACTAAAGTATATGAATTCGGCGGGGGTAAGGTTCGAGAACACCTTTGCGGCATCGACGAATTTCTTGCTTCGAAAAAAGAATCCTAAAGCATCTTTTTTAGGAAATTTTAAGGCATAAATCGTAAAAAATCCGTATATTTGCACATCCATTACGTAAATTCATAAATAAATTCAAAAAACGATATTCAACTATGGCAAGTAAAGCATTGCTCATTATTCTCGACGGATGGGGCCTCGGCAACCACTCTAAAGGCGACGTTATTTATCAGACTCCGACTCCATATTGGGATTCGCTGCTGAAAACATATCCACATTCACAACTTCAGGCAAGTGGTGAAAATGTTGGCTTGCCCGACGGACAGATGGGTAACTCCGAAGTAGGCCACCTGAACATCGGCGCCGGCCGCGTTGTTTATCAAGACCTTGTTAAAATCAACAAAGCTATTGCCGACGGAACCATTCTTGATAACCCTCAGATTAAGGCAGCGTTTGAAACGGCTCATAAAACCGGCTGCGGCCTCCATCTGATGGGTCTTACCAGTAATGGCGGCGTTCATTCCAGCTTCGACCATCTGTTTGCCCTTTGCGATATAGCTGCTAAGTATGGCTTGAAAAAAGTTTATATCCACTGCTTCATGGATGGTCGTGACACCGACCCGCATTCAGGCAAGGGATTTATCGAACAGCTGCAGGCACACTGTGAAAAAAGCGCCGGCGTGATTTCCGACATTGTAGGCCGCTACTATGCCATGGACCGCGATAAGCGCTGGGAGCGAGTGAAAGTTGCCTACGATTTGCTGGTTAACGGTGTTGGTGAACCTGCTACCGACATGGTAGAGGCTATGCAGGAGAGCTACGATAACGACGTTACAGACGAGTTCATCAAGCCGATAAAGAATACTACCGTCGATGGTACCATCAAGGATAACGACGTTGTTATTTTCTTTAACTATCGCAATGACCGCGCCAAGGAAATGACCACAGTGCTGACCCAGCACGACATGCCCGATGAAGGCATGCACACTATCCCCGGCCTTCAATACTATTGCATGACCCCCTACGACGCTTCGTTTAAGGGCGTAAATATTCTTTTTGACAAAGAAAACGTTGACAACACCCTGGGCGAATACCTGTCGAACAACGGCAAAAAGCAGCTCCACATTGCCGAAACCGAAAAGTATGCCCACGTTACCTTCTTCTTCAACGGTGGCCGCGAAGCACCCTACGATGGTGAAGACCGCATTTTGGTTCCGTCGCCCAAGGTAGCTACCTATGACCTGAAGCCCGAAATGAGCGCCTATCAGGTATGCGACAAGCTAACCGACGCTATCCGTTCTGAAAAATATGACTTCATTGTTGTTAACTACGCCAACGGTGATATGGTGGGCCACACCGGCGTTTACGAAGCGATTGAAAAGGCCGTGGTTGCCGTCGACGAGTGTCTGATGGCTACCGTAGAGGCTGCCAAAGAGGCCGGCTACGAGGTTATCATCATCGCCGACCACGGCAATGCCGACAATGCCATCAATCCCGACGGCACACCCAATACCGCCCACTCGCTCAACCCGGTTCCCTGCATTTACGTTACCGACAAAAAAGACGCACACGTTGAAAACGGCAAACTGGCGGACGTGGCTCCGACAATCTTGAAAATCATGGGCTTGCCCCAGCCGGCCGAAATGACCGGAAAGGCCCTGATATAATGGACCGCAAAGGTAAACTCTATTTCCGCTATGGCACAATGGGGTCGGCAAAAACGGCCCTGTTGTTGACCA
>CAZGTD010000029.1:0-23528 GCA_964528425.1 uncultured Bacteroides sp.
GCTATGGCACAATGGGGTCGGCAAAAACGGCCCTGTTGTTGACCACGGCGTATAATTTTGAGGAACGAGGCATGCGCTATGTATGTCTCAAACCTATTATCGACACCCGCGAGGAACGCAACGTTATTCATTCGCGCATAGGTATTGAGCGCGAGTGTGGCTGGATAATGGCCGATACCGATCTTTATCTGCTGGCCCAGCAACTTTGCGAGCAGGCCGGTTGTCTTATCGACTGGTTTTTGATTGACGAAGCCCAGTTCCTGACCGCCGATCAGGTCGACCAGCTTGCCCGGTTGGTCGACGATTATGGGGTGAACGTTATCTGCTACGGGTTGCGTACCGACTTTCGCACTAACCTTTTCGAAGGCTCGCGCAGGTTGTTTGAAATCGCCGACACTATCGACGAAATCAAAAGCACCTGTTCCTGCGGGCGCAAAACCATTGTCAACGCCCGCATTGATGCTAACGGCGACATGGTTGAAGAGGGCGCACAGGTTGAAATCGGTGGCGACGACAAGTATATAGCCGTATGTCGAAATTGCTGGCGCAATAAGCGAATTGAGCTGGCCCAGCGTAACGCATTGCCTTTTGACCTATGAAAAGACTGGTAATTTTTCTGGTTGCTATATGCGCGGCACTGACGATGCTGAGCGCAATTCCTACTTATACCGACGAAACTCTTAACTATAGGGTAACCTACAAGTGGGGATTCATTCAAAAGCAAGCCGGATCGGCCAACTTTATCCTTCGCAAAACACCCGATTACTATACGGCGCGACTTACCGCACGCACCCAACCTTGGGCAGACCGTATTTTTATGGTGCGTGACACTCTTTCGGGCCATATGCGCTTGAAAGATATGGCCCCGCTGCTCTATGATAAGTCTACCTACGAAAAAGATGACATTCGTCACGACGTTCTTCACTATAACTATTCCGGCAATACGGTAACTGCCAAAAGCCGCTGCCAGCGTATAGAAAAGAACGGCGAAGTCTTTACTCTCGATACTGTTCTGGTAGCGCAGGCCCCGGCAACCGATATGCTCAGTGTTTACTACCTTGTTCGTCGTCTGCCTTTCGACAGCATGAAGGTCGGAACTGTTGCCAAGGCCAATCTCTTTTCCGGAAAGCGCATTGAAACTCTTGCCGTTAAATATCTCGGCATTGAAAAGGTTAAACTTAACGGCAAGGTTTACGAGTGCTATAAAATTAACTTCACCTTTACGAGCGAACGTCTGAAAGAGTCGTCGGCACCAATGTGGGCCTGGATTCAAACATCGGGTTCGCGCGTTCCTATAAAGCTCGTCGGGGAATTGCCCATAGGCCAGATTCAGGTTCTTTGGAATGACCCCGAGGGTAAAAATTAACCAAAGAATATAAATCAATCAAACATCATGAAAAAGATATTCATCGCTGCAATGCTCGCTTCGGGGCTCGGAGCCTTTGCCCAGGAAGCAACTGATACCACCGCCGCCAAACCTCAGGGTTTTGTTTTTACCGACCAGATAGTAATTCCGTCGACTTCAGTCAAGGACCAGAATAAGTCGGGTACATGCTGGAGTTTCGCCGGCACCGGATTCATTGAAGATAACGTGCGTAAAGTTAAGGGCGATTCTCTCGACCTGAGCGAAATGTACACTGTTTATATGTGTTATCTCGACAAGGCACGTCGCAACATGCGCCTTCAGGGAAAAGGTAACATCAGCCAGGGGGGCAGTATTGTTGACGTACCTTATGTAATGGCCCGCTACGGTGCTATTCCCGAGGAAGTCTATAACGGTTTGAACTATGGCGAGAACAAGCATGATCATGGCGAACTGTCGCGTGCGCTGACGGCTTATCTTCAGGCAGTGACTACAGGCCGCAAGGTATCCACCGCCTGGGAAGCCGGTTTGGTTGGTATTCTTGATGCATATCTCGGCAAAATTCCTGAAACCTTTGAATATAAAGGTAAAACTTACACACCCGAATCGTTTGCCGCAAGCCTCGGCCTCGATTTCGATAATGACTTCATTGCACTGACCTCGTTTACTCATCATCCATATTATCAGCCCTTCGCGCTTGAAGTATGCGATAATTGGCTTTGGGCTCCCTACTATAATGTTCCGCTCGACAAAATGATGGATATTATCGACAACGCCCTCGAAAACGGCTACACCGTTAACTGGGCAGCCGATGTTTCCGAAAAGGGCTTTAAATGGAAAGATGGCTATGCAGTTCTCCCTGCTAAGAAGAACGAAGCGGACCTGACCGATACTGAACTGAGCCGCTGGGTTACGCTATCTGATGCCGACCGTGAGGCCGAAGCGTTTAAGTTTACCGGTCCGGAAGATTTGGTAGAGGTAACCGTTACTCCGGAAGAGCGTCAGAGTATGTTCGACACCCTTGAAACAACCGACGACCATGGCATGGTTATATGCGGAACCGCAGTCGACCAGCTCGGTAATAAATTCTATAAAATAAAGAATTCCTGGGATACAAACCAGGTATATAACGGTTATTTCTATGCATCTCGCCCTTATGTAATGGCCAAGACCCTGAGTTTTATGGTTAATAAGGATGCTCTGCCCAAGGATGTTAAAAAGCAACTTAACCTGAAATGAATATTCTGAAAGTATTGGGAATTACCGCGGTTGCTTTGGTTGCTTTCGCATCATGCAAAACGACCGAAGCCAACTACCGTGCCGCCTACGAGGCCACACGCGCTTCGCAGGCCGAAGCTGCGGCCGACGATGGGTTAGACGAGAATACGCGTCGTTTGCTTGCAAAGAACACGCGCAACCGACAGTCGGTTCAGATTGTCAACGGCGACACTATAGCAATTGCAACTCTGTTCGTTAAACTCGAAGATAATCAGGCGGTTGACCGTTTGCCCCAATATTCGGTGGTTTCCAATGCTTTCTCGCAGGTTTTTAATGCCCGTGCGCTTTGCAAGCGGCTGCAGGAGGCGGGTTTTGAAAAGGCCTATATTTTCCACACCTCCGCTCCTGATTATTATGTAGCTGCAGGCGGAAGCGACAATATCGCCGACATTCCGGCGATTATTCAGGCTCTCGATAAGGCCGGTAATCCCGGCTCAAGGGCCGGTTTCCCCGCCGTTATCCGCTACGCTCAATATCGTCCGATAAAATGATTCTCGAAAAGCAACTGGCCGACCTGGGGCAATATTGCTCCCTTATGGGCAAGGTATTATCCGTGCCCGACAGGTGGATTGTGTTCATTAAAAGAACAATCAGCGAAATTTTTAAGCTCGGCATCGATTCAATTCCGCTTGTTATAACCATATCCGTATTTATAGGCGCGGTTATAACCATTCAGATGCAGCTTAATATTTCATCGCCGCTTTTGCCTGCTTATGCAGTCGGCCTTACCACCCGCGAAATTATTCTTCTTGAGTTCTCATCTTCAATTCTATGTTTGATACTTGCCGGCAAGGTTGGATCAAACATTGCATCGGAAATTGGAACCATGCGTGTTACCGAACAGATCGATGCGCTGGACATTATGGGCGTTAACTCCGCCAATTATCTGATTTTGCCAAAAATCGTGGGCTTTTTGCTGATTATGCCGGTACTGGTTATTTTTTCTATGGGTACTTCTATTCTCGGCGGTTTGGCCATAGCATATTTTACGGATATGATTTCCGTAAGTAAGTTTACTTATGGGCTGCAGGCATTCTTTAATCCCTGGTATGTTTGGTACTCGCTGATTAAGGCTTTGGTTTTCAGCGTTATCATAACCACTACGTCGTCATATTTCGGCTATTTTGTCAAAGGGGGTGCCCTTGAAGTGGGTAAGGCCTCGACCCAAGCGGTTGTCAATTCTTCGATTCTGATTTTGTTTTTCGACGTCGTACTCACTAAACTCTTGCTGCAATGATTAAGGTAGAGAATATTACAAAGTCGTTTGACGGCAAGACTATATTACACGATGTTTCCTGCGAGTTTCTCACCGGAAAGACAAATCTCGTTATCGGACAGTCCGGTTCGGGTAAAACAGTGATGATTAAATCAATCGTGGGCCTCGTAACTCCCGAAAAAGGTAAAATTCTTTTCGACGGGCGCAATTTGCTGACGATGGATGCCAAGCAGGTTAAAGAGTTGCGTAAGGAAATCGGTATGCTCTTTCAAGGGTCGGCGCTTTTCGACAGCGAAACGGTTCTGGGCAACGTAATGTTCCCGCTCGTTATGTTCTCCGACATGACTCCGGCCGAGATGCGCGACCGCGCTTTGTTTTGTCTGGAACGTGTTAATCTTAAAGGTGCTGACAAGAAATATCCTTCGGAACTCTCCGGCGGTATGCAGAAGCGAGTGGCAATTGCCCGAGCTATAGCGCTGAATCCTAAATATCTTTTTTGCGACGAACCGAACTCCGGTCTTGACCCGCGTACTTCAATTCTTATCGACGAACTGCTCAGTGATATAACCCACGAGTATAACATAACTACCATCATCAATACTCACGACATGAACTCAGTTTTGGGTATCGGCGAAAATATAGTTTTCCTTAATAAAGGTTATCGCGAATGGGTTGGCACGAGTCAGGAAATATATACCTCCGACAATAAGGCCCTGATTGACTTCGTATTCGCTACAGACCTGTTCCGGAAGGTACGGGCCTACGAACTTTCGCGCATGGGGAAGTAAACCTCCATGTCGGCGGGGTTGTTAAGTATATATGGAATTAGAGTATCATCCGTTTGAACCGTTTGTGCCCGCGGGAGCGCAGGTGTTGATCATGGGCACTTTCCCGCCCCAGCCGAAACGTTGGTCAATGGATTTTTATTACCCGAACCGAACCAACGACTTCTGGCCGATGATGGGCCTGATATTCTATGGCGACCGCTACGCATTGTTCCGGCCCGATCATAAGCAGTTTGACTTAGACCGCATAAAGCAGACTCTTAGCGACCACCACATAGCCTTGAGCGATACGGGCCATGCCGTTCGGCGCCTTATGAACAACGCGTCGGATAAGTTTCTTGAAATTGTTGAGCCTGTAAATCTTCAAGCTTTATTAGCGCGGATGCCCGAATGCCGTGCAATAGCCACTACCGGCGAGAAAGCTGCGCAGGTACTTGCAGATTTAACCGCTACCGAACCTCCGAAAATGGGCCATTGTGTTGAAGGTCCCGGAGGAGTTAAACTATGGCGGATGCCATCAACCAGCCGCGCTTACCCTCTGGCCCTTGAAAAAAAGGCAGAGTATTACGCCCGTCTTTTTGAATCAATCAGTTAGTCTGCTTGTTATAGGTGTTGTTTTTTGTACCAGTCGGCAAACGCCCGGTTGACCAGTTGCGTGCCCCCTGCGGTGGGATAGTCGCCCGAAAAGTACCAGTCGCCGCTATGGTCGGGAACTGCAGCGTGGAGTCCCTCAAGTGACTGATAAACTATTTCAACCGGACACTTAACCTCGGCGGGAGTAAGAATCCTGGCAATTTTATCGGCAATTTCACTGTCTGTAAACGGTTGATATACGCGCTTAACCCAATTTTCTTCATCGGGACGTTCAATACATAATCTGTAAGTTTCGTCAAGAATATTCTCCATTGAGCGTTCGCGCAGCAGCTCAACTGCAGCCTTGAAGGCAATGAAGTCGGTCATGCGGCTCATGTCGATGCCATAGCAGTCGGGATACCTTACCTGAGGCGACGAACTTACTATAACGATTTTTCGCGGATGAAGTCGCGAAAGCATAGTCAGTATTGACTGTTTCAAGGTAGTTCCGCGCACTATGGAGTCGTCGATAACAACGAGATTGTCAATTCCGTTGCGAACGCAACCGTAGGTAACGTCATAGACGTGCGCCGCCAGTTCGTCGCGTCCGGCTCCTTCGGCAATGAACGTGCGCAGCTTAATGTCTTTTATGGCTACTTTGTCAATTCGCAGGCGCTGACCCATTATCTCGGTAAGCTTTTCAGGGTCGAGGGCGCCCTTTTGCTGAAGTTTAAGAATGAGCGATGTTTTCTCTTTGTTGAGGGCTTGCTCCATTCCTTCAACCATTCCTATAAAGGCAACTTCGGCCGTGTTGGGGATAAAGGAGAAAACAGTATTGGCAAAGTCGTTATTAACCGCTTTAAGAATTGCGGCCGAAAGGTTATGGCCAAGTGCTTTTCGTTCGCGATATATATCGGCGTCCGACCCTCGGGAGAAGTAGATACGCTCAAACGAGCATTTTTCAGGCTTCAATTCCGGGAGGATACGCTCAATGCTGATTTTGAGGTCGTTGGTGACAATCAGCGCGCAGCCGGGCTCAAGTTCCTTAACGTCGCTGCGGGCAACGTTGAAAACTGTCTGTATGACGGGCCGCTCCGAAGCGAGAACAACCACCTCGTCGTTGGAGAAGTAGAATGCCGGACGAATGCCTTTTGCGTCGCGCACGGCAAACATGTCGCCCGATCCGGTTGCTCCGCAAATAACGAATCCGCCGTCCCATGTGGGCGCCGTAGCGCGGAGTATGCGGCCGATGTCGAGGCCGTCTTCAATGGCCCGCGACAGTTGCGGCTCGTCGAGTTCCGACCGCAGAAGGCGAAACAGACGCTGGTTTTCCTGGTCGAGCGCATAGCCGAGCTGTTCAAGCAACACAACAGTGTCGCCATAGAAACGCGGATGTTGACCGGTTGCAACTATTGAGTCGAAAACTTCGTCAACATTAGTAAGATTGAAGTTGCCGCAAAGCAACAGATTCCGGCTTTTCCAGTTGTTGCGTCTTAGAAAAGGATGGACGTAGCTGATTCCTGATTTGCCGGTTGTGGAGTAGCGCAGGTGGCCCATATATATATCGCCGATGAAGGGCGCATTTTCTTCGTTGCCTTCCTCAACGATGGTTTTGCGGGCAGCTTCAAATATTTCCGTTATGGCTCCCGGACCGAGGGCGCGTTCGCGAAATACGTACTCGTTGCCCGGCTCGGTGTTGATTTTCACAACACCGATGCCGGCACCCTCCTGACCGCGGTTGTGTTGCTTCTCCATAAGCAGATAGAGCTTATTGAGCGCCCACTGAGCGGTGCCATATTTCCGGCGATAGTAATCAAGGGGCTTGAGTAGCCGGATCATGGCTACTCCACACTCATGTTTCAGTTGTTCCATTTAGCGGATAAAGAGAAGTTCGCGATATTTGGGCAGCGGCCACATTTCGTCGTCGACATCAAGCTCGAGTTTGTCGATGTTGTAGCGGATAACGTCCATGTGGGGAAGCACTGTATCGTGATATGCAAGAGCTTTTTCTCGTTCGTTTTCAATGCGGTTGGCAACTTTACGGGCCTCGACCATCGCTTCGACTTCGGCGCGGATAATGGCAATGTGTTCCGAAATGCGCTCGATAGCCGCAAGATCCTGGGCCGAAATTTTCTCGCATTTCTCGGCTGGGAAAAGTTGCTTGATTTTATAAAGGTTGTCGAGAAGCACCGACTGGTAGCGGGTTGCTACCGGAACCACATGGTTGATGGCAAGATCGCCGAGCACACGGGCTTCAATCTGGATTTTTTTGGTATACATTTCCCATTTAACCTCGTTGCGTGCTTCGAGTTCCACTTTGCTGAACACTTTTGTGCGGCGGAACATGTCGATGCTGTTTTTCGACAGGTAGGCGTCGAAAATTTTCGGGGCCGAGGTCTCGCAGTCAAGTCCGCGTCGCTGAGCTTCTGCTTTCCATTCGTCGGAATAGCCGTTGCCGTCGAAAACTATGGCGCGATGGGCCTTTACGAGCGATTTGATTTCGCTGAGAATCGCTTCGGTCGGGTTGATACCGGATGCTACTGCTGCATCAACCTTGTCGGCAAAACTATTGAGCTGGTCGGCAACTGCTGCATTCAGGGCAATCATGGCCGAGGCGCAGTTGGCGCTGGAACCTACGGCACGGAATTCGAATCGGTTGCCGGTGAATGCGAAGGGCGACGTGCGGTTGCGGTCGGTATTATCGAGCATAATTTCCGGAATCTGGTTCAGACCGAGGCTCATTCCTTCTTTGCCTGAAAGGTTTTCAAGGTCGGAAGCCGAGAGTTTTTCGAGCCCGTCGAGAATTGACGAGAGGCGCGAACCCATAAAGATAGAAATTATAGCGGGCGGAGCTTCGTTAGCTCCGAGACGGTGCGCATTGGTGGCTGACATTATCGACGCTTTAAGCAGTCCGTTGTGGGAATGCACTGCGGCGAAAACATTGGCTATGAATGCGAGGAATTCCAGGTTTTCGCGCGCGGTTTTGCCGGGAGCGAAAAGCAGGCGCCCGCGGTCGGTGCCGAGGCTCCAGTTATTATGTTTGCCGGAACCGTTTATGCCGTCAAAGGGTTTTTCGTGGAGCAGAACGCGGAAATTATGGCGGCGGGCCACTTCGTTCATAACACCCATCAGCAGCAGGTTATGGTCGTTGGCCAGATTTGTTTCTTCGAAAACCGGGGCAAGCTCAAACTGGTTGGGGGCTACCTCGTTATGGCGTGTCTTGGCGGGGATGCCCAGGCGGTGACATTCCAGCTCGAGGTCGAGCATAAAGGCTTCGACGCGCGAGGGAATGGCTCCGAAGTAATGGTCTTCGAGCTGCTGGTTCTTGGCGCTTTCGTGGCCCATGAGTGTGCGGCCGGTGAGCATCAGGTCGGGGCGTGCATTATAGAGGGCTTCGTCAACCAGAAAGTATTCCTGCTCCCAGCCCAGGTAGCTGATAACATGGTTTACCTGCGGGTCGAAGTAGCGGGCAACGCGTGTGGCGGCAACGTCGACTGCATTAAGGGCGCGCAGCAGTGGAGTTTTGTAGTCAAGCGATTCGCCGGTATATGAAATGAAGATTGTTGGAATGCAGAGTGTTTTGTCGAGAATGAAGGCGGGAGAAGAAATATCCCAAGCGGAATAACCGCGGGCTTCAAAGGTGTTGCGAATACCACCGTTAGGGAATGAACTTGCATCAGGTTCTTGCTGAACGAGCAGTTTACCGGAGAAGTTTTCAACTACTCCGCCTTTGCCGTCATGGTCGATAAACGCGTCATGTTTCTCGGCCGTGCCGTCGGTTAGGGGGTGGAACCAGTGTGTATAGTGGCGGGCGCCGTTGTCGATTGCCCAGCGCTTCATACCTTCGGCCACGCTGTCGGCCACGTCCATAGGCAGCGGTTGTTTGTTGTCGATGGCATTGACAAGTGCGTCGTAGGTCTTTTTCGGCAGGTATTCAAACATGGTTTTACGATTGAAAACATACTTGCCATAGTAGGTTTCCGGACGTTCGGCGGGAATCTCAACAGGGCGCGCCTTGCGGTTAAAGGCTTCGTCAACAACTTTGAATCGTAGCATATAAAATCAGTTAAATTTTTAAGTTTTCGAGTCGTTTAATTGCTTTTCGGGTGTTTTCGAGAGAGTTGAACGCAGTTAGGCGCACATAACCCTCGCCCGACGGTCCGAATCCGACCCCCGGGGTGCACGCAACCCCGCAGCGCGTTAGCATAAGGTCGAAAAACTCCCACGAGCTTATACCCTGAGGGGTTTTCAGCCAGATGTATGGAGCGTTCACTCCGCCGAAGTTTTGGAAGCCGAGGTTTTGAAGGCCGCTTCGGAGCAGACGTGCATTCGTCAGGTAATAGTCAACGGTTTCGCGAATTTGTTTTTTCCCTTGCGGCGTGTAAATTGCGGCTGCTGCACGCTGAATCGGATAGGATGCACCGTTGAATTTTGTCGTTTGGCGGCGCAACCATAGGTCGTGGAGCGAAATCCCATCAGAATCTTGAAGTTCGCGGGGCACCACAGTGTAGCCGCATCTCAAGCCGGTGAAACCTGCCGTTTTGCTGAATGAGCGAAACTCTACGCAGCATTTTTTTGCTCCTGGAATTTCGTAGATGGAGTGGGGAACATCAGGCTCGGTTATAAAAATCTCGTAGGCTGAGTCGAACAGAATGAGCGAACGGTTTTCAAGGGCGTAATCAACCCATTTTTTGAGTTGGCTTCGCGTAAGGGTTGTGCCGGTGGGATTGTTGGGATAGCAAAGATAAATGATGTCGGGAGCAGTCCCTTGGGGCAATTCAGGAACGAAGCCGTTTGATGCCGTGCATGGCAAAAATTGAATTTTGCGCCCGGCCATGAGGTTGGTGTCGACATATACCGGATACACAGGGTCGGTAACGGCAACCGTGGCATCTGCCGACAGTATGTCGCCGAAGTTACCGATATCGCTTTTCGCTCCATCGGAAATAAAGATTTCATCGGCCGAGATTCCAAGTTCCCGATAATCGCCTTTGGCCACGGCATCTCTCAGAAAATCGTAGCCTTGTTCGGGTCCGTAGCCATGGAACCCTTCCGGAGTTGCCATTTCGTTGGCTGCCGAACGAAGGGCGTCAACCGCAGCAGCACATATCGGCCGGGTAACGTCGCCGATACTCATTTTAATGATTTCAACTTCGGGGTTCGCATCCCTGAAGGCAGCAATCTTTCGCGCAACCGTTGAGAATAGGTAACTCGGAGTCAATTGGCTGAAGTTTGCGTTTGCCTTGATCATATCGTTGGGTCAAATTAGAATTTTTCCGCTGAACACCGTAGTGGCCGGGCCGGTCATCAATATTTTATTGTTCGTTAGAATCTCAATTTTCAATGTTCCTCCGGGCAAGATAATGTTGACAACACTATCGGTGAGGCCCGCGCTATATGCGGCGAGGGCGGTTGCGCAGGCACCGGTGCCGCACGCCATGGTTTCACCGCTGCCACGTTCCCAAACCCTCATTTTTATGGTTGTTTTGTCAATAATGCGGGCGAACTCGATGTTGGCGCGGTCTGCCCAATAAGGATTGTTTTCGAGACGGGGACCGAAACGGTGAACGTCGAACTCATCAGGGTCACATTCTATAAATGTTACTCCATGGGGGTTGCCAACATTCACCGGATAAAGGCTGAAGCCGTCGAGCTCAACGGGAGCGTGTACCTTGCCGTAGCCCATATCAACCTCTACGCTTTCAATCCGATTGTTGGCGTCAGGATAGAGGCGAAGGGTTTTAATACCCGACAAGGTTTCAAGAGTCAGGGTTGTTTTATTAGTCAGGCCGAGGTCATAAACGAGCTTGCCCACACATCGCGAGCCGTTGCCACACATTTTTGCTTCGGAGCCGTCGGCATTGAAAATCCTCATCCGGAAATCCGCAACCTCTGATGGCAGGGCTAAAATTAAACCGTCACCGCCTATTCCGCAGTGACGATCCGAGAGTTCGCGACTCAATTGGGGTAATTTTTCGGGGGGGCAGGGTAGCTCGGTAAAATATATGTAGTCATTACCGAGACCATGCATTTTGGTGAAACCTACCTCAATCATGGGCGCAAAGTTACGAAAAAAATAATTATTCGGTGCAAATTTTTTCCTTAAAAAAATCGCTGCGGAGGATCAGTTCTGAAATTTTTTTTGCAAAGTCGGTCTGTTGTTCGGTTTTTGCAGGGCCGAGCATTGAGGTGCCGGCTCCTTTCCAGATAACCGAATTGCCCGCACCGGCGAGCTGCAATATGGTCGGGAAAACATCAACCTGGCCAACCCGTCGATCGATTTTTTCTCCTATTCCGGTATTCAATGCCATAAATACCATGCTCTCGTCGGGAAGCCGATAGCCGGTAACAACATTTTGGGCGTGGTCTGACACAATAAAAATTATAGTATTGTCGTAAAGGCCCCTTATCTTGAGATTTTCAATAAACCGAGCCAGGGCCGAATCGAAATAGTTGACCATGCGGTAGTATTTCTCGGTTGGACCTACCGAGCCGTCGGGGCGGGTTATCCAGGCGGGTATCATGGATGAGGGTATTTCCGGATCGTCGAAAGGAATATGCATCGACGTTGTCAGCAGCTCCAGCATAAAAGGCTGTCGGAGCGTTGGCAGAATGGAATCGGCAATTTGAAACATAGCGGCGTCTGACCCAAGCTGACGAAGGGTTGTCTTGTAATCCAGATTACTCAAAACCTTGCTGAACCCGAAGTTAACGAAGGTTTCCTTTTCGTTCCACGACTGATTGGAGTCGGCAAAGATTGCTATATTCTCCTTCCTGCCTAAAAGTCTCGGAAGCCCCGGAAAGGTGTTTTTGCTTCCAAGCAGCAAGGAAGTAGAAAAGCGCGGCAAGGGGTAGAGTCCGGTATTGGCCAACAGCTGTCCGTCGCCGGACCCTCCGAAGCGGGTTTGAGTTTCAACGTCGAGGGCCGCAAAAACAGAATCGGAGGAGCTCAAAGCCAATAGGGTAGGCGCAACCGGTCGGCCGTTACACGACGCATTGATTACCGATGCATTCAGCGATTCAACAACTATTAAAACTATGTTTTTGCCGGAATTGATGCTTTGCAGCGAATCAGAAAGAGCAACTGGAAACTCGGAATCCGACAAGAAAGTTAATATTTGGTTTTTTTCATCCTCCGAAAGCGAGCGGGTAACGGTCAATGTTTCATAGGCGTAGATTGCAGATGCTATGTAGTGAGCAACTATGCCGTTAATGCGGATTGAGTGCGTTTGAACCGAGTTGGTATTGACCAGCCGCATATAAGTTGCCTGCTGCATATCAAAGGCGACTTTTTGCTGATTAAAATAACGCCGCATAACTACGGAATAGGTCACTTGCCCGGCTGCAAAGCAAACTACCGATAGGATTATGGCGGTTATCCGTTTTTTTGCCGAAAGGGTTTCCTGCTCAATGGCTTTGCGGTTTAAAAAGTAGCAGGTTGTTACGATAGCAGGAAATAGTAATATTGCCGCGTCGCGCCAATGCCAAAGACCGGCAATGCTATTGAAAAGTTCGGCATTGAGGTTGCTGACAAAAAATAAGGTAGTTATATCCGGGAAATCACCCCAGAATCTGTAGTACCAGATGCAACCGGTAAACCACAGGGCAATCAGCCATAACGGGATAAGAGTTGTCCATCGCGTTCGTCGTGGCAGCAGCCAATAGGGCGCAAAAATCGTTATTGCGTCGACAATGAGCAGCGACAGACGCATAGGCAGATGCCTGCCGTTGAGTGCATGTGCTTCGGCCAATGGCAGATAGCACATGCATGTAAAAGCAATGACCGCGACGATAAAGAAACCGATATAGGGCTTTATTCGGGGTCGGTGTACCATCTGGAGTACATCAGGTAGTTATGGGCGATGCGCTGATTCAGCGTTTTGGATTGCTCAGGGTCAACGTTTTTGATGAATTTGGCGGGTGCACCGCCCCACAGTTCTCCCGGGCCGATGACTGTTCGGCTCAGGACTACCGAACCGGCCGCAACTATGGCCCCTTCGCCAACCTCCGCATCGTCCATAACAACGGCTCCCATGCCGATCAGCGCGTAGTCGCGAATTTTACAGCCATGAAGGGTTACGTTGTGGCCGATGCTGACGTCGTTGCCTATTTCTATGGTTGATTTCTCATAGAGAGTGTGAAGAACCGAGCCGTCCTGAATATTTACGCGGTTACCTATCGTGATTGTATTTACATCGCCGCGCAAAACAGTATTGAACCAAACGGAGCATTCATCGCCGAGAGTAACGTCGCCAATCAGAGTCGCGTTCTCGGCGATAAAGCATCCTTTGCCAACCTTCGGGGTGAATCCCCTGACCGGAATAATCAACGGCATAGCGGTTCGGTTTTTTCGATTAGCCATTGACGCTGGTTTTCATTTTCAAGAAGTGGAAGCAGCGTGTGGCGAACGACGCTATGATAGTCGTTGACCCAGGCGATTTCTTCGTCGCTCATCAGCGAGAGTTCAAACAGCGAGCGGTCGAAGGGGAACATTGTTAATGGTTCAAAAGCGTAGAAATTGCCGAATTCTTCGTTACTCAGTGGCGAAGGAACGCACAGAACCAGATTCTCGCAGCGGATGCCGTGAACTCCGGCGCGGTAAAGTCCGGGTTCATCGGAAGTTATCATTCCGGGCTGCAGCGGGGTCGGAACGTAGTTGAGGCGAATGCTCTGGGGGCCTTCGTGAACGTTCAGGAAGTGGCCGACACCGTGGCCGGTGCCATGGAGGTATGTCATGCCATGTTTCCAAAGGGCAATGCGGGCCAAGGCATCGAGCTGATGACCGGTAGTGCCTTCGGGGAACACGGCGGTTGCAATTGCAATGTGGCCCTTCATGACTAAAGTGAAGTCTTCTTTTTCCTGTTTGTTAGGCGTTCCGAGAGCCACGGTGCGTGTAATGTCGGTTGTGCCGTCGAGATATTGGGCACCGCTGTCGATAAGCAGCAGGCCGTTGGGCTCGATGGTTGATGAGGTCTCAGGCGTCGCGCTATAGTGAACAATAGCTCCGTGAGGGCCATAACCGGCAATCATCTCGAAGGAATTGTCAACATACATTGCTCCTTCCGAGCGGAAACGGGTGCCGAGAGTGTCGCAGTCGAGTTCAGTAAGTTTTTCGCCTGAGGCCAGACGTCGCTCTATTTCCATAAAGAGCTTAACGAGAGCTACGCCGTCGCGTGCCATAGCATTACGGGTTCCTTGAATCTGAGTCAGGTTTTTTATTGACTTGGGCAGTGCAATGAGCGATGCGCCTTCGACTGCATGGTCGCCTAAGATTGATGCAAGGGTATATGCGGTTCGGGCAGGTTCAATATAAACTTTGGAGCCTTTAGGCAGTAGGGCCAGGAATCGGGCAACACTATCGTAAGGTTGAGTCTCAACGCCGATTGAGGCAAGGTATTCGCCTGTTTTTTCATCAATTTTATCAGCGCTGATGAAAATCACTTTGCGTCCTTCCGACAGGTAGAGGAACGCAGTGGCAACCGGGTTGCAGGCAACGTCGGCCGAGCGGACGTTGAGAATCCAGGCTATTTCGTCGAGCGCGGAAATAAAAAGCGAGTCAGCTCCGTTAGCCCCGGCAGCCTGCAGTATGCGTTCGATTTTTGAGGTTGCGGCCTCGCCGGCATATTTAACGTCGTGGACATAGAGCGAATCGTTGGGCAGCTCCGGACGTCCGTTCCACAGGTCGGCAATGGGGGCGAAGTTGGTGTCGAGGGTAATGCCTTTGGGTTCAAAGGCCGCATTCATGCGCTTAACATCGTTGACCGAAAACACCATTCCGTCTACTCCAACTGTTGAGCCGGCAGCGAGGTTGGATATAAGCCACGATTCGATCGACGGAGTTCCGGGCAGTCCATCTTTCATTAAAATGATGCCGGTTCCTTCGAGCTGTTGCGCGCCCTGCAGGAAGTAGCGTGAGTCAGTCCAGAGAAGTGCGGTATCGGCAGTTACTACAAGGGTGCCTGCAGAGCCGGTGAAGCCGCTCAGCCACTGGCGAACCTGCCAATGTTCGGCAAGATATTCGCTCTGGTGGGGGTCTGTATGAGGAATTATGGTTGCTGCAACTTCGGCAGCTGCCATTTTGGTGCGGAGGGCATCGATGCGCCCGGTTATTATTGCGTTCATAAGCTTTTAGATTTTATTATCGGAGTTGTTGCATCTCAACGAGCTTGGCGTATGTTCCGTTCTTAGCCATCAGTTCGTCGTGGGTTCCTGATTCAATTATTTCGCCTTCGCTCATAACTGCGATCAGGTCGGCATTTCTGATGGTTGAAAGGCGGTGGGCAATCACCAGCGTGGTGCGCCCTTCAAGCAGGCGGTCAAGCGCCTCTTGTACCAGGTGTTCGCTTTCGGAATCAAGGGCCGAGGTAGCTTCGTCGAGAATCAGTATGGGGGGATTTTTTAGTATTGCTCGTGCAATTGACAAACGCTGACGTTGACCGCCCGAAAGGCGGCAGCCGCGGTCGCCGATGTAGGTGTTGTAGCCATGTTCCATCTCGGTAATGAATTCATGGGCATTGGCAATGCGGGCTGCTGCTTCAACCTGCTCGGGAGTCGCATTTTCAACCCCGAAAGTGATGTTGTTGTAAACAGTATCGTTAAAAAGAATAGCCTCCTGATTAACGTTGCCCATGAACGAACGGAGATGTTTGACCGGAAGGTCACGCACATCGATTCCGTCGATGGTTATTTTGCCGCTCTGAACATCATAGAATCTCGGAAGCAGGTCGGCCATCGTGCTCTTGCCCGAGCCGGATTGTCCGACAAGGGCAACTGTCGCTCCGGCGGGAATGTGAAGATTCACGTCCTTAACCACTTGCGTTTCGCCGTCGTAGCTAAACTTTACGTTTTCGTATTTGATATCGCCTTGCAGGTTTTTAATGTAGCTCGGCTTTTCGGGGTCGACAATGTTGTTTTTTGCCGATAGAATCAGGTCAACGCGGTCGAGCGACGCCATACCTGCCCTAATAGCATACGATGCGCGCGAAACCTCTTTGACCGGATTGATTATCGAATAGAAGATAACCATGTAGTAGATAAACTCCGAGGCATCGAGTGAGGTATGGCCCGAAAGAATCAGCTGTCCGCCGAACCATAGGACAATGGCCACTGTAATTGTGCCGAGAAATTCGCTCATGGGGTGGGCGAGGCTCTGGCGCCGGGCCAAGGAGTTAGAGAGTTTATAAAGCTCCTGGCTCTGGCGGTGGAAGCGCTTGCTGACTTTATCTTCCGCCACGAATGCTTTGATAATTCTCAGTCCGCCGAGAGTTTCCTCAATGTTGCTCATTACGTTGCCCCACTTATTTTGGGTTGCCAGGGAGTCAGCCTTGAGTTTTCGGCCAACAGTGCCCATAATGTAGCCGGCAAGTGGCAGAAGAATTAAAACGAAGAGTGTAAGCTGCCAGCTGATAACAATCATCATGGTTAAACATGCAATAATCATCAGGGGGTTCTTACACATAAGGTCTATCGACTGCATTATAGAGTTCTCGACGGCTGAAACGTCGCCTGTCATGCGGGCGATTACGTCGCCCTTATGTTCGTTGGTAAAGAACCCGATCGGCAGGGAAACCACTTTGTCGTAGATGGTGTTGCGGATGTCGCGAACAACGCCCGAGCGCATCGGAATGATGAAATAAGAGGCCAGATAGGCAGTTCCGCATTTCAGACCGGTCATTACAACCAGAAGCAACCCGAGCATGGCCAGGGTTGCAGATTGGCCGTGGGCGAAGATTGTTTGCTGAACAAAGTAGTAGAAATCGTTGATTAACGTGGTTTTCATATTATCCCACGTTACTGGCATCCATTCGTAAACCTGGGTATTGACCTCGAAGAGCATCTGAAGAATGGGTATGATCAACGCGAAGGAAAACAGCGTCATGAACGCTGCCAGCAGGTTGAACATAACGTTCAGTACCAGATACTTCTTATATGGCGATACGAATCGTTTTAGAACTACGAAAAAATCGTTCATAACCGGATTTTTAGAGGTTGCGTTCGGGATATAGGTCGTTCCACCAGCTCGGGTCGTCTTTGAGCCAGCGTTCAAACCATGCCATGATTGAGTTATGCCAGAGAATTCGTTTGGGATAGTCGGATATAAAGTGGTTCTCGCCATCGACTGAAATAAATTCTACGGGTTTGCCCAGAATGCGCAAGGCGTTGAAAAGCTGGATGCTTTCGCCGATGGGTACGTTGGTGTCGGCAGTGCCGTGGAGCAGAAGCAAGGGGGTGTTGATTTTGTCGGCGTTGAACAGCGACCCCTGTTTTGTGAAGAGCTCGGGGTCGGACCAGGGGTAGGAGTCGGCGGCGGCAACACCATTATAAGAATAGCCCCAGTAACCTTCGCCCCAATAGGAGGTGACGTTCGATATGCCGGCATGGCTGACTGCAGCTGAAAACATTGGGGTGAGCGTTTGGAGATACTGAGTCATGAAGCCGCCATAGGATGCACCGAGACATCCGATTTTTGTTGAGTCGACATATTCGTGGGTGCGATAGAACTTCTGAACTCCCTCGATGATATCGTTGGCGGTTTGTTTACCCCATGCGTTGACGTGGCGGGCGGAGAATTCCTGACCGTAGCCGGTGGTTCCCGACGGGTTCAGTACATAAACAATGTAGTCGCGCGAGGCAAAAAGCTGGGGGGTATAGGGGTGGGTAATTGTCTTTGTCGAGGGTGAAGTGCCGCCATAGTAGTAAACAATCAGCGGATATTTCTTCGACGGGTCAAAATCGGGAGGAAAGCAGACCATACCGTCAATTTCAGTTCCATCGGAAGCAGTAAAGGTCCAGGGTTCAACCTCGCCTAAGTTAATCTTGGCCAAATCTTCGGCTCGCGGGTCAGCCAGAACGGTGTTGCGTCCCTTTTTCAAGTCGAGCAGACAGGCCTTCCAGGCGTAATGGTAACCGTGGCCCATGTATGCTATCGTTGCTGTCTGGTCATCGCCCATTGTTGCTGCCGCAATATTTTCAATTTCGGTAGGCAGTTTTGTGTAAACCCCGGTTTTGGGGTCGAGCGAATAGAGAGTTTGGCCGAAGCCTTCCTCGGCGCGAAGATAGATTTTGTTGTCGATGCGGTTCCAGCAAAGAATATCTTCAACGTTTGGATCAAATGTTTTCGACATTGGGGTAACCTGGCGGGTTTTCAGGTCCATTATATAAATCTGAATGTCGAAGTCGTTGGCAATCGGATGGTTACCGCAATTTTTGCCGAGTTCATTGAAGGCCGACGGAGAACCGAGGAAAAGCACTTCGTTGCCCGACGGGGAGAAAATTCCATAGTTTACGAAAGCCGGGCCGGGAGCAACAATAGTGTCGGCCGTCAGGGTTTCCAGGTCAAGGATATAGAATGCGTTGCGGTAGAAAGGGCGCACCGTCGGGTCTTCTGAGCTGGTGGAGCATAGAAGTTTGCGCCCGTCGGGGCTGATTGAGTTGAGCGATGTTGAGTGGTTGCCGAAAGTCAATTGTTCGGAAATGCCGGTTTCGGGAGTGTAGCGGACTATAAATGAGCGCGTACGATCGCCGGGCATACGGTCGTCGGGTGTAGCGTAGCGGCGCAGTGGACCTTGCTCTTTTACTCCTTCGTCGTCGTAGGTGTAGTAAAAGCAGGTTTCGTCAGGGCTCCAGGTGAACTGGTCGGTAGGGATGCCTTCGGCCACAATGGTTTGTTGGCCCGTTACCGGATTTATTTTATACAGGTCGTAGCCTTCGGCTGCGGTTTGAGTCATATATAGGGTTGAACCTTTAGGCATCCATTTTGAGCCGGACGCGAGGTTGGCGTTTATGATTTTTCCTGACTTCAGGTCCGTCAGGGTAGCAAATGTCTGGTTTCTGGTGAGGGAATATTTGTTCCAGAATCTGGTTATCAGATATTTTCCGTCGGGACTCATTGAAAGGCCGCTGACACGGTTACCGAATTCAGTGTCGTCGAGATTGAAACGACGCAAAAGTTCCGGGCCGCAAACCACCGACGCATTCTCAAACTGCGAGTCAGGTTCAAAAACGGCTTTGAAGGTCGGGTTAGCGACCGAATCAGTGGCCAGCGCCAGCAGTTTGACAGTTAACACTCCATCGTGTTCAGGTTCAAGACGCAACTCGGCCGATGATTCGGAGGCCGACGTAAGCGAATCTTTTTCAACCGAGGTTTTCGAGGCGAGTTCCCGGCCGTTGAGTTCGATAATAAACGGCAACTGGCTGGTGACTTTCAGTTTGCCTTTTGCGAATCGGTCTGAACGGATGTTTGTTTTTAATAATTGAAGAGTGGCTTTGTTGGCAGGAGCCGGGCTGAGACTGATGATGCCGGCAGTGTCGGCCACGGTTTGAGCAACCGGAATTTCAGGTTTTATGCGCGACCTGAGCAGGTCAAAAGAATTATATTTTTCGCCTTTGGGAGAAATGGAATCGTTCATAAACGGCGTACGCACGCTGATGGGCTGCGCTGCGCCCCAGGAATCGATTTTAACTTCGGCAGTCGAGCTTATAATTGACGCCGAAGCCAAAAGAACCGATAAAAATTTATTCATCAATAATTTGCAAATAATTGTTGGGTTTATTACGACTTCAAAGGTACGAAAAATTTCCGATAATTAAAAATTTAGCGGAAGCGCGTGGCCAGGGTCGTAGTAATGGCGCCGGTGATAAGCGAGAGGGCGGCTACGGCAACGAGGTCAACAGCATTAAAAGCCACGGGATAGGCGGTCATTGTCAGTTGCGCAGCATCGCCGGCAAGCTTTACCCAGCCGAAGTGTTCCTGACCAATGGCGAGCAGGCTGCCGCAAATTAGTCCGAAAATGGTGCCGGCACCGGTTATTAGCGCACCTACCCAGCAATATATATTACGGACCATATTGTCTGATGCACCGAGCGCTGTTAGCATCCGTGCATTGGATTCTTTTTCGATAATGAGCAGCGAAAGTGATGAAATAACGTTGAATGATGCAATCAGCAAAATGAAGCCAAGCAGCAGAAATGTCATCCATTTTTCCATATTGACAATCTGGAATGTTGCTCCCTGGCGTTGAAGCATCGTCTTTACCTGAGCTTGGTCCCCTAAGATTCTTTCGGCTGCCGCCTGAGCTTCGGTTTCATTGGCGGAAGGATATATGTAGATTTCAGTGGCTTCATCGCCTAACTGCAATAAATCGGCTGCAAGGGAGTAGGGAACGTAAACCAAATCTAAGTCCAGTTCAGACTGATTGGTTACGAATAGAGCCGAGGGTGCAATGGTGTCGGCTCTAAATGCCGCCATGGGGTTCGCCGGATTTATGCGGCCTATGCGGCGGGGCACATATATTTCCAGCAGCTGTTCGGCCCCGATAGGCAGGTCGAGTGCGTTGGCGACGCCAACACTTACAATTCCGCCGGGGCGTCCGGGATAATAATCATCCCACGGAGTTCCGGTTGGGCAGATAGTGTCAAACAGGTTATAGAGCTCCGGGCGTATGCCCCGCAGCCTTATTGCCTGCTGGCGGCCGCCGGAGCCGGCCAATGCGCGTTCTTCAATAACCGGCGAAGCGATTTTGATTGCTTTGTCAGCCTCAAGCGTGCGAACCAGAGAATCAACCCCCGAAATGGTCTTGCCTTCAATGGCAACGGCGGCCAAGGGCGGCTCCAGAACCGACAGACGCTTGGAAATCATTGAGTGAAAACCGTTAAAAACGCTCATGACCACTACCAGAGCGGTAGTGGCCAAGGCGATGCCACACATCGCTACTGCAGCGATGATGTTGACAGCCGAGTGTGACTTAGGCGCAAAAAGGTAGCGCCGGGCAATGCGGAAGGCTACCAATTATTGCGCAACGGGCTTCTCGCCGAGCAGGCGGTCAATGTTTTCCAGATAGTCTATCGAATCGTCGAGATAGAACTGGAGTTCCGGACAGCGACGCAGCTGAAAGCGAACGCGTTCAGCCAGTTCGTAGCGGATGGTTTTTGCCGTATGGTTAACGTTCTCGATAATTTCAAGAGCCTTTTCCGAAGGGAATACCGACAGATAGGCCTTTGCAATACTAAGGTCGGGAGAAACCTTTACGGAGCTGACCGTTACGAGAGTGCCTGACAGTTTCGCCGTTTCGCGGCGAAAGATTTCGCTGAGCTCCTTCTGAAGGAGGCGCGATATTTTTGCTTGACGTGTTGTTTCCATGTCTTTAAAACGCTTTTTATTCGCTCATGGTTCGCAGCAGCTCGTCGTTGCTTTGGGTGCGCTCCATGCGGTCTTTGATAAATTCCATTGCTTCAATCGGATTGCGGTCGGAAAGGAAGCGACGCAGAATCCACATGCGGCTGATTGTTTCTTTGGGCAGCAGAAGGTCATCGCGGCGGGTCGACGAGGCCATGATGTCGACTGCCGGGAATACGCGTTTGTTCGACAGGGTGCGGTTGAGTTGCAGCTCCATATTGCCGGTTCCCTTGAACTCTTCGAAAATAACTTCGTCCATTTTCGACGAGGTTTCGGTCAGGGCAGTAGCGATAATGGTCAGCGAGCCGCCGTTTTCAATATTTCGGGCTGCACCGAAGAAGCGTTTGGGCTTCTGAAGGGCATTGGCATCCACACCACCCGAAAGAATCTTGCCCGAGCCGGGAGCTACGGTGTTATAAGCGCGTGCGAGGCGGGTAATCGAGTCGAGAAGAATAACCACATCGTGGCCGCTCTCGACCATGCGTTTGGCCTTTTCGAGCACTATACCGGCAATTTTAACGTGGCGGTCGGCGGGTTCGTCGAAGGTCGATGCAATTACTTCGGCATTAACGGTACGCTTCATGTCGGTAACTTCTTCGGGGCGTTCGTCGATGAGCAGAATCATAATGTATGTTTCCGGATGGTTCTCGGCGATGGCATTAGCTATGTCCTTCAGCAGAATTGTTTTACCGGTTTTTGGAGGAGCCACAATAAGTGCGCGCTGGCCTTTGCCTATGGGGGCGAACATATCAACTACGCGGGTCGACAGGTTGGTGGTCATCGGCGAGCCACACAAACGGAACTTTTCATCAGGGAAAAGGGGAGTGAGGTGCTCGAAGTTCTGGCGGTCGCGAACGTAGCGGGGATCACGGCCGTTAACAGCCGTTACTTCCGACAGTATGAAGTGCTTTTCACCTTCGTGGGGCGGACGTACGCGAGCATCGACAACGTCGCCCTCTTTCAGACCAAACTGTTTAACAATCTGCTGGGGCACCAAAACGTCGTCGGGCGACGGCATATAGTTGTAGTCGCTTGAACGCAGGAATCCGAAACCCTGGGGTTCAACATCTAAAACACCGCCGGCTTCAATTATGCCTTCGAATTTTGCAAGTTGTTCGAGCTGTTGCTGCTGTTGCAGTTGGCGCTGTTTTTTATTCTTTTTGTTTTGTTGCTGAATTTGCTGAGGTGGTTGCTGCTGAGATTGGCGGGGCGCTTCAACATTATCTTCAGCTTGCTGCATCTGCTGCTCTTTTGCCGCCTCACGCTCGCGCTCACTGCGCGGCTTGAATTGCTTGCCTCCTTTGGTTTTAACTACCGGGAAGAATTCGCTCAAGCTCGATGTCGGGGCCGGCGACGTTGCGGCAGGCTCTTCCGTCAATCCTTCAGCGGAGGGTTCAGTAGCAGGTTGGGCCTGCTGCTCACGTTCTTTGTCGACTTTAGGCTTGCGTCCACGTTTCTTCTTTTCTACAGCTTCAGCAGTGGGCTGCTCCTCTGAGTTCTCAGTTTGATTCTGGATTTCGGCGGCAGCTTTAGCGGCCTCCAGTTCAGCTTTTGACTTGCGTCCACGTTTTTTCTTGACCGGAGCTTCTGCAGAGGCTTCCGGTTCAATATTGCCGGGCGTTTGCTCCGGATCCTTAGCAGCCTTTGGTTTCCGGCCGCGGCGCTTCGGCTCCTTTTCGGGAGTGTTGACCGATGCGGCCAGGGCGGCTGCGTCAATGATTTGGAAGGCAATAGATTGCGGGTCATTTGTGTTGACTTTCGTGATGCCGAATTCCTTGGCAATCTCCGAGAGCTGCTCAACACTCATACTTTCAAGTTGGTCTAACTTATAATTTTTTTCCATATAATTTTAATTCACATCGCAGGCCGTGCAGACACTTAATTCAAATTTGGAAATGAGGGATTTTAAAAAGAACCCGCAAAACTTCGAGGGTAACTTAACTGCAAAACCTGACGGGAATAGTTGAAAATATACTCGTGTATTAAAACGTTTCAGCAAGAGAATTTACTTACTGTAACGGTGCAAAGTTACAAAAAATATTTGGAAATTCCAAAATTTATTTCTAACTTTGCACCCGCTTAACAGCCCGGTCCTATAGCTCAGTTGGTTAGAGCACCTGACTCATAATCAGGGAGTCC
>CAZGTD010000030.1:0-22539 GCA_964528425.1 uncultured Bacteroides sp.
TGAATAAAGGGAGCGATAGACGGGGGTCGAACCCGCGACCCTCAGCTTGGGAAGCTGATGCTCTACCAACTGAGCTACTATCGCAAGTATTATGTTTTTACGGGTGCAAAGCTACGGCGAATTTTTGAAATGTGCAATATTTTTCATGGAAATTTTGTATATTTGCCGTCGGTTTATGAGTAAGAAGATTTATTTTCGCTATAATGAGCGAACCGGTGGATATGAACGTGTATATCCGTCGCGCCGGAGTCGCCGGCTGTCGGCAATAGGCCATGTTTTGGCTTCGCTGGCACTCGGAGCTGCGGCTTTTTTCTTGCTCAACGGTGTTATTGATTTGCCCAAGGAGCGGATGCTGCGCAAAGAAAACGTCAGGCTCACCGACGAGCTTGAAATGCTCAATTCCAGAATGGACCGCGCCCAGCTGGTTATGGCCGACCTGGCCGACCGCGACAACAACTTCTATAGGGTAATGATGCAGACCGACCGCATTTCCGACGCCAAACGTTATGCTGGGCTGGAGCGGCAGTTGCTCGGTGGCTACAACGACAAATCACTGGCAGCAGTTCTGAATGAAAAAATGAACCTGCTGGAGCGCGAAATAGTTGTTCAGAGCCAGAGTTTCGATGAGCTGCGCAATCTCGCCGCGACGCGAGCTGACCGTTTGAGCCACATTCCGGCCATCCAGCCTGTCAGCGAGGCTAAGCTCAAGCAAATGGCAAGCGGCTATGGCCACCGGGTTGACCCGATTTACGGCACTACAAAGTTTCATGAAGGAATGGACTTTGCATGCGACATAGGCACGCCGGTATATGCAACCGGCGACGGAACAGTTTCCACCGCCGAATGGCACAGCGGCTACGGCAACCACGTTGACATAAACCACGGCTTCGGCTATCTGACCCGCTATGCCCACCTTTCGGAGCTGAAAGTGCGCCCGGGCCAAGAGGTTAAACGCGGTGACCTGATTGGACTGTCGGGCAACACCGGCAAAAGCACCGGGCCGCACGTTCACTACGAAGTGCGACTCAAAGACGTTCCCCAAAATCCGGTAAACTACTATTTTTATGATCTTACGCCCGAAGAATACGCCGCAATGATCGAACACGCGGAAAACGCGGGCCACGTTATGGACTGATTGGACTATGAGCGAAGAATTTTCTAAAAAATATTACAAAATTGGTGAAGTAACGGAAATTCTTTCCGAACCTGCAAGCACCCTGCGCTATTGGGAGTCGGTTTTTCCGCAACTCAAAGTAAAGCGCAACGACAAAGGCACGCGCTTTTACACGCCCGACAACATAGCGATGCTGCGTCAGATAAAATATCTGCTCGTTGACCGTGGTCTGAAAATAGAAGCCGCAGCCGAGCAGATGCGAATTGCTTCAGATTCGGTCGGAGCCAAATCCCGCGCTATCGAGCGGCTCATGGAAATCCGCAAAGCCATCGTTGGCCTGCGCGATGCCCTTCACCGCTATCGTTGAACGTCAGCGATTGTCGCCGCTGCCGCCAAGACAGTTACGGCGAGCGCGGCTGCTGAGTTTCTCGAGATTCATGGCGGCTATCGCCTCGAGGTCAAATCCCAGGTCATTGGCCAGAGTTGCAGCATACCACAAAACGTCGCCCAACTCCATAGCTATTGCCCGTCGGGATTCTTCGTTGAACTCCGCACCGTTGTCGCGAATCGTTTTCTTAACTTTTTCCGCAACTTCGCCCGCTTCGCCGTTCAAACCCAAAGTTGGATAAACAATTGCGTGCTCGCGAGGATACAGCGCGGTTTTCAGCGCGCCTTTCTGATATTCATTAAGTGTCATTTAACTGTAAATAATTTAGAGGATGTTGCGCGGGCGGAAAACACTCCGTAGCCGCCTATAATATTTGATGGTAAAGAAGAATCAGACCCAAAAAGAACATTGCCACTAAAAAGCATTGCATTGTCAAACGCCCGCCAGAATTCATAAACCGGTTGCTCGACTCTATGGAGGTAAACAACGTAGCGCTCCCCCACCCTTAGCTGAGGCTGAAAATTTTCGCCAAATCGCTTTGAGTTGAATAGAGCAATACCTACCTTTTCGCCGGGAGTCAAACACTCTTTCCACCCCATCAAACATGGTTTGGCAACCGTCGGTTCTGCTTGCGAAGCAATAGAAAGGTAATAATATGCCGGCACATCATCCGGCGCCGTAAAGTAGAGAGTCGTTGCCCGGAGGCTATCAATACCGCAATCTTGAAAGTCTATACTGTCAATGGCGGTGACTGCCGGAATTGTGGATGTTGCTTCAGCGCGCATATCCTTGAATGTCGCCACAATCTTATAGCTTCGGCCCGATTCGCCGATTAAATCTGTGGTCGTATACTTATAAGGCGGCATATAGCGACTATCACGGATTCCGGTCAGTATATACTCATTTTTGCCATCGCTGATTGTAACACTACCCCATCTGACGATCGCTGACTCAATCGACCCGCCATCCGGATCCGGACTAACGGTGGTTGTGAATAAAACCGTAGGGTGACAGTCGTTGTCAATCCAAGCCTCGATAACCGGGCGCGGCTCTTCAACGGGCAACTCCTGACTGCACGAGCCAAAAAGTAAAGGTAATAGCCAGACTAACTTTTTCATCAGAACTCAAACATATAGCTGATTGAAGGAAGGAAACGATATAGCGACGACTCCCGGAATAATTTATATTGACCAGTTTCAACATCCACTCCGAAGTATTGCATCTCGATATTGCGGTGGCCATAAGCATTTATCACGCCAAAATTAACACTGTGATGCCCAACACTATAGGTTGCCGACACATCGAGCCGCTGATACGATGGCATCCTTGCTGAATTCCGCTCGCCGTACTCGGTCAGTATCTGACCGGCAATGATATATAAATAGCGCGTAGGAGTGTATACCCTACCTGAAGCAAAGGTAAAGCCGGCGCCTACGCTCCAATGACAGTTAATCTCATAGTCGGCATCAACTTTGAGCTGGTGTCCGACATCTGTAAGCGCCCGCACCCATCGGCTTCCGTCGCGCCGAACTGCGTAGCCATAGGAGTAACTCGCTGTGGCAGTAAAGGGGCCGTAGTGCTTCTGCACCGAGAGGCTCATCCCGCAGTTATAGCCATTGGAAGTAGTAAGATTTAGTCTTGTGTCGTAGGCTGCATTCAATATATCAAAAATCTGCCCGTTGTATTCCGCCTCTGAAATCACGCGCTTTCCATAAACAAGTGCTGAAACCGACAGTTGACCATCAAAAAAGGTCCGTTGCCAACCTGCCGTAATGTCAACCGAGCGCTGCGGACGCACCTTGCCTTCGCTCCCACACCAGAAATTGGAGGCGAGCCCAAGTTCAGAAAATCCGACAAAATGAATATATTGAGAAAATACTCCGACGCCGAAAGTGAATAAATGGCCTCTCCATCGCCAATCAACACTAAGCCGCGGGTCTACTGCAAAAAAACTGCCATTAAAAGTCGAAGCCGACAACCCGGCACTCAATGTAAGGCTGCGCGACAAATGCATTCGGGAATCAGCGAAAGCACGCAACTGCCAATGCATTCTTCCCGGCTGTCGATTGTGGCTTGAAGCGACATCACCTTCCATATTCACCCAAAGAGGTGTAATATCCATCAGTTCAAACTCGCCGCCCGCCTCAACGGCAAATTTGTCAGAGCCTATAACCTGCGATTTGCCCGACGCACCGTAAACCACAATCCGGCTTCTTGAACTGACGCGGTATTGCGGCATATCAACGTTTAGTTTACCGGAAAACTCCGACATGTAAATTCCGGCATCCGCACTGCGCCCATGCCATCTGAGCGAGCCGACATTATTATGCCATCTCAGCCCTGTGGACAACAAATAGCGCGAATTATCGTCAGCGAGGTCATCACCATTATGGAAATAATTAACTTTTAAAGTATTGATGGAATCTATTCGCCAGCCTGACGCAACGTTTAAATCATAAAAGCGATATGCAACCGCGTTGGCATCTCTTTTGAGCCAACGCCCGTAGAGCTGGTCAATGTATGAAACCCTACCCGATGCAGTTATTGCAAACTTGTTTGCGAATGACGTTCCAACGGTCAGCGCGGATGAGAGTAAACCAATATTGACACTCCCTCCGATTTTTCTTCTATAATCAAGCGCCGGGCTTAGCTCAATAACTGCGCCGAGGCGCGAAGGAGAAGATGCATTTCGTCCGGACTGAATAAGGGTCGCCGAAGAAAAATGCCCGGAATTGAAAGTTGAAAATATCCCGCCGAAACGATAGGGAAAGAAAACCGGCGCGCCGTCTATGCGAAATATGGTGTTGCCCGGGTTATTACCCTGAATTATCAGTCCGGAGCCATAGTCTCCGACAGAAGAAATGCCGCCCGAACGCTTCAGGGTGTTTAGCAAATCGGCTTCACCAAGCACCCGACTGCCTCTCATCAAATTTGGCAGGCTCACCTTCAGGTTGCCCCCTTTAAGAATTCGCACCGGACGTTCGGCAGCCTGAACGGTCAGCTCATCGAGCTTTATGGAATCAGGACGCTCGGCCCGGGCCGATAACCCGAAAAAGAATAGCAGGGACGCGCAAATACACATCCCTACTATAAAAGACTTGTTATAGGATTGCCTTATCTGAACAGGAATCCCCATTGATTAAGCGCCTTGTCGAATACGCCTTCAAACATTTCGTCGGAATAGGTAGAACCATCGGCAAAACGAATAGCGGGCATGATTTCATAGTAGCCGTATTCTTCGCCATAGTAGTCATCGTCCAACCAGGGAATAAAGGTTATATAGGCCTGGCGCACGTCGGTATTGTTGAAACAAACATAGCCCGAAATAGCGCCGTTCAGGATATCACAATCCTTTTTGCAAGCTGCCTGAGCGGCTGACTTGGTTGCATAGTCGCCCCACGAACCATAATCATAGTAACCTTCAACCTGGTCAGTCTTTGACGAGAGGGTGGCATTGGTATAAATCTGTAATTTGTTGAGAATATTGCCGCGGCCGGTCGTAGAATTAACATACTTCGACGGGAAGAAATACTCTCCATCCATGTCAGACTGCCATTGATCATAGCTGGTAAGATTATTGCCGCTGAGCGTAGCGTTGGCATTAGCAATTTGAACACCTCCAACGGTCATTGTAGTAGTAGCAGTTGCATTGGTCGGATTAGCCTGGCCGTCAGCCTTTACAATAAGAGCTCCCATTGTAACCTCGCCCGAAGCAGTGGTTGTTTTGCCGTTCAAGCCGGAATTCTTAACATTCTGGGTCATCATTACCTTACCGTTGGCGGTAATGGAACCGGTCATTGAATGAGGAACCTTAACGTCATAAGGATATTCTTCGTCTTCAACCGAAATAATGTCGCCGTCGTTGCTGGCATTAACCTTGATAACGATTTCCTTATACACGGGGTCATTGGGAATAATCGCGGTGAAATCATTGGAATCGCCTACTTTAACGAATTCATCGCCATTCCAACGATACGTTCCTTTAACGTCAGCGAACTGAATCAGGTCGTAAGAGCGACCGATTCGACGAACGCGCGAACGGTAATAATCATCATCGTCATATCCACCATAACGCTCGCTCAGATAATCAAGAAACTCTACAGAACTTTTGACTGAAGGCTCGGCAAGCAAATCGGAAACCTCTTCAGCAACAGAACCGATATATTCCTTCTGTTCGGTAACGGTCATATTGCTAACGTCAACGAATCCGGGTTCATCTTCATCGTCGTCGCTGCCGCAGGCGGTAAAGCCGACCATAATGGCACCAAGCAGCGCAGGAACGTAAAACTTAATTTTTTTCATAACTTTTATGTGTGTTGATTGATTTGGATTAGAAGCGTATGACCATTTCAGCCAAAAAGCGGTCCGGAGAATATCCATCGGCATTCTTGTAACTGAAATATTTCTCGTAGTTCAGACGAACGTCGGCGTGAACGGCCTTATAGCTGAAAGTAAGGGTTGAACCGATAGTTGCGCGGTTTCGCTTGGGTTCCATAGCCATGGTCGACATGTTGATATGGTCGGTCATTCCGTCGAAACGGCCCTGAATAGACCAGCGATTGAAGCAGCCGGCGTTTATGCCTTTGTGCCAGTCAACGTAAGCGCAATAAGTATTGGTTGACTTATAACCCCCGCCGCAATAATTTTCAAACATATATTCAGCGGCAACGAGAACATTACGGTTCTCCCAGCTCAGGGCGCCGTCAATAAGGTTGGCTCTTAGAGTCTTGGGCTTGATTGATCCATAAGATGCGGAAATGGTGAAACCTTCGGGAAGCTTAACAGTAGCTTTACCGGCATAAGCAACAGTCTTAGACCAAACATCGTGGGTTCCGATGCTGTAGGGGTTGAAAGCACCGAACTCAAGAGTCAGAGGTGTTTTGGGAATGGCATATCCAACCTTGGCACCAACGGCACGATAGTTCATAACCTGATTTCCCATAAACGAGCGGTTTGCAAAAATATAATTTGCAGGAGCGCGGAAAGGCTCTACGCCAAACGGCATACGGAACTGACCGGCCTGGAAATAAAGGCCTTTTACGATATCAAAGCGGCCATAGGCATCAAGAATTTTCATTACGCCCTTATCGCAAAGGTCGGTCTGCATGAAATATGAAATCGAAGGATGGATTTTGCCGCCTATAGTCAGGCGCGCATTGCGAACCTGAAAACGCTGCTGCCCCGAAGTCGTTTCCATTTCCCAGCGGGCACGGAAAGCACCATGTATTTCCGGAACGTATGAAAATTTTTCAGCCTCAGCGGCAGTGGCTGAAGAAGCCACTGCCAGCAGAGCTAATGAACCGATAATAGACTTAAAGGATGCCATACTTGCCTGCGAAAATAAGAACAGTGTAACCGAGAAGCAAGCCAACAACACCCATAATGATGCCGGTCTTAACCATGTCTTTTTGTTTAATCATGCCGGTAGCATCGGCCAGGGCATTCGGAGGAGTAGAAATCGGAAGAATCATAGCTACCGAAGAGCCGACTGCCACACCGATGAGCAGGGTACTTACGCCGCCGAGTTCAGTGAGCGATGACATGTTGGCGCCGACAACCGCCAGAATCGGAACGAACAGGGCAGCCGTTGCAGTGTGAGAAATAAAGTTGGCCATGAGGTAGCAGATAAGACCGGAACCTACAATTACCATGACTGCCGACCACTGGTCGAACGGAATCGAGCTGATGAGGTGTGCAGCCAGGCCGCTCTGGTTCAGGGCAACGCCGAGCGAGAACGCACCGGCAACCATCCAGAGGATTGACCAGGAGATTTCTTCGAGGTCGCGCTTAACAATAACGCCGGTTATTGCCAGAACGCCCACCGGAAGCATGGCCACCACATTGGCGTTAACGCCGGTAATGGAGTCGGTCAACCAAAGCAGAATAGTAACGGCAAAGGTTACGTATACAACATAGTTGCGCCAGTCGGTTTTAATGTGTGAGTCGTCGATTTCGAGGTGAATGGTTTTCTGCTTGAAGGGGAACATGGTTTTCAGAACGAACCAGGCAATGATCAGGAGCACGATAGTCAACGGCGCCATAACCCCCATCCATTGGCCGAAACCGATGCCGAGATTCATGCCTTCGGGGTCGTTGAGATATTTCAGTGCAATAGCGTTTGGAGGAGTACCGATAGGAGTGGCCATACCACCGATATTTGCGCCGATAGGAATAGCAAGGGCCAGACCGATTTTACCTTTACCGTCGGCAGGCAGAGATTTCAACACCGGGGTGAGAAACGTAAGCATCATCGCCGCGGTTGCGGTATTGGAGATAAAGGCCGAAAAGAGGGCGGTAACGAGAATGAAGCCGAGCAAAACGTTTTCGCTCTTGGTGCCGAACGGGGCGAGCATAACTTTTGCCAGTTTAACGTCGAGACCGCTCTTGGTGGCGGCAATAGCGATAATAAAGCCGCCGATAAAGAGCATGATGGTCGGGTCGGCAAAACAAGCTAAAATAGCTTTATAGGAAACGAGATTCGAGAATTTTTCGCCCACGGCATCGGTCTGCATAAACCAAAGGGCGGAGTCGGATGCGGTAAAAAGCAAAATAACCACAACCATAAGCGAGGTTGTCCATGCCGGAACCGCATCGAAGAACCACATCAGAGCCGCGAATGCAAACACTGCGATAACGCGCTGCTCAATGGGGTTAATGTCATGAAGGCCGTAGGTAGAGGCCGGAATAAACCAAAGGAGAAGGGTTACGATAACCGCAATTGAAACCTTTAAAGTGCGGATGCTCAAAGGATTCTTGCGTGCGCGATGTTCTTTCTTCCGCTGAGTGTAAGCGTCGAGCAGATGAAAGCCATGGAAGTTTTTAAACATAAAAGTGTGATGATTGAATAGAAAATGTTTCTTTAAAGCGGGTGCAAAGGTACGAAATAATTAGCAATTAGTAATTAGCAATTAGCAATTTTTTTCTTGAACCACCCCAAAAAAGAGGTGACCGCCGGCGGGGGCAGTCACCTCAATCAAAAGCTAAATTTTAAGTTATTCGTTCGTTTCGTCGGCGGGTGCGGCGATTTCGGCGGGCTCAACGGTTACGGCCGACTCGGGTTCGGCACTTTCTGCACTTTCAGCAGCCTTTTTATTTATTGCCCGGCGATATGAAACCAGACCAATAATATTTATGAAAGTCGAAGCCGCATAAACAATCAGCGAGATTCCGGTAATGATAACCATCACCTCTCCGACCTTCTCGGCACCCAGAATACAGATTACCACACCGCAGATTACAAGCAACGACGGAAGGATAAAGAACCAGAAAGGGAAAGTTACCGGGCGATACATGAACGCCATGGCACAAATTTCATACAACCCCAAAAGAATAATAGATGCTGCAAACAGATAAATAATAAGGTTCACCATGCCTATGGGAGTCAAAACCATAATTATACCCAGTACGGCAGCCCCGAAGGAGGCAACAACTGCCGTGAGCGACGTTGATTTCTTGTCGGCACGTTTGCGCGAAAACTCGTAAGCGAGGTTAAAGACTGCCGAAGCAATGAACATAATTCCGACAACGAGAACTATTGTCCGCAATGTAACATTTGAGTATACAACCATAAAAATACCGGCGACAAGGGCCAGAATCGCGCTGTAGAGGCTGCCTTTGTAGGAGTTTTCCATAAATCTTGAATAGTTGGTTAGTATTGTTATTTTTAGTTAAAACGAACGGTAATGTAAAATTGTTGTCGAAACTGCCGGAAAAAAAATCGGCCGTCCGGATGGCGTTTCGGGCGGCCTTGATATACTTGAATTAGGGTTATGAGCTTTTTATACCTTTAAAACGCCGTGGCATGGAAAAAGTTCATTTCACTTCTTTAAATCTTTAAGCAGCGTTTCAACCGCAATGCGAAGCTGGTCATCAATTCCGGCCGCTATACGCTCGGGAGAATTTTCGACCTTAACGTCGGGTTCAAGTTGCTTATTCTCCAGATAAGAACCGTCAGGAAGCTCATAACCGATAACCGGAATGCCGAAATACATTGTGTCGTCGATTAAGTCCACCCAGTTAACCGAGGTCATAGTTCCCGGAACCGGCATACCTACTGTTTTTCCGAGCCCACGATGGGTATAAACCCAGGGAGTGCCATGCGCATTGGAATAGTTTGCCTCGCCTATAATCATAATTGAAGGCTTGTTCCAACGGCGCGAAGGCATGGTTGCAGTCTTTTCGCCACGGACCTTCTGAGTAAGATATTGCTCGCCGGAGAATAAAACTTCTATATCTTCATGCATACGTCCGCCACCGTTCCAGCGCGTGTCGATTACGATACCCTCGCGGTCATTGTATTTGCCCAGCACGTCGGCATACATTGTGCGGAACGACGGGTCGGCCATCGACTTAATGTGAACATAGCCTAAACGTCCGTTCGACAGGGAATCCACGGCAGCTGCATTGCGCTTAACCCAGCGGTCGTAGAGCAATGAATTCAGAGCCGAGGAGGTTATCGGTTTTACAACCTGTTCGCTATCGCCGTTAACACGCACAAGCGTCGGTTTTCCGGCCAATCCGTTCAGCAAAGAAGTGAAATCTGTTTCAGGTGTTATCTTTACAGAATTGATTTCCGTAATAATATCACCGGGGGCAACAATTGCGTCGGCCCTATCAAACGGACCGCCGGCAACCACTTCGGCAACTTTCCAGCCCGGGCCGCTGAATGTCATGTCATAAATCAGGCCGAGATTGGATGTTGTTTCGTCAGCTCCGCCATGAGGACGATAGCCCGAACCGGTATGGCTGACGTTAAGTTCGCCAAGAATTTCGGACAGCATTTCCGAAAAAGAGGTGTTATTGTTAATGTGGGGCAGGAATTTGCGGTAATGGTCAACGAGTTTATTCCAGTCAACGCCATGCATCGACTCTGTATAGAAACGTTCGCCCTCCTCGGTTCGCACATACTCAAGCATGTAGTCGCGCTCTGCAGCCCGGTCTATTTTCTGGCGTCCTGAAAACGACACAGACTTCAGCTTTTCGCCCGAAATGCTCATTTTTTTAATAGACGACGGAGAGAATATAAACAAATCCTTGCCAACAACCTGCAGCTCGGCCGAGGGAACGCTAAGCTTCGACACCAGCGAAATATCACCCGAGCGAAGATTTCGTTTCCAGAGGTCATAGCCTTTCTCAACTTTCGACAGATAATAGAGAGTTTCGCCATCGGGCGCGATTGCGGCATCGGCCAGAGCCGACGAATAGGGAGTCAGACGTTCTATACGATCCTGAATACCATCGCGTTCAACAATGGTCAGCGAGTCTTTCTTTTCGTCCTTTTTCTTAAACAGGGCCAGCTCCTCTTCCGAGAGTCGCGACTTGTCGCGGGCGGCTCGGTTGAGATATGCTGTCATAACGTCATACTGCGTGCCCCATGATGCCTGGTTGCGCATTCCGTAGCGCTCCGAAGCCCAGATAACAGCTTGGCCGTCGGGGGTAAAGCGAGGTTGCTCCTCGAAATATCCCGTTTCAGTTATATAGGTGATTTCCGGTTTATTGCCGTCGGCATTAACCAGTGCTATGTCATAATATGGCGAATGATGGTGGGGAACGCAAGTAAATACTATCCAGTTGCCGTCGGGACTCCATGAAAACTGCATTTCACCATCGCGTTCCGGATTGAGGCTTCCCGGTGCCAGCAACGTTGACTTTTTAGTTGTGAGATCAAGCACCATCAGTTCGTTGCGATTCTGAATATAGGCGAGTTTTGATCCGTCGGGACTTGTTTTGGCCGATGCACGCTCAATGCCTTTATTTGCAGGGAGCACACGGTCAATTTTCAGCGCGGTGGCGTGCGCCATATCCGGATCGTCCTTACGAGTCATTTCAGCCTTGTAGAGATCATTTCGCCCGTCGCTGTCGCTAACGAAATAGAGCGTTCTGCCCCCGTCGGCCCAGCTTGGCGAGCTTTCGGCCTGAGCAGTTGATGTAATCTGCTTGGTAGTTTGATATTCAACCGATGTTACGAACAAGTCTCCGCGGTGGATGAATGCCACTAACTTGCCGTCGGGCGAAGCAACCGCATCTTCCGCGCCTGAAGTGAAACTAACAAAGTCAGGTGCCTGATAGTCGGCATCAACAATATTGATATTCACCTTGGCCGGCGAAGTAGCACCGGGAGCCATAGTGTAGATCTCACCATCGTAGCCAAACGCGAGCTTGCCGCCGGCCGAACGCGAGAGAAAACGTACGGGATGCTCCGAAAACGAGGTCAAAGCGCGCGGTTGAGCCTTTATATTCTCTAAATCAACGGCATAAACATTTGCAGAACCCCCGTTGCGCTCGCTCAGGAAGAAAATCTCGGAATCGGAAACCACGGGCCAAAGGTCCTCGCCGGCATGGTCAATCAGCCGCGAATGTTTACCGCTTTTAATGTCATATTTCCAGATATCTCGGGTCGTTGACGAGGTGTGGTGCTTGCGCCATGTATTTTCAACGCCCTTCACATCCTGGTAAACGAAATATTTGCCATCGGGAGCAAAACTGACGTTAATGGCAGGAGTTGGGAGCACCTGACGGATAGCACCTCCGCCAACCGGCACCGCATAAAGCTCGGTTAACCTGGTCGAAGGAAATGCAACCGACGATGCGGGGTCTTGAATTGCGGCCGAGAAGTAAATCTCCTTGCCGTCGGGGCTGAATGCCTCAGGCGTTTCGTTTACTGAGTATGATGTTAAACGGCGAAGGCCGGAACCATCGGCCGACACCGTAAATACGTCGTTAGAGCCATGGTGGTTCGACGCAAAGGCCAGCATCTTTGAATCAGGGCTCCAGATAGGAGCGGTTTCAATGTCGGAGGGAGTGGCAGTCAGTCTGCGGGCGGTGCCGCCCTCGGCAGCTACCAGATAAATATCTCCTTTATAAGTAAAGGCAATTGTCCGGCCATCAGGCGAAATCTTAATATCGCGCAGCCATAGCGGCGTAACTGCCGATGCTGAACCGGCAACTGCAAGAGAAAGAATTAGTGCTCTTATTTTCATTCTTTTGGAGGTAGGGGTTTATGGAGAGGTAAGGTGTATATTACGGATAAAGATATGCCAAGTTCAGATGTGCGCTTCCCCATGCCGGGAATCGCCCAGGGCTGGCCATAAAGATCTTTCGAATGGTGAATGACTCGCTGATATTTAATGCCCCACCCTACGGCTATCGGTCCCCACAGTTTAACGTGGATTCCGGCCCCGATCTGTATGAATCCGTTCCATGAGGTCTGCATCGGGAAGTAGGGATACTCGGTAATATCCCAATAGCTGCCGGTGATTTCAACGTCGGTCAGCTGATAGCGCACTGGCGAAATGCCATAGCGGACACTTGCATATACCTGGTAGTCAGGATTAGAGTTATAAAAGAAATTATAATCCATGCCCACTTTAAAAAACGGGCTGAGTGGAGAATGATAGGTATAATTCATATCTTCGGGCCGCTCGAAAGCTGATCCAAGGCCGAATTCGGCCGCAATGAAATAACGGTTATGGAGGCTTAGGCGCGCCCACACACTGCCCAAACCATATTTAGCTCCAAACGCCCGGTTAATTGCCGGAAAAAGGTCAATGCCGATATTCACGGCATCGAGCAGCGGATAGTAATTGCCGATAACCTTAGGTTGCGCAAGAGCCATCGAGTCGACCCATTGATTTCCGGAAATTGTGTCGAGAAAAAGTGAGTTACCCAGATCATCGGTAATTTCCACTACCGAATCGGGCCTTTTTGACTGTTTGGGCTTTTCTTCTTTAACTTTTTTCTTTTTTTCTTTTACCGGAGCAACGGGGCGCGAAGTTCCTGCAACTACCGGCGACGAAGTGCGCTGCTGCGCGCCGGCAACAAAAGCCACAGCAAGAAAAAATATGAAAATCAGCCGCTTCATTCGCTTTTAAGGAAAATCATCAGGCGCTCACGCTCGATATTGGTTATGAGCGGGTCGGTTATCAGCACTGAATCAATCAGAGTCCGGTTATAATGCACAGATGTGAGCTCATAGCGCCACATAGCGCCGCAATCTTCGCCGTCAAAATAAGGCCACGACTTATACGTTATTGTCAATGTATCGTCCAAATCGCCGGATGAGAATACAAAGCCGGCGCAGTCAAGGTCGCCTCGCAAAGGCAGATATATCTGATGGTTGGACCGCACGGTATCGAGCAGCAACGAATCGCCCGGCGACCCAATGCCGTAAACTGCGAGTTTGCTCACAGATATCGGCTGCTCGCCTTCGAGCATATAGAACCCGGCCATAGGAATTGAGTTTCGGTTGTTAAGACACCCTTCGTTGGAACACGATGCCAGTGCAATCGCAGCCAAACCCGCCAGACCAAGTTTAAACCTGCTCATAGAGTGGCAGACACTTCATAATCGTTGCGCCGCGGATTACTTCTGGCAATAAGTTCCCCAACGAATCCGGCCAGGAAAAACTGACTGCCGAGAAGCATCATGGTCAACGACAAATAGAAATATGGTGAATCGGTAACAAGAATATACGGCTCGCCGCTGTAAACTCGCCATAGCTTCATAATTCCTACGGCAGCTGCCGAAATGAATCCGAGAATGAACATAACTGAACCCCAAAGGCCGAAAAAATGCATCGGCTTAACGCCGAACTTCGAGGTAAACCAAAGAGTCATGAGGTCGAGATAGCCATTAACGAAGCGATCGAGACCAAACTTGGTCGACCCATACTTGCGCGCCTGATGGTGAACCACTTTCTCACCGATTTTCTTAAAACCGGCGTTTTTGGCAAGATAAGGTATATAGCGGTGCATCTCACCGTAGACTTCAATATGCTTAACAACATCACGCTTATACGCTTTAAGCCCGCAGTTGAAGTCATGGAGATTCTTTATGCCGGAAACAGTGCGTGCGGTGGCGTTGAAAAGCTTGGTGGGTATGGTTTTGCTCAACGGATCATAGCGTTTCTGCTTCCAGCCGCTTACCAGATCATAACCGTCGACCGTAATCATCCGGTAAAGCTCGGGAATTTCGTCGGGCGAGTCCTGGAGATCGGCATCCATGGTAATAACGACGTCGCCCTTGGCAGCCTTGAAACCTTCGTAGAGCGCAGGGCTCTTGCCGTAATTCCGGCGGAAAGATATGCCGTGAATAGCTGTGTTTTCAGCGGCCAGCCTTTTAATTACCTCCCATGATGAGTCGGTAGACCCATCGTTCACAAAAATTATTTCATATTTATATGCGTTGGCCTCCATTACCCGGCGAATCCATGCCGCGAGTTCGGGCAGGGATTCTTCTTCGTTGAACAGGGGCACAACGACCGAAATGTCAATCTTTTCGTTACTCATTTTCCGGAAAATTTCTTTCTGCAAATTTACGCATTTTTTACAAACTTTCAATATGAGGAATAAAAATTTTATGAAATAAGAAAAGCCGCGCTATGAAGCGCGGCTCGTTGATTATGAAGTTAGTTAATGTTTATTATTCGGAGGCTGAAATCTTTACGGTTTCTTCACCCTCGGTGTAATCAACCGTAATGGTCTTGCCTTCAAGTGCTTTACCGGTCAGTATCAACTCGGCAAGCGGATCTTCGAGATATTTCTGTATGGCTCGTTTGAGCGGACGGGCACCAAACTGAGCGTCGTAACCCTTTTCGGCAATGAAGTTCTTTGCCGCTTCAGTGATATCGAGTTTTATACCGAGGTCGGCGCAACGCTTATAGAATCCTTTGAGTTCAACATCGATAATCTTGAAGATAGCTTCTTTCGAGAGCTGATCAAACATGATTATATCGTCGATTCGGTTCAGGAATTCAGGCGCAAAGGCCTTGTTGAGGGCTTTCTGGAGAACTCCGTGATTGAACTCGCGGTCGGTTTCGCGGGTGTTGAAGCCAACACCGCTACCAAAATCCTTGAGTTGCCGCGTTCCGATATTTGAAGTCATGATGATAATCGTATTCTTAAAATCTACGCGGCGACCGAGAGAGTCAGTCAGGCGACCTTCGTCCATAACCTGCAGCAGCAGGTTAAACACGTCGGGATGGGCCTTTTCAATTTCGTCGAGAAGAACCACTGAATACGGATGACGGCGTACTTTTTCTGTAAGCTGGCCACCTTCTTCGTAGCCAACATAGCCGGGAGGCGCTCCGACCAGACGCGACACGGTGAATTTTTCCATATATTCACTCATGTCGATGCGAATCAACGTATCGGCCGAGTCAAAAAGATATTCGGCAAGTTTCTTGGCCAGGTGAGTCTTACCAACACCTGTCGGTCCGAGGAACATAAAGGTGCCTATCGGCTTGTTGGGGTCTTTAAGGCCAACTCGGTTGCGCTGAATGGCCTTAACTACCTTATCGATAGCTCCATCCTGGCCGATAATATTCGCTTTGAGTTCAGGACCCATTTCCACAAGGCGCATTCCTTCAGCCTGGGCCACACGTTGAACAGGCACGCCGGTCATCATCGCAACCACTTCGGCAACCTTGTCGGCGTCGACGGGAGTACGATGCTGACTCATTTCCTGCTCCCATGCGGCTTTAGCTTCGTCGAGTTGCTTGCGCAACTGCGCACCGGAGTCGCGGTGAGAGGCGGCCTGCTCATAATCCTGAGCCTTTACGGCAGCAAGCTTGAGCTCCTCGGCCTGACGCACCTGCTCTTCAAGAGCCTCGATTTCGGGGGGCACCGCAATATTGCCGATGTGAACTCGCGAACCGGCCTCGTCGAGAGCATCAATCGCCTTGTCGGGGAAAGTTCGGTCCGAAATATATCGTTCGGTCAGCTTTACGCAGGCATCCAATGCCTCAGGGGTATAGGTTACGTTATGATGGTCTTCGTACTGCCCCTTGATGTTGTCGAGAATCTGGCGAGTCTGCTCGGGAGTGGTGGGCTCTACCATAACTTTTTGGAAACGGCGTTCAAGCGCACCGTCTTTTTCAATCGAGGTGCGGTATTCATCGAGCGTAGTAGCGCCGATGCATTGGATTTCGCCGCGGGCAAGCGCCGGCTTGAGCATATTGGCAGCATCCATGTTGCCGGCGGCATTACCGGCGCCGACAATGGTGTGCAGTTCGTCAATAAAGAGAATAATGTCGCGGTTCTTCGAAAGCTCGGTCAAAATTGCCTTTACGCGTTCCTCAAACTGGCCGCGATATTTGGTGCCGGCAACGAGCGAGGCCATATCGAGAGCAACCACGCGCTTATCGAAAAGCACGCGCGCTACCTGGCGGTTCACGATTCGGAGCGCAAGCCCTTCAACAATAGCCGACTTACCCACACCGGGTTCGCCAATCAGTACCGGATTATTCTTTTTACGGCGCGAAAGAATCTGGGCTACGCGCTCGATTTCGGTGTCGCGGCCAATAACGGGGTCAAGGCGACCTTCGGCTGCGGCGCGGGTCATGTCAATGCCGAATTTATCGAGCATCGGGGTGTCATGGCCTTTCTTGGCGGTAGCTGCAGATTGCGCAGTATCAGCCTTCTGAGAATCTGAGGGCATCTGGTCATCGTCTTCATCGTCGGTAAACCCGGAACCCATTTGTGGTTCCTGACCGGACACGAGCTGATACAGTGTCTCATAAGTAATTCCGGCGTGGTGGAGCGGGGTCATGAAGCCCATGATGCCGATTTCGGAGTTATGGAACATTGCCAGCAAAAGATGAATCGGCTCGATAACCTGCGAACGGAGCATGCGTGCCTCAAGGGCCGAAAGTTTAACAAGGCGTTCGGTAAGCGGAAGCGCCACAGGAGCAACATTGCCGTCAACTTCGGGACGATAGTTATTGTCGGCCAGCAGCTTGCTCATATAATCAACAGCAAAACCGGTCGTTCCGGCTACGCGGTCGAGCGCTGCGGCACACTGAGAATCGGGCGCAGCAATCATTGCAGCGAGCATGTGCTCGGGGGTAATCCGAGTGTTGCCGCAATGCATCGCAATATTAAGCGATTCCTGAAGTATGTTATTTAATTCTTGGGTCAGTCTGATTTCCATATTAAAAATGTCAGTTTGAAATATAACACCCAAAGAATAGCAAAGATTGTGCCAAACTCTCCGGTTTAAGAATTTTTAACGGAGTCCACGCAAAAAGTCAGTCGCGGGCATCCGCTTTTTGCCTGCCGGTTGGATTTCAACCAGCTCCAGAGCGCCGTCGGCAAAGTCCATATAAAGATGTCCGGGCTTCCGATCGGCGGCATGTTTGGCTGAAAAAACTTTTATAGTCTGACCGTCAAGCAGAGCGTCGGTCCATGCTCCGGGATATGGCGACAGTCCGCGGATATGGTTGCGGGCCTGCTCGGCTGTCATGTCCGGACTCAGTCGGCAATCTTCTTTAAATATTTTCGGCGCGGCTGTTGCCTGCTCGTCGGCTTGTTTTAGCGGGCGGGCAGTTCCCGCTTCCAAATCGGCAAGTGTTTCTACAGTTACACGCGCGCCCAAGTGCATCAACCGGTCATGGACTGACCCTACGTTTTCGTCGTCGGCAATATCTATCGCCTCCTGGCGCAGAATATCGCCGGTGTCTATGTCGTGTTGAAGCAAGAAAGTAGTTACCCCGGTTTTCTTCTCTCCGGCCATAACCGCGCGGTTTATGGGCGCGGCCCCGCGATAGCGTGGCAACAGCGATGCGTGCAAATTAAAAGTGCCCATCGGGGGCATTGCCCAAACCTCCTCGGGGAGCATACGGAAGGCTATTACCACAAACAGGTCGGCATTGATTTCGCGTAAACGGTTCAGGAATTCGGGGTCGCGCAGCTTTGCGGGTTGCAAAACCTCTATATTATGATCCAAGGCATATTGCTTCACCGCCGACGGCAAGAGCTTATGCCCGCGGCCGGCCGGCTTGTCGGTAGCCGTTACTACGGCCGCAACCTCGTGACCGGCTTTAATTATTGCGTCGAGACTTTCAACTGCAAATTCGGGAGTTCCAAGAAAAACTATCTTCATTTCGATTCAGGATTAAATGCTTGCCAGAGAGGGTCGCTCTGCGGGAGCGGCGCGCTGACGGAAATCAGCTTTTTCGATACCGGGTGAATAAACTCAATGTGGCGGGCCATCAGCGATATGGAGCCGTCGGGATTGGAGCGCTTGTCACCATACTTCAAATCGCCGCGAACCGGACAGCCGATTGCCGACAGCTGAACCCTAATCTGGTGCTTGCGGCCGGTTTCGAGCGTTACTTCCAAAAGGTTATAGCGGTCGGAACGCCCTATCAGCTTATAGCTGAGGCGTGCTTCCTTGGCGCCGGCTTTAGGTGAGGAGTGAGCCGTGCTTTTATTCGTGCGCTCAACGGTGGTGATCCAATGCTGCAGGTGTCCCTCGGGTGCCGGGGGGTCATTGCGGGTAATTGCCCAGTAGGTTTTCTTCACCCCGCCTGTGCGAAAAAGTTCGTTCATGCGCGACAGAGCCTTTGAGGTCTTGGCGAAAACCACCAGCCCGGCAACCGGACGGTCAAGGCGGTGCACCAATCCGCAGAAAACGTTACCCGGCTTGGCGTATGTTTCCTTTATATACCGGCGCACGCGCTCGAGCAGCGGCTCGTCGCCCGACTTATCGCCCTGCACAATCTCGCCCGCGCGCTTATTGACTATAATGAGGTGATTATCCTCATAAACCACATCTATCTCCATAAACAAATCTCAATTTTAGTGATTATTTGGTGAGGGAGCGGAGGAGGCGGGGGATGTCGGTGTTGTCGAGGGGACGTGCGAATTCTTCGGCGCCGACTCCAATGGCAAACACGGGCACGGGGTTGCCGGTATGTTTGGGCGAGGTGAAGCCATAGCCGGCAATTTCGTTCTGAATATTGAAAGCGACCTCGGCAAATTCAGGATAATTGGAATAGAGATTCTCGTAGGCTTTGGCCTCGTGGGTGATAAATGTGCGGTCAAAAGCCTCTTTGAGTCTGCGGAGCTGATCATCGGAAAGTTTTGATGTGTCAAAGAACTCAAGATCGTCGGTGAGCTTACGCTGCATTTCCTCCCAGCTCACGGGCTTTTCGGACTTGAGGATTTCCCAGCAAAAGTCGCTGAAGCGGGCTTTGGATATGTGCTGACGGTCAACAACCTCGGGAAACTGGTTATAGCGTGTGGAACGCTGGCCGACGGTCATACCCCCGGTTTCGTGGTCGGCGGTAACAACAATTAGAGTTTCGTCGGGATGCGCCAGATAGAAGTCATAGGCCCGACGTAGAACATTATCGTAGGCGAGCACTTCGCGCACGATTGTCGGGCCGTCGTTATCATGGCCGGCCCAGTCGATATTGCCCCCTTCAACCATAAGGAAAAAGCGGTCGGGCGAAGTTGCGGTCAAATAATCAATAGCTGCCTCGGTGTATTGGTCGAGGTTGTTGCCGGCGAGCCCGTCAATAGTGTAGCCCAACTGCTGCGAAACAGTATCGGTGTTCAACAAAATCAGTTTTTCGGGACGTTCGGACGGTAGGTTTTCAACGCCCCTGACAATCGTAACGCCTTTTTCGGCAAGGCGTTGATAAAGGTCAGTATTTTTTGCGCCACGCAATTTCGCGCCGGCAAGGAACGAAACCGGCGATTCGGCAAACTGAATGGCAATGTCGTAGAACATTGTGCGCGCAGGAACGTGGGCATAGAAAGCCGCAGGCGTAGCATCGTCGGGACACACGTTGGTAATCAGGCCGATACCATAACCTTTGGCAGCGAGATGATCGGCGACCGAGCTTACAGCCACCGAGTCGGCATTCATTCCGAGCATATTGTTGCGCGTTTTAGAGCCGGTTGCGAGCGCCGTTCCGGCAGCCGCGGAGTCAGTAACGGGAGTGTTGGCTGAATAAGTGGTTACGACGCCGGCGCGCGGAAACTGCATCATCAGCAACGGAAGCGAGTCGTTGAGCACCAGGCGCTTATAGGCAGCCGCCGACATAACCTGACCATGGCCCATGCCATCGCCTATAAAATAAAATATGTATTTCGGCGATTGCGCGCTGACCGCCAGGGCGATAACGAGCGCACAAACGGTCAAAAAAAGCTTTCTCATAACATTTCAAGAAGTTCCGCCGGATTTGAGGTGCGGCCGGTTACGACTCCATTGGTGATTACAAAGTAGGTCGGGAATTCACCGACGGCATACTGGCGGATATGAGTAACATCAGCCGCGTCGCTCTGATAAACGCTGACCCAGGGAATCCCTTCGGAAGCCGCCGCCCACTGATGCTGGTTTTCGCCAAAGCCGATTTCATAGATTGCCGCCCCCTTGCTCCGGGCTTCGCCCAGGGCGAGAGTTACTTTCTGAACATCGGAGGTAGTGAAGTCCGCATAGGCAAGAACAACTTTCGGGTTATTCTCTACCAGGTCAGACAGCTTGTGCATCTTTCCGTCACGGTCCATCAGTTCAACATCGTAATAGCCGATTTCGTCGGCAAGAATAACGGTCTGCTCACCCGACGACTGCTGCTTGGGCAGAATCTTTCGCAGTTCGGTAGTCAAAACGACTGTCAGCGGGTCATTCGGATGTTCTTCCAGATAGCGATTGGCAACAGTGCGGAGCAAAATGGGGTTGCGCAGCCGACGGGTTGCATAGTAGGCAGCCTTTGAGGCATATTGGCCGTTGAGAGCGCGCAATACGCCCTTGGCATCAGCGCCGGCATTGAGTGCAGAGTCAACGGAATTAAAGAGCAATGCCTCGGCCGAACCACCGCGAATCCCGACGGAGTCGAGAGTCAAAGTTTCAGTCGAATCGGCTGTAAGGTAAAAATTACGGTCTCCAACCTTTACGCAAAACAGTTCGCCATTGGCCCGGGGAAGAGTAAAACGATATTTACCTGATGAGTTAACGGCGGCGGAATCGAGCGCATACCAGCCACCGGTAAGCATCGGAGCCATAATGAACACGGAATCAACGCCCGCCGGGGCCAAACCGTTAAGGGTCCACCCGGCATTGTTGGAACAGGCCGCGGAAACTAACAGCAGAGATCCAAGAATAAAATGCTTAAAATTTTTCATCAGTCCATGAGTTTACGATAGCGACGACGAACCGGCTCCTTGCCGTCGGGAGTGTGGGCGCGCTTATATTCTTCATAGTCGGAATAAGAACCTTCGTAGTAAACAACTTTGCCGTCGCCTTCGAAAGAGAGGATATGGGTGCAGATGCGGTCGAGGAACCAACGGTCGTGGCTAACAACCACCGCACAGCCGGCAAAGGCTTCGAGACCTTCTTCGAGCGCTCGCAGGGTGTTTACGTCGATATCGTTGGTCGGTTCATCGAGCAGCAAAACGTTGCCTTCCTGCTTCAAAGCCATTGCCAGATGCAGGCGGTTGCGCTCACCACCTGAAAGAACGCCCACTTTCTTTTCCTGGTCGGCACCCGAGAAGTTGAACTTGCTCAGATATGCACGGGCATTTACGTCGCGTCCGCCCATGCGGAAACTGTCGACCCCCTGGCTGATGACTTCGTAAACGCTCTTTTCGGGCAGAAGGTCTTTATGGGTCTGGTCGACATAGGCAACCTTTACGGTTTCGCCTACGTCGAAAGTGCCGGCATCAGCGCCTTCAAGCCCCATAATCAGCTTGAATAAAGTTGTTTTACCGGCACCGTTTGGACCGATAACGCCAACAATGCCGTTCGGCGGAAGAGTGAAGTCCAGGTCCTTAAACAGCTGCTTTTTGCCGAAAGCCTTTGCCAATCCTTTAGCCTCGATAACCTTGTTGCCCAAACGGGGACCGTTGGGAATAAAGATTTCGAGTTTTTCTTCACGCTCTTTCTGGTCTTCGTTGAGCAGGCGGTCGTAGGAGTTCAGACGGGCCTTACCTTTAGCCTGGCGAGCCTTGGGAGCCATGCGCACCCATTCGAGTTCACGTTCGAGCGTTTTACGGCGCTTGGAAGCCTGTTTTTCTTCCTGGGCCATACGCTTGGTTTTCTGGTCGAGCCAGCTTGAGTAATTGCCCTTCCAGGGAATTCCTTCTCCACGGTCGAGTTCGAGAATCCAGCCTGCAACATGGTCAAGGAAGTAGCGGTCGTGGGTAATTGCAATGACAGTGCCCGGATATTGGTTAAGGTGTTGTTCGAGCCAGTCGATAGACTCGGCGTCGAGATGGTTGGTGGGCTCGTCGAGCAGCAACACGTCGGGCTGCTG
>CAZGTD010000031.1:0-22449 GCA_964528425.1 uncultured Bacteroides sp.
TTTTTTTGTAACTTTGCGGGGTTATATGTCGAAAACAATCATTCAGTTCGCGCTGCTTTTTGTGTTGCTGGTAATGGTTCAGGCCGTTATCTTCAGCCATATCGCGCTGTTTTCGGTTGCAATGGCTTTTGTGTTCATCTATTTCATAATAAAGCTGCCGTTGAGTCTGTCGCCGGCGCGGGTAATTTTCCTGTCGTTTCTGATAGGGTTTGTTTTAGACATTTTTCAAGATACTCCGGGCGTCAATTCCCTGAGCTGCACCTGTTTGGGAGCCGTGCGCCGAACAGTTATCAGGCTCTATATTCCGCGCGAGGAAGATTTGATCCGTGCCGTTCCGTCGATTCGGACTCTTGGCGCCGCTCTGTTTGCCAAATACGCGGCAACCATGGTTCTAATCTACTCTATTTTTGTCTTCTCTATTGAGGCCTTTACGTTTTTTCATCCTGCCGTATGGGGTATGCGCATCGTTTGCTCAGCCGTGTTGACTACCCTGCTTATTATGGCTTTTGACTCTCTATCTCTCCCCTCCGAAAGTGAGAAAAGACTATAACCTCGAAAAACGCCGCTTCGTTATCGGCGGCTTCATAGTTTTAATTGTCGTTATCTACCTGGCCCGGTTGTTTACCCTCCAGGTTGCCGACGACAAGTATAAAACCTTTGCTGAAAACAACGCTTTTCTGCGTAAAGTGCAGTTTCCGAGCCGCGGGCTGATGTATGACCGCAACGGCGAACTGGTTGTATATAACCAGCCCGCCTACGACGTTATGATGATCCCTAAAGACATTAAGGGACTCGACACCCTCGACTTCTGCAACACCCTCGGAATCACCCGCGAGCAGTTCGACCGGCGCATGGCCGACGTTAAAGCCATGCCGGGATTCAGCGTCTACACACCCCAGAAATTCATGTCGCACCTGACGGCCCGCGACTATGGGCGCCTGCAGGAAAAACTCTACCGCTATCCGGGTTTCTATACCCAGAAGCGCATTTTGCGCCAGTATAATTTCCTGGCCGCGGCAAATGTTTTGGGTAACATCCGCGAGGTTAACCAAAAAGACCTCGACAACGACGAAGATGGCTATTACCGCTCGGGCGACTACATCGGCGACCTCGGAGTTGAACGCAGCTACGAAGAATATCTGCGCGGCGACAAAGGCGTTGAAATACTGATGCGCGATGCCTACGGGCGCATTCAGGGCAGATATGAAGACGGCAAATTCGACCGTCCGCCACATTCGGGCCGGAATCTAACCCTGAGCCTCGACATCAAGCTCCAGCAATATGCCGAAAGCCTGATGGTTAACAAAATCGGCGCCATAGTGGCCATCGAACCTAAAACCGGCGAAATTCTATGCATGGTTTCGTCGCCCACCTACGACCCCACCCTGCTCATAGGTCGCGACCGCGGCAAAAACTACCTCGAACTCGCCTCGCCCGACAATATCGACCACCCGCTCTTCGACCGCGCGCTCATGGGTGCCTACCCTCCCGGCTCGACTTTCAAACCGGGCCAGGCGCTGATTCTGCTCCAGGAGGGCATCATCGACCTCAACACCGCCTACCCCTGCTATCACGGCTACATCAACGGCGGCCTTAAGGTGGGTTGCCATGGCCACGGCTCGCCAATTCCCGTCAAGCCGGCGCTGCAAACCTCGTGTAACGCCTTTTTCTGCTGGGGATTCAAAAACATGATTGACCGCCGATCGAAGTACGGCTCCTCGGCCAACGCCTTCGAAATCTGGAAAAACCACCTCGTTTCGCTCGGCTACGGCTACAAACTCGGCGTCGACCTGCCCGGCGAAAGCCGCGGCTTCCTGCCAAACGACAAATTCTACGACAAATTCTACGGCGAAGGGCGCTGGAGCGCCAACACCATAGTCAGCGTCAGCATCGGCCAGGGCGAGGTGCTTGCAACCCCCCTGCAGATGGCCAACATCTGCGCCACTATCGCCAACCGCGGCCACTTCATTACCCCACATGCCGTCAAGGCGATTCAAGACACCGTTATGCCCGCCGGACTGTTGGATGTGCGCCGCCCCGACATCGACGAAAAATGGTTTCCCCACGTTGCCGAAGGCATGCGCATGGCCGTTACCGGCGGCACTTGCCACCTGGCCAACCTGCCCGACATTGAAGTGGCCGGCAAGACCGGCACCGCCCAAAACCCTCACGGAAAGGACCACTCGGCCTTCATAGGCTTCGCGCCCTACAATGACCCTGAAATCGCTGTTGCCGTCTACGTTGAAAACGGCGGCTTCGGAGCAACTTTCGGTGTGCCCATCGGCTCGCTGATTATCGAGCGCTACCTCACCGGCAAAATCCGCCCCGAAAGGAAATATATTGAACAAAACATGTTGAACTCCTCAACCCGCCAATTCCGTGTTATCCGAAAACCGAAAGCTTAGCGAACCCTCGGCATTCCGCTCGCTCGACTGGTTCACAGTTGTTCTCTACCTGCTGCTGGTTCTGGCGGGGGTATGGAGCATCTATGCCGCCAGCTATGACTTCGACCATGCGTCGGTCTTCGCCTTCTCGGAATTCTCGGGCAAACAGATCCGCTGGATAGGCCTCGGCCTTGTACTCGGCCTGGCCATAATGCTGAGCGACTACCGCATTTACGAAACCTATGCCTATCCGTTCTACATCTTCATGATGGTATTGCTGGCCGTAACCGCGGTAGTGGCTCCCGACATTAAGGGCTCGCATTCCTGGCTTAAGCTCGGTCCGGTGTCGCTGCAGCCGGCCGAGTTTGCCAAATGCGCTACCGCCCTGGCCCTGGCCAAGCTCTTCAACTCCTATAACTTCAAGCTCAACAGCTGGAAAAACTATGGCCGCGCAATCGGAATCATTTTGCTGCCTATACTGCTGATTATTTGCGAACGCGAAACCGGCTCCGCCCTGGCCTATCTGGCCCTGTTTTTCGTGCTCTACCGCGAGGGCATGAGCGGAATGGTTCTGCTCGCAGCCCTGGGTGCCGTAGTGATTTTCGTGGTGTCGGTAAAATACACCGACCCATCGTTTGGCGGAATGCTAAAAGGTGAATTCATAGTCAGCACTCTGATTATGCTGACGGCTACCCTGATGGCAGGGCTCTATGCCCGTTCGCTCGAAGTTATGCGCAACGTAGGCATAGTTTTTCTGGCCAGCATGCTTCTGATGTTCGGCTGCGACGCTTTGGGCTGGCACCTGCCCTGGCGCTGGATTTTCGTGGCCGAAATAGTATTGACCGCCATCTATTTCATTCTCGTTTCCATAAAAGACCACATCACCAAGTTTTTGGTCTGTGCAATTTTCGCCATCGGAGCCCTGGGCTTTTCATTCTCGGTCAGCGCGGTGTTTGACCATCTGGCCCCCCACCAGCAAAACCGCATTCTCGTAAGCCTCGGCATCAAGGCCGACCCCCGAGGCGCCGGATATAATGTTAACCAGTCAATGATTGCCATCGGCTCGGGCGGCCTGACCGGCAAAGGCTTCCTCAACGGCACCCAGACCAAACTCAAATATGTGCCCGAACAACACACCGACTTTATTTTCTGCACCATCGGTGAGGAGCAGGGCTTTGTTGGCACCGCCGGCGTTATTCTTCTGTTTCTGATTCTTATTCTGCGAATAATAACCATTGCCGAGCGCCAGCCATCGACCTTTGTCAGGGTCTATGCCTACTGCGTGGCGTCGATTCTGATTTTCCACCTGTGTATCAACGTGGGCATGGTTATAGGCCTATGTCCGGTAATCGGCATTCCGCTGCCGTTTTTCTCCTATGGAGGCTCCTCACTGTGGGGCTTCACCCTGCTGCTGTTCATATTGCTGAGGCTCGACGCCGCCCGCAAGCGAATCCGCAGCTAATTTAGCGGGATTCTACGCCCCGGGGGATGCGCAACATCGTAAATTTGCGCCCATGGAAAAGAACTGGACCCCGGCAATGACCGCCGAAAACAACCGGCGTAACCTCAACCGACTCACCGAACATAACCCCGAGGCGGGAATGGAAAAATGGAAAACGGTCGACGAACGCCTCAACGAAGACTTTGAATTCTGGGCTTTCCGCTGCGCGCGCATTAAAGAAAAGAACTCGGGCCGGCGCATACCCTTTCGCCTTAACCGCGCCCAGCGCAAGGTGCTGGCCGAACTCGAACGCCAGCGGCGGGCCGGACTGCCGCTGAGACTAATAGTGTTGAAGTCGCGCCAGTGGGGATGCTCAACCCTTATTCTCCACTATTTTATGTGGCTGATGATTCGACGCAACGAAAACTGGCATTCGCTGATTTGCTGCCACCAAAAAACCGCCTCAACCGTGTTGTCGGGCCAGGTCAGCGACATTGTGCGCAACTGCCCGCCCGACATCGAAGCGCCGAAAATCGTCAGCTACGAAGGTCTGCGCTCCGTTCGCGAACTGCTTCCGAGCGGCTCGCGCCTTACAATCTGCACCGCTCTCAACCCCGACGGCGCCCGAGGCGCAGACTATATGATGGCCCACCTGAGCGAAGTGGCCTACTGGCCCGACGGCGGCGAACGCGACGCCTCGGAGCTGGTGCGCGCCGTTTGCAGCTCAATTCCGCGTGTGGCCGAATCGGCAATAATAATGGAGAGTACCGCCAACGGCCCGGGCAACTTTTTCCACCGCGAATGGCAGCGCGCCGTTGATGGCCAAAGCGACAAAACCGCCGTTTTCGCAACCTGGCATGAAGTGGAATACAATGCCGAGCCTCTGCGCATGACCCACGAAAAAACCTGGCAACTGCTAACCGACTATGAACGCCGCCTTTGGGAGCCGCCACTGAACCTGTCGCTGGAACAAATCTACTGGTACCATAATCAGGTGCGCGCCCAGGGGAGCCATCTGGCCGTTAAGCGCGAATATCCCGTCGTGCCCGACGAAGCGTTTTCCGAGGCCGGACTTATGGTGTTCGACCCCGAATGGCTCGAGCGCATGCGGCCGGCAATATGCGCCCCGGCCGGTCGCTACGAGGTAGACGTCAACGCCCAACGGCTTGTTGCAACCCCGTCGGGGCGCCTCGAACTTTGGAGTCAGCCCTGCCATCAAAGCGAACTGACCACCAAACCGGCCTATATCATATCAGTCGACGTCGGCGGCAACTGGCAGGGCGCCGACTGGAGCGTCGTAGCCGTTTTCGACGTTCGCACTCCGGGGCGCATGGAGCTTGCCGCCCAATGGCGCGGCCATGTGGAGATTGACCGCCTGTGCGACATTGCAACCACCCTCGGCACCATCTACCATCGCGCCCTGGTGGTTTTCGAGAGCAACACCCTTGAAACCCGCGGCGAACACGCCCTGGAAAAGCTTGGCCGCTCGCGCTATCCCAACCTCTACCGCCGGCAGTCGTTCGACTCGGTAACCCGCCAGCTATCGTCGCGCATCGGCTTCCACACCAACGCCTCCTCTAAAGCCTCGGCAATCTTCGAGCTCACCTATGCCATTCGCGATGGTCTTTTGATTGAGCGCTCGGCCGGAGCCCTGGCCGAGATGAACACCTACATCCGCCACGGCGAAAAAACCGAAGCCGCCCCCGGCTGCCACGACGACATGGTAATGACCCGCGCAATCGCCGCCTACGCACTGGCCCAACATCCGCCCCGACCCCTCAAACCCCTCAAATAACTCCCCGGATGTCCCGGGGTTTCGCCCCGGGCTATTATGCTTATACCCGCGCTGCGGGTAATAATTGACCTCTCCCGCAGGAGCGGGTGCGAGCATTTTTTTAAATCTACGGTTTTGCGGAGGGCCATGTGCGTAACTTTGCAGCATGGAAAACGAAATTACAAACAGTGAAAAGAGCCTCGAGCAGCTGCTGGCCGAGGCCGAGGAACGCGGCTATCGCCGCGGAGTTGAAGAACGCCTTGCGCGCCCCGGAGTGTGGGAATCAACCGACGCCACAACCACCGAATGCGCGCCCAACGAGTCTTTCCGCATTCTCGAAGGCACGCGCCGCTCAATCTGGGACTAAAAACATTTTTTTTTAACCTTTAACTAATCTGATTTTATTATGGTACAAAACCCTCTGACAACCGAAAACGTTTCTGCCGCCGCGCCCGAACTGCTGCGCAACGAGGTTGACCAACGACTCACCAAACTGCGCCCGATGGCAACTCCCGTCGACCAGCTGAGCCGCTACGCTACCAGCCGCCCCTGCAAGAGCATGACGGTTGACTATTACGCAGTTGCCACCCGTCCCGAATCGGCCCGACTAAAAGAGGCCGCAACCCTCAAGGCCGACGAAATCCTAACCGTGGCTATCGACAATCCCCACGCCTTCGACGTTTCGGAAACCGCCATGATGCCCGGCACTGAAAATGAAGCCGGCGAACCGATTATTGTCTACGTTGTCGGTGTTACCGACTCGGCCCTGCGCCTCAAAGCCGTGAATCTGGCCGACGATGAGGAAGTTACCCTGCGCATGGGCATCAAACTCGTGCGCATGGGGCGCGCCGCCGGCGAACTCGACGTTCAAACATCGCAATACGCCACGCTGCCCACTAAAAAGCAGAACTACTGCCAGATTTTCAAAGCCCAGGTCGAACAGTCAACCCTTCTCAGCTCGGCCAATAAGGAAGTGGGCTGGAGCTTCTCCGACCAGGAAGAAGTTGCCATCTACGATATGCGCCTGGGCATGGAGCGCAGCTTTCTTTTCGGCAACCGCGCACGCATTATCGACCCCGACAAAAAGAGCGAAATTTTCCTAACCGGCGGCATCTGGCATCAGGCCGGCAAGGATGCAACCTACACCAAAGATGGCCTCACCAACGCCGAATGGCTCAAGGTTATGTCGACCGCCTTTACGGGCCATGCCGGTTCGGCACGCAAAATCCTTATTGCCGGCACCGGACTCATTGAGCAGCTGAGCCTGCTCGACGGCAATAACCGCGTTATGCTGCCGGGCGACGTAGTTACCCGCTGGGGCCTCGACTTCACCGAAATGCACTCCAAGTTCGGCACTCTCTACGTTATCCACTCCGAGGTGCTCGACAGCTGCGGCCACAAGTCCGACGGCCTGATTATCGATCCGGAATTCCTGACCAAATATGTTCGCGAACCCTTTGCGGCAACAACCCTCGACCTGCGCACCAGCGGCCAGCGCAACACTCAGGCCGTAGTGATGACCGAGGTCAGTTGTCTGGTTTTGCGCTATCCCGAAGCCCACGTTCGAGTAACCGCAGAATGAAAAAGACCCTTACCGGGGACGAGATGCTCGATCTCTGGCGCAACTTCCACATGGCCGAGCCCCTGAGGCTCGACTGTGTGGTAGAGCGCATCGACGGCCCCGACCTTACAGCCTATCTGCGCAGCGAGATGCGCGCCTGGTATCTCAACCTGCTCGACCGCGGCGACCTGCGCCATGTTTGCCCCACCGATGTTGCCTCTACTGCCTTGGTTAGCGGCGCCGACCTGAAAACCATTGAAGTTTCGCCCTCGGCGCGACGCGTTTTGAGCGTAGAATTCGACGAATGGGGCGCTCCGGTGGCCATCAATGCCTCCGAGGCCGAAGTGCGCGCCGCCGCGGCCAATCCCTTCTGCCGCCGGCCATTGGTTGCCGCCATCGGCCCCAACCGGGTGCTCGTTGCCGGTGCCCGAGGCTCCCTAAAGGCCGTCAGCGCGTTGCTCGACCCCGGCCCCGACAGCTACATCCTCGACGACTCGGCCCTTTCGCTAATTAGCAATTAGCGAAAGGGGTGTGGGCGGCTCGCCCACACATTGAATCAACGACGGCGGGCCGCCGTCGCCCCCCATATTGTCTCATGCAAAGAATTCAAAATTCAACATTCAACATTCAAAATTATTTCCGCCTTTTCTACGGTTTTTCCGCTTTTGGCCGGCGTAACTTTGCAACTCTGAATTTTAAACTCTAAAAAGATGATTGAAGAAGTAAACAAGGCTTATTCGCGGCTGGCGGCGATGCGCGCCGCGCGTCAACGCTTCAAACGCTTTGCCTTTGGCCGCCAGTGGGGCGACATTATGACGGCCCCCGACGGCTCCGCAATCAGCGAGGGCGAATATGCCTCGCTCAACGGCCGGCAGCCGCTGACTAACAACATGATTCACCGGCTGCTGGCAACCATAGTGGGCCATTTCCGCTCGCGCGAGGACCCTTTGGCAACACCTGCCGACAGCCGCAACCGCCTCGACGAGCTCGATGCGCGCATGCTCGAGGAATTTCTGATCAGCGGGTGTGCCGTGCAGCGGGTGGTTAACGAGCGGCGCCCGGCGGGCACGGGAGTGTGGGTCGACAACGTGAACCCCGACGACTTTTTCTGCTCCGACGTGCGCGACCCGCGCGCCATCGACGTGGAGCTGATCGGCATGTTCCATTCGTGGTCGCAGGCCGAAACCATAGCCCGCTTTGCCGCCGGCTCGAAAGCGAGGGCGGCCGAAGTCAGGCGCCTGTATGCCGACGCTGAGCGCTGCCGCGTTATTGAAGTGTGGACTCTCGAAGCAGCGCCCCGCTTTAAAATCTGCGACCCTATTGATGGCAGCGTCAGCTATTTGCCCGCTGAACGCGAGGCCGAAATCACAGCCCTTAACCGCAAGCGGGCAAAAAAGGGCTTGCGGCGCGTCGAGGCCCGGCTGGAATACTCAACCGAATGGGTAGGCCGCTTTCTGACGCCCGACGGCATAGAACTCGGCAACCGACGGGCCGACCGCCATCCGTTTGCCTTGAAATTCTATCCGCTGCTCGACGGCGAGATACACCCGTTTGTTGAATCGCTAATTGACCAACAGAAACACGTTAACCGCCTGATAACCCTCATCGACAACATGATGGCCACCTCGGCCAAGGGCGTGTTGCTCTTTCCGGAAGACCAGCTCTGCGACCAGCTCGACTGGCAGGACGTTCGCCGCCTGTGGGCGAGCTACGACGGCGTTATCCCCTACAACCCTCAGCCGGGCGCCCCGGGGCCGCAACAGGTGGTTACCAACCCCGCAACTACGGGCGCCTACGAGCTGGTGAATCTTGAAATGAAACTCTTTGAAAAGGCCGGCGGCGTTAGCGATGCCCTTCAGGGACGCCCGGGAGTAAGCGCCGGCAACTCGGCGTCGCTCTTCGATGCTCAGACGCGCAACTCAATGGCTGCCCTGGCCGACATTTTCAAGACCTTCGATGATTTCCGCGCCACCCGCAACTCACTGCTTTAATAACCGCAGTTTTTCGGCCTGCTGAACGCCATTTATATAGCGTTCGAAGCGAAGTGACGAACGCGGACCGGGATAAAAGAGATAAGTGTCGCCCGGCGAGAAAAGGCGGAAACGCGAATCCTCCAGCGGATGGTCGGGCCAGTTGATCCAGCTCCAGTGAAGATAGCCGTCGGTGCCGCGGGCAAAGCATTCGAGCGGCAGGCGGTAGGCATCGCCCGGATGATTATTGCTCAGCAAATTAGGTTCCGATTCCGTGCAACATGTATAGAGCGTTGAGGTCATGCCGGCCTGGCGGCGTGCAGTCAAAGCCTCGGCCGGAAACGTATGCCGAACAGTTATTGAATAATCCTGAAGTTTATCAACCAGTTCCGGATGGAAATTGCCTGCAAGGGCCATTTTCATTCCCGGAACTGTTTTTTGCACCAGCTCCCAGGCCGCAAGCATTGCCGCAAGAGGCCGCTCGTCCATTGCTATGCATGCGCGCTCAAACCAACCCTTCCGGCGCAGATGGGCGGCAAAGTCGGTCAGAAAGGCGGTCCAAAGCTCGCGGTAGTCGGGCGAATCAATGGCTGACTGAACGTAGCGATATTCGCCCGTGGGCAAGTCGATATAGCGAAACGCCATATCCCACGGAATCATCGAGTAGCACGAAATCTGAGGCCCGATGCCGCATGAATCGGCCAGCTCCACATAGCGGTCGAAAACATCGTAGGTAAAAATCCACTCTCCGTTTGCCGAACGTGCAGTCTGCACCATCGGTTCGAACTTGTCGTGGCTCTGGTCGCCCCAGGGCTCATAGAATAGAATTGTGGTTATAGCCTTTTGGCCGGCGCGGGCCAGCTGACGCAAATAGGGTTCAAGGGCCGCAAAATGTTCGGGACTCCATTGCTCCAGGCCGTAATAGCGCGAAACCGCATAGGGCTGCTGCCAGAAATCGGTGTGAAACCGCCATTGGTCCGGGGGCGGCAACAGCGAGTCAACAACGTTGACCGTCAGTGGCAGCGACGCCAGCTCCGAACCGTCGGAGCATCGCAGCGTAAGCCTGTAGTCATGCGCCCCGGGGGCGGCATCGGCCGCTATGGGAATGGTAACCCAAACCGGCTGCACCTCGCCTGCGGCCACTGTCGAGCGGCCCGGAAGGTCAATAACATCGGCCACCGACCAGGTTGGCAAATCAAAATTATGGGGGCCACACGAACGCTGATCGTCGGTAATAACGTAGCGCACCCAACGCGCATCGGCCCCCGCAATGTCAAGACTCAGCGAGTCGCCGATTCCCTCGGGTGCAAAAATCAGGGCTCGCGCCGAAACGGTTTCGCCACGCCATGCGCTCAGAGTGTCGGCCATGAGCAGCGGCGACGCCGGCAGCTGATGGCGCGGCTGAATGGAATCGATGTTGGTCCACCCGAAATCAAGCGGCGCCGCGGCGGCCGAAAAAGCCCCCGCGCAGAGAGCAAAAAACAATAGCATGCGGTTCATAATGGCAAAAATACTCCTAAAACGAGGTTGTTGTCAAAAAGCGCCGAAGAGATATATGAGTAATTCCGTCATAGTCCTTCGGAATCATAAAAGAGTCTTTTGAAATAACATATTTCGGATGATTGTCCGGAATCATCTTCAAGTTCCCGAACTCACGGCGAACCGTTTCTTCCGAAGCAAGCAGATATGCCACCTGGAAGTAAACATAACGCCCGTCCTTTTCTGCAACAAAGTCAATTTCACCGGCCGGCAATGTTCCGACCGATAGTTTGTAGCCGAGATTCTTAAGATGCAGATAAACTGCATTTTCCATCACCTTTTCACTATCACCGACTCTATTAGAACCAACAAGCACATTTCTCAGTCCAAGATCTTCGAAATAATACTTGTCGTTAGTCTCCAGGAGCCTTTTACCGTGAATATCAAAACGGCGCACCTTATTTACGACATAAGCATTGGCCGCCGCCTTCATATAATTGAGGGCAGACAAGGGAGTCAGTTCGATATGTTTAGACCTCAAATATTTAGAAAGTGATGTTGCCGAAATAAGCTGGCCGGCATTATCGCTCAAGAAAGACATAAGATTCTCAAAAAGCGTAATATTTCTAATGCCTTCGCGCTGAACAATATCCTTTAAAACAATCGTGTTATAAATATTTTGAATATACTCCCATATCATATCTGAATTACCAAGGCCGAGCCGATATAGGTGCGGCAAGCCTCCGAACTGAAGGTATTTTTCAAGGTTCTCGTCGGAATCATCAAGTCCATGAAATCGCAAAAATTCGGTATACGACAGGCTTTGAATATGAATATCAATGTATCGCCCTCCAAGGTAGGTTGATAATTCCGACGATAGCATCATTGCATTACTTCCGGTAACTACAATCTGGCATTCTTCATCTGCATTAAGGCTTCGCAAAACATTTTCAAACCCACTAATATCTTGAACCTCATCAATAAGCAGATAGTTCTCAGCCTTCTCAACAAGATGTTCGGCAATATATTGGTAAAGATCGGTGTCAGTCTTGATGTTGTCGAATTTCTTTTTCTCTTTATTAATAAAAATAATATTTGCCGACGGGTCTCTGCGAATAATTTCTTCTTCCAACTGCCGCAGCAGATAACTCTTTCCAACCCGTCGCTGACCGGTAAGCGCAATTATCATACCGGTACCTAAAAATCGAACTATATGTTCAATGTAATTGTCTCTTTCTATTATTTTCATAGCGCAAATATACGGGATTTTATTTGGTATACCAAACAAATTTGAAAAATTCATGCTTTTTATTTGGTATACCAAACAAATTACCCACATTATAGCATATTGCTTGATGGAGAATAGTGCTCCTTGCAATCAAAAATAGCTATAAAATTTGTAAAAATCATAAAGTTAAGGAAAAAAATAGTTAACTTTGCGAACGAAAACCGAAATTTTTATGAATATCAAAAGATTAGTATATATTTGCGCCCTTACGGCTGCAGCTGCGGCAATGGCCGCCGGCCCTGAAGACAACGTAGTTGAAGAAGCCGTATGGATGATTGGCGACCAGCCGATATGGCGCTCCGAGGTTGAAAGCAGCTGGTCGGAGATGCGTCAGGAAAAATTTCCGATTATCGGCGACCCCTATTGCTTCGTGCCCGAACAGATTGCTCTTGACCGCATATATCTCCACCAGGCCGACCTCGACTCGATCGAGGCTAATCCCTCGCAAATCGGCGCGCAGGTCGATGCGCGCATCAACGACTGGATCAGCTCGGCCGGCTCGCGCGAGCAGCTCGAACAATATATGCACAAATCGCTTCCCGAGCTGCGCCAGTTCCTGATCGAGAACATGACCAACAACTACCGCATCAGCCAGGTGCAAAACAATCTCGTCAGCAAGGTAAAGCCCACCCCCTCGCAGGTGCGCCGCTACTTCGACGGCCTGCCAATGGACTCCATTCCCTTTGTGCCGGCTCAGGTAGAAGTTGAAATCATTACCCTCAACCCGGTTATACAGCGTCAGGAAATCGACGACATCAAGGAGCGCCTGCGCAGCTATGCCGAGCGCGTAAATAACGGCACGGCGGAGTTCTCGACCCTCGCAATCATGTATAGCGAAGACGGCTCCTCAACCATGGGTGGCGAAGTAGGCTTCAAACCGCGCACCGGCCTGGTGCCCGAATATGCCGCCGTGGCCTTCAGCCTCACCGACCCCAAAAAGGCATCGGCAGTTGTTGAAACCGAATATGGCTACCACATTATCCAGCTCATTGAAAAGCGCGGTGACCGGGTGAACACCCGCCACATTCTTCTGCGTCCGAAGGTCAATGCCAAAGACCTCGACGCCGCCCGGGTGCGCCTCGACTCTATCCGCGGCGACATCCTCAACGAAAAATTCACCTTTGAGGAGGCTGCCGGCTACCTGAGTCAGGACAAGGACACCCGCAATAACCGCGGCCTGATGACCAACCAGAAAAACGGCACCTCGTCGTTCGAAATGGCCGACCTGCCCCCCGAAATTGCCCGCGCCGTAGCAACCCTCAAGCCCGGACAAATCAGCGAGGCTTTCACAATGAAGTCGACCTCAAATGCCGCCGACATCGTTTGCATTGCCAAGCTCAAAAGCCGCACCGAAGCCCACCGGGCCAACATTGCCAACGACTATCAGCTCATTCGCGACATGGCCATGAACGCTGAAAAAGAGCGTATATTAAAACAGTGGGTCGACAAAAAAATCGCCGAAACCCACATCAGAATCGAACCCGGATGGCGCGACTGCCCCTCGTGGCGCCACGACTGGCTGGGCGCTAAAAAATAAGCGCGGTTCAAGTTGAAGAACCTGCTGAGAATTCTAATCGCCGCCACCCTGCTGGTGGCACTTGTGGTCGAGGCCCGAAACCCGCTTCTGAGCCCCGACCGCACACCGATTCGCCCACACGTTCCGACCGCCGACCGTCACCAGCCGAACCGCCTTTTTCTGGAACGCGCCGACTCGCTGATGGTCACTCCCGACGAAAAAGACGTTCAGATTCTCGTTGGCAACGTAATGTTCCGCAAAGGCGATATGTTCATGTACTGCGACTCAGCGCGGTTCTACACCTCGCCCGAACTCCCTTCCGACTCGATGGAAGCATTCGGCAATATCCGCATGGAGCAGGGCGACACCCTGTTTCTCTATGGCGACTACATGGATTATTCAGGCTCGCAAGAGCTCGCAACAGTCTACGGCGAGGGGCGCGACGTACGGCTGATCAACCGCGACGTTACATTGACCGCCCCCATTCTGCACTATTCGCAGCTGATGGAGCTGGGCTACTACGTTAACGGCGGCAAACTGACCGACCCGAGCAACGAACTGACATCGCTCGAAGGAGAATACGCGCCCCCGACAAAAGACGCCAATTTCTATAGCCACGTCAGGCTGCTGGGACGAACCAACAAGGGCGACACAATCAGAATTTTCACCGACACGCTGCTCTACAACACCGACACCCGCATTGCCGACCTGCCGGTGTTTGCCCGCATTCTGGGCAAAGACGGCGACATTGACTCCCGCCTGGGAATCTACAATACCGCTACCGATCTGGCAACGCTGCTCGACCGCTCGCTGGTCCACACCAACCGCGGCAACACACTAACCGGCGACTCGCTGGTCTATGACCGCGCCATGGGGCGCGGCGAGGCCTTCGGTGCGGTAGTTATGACCGACTCCGCCAGGCAAATGACCCTTGAAGGCGACTACGGATTCTACAACGAGCTGACCGACTCGGCATTCTGCACCGGCCACGCCCGGGCTATGGAATACTCCAAGCCCGACACCTTGTTTCTCCACGGCGACACCCTCCGCACTTTTCTCGACCAAGACTCGGTCAGACTAATGGTAGCCAACCCCAACGTGCGCTTCTGGCGCATTGACCTGCAGGGCGTGTGCGACTCCATGACCTTCGTTGAAAAAGACTCAACAATCCGCATGGACTATGACCCCGTAGTCTGGAACGGCAACTACCAGGTTTTCGGCAACCGCATAATAGTTTTCATGAACGATTCAACGGTTGAACGCGCCTGGCTACCCGACTTCGGCTTTCTGGCCGACGAAATTGAAAAGGGCTACTATAACCAGCTCAGCGGCAAGGAAATGATTGCCTACTTCACCGACGGCGAACTCGACCAGTTAGACGTTAACGGCTCCGTTCAGGCGATTATGTTGCCCGAAGAAGATGACTCGACCTACAATAAAATCGCAAACATCGAATCTTCGTTTATGATAGCCCAATTCCAGGGCCGCGATATCAAGCGCGTGAAACTCTGGGACGAAACCTCCGGAACCGTAACTCCGCTGTTCATGGCAAAGCGGTCGCTCTTTCTGCTGCCGAAATTCAAATGGCTCGAAGACGAACGCCCCACCGGACCCGACGACATATTCCCTAAAAACGAAACTCCGACAGAACCCGATGATGAGGATAGAACATAACGCCCCGGCAGGCAATCTGACAACTTTCGGCGTTGCGGCCACAGTGCGCAAACTGGTGCGCTGGACCGACCCCGCCGATTTGGCTTTGCTGCAACCGGCCGATGCGCCGGTAAAGGTTATCGGCGGCGGCTCCAACCTGCTTTTTACCGGCGACTTCAACGGAACCCTGCTTCTGCGCGAAGGAACTCCCGAAATCAAACAGGGCACCGACCTGGTCTGGGCCATTGATGCCCATGCGGTTCTCGACGACGTTTGCCGGGCTGCGGCCCAAGCCAACCTGCGCGGACTCGAAAATCTCAGCGGCATTCCCGGCACACTCGGCGGCGCTTTGGTTCAGAATGCCGGAGCCTATGGCGCCGAAACAGGCTCGCTGCTGGTCGACGCGCGCCTCTACGACCTGAAACTGGGCCGAGAAATAACAGTTGACCACTCCTGGATGCGCTTTGCCTACCGTAGCTCGCGGCTAAAGGAAGAAAACGGCCGCTACATAGTTCTCAGCGCTCGCCTTCAGCTGCTGCCCGGCTCAACGCCAGCCAACATTGCCTACGGCAATCTCCGCCAGGCGCTAGATGGCATGGAACCGACCGCCGCCAACGTTCGCAGCGCAGTGATTGCCACCCGTAATTCCAAGCTCCCCGACCCCAAAACAATCGGCTCGGCCGGCTCATTTTTCCGCAACCCCGAAATTCCCGCCGGGATGCTGCAACCGGAAATGCCACGCTATGACCTTGGCAACGGACTCTTTAAAGTTCCCGCCGCATGGCTGATTGACCAATGCGGCCTTAAGGGCGCCACTGAAGGCGGAGCCGCAGTGTGGCCCCTGCAGCCGCTGGTAATCGTAAATGCCACCGGAACCGCAACCGCCGCCGATATTCTCGCCCTTGAAAACCGCATAGTCAGCGCCGTACGCGAGCGCTTCAACATAACCCTAACCCCCGAAGTCGAACACTTATGAGCAAATTCATAATCGAGGGCGGACACACCCTCAACGGTACCATAACCCCTATGGGGGCAAAAAACGAGGCCCTGCAGGTTATTGCCGCCACCCTGCTGACCCGCAATGAAGTCGAAATCGACAATATTCCCGAAATACTCGACGTTAACAACCTGATTGACCTGCTGGTCAGAATGGGGGTGAGGGTTACCCGCCGCGGCCCCGGCAGCTACACCTTCTGCGCTGCCGACATCAACGAAGAGTTCACCCTTAGCCGCGACTACGTTCGCCGCTGCGCCGGGCTGCGCGGCTCGGTGCTACTGGTCGGGCCGCTACTGGGCCGTCTTGGCCGCGCCTACTTTCCTAAACCCGGAGGTGACAAAATCGGCCGCCGCAAAGTCGACACCCACATCCAGGGCATGCTCAACCTTGGCGCCACGCTCGACTACGATTCCAACCTTGAGGCATATCTGCTCTCCGCGCCCGAAGGGGGCCTGCAAGGTTGCGACATGCTGCTCGACGAAGCCTCCGTTACCGGCACCGCCAACATAATCATGGCCGCGGCAATGGCCCACGGAGTGTCGCGCATATACAACGCCGCCTGTGAGCCCTACGTTCAGCAACTCTGTCGGCTGCTCTGCTCCCTGGGCTTACGAATCGACGGCATTTCGTCGAACCTGCTGACTGTTAGTGGCCTCGGAAAGGCATCGGACCTGACCGCCAAACATCGCATACTGCCCGACATGATTGAAGTGGGCTCATTTATCGCCATGGCCGCCATGACCCGCTCGGAACTCACCATCAAAAACGTCAGCTACCCCGACCTGGGCATCATTCCCGAAAGTTTCCGCCGCCTCGGCATAAAACTCGAGCAGCGGGGCGACGACATTTTTGTGCCCGCCCAGGAACACTACGAAATCGAAACCGCCCTCGACGGTTCGATAATGACCATCGCCGACGCTCCCTGGCCCGGCCTGACCCCCGACCTGCTGAGCGTAATGCTCGTTGTTGCCACCCAGTGCAAAGGCTCGGTGCTGATTCATCAGAAAATGTTTGAGAGCCGCCTGTTTTTCGTCGACAACCTAATCGATATGGGAGCGCAGATTATTCTGTGCGACCCTCACCGCGCGGTAGTCATTGGCCATGACCACCAGTTTGACCTGAAGCCCAACAACATGTCGTCGCCCGACATACGCGCCGGCATTGCGCTGCTAATCGCCGCCCTGTCGGCAAAAGGTACCAGCACCATCGACAATATTCAGCAAATCGACCGCGGATATGCCGACATTGAAGGCCGACTCAACGCCCTCGGAGCTAAAATATCGCGCCACGACTGATTATGAAAGGACGTTCGCTGCTATCGAAATACACATGGCTGGTCGACACACTGCGCCGCTGCGGACGCATGACCCGCGAGGAAATCAACCGCCGCTGGGAGGATTCGCCCGTCAGCGACGGAAAGCCTTTGTGCCGCCGCACTCTCTATAACTACCGCCAGGCCGTTGCCGACCTTTTTGGCATCGACATTGAATTCAACCGCTCAACAGGCGAATACTTCATCGACTCCGACACCTCCGACCCGTCGCTGGCCCGAAGTCGCGAAAACTTCTCTGACTGGCTGCTTGAAACTGCGGAAATGAACGGCATTTTAAGCGATGCCGGCTCGATTCAACACCGCATTTTTCTCGAACAGGTGCCGTCGGCCCGACTGAATCTCGGCCCGATGATTGAGGCCATAAAAAACGAACGGGTGGTGCGCTTCGACTACCGGCCCTTTAGCCGCACCATCGAATCCAAGGGGGTTGAGCTCGAACCCTACCTGCTGAAACTTTTTCGCCAGCGCTGGTACGTTGCCGGGCGCAATGTTGCCGAAGGCAAGCTAAAAACCTATGCTCTCGACCGAATCGCCAACCCCGAACTGCTGTCGAAAACCTTCATAATGCCCCCCACTTTCGACCCCAAGGAGTATTTCCGCTATAGCTTCGGCATTGTTGTTGACCGCCAGAAGCCGCGCCGGGTAATGCTCCGCACCGACCCCCGCCAGGCCAAATATCTGCGCGCGCTTCCGCTCCACCCCTCGCAACAGGAAATGGTCCACGACAATTTTTCAATCTTTACCTACGACCTGCTGCTGACTCCCGACTTTTTGCGCGAACTGATGAGCCTCGGCCCCGACGTTACGGTTGAAGCCCCGGTTGAACTGAAAACCATGCTCGCCGAGCGACTCCGCGAAACCCTCAGACTATACGAAAATGGCTAATATCCTTAATATTGAAACATCGACCGATGCATGCTCGGTTGCCCTTACCGGCGACTGCTCGGTACTTGCAAACTTTGAAGACCGCTCAGGCCACCACCACGCCGAAGTTCTTTCGGGCTTTATAAGCCGCGCGCTCGACGAAGCAAAAAAACAGGAGCGCACCCTCGATGCAATCGCAGTCAGCATCGGCCCGGGCAGCTACACCGGGCTGCGAATCGGCCTCAGCGAGGCCAAAGGTCTGGCCTACGCAATGGATTTGCCCCTGATTGGAATTCCAACCCTGCAGATTCTTGCAACCAACGTTATGTTTAACCACCACGGCATAAACCTCGAATCGCGTTTCGCTCCGATGCTCGATGCCCGCCGAATGGAGGTCTATACATGTGTGCTCGACATGTGGCTTAAAGAACTGATGCCCACGCAGCCGCTGATTCTTGAACCCGACAGCTACCGCGAGCTGCTCAACCAAGGGCCGCTGCTATTCATGGGCAACGGTGTTGATAAAGCGCGCAAGATTATCGACCACCCGAATGCAATTTGGGTCGAGGGCATCCGCCCGCTTGCCGCCGATATGCTCGCGCTCAGCGAAAAAGCCTTCCGCGAGCAGCGCTTTTTAGACACCGCCTACAGCGTGCCGCTCTATCTGAAAGAATTTCAGGGCACAAAACCCTCACGCAGAATTTAAACCCGTTAATTTATAATTCATCAATAATAGATATGAAAGTTGCAATCGTTGGCGCATCGGGCGCCGTTGGACAGGAGTTTTTAAGAGTACTCGCCGAACAGGAATTTCCGATTTCCGAACTGCGTCTGTTCGGCTCTAAACGCTCCGCCGGCACTAAATATAACTTCCGCGGCAAAGAGATTACAGTTCGCGAACTGACCCATAACGAAGCTGACTTTGAAGGCATTGATTTCGCCTTCACATCGGCCGGTGCAGGAGTTTCGAAAGAATTTGCCAAAACAATAACCGCCCGCGGCGCACTGATGATTGACAACTCCTCGGCATTCCGTATGGATGCCGACGTGCCCCTGGTTGTGCCCGAGGTCAATGGCGCCGACGCTTTCAACACCCCCCGACGCATAATAGCCAACCCCAACTGCACCACGATTCAGATGGTGGTTGCTCTGAAACCTGTCAACGACCTGTCGCCGATACGCCGCGTCCACGTTGCCTCCTACCAGGCCGCCTCAGGCGCCGGAGCGTCGGCAATGGCCGAACTCGAGCAGCAATATATCGACCTTGCCAACGGCCGCGAGCCCAAGGTTGAGAAATTCGCATATCAGCTGGCCTATAACGTTATTCCGCATATCGACGTGTTTCAAGACAATGGCTACACCAAGGAGGAGATGAAAATGTATAACGAAACCAAGAAGATAATGCACGCTCCCGGGCTCGACGTGTCGGCAACGTGTGTGCGCGTTCCTGTTATGCGCGCCCATTCCGAAGCCATCTGGGTTGAAACCGAGCAGCCGCTGGAATTGGCCGACGTGCGCCGGGCGTTTGCCGAGGCTGAAGGTCTGGTCGTTATTGACAATCCCGCTGAAAAGGAATATCCGATGCCGCTGTTCACCGCCGGCAAAGACCCTGTCTACGTTGGGCGCCTGCGCAAAGACCTTACCAACCCCAATGGCCTGAGCTTCTGGGTTGTAGGCGACCAGATTAAAAAGGGCGCCGCCCTCAATGCCGTTCAAATCGCGCAATACATTCTGAAACATAAAAAATAAATGAAACAGGGCAGCCGGTTAACCCAGACCCAGCTGCTGCGCCAGCGCCTGCTGCCGCAGCAGCTACGCCTGGTTGCCCTGGTTGAAAAAACCGACGAGGAGGTCGAGCAGGAAATAGCCCGCGAAGTCGAAGAAAACCCGGCGCTGGAGCGCGTGGCAACTCCCGTGAAACTATCGCCGGGCGCCTATTCTGCCGGCGACGACCGCCCCGAAACTCCCGACTTCGACGAAACCCTGGCCGAGGCTCTCGAAAATCAGCTTGCCGAAATTACCGACCTCGATCCTACGGTCAGAGCGCTGACTTCCTACATGATTGGCGCGCTCGACTCCAACGGATACCTTACGCGGACTCTTCCGCAGCTTAAAACCGACCTGGAACTGCTCGGCAATCTGCCCTTTACCGACGCGCAACTGCGCCAGGCCTACTCGCAGCTGCGTTCGCTTGACCCCGCCGGCGTCGGAGCCCAGGACCTGCGCGACTGCCTGCTGCTGCAACTTACCCGCCGCAACAAAAATGACGACGCCACAGAAATAGTGCGCCATTTTTTCGACGTTTATTCCCATCGCAACTTCCGTCGTCTGGCCGAACTGGCCGACATGAGTCCCGAGCGAATTAAAGCCGCCGACGAAGTTATTCGCTCGCTCAACCCAAAGCCCGGAGCGCCTTATGCGTCTGACCCGGCGCAGGCACTGGCCCGCTCTGCCGTGCAACCCGACTTTATTGTTGAAACCGACGGCAAACGAGCCTGGATTTCTCTGCCCAACTCCCTGCCGGAGTTGCGCCTGGAGCAGAGTTTTACGGTTGACCCCGAAAACCCGGAGGCCGCACGCTTCGTGCGCGACCGGCGCACCCAGGCCCTGAGCTTTATCGACGCCCTGCGCCGCCGCCAGGAAACCCTGATGAGCATAGGCCGCGCAATCGTTGAGCTGCAGGCGCCATTCTTCACCTCGGCCGACGATGAACGACGCATCCGCCCTATGGTATTACGCCAGATTGCCGATGCAACGGGGCTTGACCTGACAATGGTTTCGCGCGCCGTGGCCGGCAAATGGCTAGCCACTCAGTGGGGCGTATATCCTCTGAAATATTTCTTCAACCATCGCTCCGGGGCGGCCGACGAAGCAACCTCCGCGCGCGAAATCGAAGCTGCAATCCGCGAACTGGTCAATAACGAAACCAAACCCCTGACCGACGATGCGCTGACCGAGGCCCTGAACCGACAAGGCTATAAAGTTGCGCGGCGAACAGTTGCCAAATATCGCGCCCGCCTGAACATTCTGCCAGCACGCCTGCGCCGTCAGCGCGACTAAAAATCTTCATTTCAACAATAATACTCTAAAAATCTTTAACCCATGAGCTATCAATTAGGCGACACGGTGCCCGACCTGCTCGGCACCGACCAGAACGGCAAGGAAATCCGCCGCAGCGACTTCCCCGGCAAAAGCATTGCGCTCTATTTCTACCCCAAAGACTCAACCTCGGGCTGCACCGCCCAGGCCTGCAACCTGCGCGATAACTACTCGGAGCTGCTTGCCGCCGGCTATCAGGTAATCGGCGTCAGCGCCGACTCCGAGGCATCACACCAGAAATTCATAGCCAAAAACTCGCTCCCCTTCCCTCTGATTTCCGACCCCACCCATAAACTGCTCGAAGAATTCGGCGTTTGGGGCGAAAAATCAATGTATGGCCGAAAATATATGGGCACGTTCCGCACAACCTTCATCATCGACCCCCAAGGCAAGATAACCCGCATTATCACCCCCAAAGAAGTCAAAACCAAAGACCACGCCGCCCAAATCCTCGCCTAACCCCCTCAGAATTACCCGATATTGATGTTGATGATGTAATCCTCGGCCACAAAGCATAGTAAGAATATATGGTGATAATAGATAACGTCAACAAGACATTACGCGACGATTTGCTCGTCACCTTACGCGCAGGCTCTAAGGTGGCTATCGCCGCGTCATGCTTCTCTATCTATGCTTTCCAAGAACTCAAAGAGCAGTTGGGCGAGATTGATGAACTGCGTTTTATCTTCACTTCGCCCTCATTCGTCACCGAAAAGGTTGACAAGCAGTGCCGCGAGTTTTACATCCCGCGTCTCAATCGTGAGCGCGACCTTTTCGGCTCTGAATTTGAAATCAAACTACGCAACGAACTTTCCCTGAAAGCCGTAGCCAAAGAGTGCGCTGAATGGATTAAGCGCAAGGCTTGTTTCAAATCCAACCGAACAAACGCCGGTATGCCGTCGATCGTCGGGGTGGATGATGTTGTCTATTCCCCTGTCAACGGATTTACGACCGTTGAACTCGGTTGTGAGCGCGGCAACTACCTCGCCACCATGATTACCAAGTTCGATGCGCCTTTCTCTTTGCAGTTCCTCCAAAAGTTCAACGAGATATGGAACGATGGGGAGCAACTGCAAGTCGTCACCGAACA
>CAZGTD010000032.1:0-21970 GCA_964528425.1 uncultured Bacteroides sp.
CCGACTGAGCTATTGTGGCAATCGCCGCCTATTCGCTTTATAGGCGACTGCAAAGGTAGTTAAATTTTTTGAATTTAGAAAATTTCGCCCGATTTTTTTCTTTCACTACCCGGCAACACAACCGCAGAATTTGACTGCGAAAAAGGTTTTGAAAAGTTAGGGAATTTTTGTAAATTTGCGCCCATATTTAATTTAATCATCACGATCATGAACGAACTCCCCACCAAGTATTCTCCCGCCGAGGTTGAAGACCGTTTATATAATTTCTGGATGGAACACGAGCTTTTCCGTTCCACTCCGGACTCCCGCCAGCCATACACAATTGTGATTCCTCCGCCAAACGTTACCGGAGTGCTTCACATGGGCCACATGCTCAACAACACCATTCAGGACATTCTGGTGCGCCGCGCCCGCCAGGAAGGCTACAACGCCCTCTGGGTACCCGGAACCGACCACGCCTCGATTGCCACCGAAACGAAGGTGATTGCAAAACTCGCCGCGGAAGGAATTAAAAAAACCGACCTCACCCGCGAGCAATTTCTCGACCATGCCTGGGACTGGACCCGCACCCACGGCGGCATAATCCTGCAGCAGCTGCGCAAACTCGGTGCCAGCTGCGACTGGAGCCGCACGGCGTTTACCATGGATGAGCAGCGCTCTAAATCGGTAACCAAGGTTTTCTGCGATCTCTACAATAAAGGGCTGATTTACCGCGGCCTCCGCATGGTTAACTGGGACCCCAAAAACCGAACCGCCATATCCGACGACGAGGTTAATTATGTTGACGAGCACTCCAAACTCTACTATCTGCGCTACTACGTTGCCGGTGACCCGGAAGGTCGCTATGCCGTTGTTGCAACCACTCGCCCCGAAACCATTATGGGCGACACCGCAATGTGTATCAACCCCAAGGACCCCAAAAACGAATGGCTTAAGGGCAAGCGCGTTATCGTGCCGCTGGTTGGACGCGAAATTCCGGTTATTGAAGACCGCTATGTTGAAATCGAATTCGGCACCGGCTGCCTGAAAGTAACTCCCGCACACGACAAAAACGACTATCAGCTCGGAAAAACCCACAACCTCGAAACCATCGACATTTTCAACGAAGACGCCACCCTGAACGAAAACGGCGGCAAATATTCCGGCATGGACCGCTTCGAATGCCGCAAACAGATTGCAATTGACCTGCAGCAGGCCGGTCTGATGGAAAAAGTTGAGGACTATAATAATAAGGTGGGCTACAGCGAGCGCACAAAGGTTGTTATCGAGCCTCGCCTGTCGCAGCAGTGGTTCATCAACATGAAACACTTCGCGTCGATTTCGCTGGCGCCGGTTATGGACGACCTTATCAAGTTCGTACCCGAAAAATATAAAACCACTTATCGCCTTTGGCTCGAAAACATTCAGGACTGGTGCATTTCGCGTCAGCTATGGTGGGGCCACCGCATTCCGGCATATTACTACGCCGACGCCAACGGCGAAATTCAAATTGCAGTTGCCGAAACCGCCGAAGAAGCGCTTGAAAAAGCCCGCGCCGCATCCGGACTCGACCTTAAGGCCGAAGATCTGGCGCAAGACGAAGACGCCCTCGACACCTGGTTCAGCTCCTGGCTCTGGCCCATCACCCTTTTCAACGGCATTCTCGACCCGGACAACGAGGAACTGAAATATTACTACCCGACCTCAACTCTGGTTACCGGGCCCGACATCATTTTCTTCTGGGTTGCCCGCATGATTATGGCCGGCTATGAATACGTCGGCGAAATGCCCTTCAAAAACGTTTATTTCACCGGCATCGTGCGCGACAAAATCGGTCGCAAAATGAGCAAATCGCTCGGCAACTCGCCAGACCCGCTGGAACTCATCGCCAACTTCGGTGCCGACGGCGTGCGCATGGGCATGATGCTCTCGGCCCCCGCCGGCAACGACATTATGTTCGACGAAAAACTCTGCGAACAGGGCCGCAACTTCTGCAATAAGATATGGAATGCCTTCCGCCTGGTCAAGGGCTGGCAGGTCGACGACTCCGCTACTCAGCCCGAGGCAGCGCGTGTGGCCGTCGAGTGGTTCGACTCCAAGCTGCGCCAAACTGCCGCTGAAATGACCGATCTACTCTCGAAATTCCGCATTTCGGAAGCGCTGATGGCCGCCTACAAGCTTTTCTGGGACGAATTCTCATCATGGTATCTCGAACTGGCTAAGCCTGCCTACGGCTCGCCCGTCGACGCCAAAACCTATGCCGCCACACTCGACTATTTCGACCGACTGCTCCGGCTGCTCCACCCATTCATGCCTTTCATAACCGAGGAACTGTGGCAGCACCTGGCCCAGCGCGCCGAAGGCGAGAGCATAATGTATGCCCCGCTGCCTGAATCGGCCGGTGCCAACGCTGAAATCCTCGCCGCCATGGACAGCGCCAAGGAGCTGGTCAACGCCATCCGCGCCGTGCGCGCTTCCAAGCAGATTGCGCCCAAAGTAGCCCTCACCCTGCAATGCTCCGCGCCCCTCGACCGGCAGGTTGCCGCTGCGGTTGCCAAGCTCGCCAACATTGAAAAAATCGAAACCGTCGATGCCAAAGCCCCCGGCTCGGCAGTGTTCATGGCCTTTAATCTTGAATTCGCAATTCCCATGGAAGCCGCCGGGGTCGACATTGAAGCCGAACGCGCTAAACTAACGAAAGAACTTGACTACGAACGCGGCTTCCTCGCCTCCGTAGAAAAGAAACTGTCAAACGAAAAGTTTGTCAACGGTGCCCCGGCCGCAGTGGTCGACGCCGAACGCCGCAAGCAAGCCGACGCACAAAAACGCATCGCCACCCTCGAAGCAGCCCTCAAAGCCCTATAATATACCTGAACAATGGAATCACAAAAAAATCTTACTCCCCTCGACCCCGAGCAAATCCACTCCGCAACCCTCGCCTACTTCCAGGGCGACGAACTCGCCGCCCGGGTGTGGGCATCGAAATATGCCCTTAAAGACAGTTTCGGCAACATCTACGAACTGACGCCCGACGACATGCATCGCCGCCTTGCCTCGGAATTTGCCCGCATAGAAGCCAAATATCCCAATCCTATGTCGGAAGAAGAAATCTTCGGCTTGCTCAAGGATTTCCGCTATCTGGTGCCTCAAGGCTCGCCGATGTCGGGTATAGGCAACCCGTTTCAAACCGTTTCGCTCAGCAACTGCTTCGTAATCGGCCTCGAAGACCCCGCCGACAGCTACGGCGCAATTCTCAAGCTCGACGAAGAACAAGTGCAGCTCATGAAACGCCGCGGCGGTGTGGGCCACGACCTTTCGCAGCTCCGCCCGAAGGGCATGCCGGTCAAAAACTCGGCATTGACTTCCACCGGCCTGGTACCCTTTATGGAACGCTACTCCAACACCACCCGCGAGGTGGCTCAGGACGGACGCCGCGGGGCCCTGATGCTGACTACCTCCATTGTTCACCCCGACTCTGAAGCCTTCATCGACGCCAAACTGACCGAAGGAAAAATTACCGGTGCCAACGTTTCGGTGCGCATAACCGACGAATTCATGCGCAGCGCCGAAGAGGGCAAACCGTTTACTCAGCAATTTCCGGTAACCGGCAATAATCCTCAGATTACAAAAGAAATCGACGCTTCGAAACTCTGGGGCAAAATTGTTCATAACGCCTGGAAATCGGCCGAGCCGGGTGTTCTTTTCTGGGACACCATTACCCGCGAATCGCTCCCCGACTGCTATGCCGACCTTGGCTTCCGTACCATATCAACCAACCCATGCGGCGAAATTCCGCTCTGCCCCTACGATAGCTGCCGCCTGCTGGCCATTAACCTATATAGCTACGTTGACGAGCCCTTTACCCCTAACGCCCGCTTCAACTTCGACCGTCTGCGCGACCATGCCGCCAAGGCCCAGCGCCTGATGGACGACCTTATTGATCTCGAAATCGAAAAAATCGACGCCATCCTGGCAAAAATCGATGCCGACCCTGAAGATTCCGACGTTAAACACTCCGAACGCCACCTTTGGGAAAAAATCCGCTCACGCACCCTCATGGGACGCCGGACCGGCCTCGGCACCACCGCCGAAGGCGACATGATAGCCTCACTCGGCCTGAAATATGGTACCAAAGAGGCCACCGACATGAGCGTAGAGGTTCACAAAAACGTTGCCCTCGCCGCCTTTAACTCGTCGGTTACCATGGCCGAAGAACGCGGCAAATTTGAAGTTTACGATGCCTCACGCGAAGCGGAAAATCCTTTTATCAACCGCCTCTTTGCCGCCGACCCGGCCCTGAAGGAACGCATGGAAAAACATGGGCGCCGCAACATTGCCTGCCTGACCATCGCTCCCACCGGCACCGTTTCTCTGATGACCCGCACCTCGTCGGGCATTGAACCGGTATTCATGCCCGTTTATCTGCGCCGCCGCAAAGTAAACCCCAACGACCGCGACGTTCACGTTGACTACGTCGACGAATCGGGCGACGCTTTCGAGGAATACATCGTTTATCACCCCAAATTCCTCGACTGGATGAGAGTGCGTGGCCTCGAACCGAGCAAAAAAATGACCGCCGACGAAATTGCCGCCCTCGTAGCCGAATCGCCCTACGCCGGAGCGAGCGCCAACGAAATCGACTGGCTCGAAAAAGTAAACATGCAAGGCGCCGTGCAGAAATGGGTGGACCACTCGATTTCCGTAACCATCAATCTGCCCTCGAACGTATCGGAAGAAACAGTCAACGAACTCTACCTGCGCGCCTGGAAAGCCGGCTGCAAAGGGTGCACGGTGTATCGCGACGGCTGCCGCTCCGGTGTGCTCAACGCCATCACCCCCGAAAAGAAAGAAGAAAAGAAAGCCGATGCCGCCGGCCCGCTGCTGCAAAAGCGCCCGGTGTCGCTCGAAGCCGACGTTGTGCGCTTCCAGAACAACAAAGAAAAATGGATTGCCTTCGTTGGTCTGGTCGACGGCCGCCCCTACGAAATCTTCACCGGTCTTAACGACGACGAAGACGGCCTGTTCCTGCCCAAGTCGGTTACCCGCGGCTGCATTATCAAAACCATCGACGAAGATGGCAACAAGCGCTATGACTTCCAGTTCGTAAACAAACGCGGCCACAAAACCACCATCGAAGGCCTTTCCGACAAGTTCAACCCCGAATTCTGGAACTACGCCAAGCTGATATCGGGAGTGTTGCGCTATCGCATGCCTATCGACCAGGTAATCAAAATGGTCGACGGCCTGCAGCTCAACTCCGAAAGCATCAACACCTGGAAGGCCGGCGTTGAGCGCGCTCTGAAAAAATATGTGGCCAACGGCACCTCGGCCAGCGGCCATAAATGTCCGAACTGCGGTCAGGAAACGCTCGTTTACCAGGAAGGCTGTCTGGTCTGCACCTCATGCGGCACAAGCAAATGCGGCTGATACGCGTACTCACACCCCGTCTGACCGACGGTCGCAGGGTTGTATGCTGCGGCTCCACCCCCGAATTGGGCCTGTGGAATCCGCTGAAGGCGCTGCCGATGCATCGCAACGGCATTCCGCTTTGGACTGCCGAAGCCGAACTTCCGGAAGGCACGGAATATAAGTTCGTTATCATCGACGGCGACGAGCCCCTGTGGGAAGACGGGCCGAACCGCACCGCCGCCAACCCTGGGCCGCTGGAATTCCGCGGCCTTGAACGCTGGCGCGCCGCCGGCGTGGCCGTGCCGGTGTTTTCGCTGCGCTCCGAAGCCGACTGCGGCTGCGGCGACTTCGAAGACCTAAAGCTGCTGGTTGACTGGGCGGCATCTACCGGCCAGCAACTCATCCAGATTCTTCCGGTCAACGACACTACCCTTACGCGCACCCGCGCCGACTCATACCCCTACTCCGCTATTTCATCCTTTGCGCTCCATCCGCTCTATCTGCGTCCGCAGCTCTTGGGCGAGCTCCCGACCGAAGCCGCCCGCCGGGAGTTTGAAAAGGAGCGCCAACGACTCAACGCCGCCGATGCCGTCGACTACCCCGCCGTGGTAGGCCTCAAGGAAGCCTACGCCCGCGCCATATTTAAGGAAAAAGGGACTGCCGACACCCGCACTCAGGAATTCGCCGACTTTCTGGCCGCCAACGCCGAATGGCTGCTCCCCTACTGCGCATTCTCGGTTCTGCGCGATGCCAACCGCACCGAGCCCTACTCGCCGGGACTTGTGGCCCGGCTGGCACTGGAAAATACCGACGGCAACTTCCTCTACTATGCCTGGCTTCAGTATCAGCTCCATCTTCAGTTGCTCGATGCCTGCAACTATGCCCGCTCGCGCGGAATAGCCATTAAGGGCGATATTCCCATCGGCGTCAGCCCCCACAGCGTTGACGCCTGGCAGCATCCCGAACTGTTTAACCTCGACAGTTCGGCCGGAGCACCCCCCGACGCATTTGCCGCCGATGGCCAGAACTGGGGCTTCCCCACCTATAACTGGGAGCGGATGGCCCGCGACAACTTCAGCTGGTGGCGTCGGCGCCTTGCAGCCATGGCTCAATATTTCGACGCATTCCGTATTGACCATATTCTCGGTTTTTTCCGGATTTGGGAGATTCCCGCCGGAGTCAGCTCCGGGCTTTTGGGTCACTTTTCTCCGGCCCTTCCTCTTACGCCCGACGAAATGGCCCGCGACTTCGCCTTCCACTTCGAGCCATGGATGGCTCAGGCTTCGGCCGAGGCACCCACTGATTTGCTCTTCATCGAAGACCCGCGCAAACCCGGTTACTACCACCCGCGCATAATGGGCTTTGATGCTCCGATGTTCGACCGGCTCGCGCCCGATGCCCGGAATGCTTACCGTCGGCTCCACGAAGACTTCTTCTATCACCGCCATAACGGATTCTGGCGCGATTCGGCACTGAAAAAACTTCCGGCCCTGGTTAACGCAACCCCGATGCTCGCCTGCGCCGAAGACCTGGGCATGATTCCGGCATGTGTGCCCGAAGTGCTTGACTCGCAGCGCATACTCGCCCTCGAAGTGCAAAGAATGCCCAAGCAATATGGCGTTGCACTGGCTAATCCGGCAACCTACGGCTGGATGAACGTTGCAACCACCTCCACCCACGACATGGCTCCCCTGCGCCTGTGGTTGCGCCAGCAGCAAACAAAAGATTCTCCGGCGGTTTGCAGGGAATTCATCGAAGCCCACATGAAATCGCCCGCCATGCTCACAGTGCTTCCGGTTCAAGACTGGCTGTCCGTCTCGCGCGAGCTGCGCCGCCATAGCCCCACCGACGAGCAAATCAACGTACCCGCCGATCCGAAACACTACTGGCGCTACCGGCTGCATATTCCCCTGGAAACCATAATCAACACCGCATCTTTCAGGAATTCTATCGCCGGCTTGACTGCTCAACGCTAACCCTATGAAAAATTTTTTTGTTAAAAATATAATTTATTCCAAAAAAAATTTGCAATAACAGAAAAATTTCTTAAATTTGCGAGTGGTTAACACCATGAAAAATTATCTCCTTCCACAAACTTTAAAATTCTAATAATTTACTAATCAATCAATTACACAAAGAACCATGAAGAAATTTACTCTTCTTGCAGTAGCTGCTATGCTCGCCGGTTCCGCTTTCGCCCAAACCGAAATCAACGGAATCAAAATCAGCGAAGGCAAAGACACTACTCAATTCCACTTCTATCGCGTGCGCAACATGCGTGCAATGCGCCTTGACTACACCAACGGTGTGCTCAAAAACATGAAAGGCGACTCCGTTAACACCGACAAAGGCGGTTTCTACATGTCAGAAACCTTGCCCGACGGTGTAACTCCCACCCCCAAAATCTCCGACCACGACTACATGGGTCTGTCGCAGCTTGGCGGTAACTGGTGGCTCTCTTTCGCCAACGACGATGACATCAAGAGCCCGCAGACTGAATTCTGGTACTTCACAACCGACAAAAACCACCCCGGTGCGGTAAAAATTAATAACGCCGTAATCAACGGTACCGTATCAACAACTGCTAAGCAGGTTCAGGACCTTGCCGGCTACCACCGCTCGAACATGGACTTCAACACCGGTAAACAAAACTGGTACTACGTTCTTCCGGTTAAGCCCGCATTCGCAATTATGGACCAAAAAGACGAAAACGTTAACTGGACCGACTCGATTCTCAAGCACCTTACTCAGGAACAGTTCGACATGGCTTTCGCTTTCTCGCTGAAAGACACCATCTCCGACCAGAACGACTATCGCAACCAATGTCTCGACATGAACAACTACATCAATGTAAAGGTTCGCGAACCTCAAATTGATGAAAACGGCGACACCGTTCTCAACGCTCAGGGCAACCCGGTTTACTATCGCTACGGTTTTGCCGGCGTTGACCGCACATGGTCACCCGTAACCACCACCAGCAACAAAAACCACTGGGAAAACAACGGTTCAATCTTCTTCGTAGAACCCGCTTCCACCGACGATGCTATCAAAGCTCAGGCTGAATATAAAGAAATCATTGCCCAGGGCTTCCGCGACGGTGCTACCGAAAACGCTAAATATTGCTTCGCCAACACCGTTAACACTATCGCCGGCTGGCGTAACCTCCCCGCCCTGTTCAACGAATCCGCTATGGAAAAACTGAAAACCATCCAGAACTGGTGTGAACGCTGGGATGGCGAAGGCGTTGACCTCGATGCCGTTTGCGACCCCGACACCCGCGACGCTTACGTTGCTGCCGTACAGAAAATGGCTGATGCCAAACTCCATGAAGCAGCTGCCCTGGTTGGCAACGGTTGCGTTGTTCGCTTCCAGAATCAGCTCGCTCTGCGCGACCTCAACAAGTTCGTTTACGAAGGCGAAGATCTTCCCGAAGAATATCAGCTCGGCAACGCTTACCTCGCAGCCGGTGGTAACCCCTCCTACAAATTCGGTGGTTCCGTTTGCTACATGAACGACGAAGATGACTTTGCCGACGTTGCCGGTACCGGTGTTGAACCCCGTCTGGAAGCTGACGACGAATGCGAATGGGAACTTATCCCCGTACCCAACTCAATCTACTTCCTCCTCTACAACCCCGCCAACGAATGCTACATCCGCAGATATCACGATCTCTACGACCACGCCGGTGGCGAAGACACATTCGGTCTTGACGAAAATGTAGTTTCTGAAATCTCATGGATGACCACCACCGAAGTTGATGAAGCCGCTCCCTTCACCTTCATCGCTTGCCCCAACGAAGAAGGCCAGGTTCAGCCCGATGATGATCAGCTCGATCTGATGTTTGCTGCCGGTCTCAACACCGACATCGAAAACAAGGTTCGTCTGCAATCGCACTACACCCATTACATCCAGAATCCCCAAAACGGCAAATTCGAGCCTACTGACTTCACTCACAACATCCACCGTGGTTCACTTGGTTCTGAATACCGTTTCATCAACTGGAACCACACCGTTAACAACTGGTTTGCCGACACCAACGCATTCCTGATCGAATCCGTTGAAATGGGCAGCATCAACGAAGTAGCTGCTGAAAAGGCTGTTAAAGCTACCGGCATCTACGACCTCCAGGGCCGTCGCGTAAGCAAAGCCGGCAAGGGCGTTTACATCATCAACGGTGTTAAGACCGTCGTACGCTAATCTCCACTTCAACCCTGAATATTCAGGAGGTGTGCCTAAAAAGGCACACCTCCTCTTTTTTTTCGCCATTTCCTTTGTTTTTTCTCGGAATTTGGTTTAAATTTGCAGTTATAATAACCAAACCACAATAAATAACCAAGTGTCCTTTATGAAAAAACATAACTTTTATGCCGGACCCTCGATTCTTAGCGAATACACTATCAACAACACTATCGAGGCTATCAGAAATTTTGCCGGCATGGACCTATCCCTGCTTGAAATATCCCACCGTTCAAAGCAATTCACCGCAGTTATCAACGAGGCATCCGCTCTGGTCAAGGAGCTTCTTGAAGTGCCCGAAGGCTACTCGGTTTTGTGGCTCGGAGGCGGCGCATCGATGCAGTTCTGCATGGTGCCCTACAACCTGCTGCGCACCAAGGCTGCCTATCTCGAAACCGGCGTATGGGCCGCCAACGCAATCAAAGAAGCACGCCTGTTTGGCAATGTAGACGTAGTTGCCAGTAGCCGCGACAAAAACTTCAGCTATGTTCCCTCGGACTTTGTAATTCCAACCGACGCCGACTATTTCCACTTCACTACCAACAATACCATCTACGGAACCGAGTTGCGCCGCGACCCCGATTCGCCCGTGCCCCTGGTTGCCGACATGAGCTCCGACATTTTTTCGCGTCCGGTCGACGTTAGCAAATATGACCTCATCTACGCCGGCGCGCAGAAAAACATTGCCCCCGCAGGCGTTACCCTCGTAATTGTTAAAGACTCGGCGATTCAGAATGCCCCGCGCCCGATTCCCACCATGCTCAACTACAAGACACACGTCGACAAGGAATCGATGTTCAACACCCCTCCGGTGCTCCCCATCTTCTCGGCACTGCAGACCCTGCGCTACTACAAGGAACAGGGTGGCGTTAAAGCCCTTGAACTCATCGATATGGAAAAAGCCGGTCGCTTATACGACGCCATAGACTCGTCGCGCATGTTCATGGGCACCGCCGAAACCGAATCGCGCTCAATTATGAACGTTTGCTTCGTAATGGCTCCTGAATACAAAGACCTGGAGCAGGAATTCATTGACTTCTGCTCGGCCCGCAACATTGTAGGTATCAAAGGTCACCGTTCGGTAGGCGGCTTCCGCGCCAGCCTCTATAACGCCCTGCCTATGGAGAGCGTCATGGCCCTTACAGATGCCATCAACGAGTTTGAACGCAAAAACTGACTCAAGAAATGAAAGTTTTAGTTCTCACCGAAAAGCCTTTTGCAAAGGCTGCCGTCGATGGCATCCGCAACGTTCTTGAAGGTGCCGGCCACGAAATGATTCTGCTCGAAAAATTTACTCCGCAGGAAATGATGGCCGCCCTGCCCGATGCCGACGCCCTGATTGTACGCTCCGACAAAGTTACGCCGGAAGTAATCGCCGCCGCACCGAAGCTAAAAATCATAGTCCGCGCCGGTGCCGGCTACGATAACGTTGACCTCGCAGCTGCCACCGAGGCCGGTATTGTTGTTGAAAACACTCCCGGCCAAAACTCCAACGCTGTTGCGGAACTCGTGTTCGGAATGCTGATTATGGCCGTTAGAAACATGTTTACTCCCTCAGCCGGCTCCGAACTGCTCGGCAAAACCCTGGGCATTCAGGCGTTCGGCCAGGTGGGCCGCAACGTTGCGCGCATAGCCGGCGGTTTCGGCATGCAGGTCAGCGCCCTCGACCCCTACTGCCCGGCCGAAGTGATTTCGGCCGCCGGTGTTAGCCCCGTCAACAACATTAAGGAACTGTACAGCCAAAACAAATTCGTGTCGATTCATATTCCGGCAACTCCCGAAACCAAAGGTTCGATCGGCTACGAGCTGATTACTCTGATGCCCCGGGGAGGCGTGCTTATCAACACCGCCCGCAAGGAAGTAATCGACGAAGCGGGCCTGAAACAGGCGCTCAGCGAACGTCCCGACCTGAAATACGTTGCCGACATCGCTCCCGACAATGCCGCCGAGCTGCTTAAAGCATTCCCCGGCCGCGTTTTCTTCACCCCGAAGAAAATGGGTGCGCAAACCGCTGAAGCCAACATCAATGCCGGCATAGCCGCCGCCCGCCAGATTGCCGCATTTTTCGAAACCGGCGACCGCCGCTTTCAAGTTAACCGCTAACCAACCTTAAATAAACTACCATGAACATCGAAAAAATTCTTTCCGACCTGCAGGCCAAACACCCCGGCGAGCCTGAGTATCTACAGGCCGTGCGCGAGGTTCTGCTCTCAGTTGCAGATGTCTACAATCAACACCCCGAATTTGAAAAAGCCAAAATCATTGAACGCATGGTCGAGCCCGACCGCATACTCACCTTCCGCGTAACCTGGGTCGACGACCACGGCGAAGTGCAGACCAACCTCGGCTATCGCGTTCAGTTCAACAAGGCCATAGGCCCGTATAAAGGGGGCATCCGGTTCCATGCATCGGTTAACTTGTCGATACTGAAGTTTCTCGGCTTCGAGCAGACCTTTAAAAACGCCCTGACCACCCTGCCCATGGGCGGTGCCAAAGGCGGCTCCGACTTTTCGCCCCGCGGCAAGAGCGACGCTGAAATCATGCGCTTCTGCCAGGCATTTATTCTCGAACTCTGGAAAAACCTCGGCCCCGACCGCGACGTTCCCGCCGGCGACATAGGCGTCGGAGCCCGCGAAGTCGGCTACATGTATGGCATGTATAAAAAACTGGTCGACGAACACACCGGCACCTTTACCGGCAAAGGTCTCGACTTCGGCGGCTCGCGCATACGCCCCGAAGCAACCGGCTTCGGCGCCCTCTACTTCGTTGAAAACATGCTTCGCATGAAAAACTCGTCGATTGCCGGCAAAACTGTTGCAATCAGCGGCTTCGGCAACGTTGCCTGGGGCGCAGCCCTCAAGGCCGACGAACTTGGCGCAAAGGTAGTTACCATTTCCGGACCCGACGGCTACGTTTATGACCCCGACGGTATTTCAGGCGAAAAAATCAACTATATGCTTGAGCTGCGCGCAACCGGCGAAGACATTGTTGAGCCGTATGTTGAAAAATTCCCTTCAGCCAAATTCTTTGCCGGGCGCAAGCCGTGGGAACAGAAAGTCGACATTGCACTGCCCTGCGCCACCCAGAACGAGCTCAACGGCGACGACGCCAAGCAGCTCATAGCCAACGGCGTTGAAATGGTTGCCGAAGTATCTAACATGGGCTGCACACCCGAAGCAATCGATGCCTTCATTGAATCGCGCACCACCTATGCTCCGGGCAAGGCAGTCAACGCCGGCGGCGTTGCCACCTCCGGTCTGGAAATGAGCCAGAACGCCATGCACCTTCAGTGGAGCGCCGAAGAAGTTGACCAGAAGCTCCACTACATAATGGAAAACATCCACCGGCAGTGTGTTACCTACGGCACTGAACCCGACGGATTCATCAACTACATGAAAGGCGCCAACATTGCCGGCTTCATGAAAGTTGCCCACGCCATGCTCGCCCAGGGCATAATCTGATGATTGACACCCATACTCATCTATATCTTCCCGACTTCGGCCCCGACGGGGCCGAAGTCGTTGACCGTGCAGTCGCCGCCGGAGTCGACCTGATGGTTCTTCCCGGGGTTGACGCCGGCTCAATACCACAAATCCGCGCCCTCCATGAACTGCGGCCCGAGGCTACGGTCATGTGCGCCGGTCTTCATCCCACAGAGGTCAAACCCGAAACGTGCAATAGCCAGCTTCAAACAATATCCGATGAACTGACAGCCAACCGCGCAGACTATGTGGCCGTCGGCGAAATAGGGCTCGACCTTTATTGGGACCAAAGCCTTCTGCCTCTGCAGCTTGACGCCGCCGAGGCGCAGCTCGACCTGGCCGACCGCCTCGGCCTGCCGGCAATTATTCATTGCCGCGACGCCATGCCTCAGATGCTCGACCTGCTGCGCGCCCGCAACGGCCGGCTGCCCCGGCTGGTTTTCCACTGCTATTCCGGCTCAGCCGACGATGTCGATGCCCTGAGGCGCATTCAGCCCGACGTTATGTTCGGTATAGGCGGGGTGCTCACCTTCAAGAAATCACCGCTGCCGGCAATCGTACCCCACATCGGGCTCAACAGCATTTTGCTTGAAACCGATGCACCCTGGCTTGCCCCGGTGCCGATGCGCGGTAAACAAAACGAGTCGGCATTCGTGCCCTACATCGCCGCATCGCTCGCCGATATTTTCGGCGTTCCGATTTCTACCGTCGACGAAATAACAACCGGCAACGCCCGGGCCTTCTTTGGCCTGAACAACTAACCGCACCAAAAGCTACCATAGCAAAAAGTTGAACGTATGGTTGCGCACTTAAAAAGAATTTCGTAAATTTGCGGAAATATTTACCTAATTCTTTTTACCATCAACCAATCATGAAGCGATTCATTTTCCTATCTCTCCTTGGGGCGGCAGCACTGTCGGCATCGGCCGACTATGCCATCAACTTCCCCGAAGGCACGAAACAGACCGCAACATCTCCGGCCCGCACAATCCAGGCTGTAACTTTCGAGTCCGGTACTCTGCCGGCTCAGACTCTAACAGTTGGCCAGGAATCCGGCGGCGACCTATACGTTGACTGCACCAACAAAGCCTTCATTTTCCTTCCCGGTAAAACCGTTTCAGTAGCCTATACCACCGAAGGCAACTGGATGAACACCTACCTTTGGATTGACTGGGGCAACGACGGCGCTTTCGATATTAAAACCGACGCCGACGGAAACATCGAAGACCCGCAGGACCTCGTTAGCTACTCGCACTATAATGGCGTAAACTCGGCCGGTGAAGAAGCCAAAGACCCGAACCGCAACGGAGCCATAGGCAATACCACCCTGCTGCCCGATTTCGTTGCAACCTCTAAGCCCGGCACCTATCGCGCACGCTTTATTCACGACTATAACGGAATTAACCCCGGGGGAAGTGTTGGTGTCAATCCCTCCGATAAGAAAACCTTTACCGAACGTGGTGGCGGCATTGCCGACGCTTACATTGTTGTTACCGAACCGTTTAGCGGTGTTAACCAGCTCGACATCACCAGCGACCACGGCGCAATCCAGGCTTCATATAACGAACTCGATGGAACCGTAACCCTTGTCTGCACCGAAGACGAAGGCTACTACCTGGTAAATGTTGAAGTTACCAATAAATTCAATCTTCCCGAAGGTGTTGAGCTGGCCGACAAGATTGTTGGCGCCGCCAGCCGCTACTCCGCTGAAAGCGGCATGGCTACTATTCCCGCATCGGCCCTCGTGCCCGGCGCGTCAATCGTTGCCAAATTCAAATCCGAAGCCGAGATTGGCGGTACAAAAGAATATCCCACCACCCTTTCCGGCGAAAAAGCCAACAACGAAGGCATTCTGTCGATTACCCTCAATGACACCATGCTCGGCGTAAACGCCAAAACCCGCCATTGCTTCATCGACAAAGCCCTGAACGTTCTGAAAGGTCAGCCGCTCCGCCTGAGCTGCGCCTACACCGGCCCCGCCAAGTCGTTCTCGCTCTATATCGACACAGACCAGAAAGGTGAATTCGGTTCTGCGGTTGCAAAAGCTGAAACACTGGCAAAAATGGGTGAAATCAAACTTCCCGCCTCCATCACCACCGGCATCTACCGCGCCCGCGTGCAGGCCGAAGGCGACTGCGAAGTCGATTTCCTCATCAACGTTCACAACTCTACCGTTGCTTACCGTCCGTTTGCCCTCAACGGCATTATTCTCGACGGCAGCGAAAACCCGATGCTCGAAACCTACCCCGCCCTGCAGCCCATTGCCATGACCGTTAAGCCCTCGCTGCCCGGCTTCTCAACCGACTTCATTATCGTTCGGCACGGCCAAAACATCTATGGCGACGAATTCATTGCCGGCAACCGCCAGTGGGCCGACGAACAGCTCGATCTCGACGCTGACGGCAAGGTAGTTATCCCCTCCGACCTGGTTAACGGTGACCTTGCGGTTTATGCCCTCTACAACGAAGAAGAAAATTCGGAATGGACCAAAATCTGGGGCGACGAATTCTCGGGAAAGACTATGGACTCTAACCGCTGGATTACCCAGGGATGGCGTGGCTCGGCATGGAACCGCTTCATTTCGCTTACCGCCGCCGGCCATAAAGTCGTTAACAAATTTGACGACGGCTACTACAACTCATATTGCATCAAAACCCCCGAAGACATTGCCCAAGCTGAAGGTAATCTGCAAATGATTTCCGGCGCCCTCACCTCGATGGGCAAGTTCTCGATGACCTACGGCTACATCGAATGCCGCGCCAAAACCCGCAAACACACCGGCAACTTCCCCGCATTCTGGATGATGCCCACCGGCACTACCCTCGTACCGGGCCCCGACTCGCCAAAGAACCTGACCTCATGGCCCAACAACGGCGAAATCGACATCTGGGAATCCATCAACACCCAGGATGCCGCTCACTCTACCATTCACTCAGGCTGGACCGGTTGGAAGAGCTACGACGGCTGGCCCGTAGCCCCGAAGCAGGCATCGCCCACCAGCACTAAACAGACCTGGGCCAACATGGACCTCTTCCACGTGTTCGCCCTGGAGTGGGACGAAGACGGCCTCTACTTCTACCTCGACGGCAAAAAAGTGTTCACCTACCCCAACAAACACTATTCAGAACCCGATTCGCCCTACTATCTGCCCGACGTTTGCTGGCCCTTCAACAAGCCCTTCTACGTTATCGTTAACCAGAGCGTAGGCAATGGAAACTGGGCAGCCAACCCCGACGTTAACTTCGAATATCTCACCGAATTCGACTATGTTCGCGCCTACCAGAAGAAAGGCGGCAAATACACCAGCGCCATCAAAGGCAACGGCGATGACCCCGACTTCTATGCTCCCGCTACCAACGATCCCTTCGCCGACTCAGGTATTGAAGATGTTCGTATTGCCGACACATTCGACGAAGAAGCCCCTGTTGTTATCTATGACCTTGCCGGCCGCCGCGTGGCCAATCCCTCAACCGGCGGAATCTACATTATGCAGCAAGGTTCCAAATCGCAGAAAATCGTTATCCGTTAATGACCTCTGAAAAACCGAAATCTAACGCAACCCGCACGCGCCGAATAGTCAAGGCGCTGTGGGTTGCTTTTGGAGCCGGGGTGGCCTTTGTTACCCTGCTCCTGTTTCTTGTTTATAATGGAATTATCGGCTACATGCCCGATATTGAAAGCCTGAAGAATCCGACCGACAAATATGCTTCGGTCGTTTATTCGGCCGACGGCCAGGAACTCGGCCGCTACTTCCGACCGACAGGTAACCGCGTGTATGCCGACTACTCCGACATTTCCCAACACGTTATCGACGCCCTCATCGCAACGGAAGATGCCCGCTTTCTCGACCACTCGGGCATTGACGCCAAGGCCATTGCCCGCGCAATGACAAAAACCGTCCTTTTAGGACAAAAATCGGCCGGCGGCGGCTCAACGCTCACGCAGCAGCTGGCAAAACAACTCTACTCGCCCGGCAGCTCCAACATTTTTCAACGCGCGATTCAAAAACCCGTTGAATGGATGATTGCCGTTAAACTCGAACGGTTCTACTCGAAAGAGGAGATTATCAAAATGTATCTCAACCAGTTCGACTTTCTCTATAATGCCGTGGGCATCAAGTCGGCGGCATGGGTCTACTTCGGCAAAGACCCTCTGGACCTTTCAATCGAAGAGGCCGCAACATTAGTAGGCATGGTGAAAAATCCGTCGTTCTACAACCCCATCCGCAAATCAGAACGCACCCGCGAACGCCGCAACACGGTTTTAAGCCAAATGGAAAAAGGAGGCTACATAACCGCGGCCGAATGCGACTCGCTGCAGGCGCTACCGCTGGTGCTGAACTACCATAAAGTCGACCATAAAGACGGGCTCGCCCCCTATTTCCGCGAGGAGCTCCGCCGCATGCTCGGCGCAAAAAAGCCTTCGCGCTCAAGCTACCCAAAATGGGACCAGCAGCGCTTTGTCGACGACTCCATAGCCTGGGCCACGAATCCGCTCTACGGCTGGATTGAAAAGAACCCCAAACCCGACGGCTCGCACTACGACATGTATGCCGACGGCCTGAAAATCTACACCACCATCGACTCGCGCATGCAGCAGTATGCCGAAGACGCAATGGTTGAACACCTGAGCAAAACCTTGCAACCCGCATTCTGGAAAGAAAAAAAGGGCTCGAAGCTCGGCCCCTACTCAACCAATCGCGGCGAAATCAGCGAACAGGCAATCCAAAACCTCATTACCCGCGCCATGCGCGACTCGGAGCGCTACCGCACCCTGAAAAAGCAAGGGCTTTCGGCCGCAGAAATCGAACGCAACTTCCGCGAGCCAACCGAACTGAAAGTGTTTACCTACCAGGGCTGGACCGACACCATAATGTCGCCGCGCGACTCCATTCTCTACCATAAATCATTCCTGCGCTCCGGATTCATGGCCATGGACCCGCGCAACGGCTACGTCAAAGCCTACGTTGGCGGCCCGAACTTCTCGGCGTTTCAATACGATATGGTCAGCACCGGTCGCCGCCAGGTCGGTTCGACCATCAAGCCGCTGCTCTACACCTACGCAATGGAGGAAGGATTCACCCCATGCGACCAGTTCCTCAACGAACAGCCCACCATTTACGACGCCAACGGCCGGCCCTGGCAACCACGCAACTCTGGTAATGCACGCGTTGGCGAGATGGTTGACCTGCGCTGGGCGCTGACCAACTCCAACAACTGGATTTCAGCCCGCCTGATGGATCAGCTCTCGCCCGCCACCTTTGCCCATAACCTCCATTCATTCGGCATAAACAACCATATCGATCCGGTTGTTTCACTATGTCTGGGCATTTGCGACGTATCGGTCAAGGAAATGGTCACCGCCTATTCGGCCTTTGCAAACCGCGGCATGAGAACCGACCCGCTGTTCGTCACCTCCATTACCGACTCCAACGGCAACGTTATCAGCGAGTTCACAACCACCCATACCGAAGTTATTTCCGAGCGCGCCTACTGGCGCATACTTTCGATATTGCTCAACGTAGTCGACTCCGGCACAGGTAGCCGCCTGCGCCGTGCCCCGTTTAACCTGACCGCACAGATGGGCGGCAAAACCGGCACCACCAACTCCAATTCCGACGGCTGGTTCATGGGCTTCACGCCCGAACTGGTTACCGCAACCTGGGTCGGCGGCGAAGAAAAGCCGATTCACTTCAACTCAATGGCCCAGGGCCAGGGCGCCGCTATGGCGCTGCCCATTCTCGGCAAATTCATGACCAAGGTCTACGGTGACAAAAAATTAGGCTACTCTCAGGGCGCCCGCTTCACCTTCCCGGCCGACGTTGACCTATGTGCCGGCGAAGACGTCGGGGTTCTTACCGACACTTCGTCTGACGACCCCGCTGTTGACAACATATTTGACTGAACCGATTATTCGTTTCTCATAATTTTTTCGTAACTTTGCACCAATCTAAATAAAATTCAAGTACCTTAAAATATGGACCTGCTACAACACATGACCGACCGCGCGCGCTCGCTGAAACGCCACGTGGTTCTCGCCGAGGGTACCGAACCCCGTACTCTCCGCGCCGCAAACCGCATTCTGGCAGAAGAACTTGCCAAGGTTACCCTTATCGGCAATCCCGCCGAAATCAATGAACTGGCCACCGCCGAAGGCCTCGAAGCAATTGGTCTGGCTCATATTGTTGACCCCACCGACCCCGCGGTTATTGCCCGCTATGCCCCGGTTCTGCTTGAACTGCGCAAAGCAAAAGGAATGACTCAGGAGCAGGCCGAACAAACTGCCGCCAACCCCTTGTATCTGGGCTGCCTGATGGTTAAGACCGGCGATGCATACTGCATGGTTGCAGGCGCTGAAAATACCACCGGCGACGTTCTCCGCGCGGCATTCCAGGTTATCAAGACCAAACCGGGCATCGACGTCGTTTCGGGTGCATTCCTGATGATTATGCCCGAAGGCGTTGACTACGGCACCGACGGCGTTATGATTTTTGCCGACTGTGCGGTAGTACCCGACCCCACCCCTCAGGAACTGGCTCAGATTGCAATCTCGTCGGCCGATACCGCCCGCAACATAGCCGGCATTGAACCCCGGGTTGCCATGCTCAGCTACTCGACCAAAGGTTCCGGCAAAGGCCCCGACGTTGACAAAGTTGTTGAAGCAACCAAAATCGCCAAGGAAATGGACCCGTGTCTGGACCTCGACGGCGAACTTCAGGCCGATGCTGCCATAGTTCCGGTTGTTGCCGCGAAAAAGGCTCCGCAATCGGAAGTTGCCGGCCACGCCAACGTTCTTGTTTTCCCCTCGCTCGAAGTAGGCAACATTGCCTATAAACTCGTTCAGCGCATCAGTGGCGCCCAGGCAGTGGGCCCGGTTCTGCAAGGTCTGGCCGCTCCGGTCAACGACCTCAGCCGCGGCGCATCGTGGGAAGATATCTATAAAACTATCATCATGACCTGCAACCAATGAAAATTCTCGTTCTCAACTGCGGCTCCAGCTCCGTAAAATATAAACTGATCGACACTGCGTCGGAAGAAGTGCTCGCTGAAGGCGGCGTAGAAAAAATCGGCCTGCCCGACGGATTTTTGAAATTCAAATTCCACGGCTCCAAAGAAATCAAAGAACTCGGTCTCGTTGACCATAACGGCGCCATAAATGCCGTGCTCAATATTCTGACCGACAAAAAATACGGTTGTATCCAATCGCTCGCCGACATCGACGCCGTAGGCCACCGTCTGGTTCACGGAGGCACCAAATTCTCAGGTTCAGTGTTGATTACCGACGAGGTTAAGGAAAAGGTTCGCGAATGCTATCCGCTGGCTCCGCTCCATAACCCGGCCAACATGACCGGCGTTGAAGCCATCGACGAACTGATGCCCGGAGTGCCTCAGGTTGGCGTTTTCGACACCGCCTTCCACCAGACGATGCCCGCCAAGGCCTACATGTATGCCCTTCCCTATAAATTCTATGAAGAAGATGGCGTTCGCCGCTACGGCTTCCATGGCACCAGCCACCGCTACGTTTCGCAGCGCGTGTGTGAAATTCTCGGTGTAGAACCCGCAAAACAACGCATCATTACCTGCCATATCGGCAACGGCGGCTCCATTGCAGCCATAGTCGGCGGCAAAAGCATCGACACCTCGATGGGCCTCACCCCGACCGAAGGCCTGATGATGGGTACCCGCTGCGGCGACGTAGACCCCGGAGCGCTCACCTACCTGATGGAACGCCATTCAATGACCGTTGACCAGCTCCAGAAAGTTATTAACAAAGAGAGCGGCGTTGCAGCCATCAGCGGCATCAGCAACGACATGCGCGAAATCGAAGCTGCCGTTAAAAACGGCGACGAACGCGCCAAACTCGCCCTCGACATGTATGAACTGCGCATTATTAAATACGTTGGCGCATACGCAGCCGAAATGGGCGGCGTTGACATCATCGTGTTCACCGGCGGCGTTGGCGAAAACCAGACCGGCGTGCGCGAAAACGTTTGCGAACAGCTCAAATTCATGGGCGTCGAGCTCGACAAGGCTCTCAATGCAACCGTTCGCGGCACTGAAACCGTGATTTCCACTCCCGCATCGAAAGTAAAGGTAGTAGTTGTTCCCACCGATGAAGAACTGACAATTGCCCGCGACACCCGCGATATTGTTGAAAAACTCTAAATAGACCGCAAAAAGTGAAAGTTGCTATTGTTGGCTACGGAAATATCGGGCGCTATGTGCTCGACTCCGTACTCGAAGCCCCCGATATGGAACTCGCAGGAATAGTTCGGCGCTCAACCGCCGAAATTCCCGAAGAGTTGCGACCCTACAACGTAGTTACCGACATTGCCCGTCTGGGTAAGGTAGACGTTGCAATCCTATGCACCCCCACGCGCCACGTTGAGGAAAATGCCGCCAAATATCTCGAAGCAGGTATCAACACGGTAGACTCGTTCGACATCCACGGCTCCATACCCGATTTGCGCCGCCACTTAGGCGAAGTTGCCCGCAGCCACGGCACCGTAGCCATCATTTCTGCCGGTTGGGACCCGGGGTCTGACTCTGTTGTGCGCGCCCTGATGGAAGCCGCGGCCCCCAAAGGAGTAACCTACACCAACTTCGGCCCCGGCATGAGCATGGGCCACTCCGTTTGCGTGCGCTCCAAAGAAGGAGTCAAAGATGCTCTTTCAATGACCATTCCGCTGGGTACCGGCATTCATCGCCGCATGGTCTACGTTGAACTGCTGCCCGGCGCCAACCTCGAAGAAGTAACCGCAGCGATTAAAGCCGACCCCTACTTTGCAAGCGACGAAACCCACGTTATGCAGGTTGAATCGGTCGATGCCGTGCGCGACATGGGCCACGGCGTCAACATGACCC
>CAZGTD010000033.1:0-20297 GCA_964528425.1 uncultured Bacteroides sp.
TTTCTGATTTAAGAGCAGTCATGAGGCTGAACTTGTTGAGTTTCAGGGTCTGGAGGTTGTCGAGAACTACGTGCATAGTGCTGTAGGGGGTATCTTTATCGCCCTTAACGGCAATGCCTTCGCCGGTACGCTTAATGGCTTCAAAGAGGCGAGCGTTAGGTTCAACGGGTTCGCCCTTGCCATTTACGGTGCCATTGTTTTTATAGTCCTGAGCAACGCGTTGGATAGCGTCCATCCAGATCTGGAATTCGTTCATTTTTGTCAAGTCGCGGTTATCATTGATAGGAATACCTACCTTTGCAGGGTTGAATTCCTTCATGATTTTATCCTGCTCGGTGGTGGGTAGGCTCAGGAAGGCAGGAAGATCCTTCATAGGCATACCGAACATGCCGAGTTTGGAGAAAGCCGAGACTTGTTCTGCAGTGAAGTTGACTTTAGCTTCGGGGAAACGCTCGTTGTAGAGGCGGTTAGCTTCAACCAGCACATCGCGGCGCATCTTTTCAGAAGAGTAGACAGAGTCTACGTCGCCGGTAATGCCGATAAACACCTTGCCTTCAACATCGCGGTTGATAGTACCGTCGCTTTTGGTTTCGGCACCGCTGACAAGGATGGTCACCATGTCGGAGAGGGGAACTTTAATTTCCGATACCGACGAGGGAGTGATGACAGTAGCCGGTTCCTTAGCGAGGAAGGTAGAGGTCAACATGAAGAAAGTCAACAGAAGAACGGTCACGTCACTCATCGCGGTCATGTCGATGAGCGTGCTCTTTCTTTTAATTTTTGGCTTTCCCATATTACTTCAGTTAACGATTAAAAGTTGGGGTAATACGGGGATTAGTGAGTAGCCTGGAAGGTTTGAACGATCGAGAAGCCGATTTCGTCGATAGCGTAGGTCAGGTTGTCGATCTTGTTGGTGTAGAAGTTGTAGGAGATAACAGCGAAAGCACCGGTTGCGATACCGAAGGCGGTGTTCACAAGTGCTTCAGAAATACCGGTTGACAGGGCGGTGGAGTCAGGAGCACCCGAAGCAGACAGAGCCTGGAACGATTTGATCATACCGATAACGGTACCGAGCAGACCAACGAGAGTACCGAGAGTGGTCAGGGTAGCAACGATGGGGAGGTTCTGCTGGAGCGAAGGCATTTCCATGGCGGTAGCTTCTTCAACTTCTTTCTGAAGGGTCTGAACTTTCTGTTCTTTGCTCAGAACGGTGTTCTTGTCCATTTCTTCGTAGCGAACGAGAGCGGCGGAAACTACGGCAGCAACTGAACCTTTCTGCTTTTTGCAGAGTTCCTGAGCGCCGGCGATATCGTTGGCTTCGAGTTTGGTTTTGATAGCAGCTACGAACTTGGCGATGTTGCCGGTGCCCTTAGCTGACTTCAGAGCGATTGCACGTTCTACAGAAAGAACGATAACAGTCAGGAAGAGGGTTTGGAGGATAGGCACGATGATGCCGCCTTTGAAGATAGTACCGATAAGGTCGGTGGGGTGAGATTCACCGTCGAAGAACCACATAGATGCGGGTGCTTCGCCTTCGAATTCAAAGTGGCTGGGAGCGCCGAAGAAGAACAGGAATGCGCAAACGGCAACAACGAAACATGCGATGATTACCAGGAATGCGTTCTTTACGCCGGTCACATTAGACTTAACCGGAGCTTTGGAGTTTGTAGCTTCCATTTTTAGAATGTTGTGATTTAAGTAGTTAGTTATTGGTTAATATTAAAAAAATTTCGTTCTAAGGTTAACGTAGTTAGCTGAAACTATTAAATTCTAAACGCAAATTTATCAATTATTTTTGGAACAGCAAAAAAAATACGCTTTTTTTTAGTTTTTATAGATGCAGAAACCGGCTCGGCAAACTATTATTTATATAAGGTGGACATCGGTATCCCCTCGATTCGTCTACGCGCAACGATATTGTATGGCAAATAAAGAGGTGACTTCGGGTCCAGGCTGTTGCGGCGCACAAGCTGCGAGGAGTGAACGAACTCACCGTCGCGATCGTAGATGGCAACATGGGTTATCCGACCGGTCTTGGGGTCCCCGACAAACAGCAGGTCGCCTGCCCGCAGCGAGTCGGGCGCAACTTCAACGCCGAGGTGAATCTGCTGCGAAGCGTCGCGTGCAAGCACACGTCCCTGCGCTGCATAGGCTATGCGCACCAATCCGGAGCAATCCATTCCTTTGGGCGAAAGGCCGCCCCACAGATAGGGAGAGCCCATATATAGTTCGGCAGTGCGCGGAAGAAGCGAAGGGTCGAAAGGTCGCCCGGATAATTCGCTCAAAGACTCGAAAGCACCTGCGGGGGCCAGAATCTTACGCCCGTCGGGAAGCCGCAAGGAGTCACCCTCGATAACAAGAACATCGCCGGCTACAAGATCAGTCCGCGAGTCTGCATCTCGAATCTCGTATGGCGCTGTAATGATCGCTTTTTCCGCCACACTCCACTTGCGGAATTCATCGGCCGAAGGGAAAACCATCGAATGGTTGATAATCCAGCCCCGGTAGCCGTCGGGCGTTTCCACGCGCGACCACTCCTTTCCTTTTTCAAGAATGGTTACGGGAGTTCCCATCAATGCCTGCGAGGTTTGTTCGGCAGTGTGTGAAGGGCGGGCACGCATACAGGCCACACTCAGGCGCACCAGCGCCCGCTCCCGGGCCGTTGCGCACAAGCAAACAAGGCCTAAAAGTAGCGAAGTTAAAAGTCTCACTATATGAACGAGTAGAAAAGGGGGGTACATTAAGTCACAGTAATGTACCCCGATTTATTCTGTTAATTAAACTAATGAGTTTATAACTGCCTTGATCTGTTCGGCAAGCTCTTCGGCCTGAGCCATAGTCGATGCTTCGGAATAGATGCGGATAATGGGTTCGGTGTTGGATTTGCGCAGGTGTACCCACTTATCGGCAAAATCAATTTTCACACCGTCGATGTCCGTAATTTCTTCGTTGGCAAATTTTTCCTTAACGGCCGCAAGAATGGCATCGACATTGATTTCGGGAGTCAGCTCAATCTTGTTCTTTGCGATGGCATAGGGAGGATAGCCGGCTTTGAGCTCGGTAACCTTTTTGCCGCTCTTGGCCATAAGTGTCAGGAAAAGGGCCACGCCTACAAGAGCATCGCGGCCATAGTGGAGTTCGGGATAGATTACTCCGCCATTACCTTCACCACCGATAACTGCACCGGTGCGCTTCATTTCGGTGGTTACGTTAACTTCTCCAACAGCCGATGCGGAATATGTGCAGCCATGGGCGCGGGTAACATCGCGCAGCGCGCGAGAAGAGCTCAAATTGCTGACTGTGGCGCCGGGAGTGTGGCTGAGCACATAGTCGGCAACGGCAACAAGGGTATATTCTTCAACGAACATTTCACCGTTTTCCATAACTATTGCCAAACGGTCAACGTCGGGGTCAACAACAAATCCGACATCAGCTTTGCCCTCCTTCATCAGGTCGGCAATCTGGGTAAGGTTTTCAGGAATAGGTTCGGGGGTATGAGCGAATTTGCCGGTAGCTTCACAGTTAAGTTCAACCACGTTTTGAACCCCGAGAGCTCGAAGCAGCTTGGGCATTATTATGCCACCCACAGAGTTTACAGCATCGATGGCTACGGTGAAGTTCACCTTGCGGATTGCTTCGACATCAACCAGCGGGAGAGCAAGCACTGAATCGATATGTTTGCGGTCGTAGGTGGTGTTCAGGAATTCGTGGCCCAGGTCGTCGACCTCGGCAAACGAGTAGTCGTCGGCAGCGGCAATGGCCAGAACCTCCGCGCCTTCGGCGGCATTGAGAAATTCGCCGTTATGGTTCAGCAGTTTCAGTGCATTCCACTGCTTGGGATTATGGGAGGCAGTGAGAATGATGCCACCGCAGGCACCTTCGCCGGTAACGGCTATTTCTGTTGTGGGAGTAGAGGCCAAGCCAATATTCACAACGTCGAAACCCATGCCCATAAGCGTGCCTACAACGAGTTTGTCGACCATTTGGCCAGAAAGGCGGGCATCGCGGCCGACAACTATAGTATTTGACTTCACCGGCGATGATTTGCGGATGAATTTTGCATAAGCTGCAGTAAATTTCACCACGTCGAGGGGTGAAAGGCCTTCGCCGGGCACACCGCCAATGGTGCCGCGAATGCCGGAGATGGATTTAATGAGTGACATTTTTGGTTATAAGATTTAAGTTAAATTCTTGAGGGATAATAGCGTATGTTATAAAGGAACGGATAAACCGACGATACCTCCTGGCTCGGGCCGAGATAACTCTTGATAACAAGACGCACATGGCAGTTGAGCTTCAGATAGTCGAGAGGAACCTGAATGCCGGTACCCCAGTTGGTTGTAGAGGAAAGCGATGTGTTCTGATAACGGAACGAGGTAGGGGTTGAGGCAACATCCTGCTCGTTTCCGGTAGCCTCCCATTCGCCGGTTTGATATGCTACTTTAAGGTTATAGCGGGTAAAACGGAACCATATCTGCTGGTCGGCAGTAGCGCGGGAGCCGGTGCCCGGATCAAGAACCTGCATGTAGAGGTAGCCATCGTCGTCCATACGATAGAAGGGCGTACGGTTAATGGCTTGCTGATGCAACTCGCTCTCATCGAGGCCCGCAAACTCCTGCAGGAAATCCGGGTCAGACTCTATATCCTGAGTGGTAATAAAAACTGAATCGGCAGGAACAGTGGTAATTACCGGATAATTAACCAAAAAATTATTAACTGCATAATTTTCGTCGCGCAGCAAGTCGGCATAGCTCTCCTTATCCTTGCAGGCCGGAAGAGCGGCAAGAAGCAGCGCGCCAAACATAATGTGAAGAATTTTATTCATTTAGGAAGATATTTATCGTAGTTTGGCATGGCATCGAGCAGCAGTTTCTTGCAATCGTCGAGCGAGCCTTTGAACTCGGCACCGGCTGCGTTCAGATGACCGCCGCCGCCAAACACCTCTTTGCATACTCGATTAACCGGGAACTGTCCCTTGGACCGCATTGAAATTTTGATTTGCGTAGGGTCCTCGCGCAGATATACACTCCAAACGATTTCGGGCATAGCCAGCGGACGGTTTACTAGCCCTTCGGTATCGCCCTTTTCATATTTGAAGCGGGCAAGCTCATCGGCATCGAGCGTAATCAGCGAGCACCTGTGAGCCGGGAGCAATTCCATTTTTTCGCTCAGCGCATAGCCGTTGAGGCGGAGCGATGATTCCGAAAAAGTGTTGCAGGCGCGCTGATAAAGGCGGTCTTTGTCTATGCCCTTGCGCAGCAGCTCGGCAATTACGATATACAAGTCCGGTTCGTTGGAGTTATAGGAGAAATTGCCGGTGTCGGTCATCATGCCTGTGAAAATACATTCGGCAGCCTGACGGCTTATGCGGTCAAAAAGCTCCAGGCGGCACAGCACCCGAAACACCAGCATGGAGGTCGAACTCGATTCGGGATGCGAAATCACCACCTCAGTAAAATTTCCGGGATTGAGGTGATGGTCTATCAGAACCTTCGGGGCTTTAGAGGCCAAGAGAGCAGGCTCCAGACGGTCAACGCGCTTGCTTTCATTGTAGTCAAGACAGAAAACCAGATCAGCCTCGGCGAGCAACTTGGTCGCATATTCGTCGTGGCGCGAAAAAGCGACAACATCTCTAACGCCGGGAAGGAACTGAAGGCTTTTTGGAACAAGGTCGGGGGTAACCACAACCGCGTTCTTGCCTATGGCATTCAAAGTGTGCATAAGACCGAGCGACGAGCCTATGGCATCGCCGTCGGGGGTCAGATGGCAGGTGATAACAATCTTATCACTCTGGGCCAGCAGATTGCGCACTTTCTGTATCTCTTTTTCGTTGATGATTCGCGAAATCATAGCGCAAATTTAACACATTTTCCCCACCCTCGCAACCTGTTAAAGTTTTTTTAACGAAATTGACCCGGAGGGAATCTTTGATACCTCAGCGTAGGCGAGCGGCCTACGCTCCCGGCGAAGGGTGGCCTGGAGTGAGGGCGGCACACCCTCACCCGATTTCCGGAATTTTGGAGGGTATTTGGCAAACAGAAATTAATTTTTGTGAAAGGCGATACAGTTTTTATTGGAAAAATTGTTATAGACGTGAGAATTTTGTAACTTTGCAGTCTATATGAAAGATATGATTTTAAACAAGGAGGCTAATGAGCGCACGGTACTCGTGGGACTCATAACTCCGCGTCAACCCGAACAAAAGGCTCTGGAATATCTCGACGAACTGGCCTTTCTGGCCGATACGGCCGGGGCCGAAACGGTTAAGATTTTTACCCAGAAGCTCGACCATGCCGACCGCGTAAGCTTTGTCGGCAAAGGCAAACTGCAGGAAATAAAGCAATACGTTGAAGAAAATGAAATCGGCATGATAATTTTCGACGACGACCTGTCCACCAAGCAGGTGCTCAATATCGAACGCGAGCTGCAGATTAAGGTTCTGGACCGCACATCGCTGATTCTCGATATTTTTGCCAAGCGCGCCCAAACGGCAACGGCTAAAACCCAGGTTGAGCTTGCCCAATATCAGTATCTGCTTCCGCGCCTGACCAGAATGTGGACCCACCTGGAGCGTCAGCGTGGCGGCATCGGTATGCGCGGCCCTGGCGAAACACAGATTGAAACCGACCGGCGCATAATTCTCGACCGCATTTCGCGTCTTAAAAAAGAACTCGAAAGCATTGACCGGCAAAAGAATATCCAGCGCAAGAACCGCGGCAAATTGACGCGAGTGGCACTTGTGGGCTACACCAATGCCGGCAAATCAACTCTGATGAACGTTTTGAGCAAAAGCGAAGTTTTTGCCGAAAACAAACTTTTTGCCACGCTCGACACCACCGTGCGCAAGGTGATTATCGATAATCTGCCCTTTCTACTGACCGATACCGTAGGCTTTATCCGCAAACTGCCCACCCACCTTGTCGACTCCTTTAAGAGCACCCTCGACGAAGTCCGCGAGGCCGACATTCTGCTCCATGTAGTCGACATCAGCCACCCGCAGTTTGAGGAGCAGATTGAAGTAGTCAACAAAACCCTTCAGGAAATATGCGGCGCAGGCGAAAAGCCAATGATAATGGTGTTCAACAAAATCGATGCCTTCAAATTCACTCCCAAAGACGAAGATGACCTCACCCCGCGCACTCGTGAGAACATTCCCCTTGAGGAACTTGAGCAGACATGGATGGCAAAACTCAACGGCAAATGCGCATTCATTTCGGCTAAAAACGATATCGGCATCGAGCATCTGAAGCGTATGATCTACGAGGATGCGAAAGCTATTCACCTCGAGCGATTCCCCTACAACGATTTCCTCTACCAGACCTACGACGACCTCACCGACGAAACAGAATAAACATTATGGCACTCACAGATTTAGAACCAATCATTGACCGCACTACCGACCCGATTATAATAGCCGGCCCCTGTTCGGCCGAAAGTGAAGAGCAACTGCTTGAAACCGCTGCCGAACTCGCTGCTAACGGAATCAAGATTCTCCGCGCCGGAATATGGAAACCGCGCACGAAACCGGGAGGATTTGAAGGCGTTGGCAAAACGGGCCTGGCATGGATGGCCAAGGCCAAGCAACTCTACGGCATGAAAACCGCCACTGAGGTCGCTACCAGACAGCACGTTATCGACGCGCTCGAAAGCGGCATTGACATTTTATGGATTGGCGCGCGCACTTCGGCCAACCCCTTTGCCATGCAGGAAATTGCCGACACGCTGAAAGAGCTGAATGCTACCGATGTGCCGGTGTTCGTTAAGAACCCCGTAAATCCCGACCTGGAGCTTTGGATCGGAGCCCTCGAACGTCTCCACAATGCCGGACTCCGTCGCCTCGGCGCCATTCATCGCGGATTTTCGGCCTACGGCAAACATCTCTATCGCAACCTGCCTCAATGGCACATTCCGATTGAGCTGCGCCGCCGCTTCCCCGATCTGCCCGTTATTTGTGACCCCTCACACATCGGCGGCAAACGCGAACTGGTGTCGCCGTTGAGCCAACAGGCACTCGACATGGGCTTCATGGGCCTGATTATAGAAAGCCACTGCGACCCGGATTGTGCGTTGAGCGACAAGGCCCAACAGGTTACGCCCGCCGTTCTAAACTATATTTTGTCGCAACTGGTAGTGCGCGACCCTCAGGGAACCACCGAGGGACTGTCGTCGCTGCGCCGCCAGATTGACGACCTCGACTCGGAGCTGGTTGAGCTGCTGGCTAAGCGCATGAGAATTTCGCGCGACATCGGGCAATACAAAAAAGAGCACCGCATGCCCGTGCTTCAGATGAGCCGCCACGATGAAATCATGAAATCGCGCTGTGCAGCCGCCAAAGAACTCGATATGGCACCTGAATTCATGAAAACGGTTCTTCAGGCAATTCACGAAGAATCAGTACGCCAACAAATTGAGGTGTTCAACAAGCGATGAAAATACTTATTCTCGGAGCCGGGAAAATGGGGTCGTTCTTCTGCGACTTGCTTTCGTTTGCCCACGACGTAGCAATCTACGACCCCGATTCCGAACGCTTAAGATTCACCTTTAACTGCCGACGGTTTGCATCGCTCAACGAGGTGAAGGATTTTGACCCTGAAATCGTTATAAACTGTGCAACGGTCAAATATACGCTCGATGCCTTCCGCGCAGTGCTGCCCTACATTTCCGAGCGCTGCCTGCTCAGCGACATCGCGTCGGTTAAAACCGGCTTGCCCGAATTTTATGCCGAATGCGCCCATCCGTTTGTAAGCACCCACCCGATGTTTGGCCCGACCTTTGCGTCGCTCAGCAACCTCAGCAACGAAAACGCCATAATAATTAAAGAGGGCGATGCTCTGGGGCGTGCGTTCTTCAAGCAGCTATATTCCGACCTGCACCTGCACGTTGAGGAATATTCATTTGCCGAGCACGACGAAACCGTAGCCTACTCGCTGTCGATTCCTTTTGCATCTACATTGGTGTTTGCCGGAGTTATGAAACACCAATCTGCTCCGGGAACCACCTTTAAACGACACCTGGCCATAGCCCACGGGCTGATGAGCGAAGACGACTACCTGCTCACCGAAATTCTTTTCAACCCCCACTCTATCGACCAGATAGACAAGATTCAAGAGCAGCTGTCGACCCTTCGCAAGCTCATTGAGGCCAAGGACTCCGACGGCATGAAACAGTTTTTGGACCGCGTTCGCGGCAATCTGAAATGACGCGCACCGGAGCCTGGATCGAAGCCATGAGGCTGCGCACCCTGCCGGTCAGCCTCTCGGGTGTTTTGGGCGCCGTAGGGTTCGTGGCGTCCCACGGCTATGAAATCAACTGGCCATGGGCCGTCATCTGCCTTGTGTTTGCGCTTATGGCACAAATAGCCTCAAACTTCGCCAACGAATATTTTGACTATCGCGACGGCATCGACGCGGTCAAAAGCCGCCGCGGCCCGCAGCGAGGAGTGGCCAACGGCATCATCGCCCCAAAAGCAATGCTCCGGGCCACGTTCGGAGTGCTCGCAGCCGCCTGCCTGATTGGCTTGTTCACTATTCTTCGCGGCGGCTGGACCATGCTGCCTTTCGGAATCATTATCGCCCTCTGTGCCATAGGCTATTCGGCTGGTCCCTACCCTTTTTCGCGCCATTGTCTTGGCGAATTGGCCGTTATTTTGCTCTACGGCCTCGCGCCCGTGGTTCTTACCGTCTACCTGCTTTCACTCACCCTCCCGCCGAGAGCTTTCATCCTCGGCACTGCAATAGGGCTTTGGGGAGCCATGGTATTGCTCATCAATAACTATCGCGACATTGAGCCTGACCGCCAAAGCGGCAAGCGGACAATATCAACCTTTATCGGCCCGGCGGGTTCGGCCATGCTCTACTGCGCCCTCGGCCAGTTTGCCGGCCTGGGCCTATGGCTTGGCGGTGGCATGAGCTGGGGATTGCTGCCGGTAATACCGATGGCGCTCGGCCTGGTGGGTGGATATGTTATGTGGCGCGGCGGCCTCAGCGGGGCGCAATGCACCAAACTGCTTGCCCTCACCTCGGTTCTAATGTTTATCGCAACCTTTTTTCAAACTATACTATCCCTGCTATGAAATTCAGCGAAGTTCCGGGCCACGCCGAAGCCAAGCGGCGGCTTGTAGAGATGGTTCAACAGGGTCGACTTCCTCACGCGCTATTGATTTCCGGCCCCGTCGGCTCCGGTGAGGTCATGTTGGCGCGGGCACTGGCCCAGTATATCCATTGCACCGGCCGCTCGGCAACCGATACCGACAGCTGCGGTGAGTGCCCGTCGTGTCGCCGGCATCAGTCGCTGAACCATGCCGACCTGCATTTCGCTTACCCCATTCTCAAAAAGGGAACGGGAATCACTTTGTGTGAGGACTATGCATCGCAATGGCGCGAAATGCTCGATCAAGACCCCTGGATGGATTTTCGCCGCTGGCCCGAAATGTTAGGCAAGCCCAACGGCCAGCCGGTAATCTACGTCGACGAAGCCGACGTGTTGCGGCGCAAGCTGTCGATGGCCGCCCGCACCGGCGACCTGAACATCGCTTTCGTGTGGTTGCCCGAACGCATGAACGAGGCCACCGCTAACTCGCTGCTCAAGCTCATCGAAGAACCCGAGCCCGGGTCGATGTTCATTATGGTCAGCAATTCACCGGCCGACATACTGCCCACCATATATTCACGTTGTCAACGCATAGAGCTGCGGCGACTGAGCGACGCTGAAGTGGCGGAAGTCATTGGCCAAGGCATGAATCAGGCCGACGCCATAGCCGCCGCACATATTGCCGAAGGTAACGTTATAGCCGCCCGCGACTCGCTCGGCAGCGCTATTTCAACCAAAAACCTCGAGCTTTTCATGCAGCTGATGCGCATGGCCTACCAGCGGCGCATAGCTGACTTGAAAACATGGAGCGAAACCGTAGCCGCCATGGGTCGCGACAACATTTGCCGCTTTCTGGACTATTGCCAACGCATGGTTCGCGAAAACTTTATAATGAACCTCAAGGTTCCGGAACTTAACTACCTCACTGCCGCCGAAAGCCAGTTCAGCTCGCGTTTTTTTCCCTTTATCAACGAGCGTAACGTCGAGGGCCTGATTAAAGAGCTTAACGATGCAGAAACCGACATCCGCGGCAACGTCAGCGCCAAAATTGTTCTCTTCGACCTCGCAATAAAGGTTATTATGCTCCTTAAAGCCTGATATGCACGAATTTCTGAATTCCATAGCCAGCGTTTATGCAGCCGACCCTCAGGTCAAGAGCTACACGTTTGTGTTTCCCAACGTTCGTTCGCGCACCTATTTCCAGCAGGCTCTTGCCGAATATATGGGTGTTGAGCCTGAGAGCACAAAGTCAATGTTTCTGACATTGGCCCAGCTCGTTGAACAAGGGTGCGAAATGAGAATCGCCCCCAAGGAACGGCTGCTCTTTATATTATATAAGGCGTATTGCAACGTGCGCAAGCGCATGGGGCTCGAAGCGGAAACGTTTGACCGCTTCCGCTTCTGGGGCGGAATGATACTGAACGACTTCAACGACGTTGACCGCTATCTGGCCGACCCGGTGCAACTGTTTCGCAACGTTGGAGACTACAAGGAAATTCAGGCTTTCTACCTGACTCCCGAACAGGAAGAACTAATAAAAACCTATTGGCGCGCCGACCCATACTGGCAATCGGCATTCGAGCACCGCGACCAACTCGCTGAGCTCCCCTTCTGGAACCATATTTCGCGCCGCGGCGAACCGGCGAAGAAATTCACCCAGCTTTGGGCAATGCTCGGCGAGCTATATGTTGAATTCCGCAAGCTTCTGGCCAAAACCAACGAATGCTATCCGGGCATGGCTTACCGCTCTGTAGCCGAAACGTTGCTCCGCGGCGACCGCCTGCCTTTCAATCCCCGCCTATACGTTTTCATTGGCTTTAACCGGCTCAGCCACGCCGAACATGCCATTTTCCGCGAACTGCAGCGCGCCGGGCTGGCACACTTTTACTGGGACTACGACCCGGCGCTGATGAACCACCGCGGCGCCAACACCGCCGGCCGCTTCATTTCAACCTACGTTAAAGACTTCAGCACCTGTAATCCGCAAATCAGGATTCCCCTCCGCCCGGCAGCACACTCGGTGGAGATTATTGCAGTTCCGGGGGCGGCAGCCCAGGCTCAGATAGCCGCCAAATTCCTTAGCGACGATGAAACCGCAGTGGTTATTGCCGATGCCGAGATGCTTGTGCCCACCGTGTCGGCTATTCCAGAGGAATATGAACGCATAAACGTTACAATGGGCTATCCGCTGCGCTTCTCGGCTCTGGTTCAGCTGATTTCGCAGCTCATAAAAATGCAGCAGCGCGTCAGTTACGATTCGGCCGGAAGAGCCATTTTTTTCCGCGACGACGTTGCCGAGCTGGTCAAGCACCCGGCAGTGCAAGGAGCATTCCCCGAAGCCGCTGCGGACTTGGTGCCTTATATGCGCACCCATCGACTTTTCAATCTTACGCTCAACGACCTGACCGCCGAGTTCGACTGCCTGCGACCCCTGCTCGGCGCCATGAGTGCCGATGCCGACGCGGGTGAAGTTGCGGCTTATATGAACGCGCTGCTCGACTACCTGAGCGACCACGACATGATAGCGGGCATCGACACGGTAGCCTTTGACCGGATTCGCGAACTGATTGCCAACCTTGCGGCCTGGTCAAACGAATATGGCGTCAAGGCCGACAAGCGCACACTGCTCGACATGCTCGAACACTCGCTGATAGAAACCACTGTGCCGATGGAGGGGGAATCGTTTGAAGCAATTCAGGTTATGGGTGTGCTCGAAACCCGAGCGCTCGGCTACACTAACGTGGTGATGCTCTCGATGACCGATGCAAACTTTCCCGGAGCCGACGGCGGCCGCTCATTTATTCCCGAGTCGCTGCGCAGGGCCTACGGATTACCCACGCGAGACCACTCCGAGGCCGATTCGGCCTACTATTTCTATCGCATTCTGTCGTGGGCCCGCTCGCTGACGCTGATCTACGACGCCCGCTGCGGCGCCATGCGAACCGGCCAGCCGAGCCGCTACCTTACGCAGCTTGTTCACGGCAACTTCCCCGGAGTGAAAGTCAGCAGCCGCGTTGTAGGCTTTGCTCCGCCCGAACTATCGGCCGAATCCACTTCCGACGGCTCGCTGTCGAAAACCTTTTTGCTCGACCGACTCAACGCATATCTCAACCCCGAAGAAATCGAAAATTCGGCCCTGTCGGCATCGGCACTGAAAACTTATCTCAACTGCCCCAAGGAATTTTTTCTGGAAAAGATTCTAAAACTGTCGTCCCCCGACCCCATTGACCGCGAAACCTCGGCTGCCGACCATGGCAACGTTGTTCACCAAACCGCCGAGCGAATCTACAACTACTTCCTTGAAACTCAAGGAGGCTACGTTACGCGCCAGGACCTCGACTTGCTTCTTGCCGGTGGGTTCAACGGTCTGCTTGAGCGCGAGTTGACCAGAGCTGTAAACGTTAACATGCTCTTTGTTAAGCCCAAGCTCGACAACGGCGAGGAAAACCCGAAAATCTACACTCCGATAACTTCGGGCGAAGAGATTTTCTATATCGACGGCCTCCGCCGTGAACTGCATTCGCTATTCCGTCGCGAATCTACGCCGCTGACAATTGTTGCTACCGAAAAGAACTATCGTTTCCCGCTTCAAGTGAGCAACGGGCGGACGCTGAACTTCAACATGTATATTGACCGCATTGACCGCATTGAGGAAAACGGCAAATCTATCGTCCGCATTATCGACTATAAGAGCGGCAACGACCAGACGGCATTTTCGTCGGTCGACGCCCTGTTTGAAGTCGGCAAGCACGACCTGCCAAAAGCCATTTTCCAGCTTTTGGTTTACTGCGAGGCCTATCATCAGATTACCGGCACCCCGCGCGAGGAAATCCGGCCCATGATTTTTAAAATCAAGCAGATGGACGCACCCGACTTTCCGCTGCTCGACTATGCGAAAAAACCGCTCGAAAACTACGCGCAGGTTGCCGATGAATTCCGCGAGCACTTTGCCGGATTGATTGATGAAATTTTCGATCCCGCCCTACGCGCTCCCATGGCTGAAAAAGACGCTAACTGCCGATACTGCAAACTCAAAACCAAGCTTTGCCGCTACTGAGCCGTGGCCGGACTTTATATTCATATTCCGTACTGCCGGGCCAAATGCTCATATTGCGACTTCTATTCCGGGCCGCTGCGGCTGTTTGACCCGCAGACCTATTTTCAGGCCATAGACCGAGAACTGCAGGCACGCCGCGGCGAAGTTGGCGAGTTTCAAACTGTTTATATAGGAGGAGGAACACCCAGCGCAGTAGAGCCTCGCTATCTTGCGCCATATCTCGGCATGGCTCCCGGTGAACGAACCGTTGAGGTCAACCCCGACGATGTTACGCCGGCACTGGCCGAGGAATTGCTACGCGCCGGAGCCAACAGGGTCAGCATGGGGGTACAGTCGCTGGTCGATTCCGAACTCAAAGCCATAGGCCGGCGCCACGATGCCGCTACAGCCCGTCGTGCGTTCGACACTCTGCGCAGCGCCGGTTTCACCAACATTTCGCTCGACCTGATTTACGGCCTGCCGGGCCAGTCGCTCGACAGCTGGCGCCGCTCGCTCGCGCAGCTGCTCGAATGGGAGCCCGAGCACCTGTCGGCCTACATACTTTCCTACGAAGAGGGCACCCTGATTACCTCGCGGCTCAATTCCGGTAAAATCTGCGAGGCAACTGACGAGCTGATCGAGCAGATGTATGACCACCTCTGCACGGCGACCTCCGACGCCGGCTTCGCCCACTACGAAATTTCAAACTTTGCCCGTCCCGGCATGGAGGCCCGGCATAACTCCGCATATTGGAACCTGACGTCCTATCTTGGTCTTGGCCCCGGGGCACACTCGTTCGACGGCCACGTGCGTCGCGAAAATCCCGCCAACCTCAAGGAGTATCTCGCCGCCCCCGAAACCTTTGCCCGAATCGAGGAAGAAACCGACAATAACCGCTTCAACGACCGGCTGATTACCGCCCTGCGAACCGCCGAGGGCATTGCCGAAAGCGCCTTCACCCCCGCCGAACTCGCCATTGCCCGCCGCTTGCTCGTTCCCGCCTCAAGGCCCGGGCAGTTGCGCATTGCCGAGCGCGACTGGCTTCTCTCCAACTCCATCCTCCTGCAGCTTCTACGCTAACTCTTTACCCCCGATAGAGTAAAGGCTGCAAGCATAGCCCGAGCACGCCCCACCAACTCCTCCCCGGCTTTTACTATTATTAAAATAAAGTTTTTGTAAAGGTCGGGGAAATTTTGTATCTTTGTGGGTAGTTATGGAAGCTTTTGTTCATCTCCACGTTCACACCCAATATTCTATTCTCGACGGTCAGGCCTCGGTTAAAGGTTTGGTCGACAAAGCTATTGCCGACGGCATGCCCGGCCTGGCCATTACCGACCATGGCAACATGTTCGGCATAAAGGAATATTTCAACTACGTTAATAAGGTAAACTCCAAGCGCAAGGATGAGGGTCTTGAACCGTTCAAACCGATATTCGGCTGCGAACTCTACGTTGCAAACGGTTCGCTCGAAGACCGCTCCGACAAAACCGATAAGGGGCGCCACCTCATAGCTCTGGCAAAGAACGAAACCGGCTACCATAATCTCATAAAAATAGTGTCGCGCGCATGGACCGACGGTTTCTATCACCATCCGAGAACCGACAAACAGGAGCTGGCTGCCCATCGCGAGGGGTTGATAATCTGTTCGGCCTGTCTGGGCGGCGAAATTCCGCGTCTTATCCGCGCCGGCCAGATTGAAGAGGCCGAGCGCCAGGTGCAGTGGTATAAGGAAACTTTTGGCGACGACTACTATCTGGAACTCCAGCGCCATAAGGCAACGGTTCCCAACGCCAACCACGAAGTTTATCAGGAGCAGCAAAACGTTAACGCCTTTCTGATTGAATTTGCAAAGAAGTTCAACATCAAGCTGATTGCCACCAACGACGTTCACTTCGTTAACGAAGAAGATGCCGAAGCCCACGACCGCCTGGTGTGCGTTTCCACCAACCGTTTTCTTACCGACCCCACACGAATGCTCTATACCAAGCAGGAGTGGATGAAAACGACTGAGGAGATGAACAAGCTGTTTGCCGATGTGCCCGAGGCCTTGGCCAATACAGTTGAGATTCTCTCTAAGGTAGAAACATATTCTATTGACCATAAGCCGATTCTGCCCAACTTCCCCCTGCCCGACGGCTTCACCGACAACGATGACTACCTGCGCTATCTAACCTACGAAGGCGCCCACCGACGCTGGGGAGAAACGCTCACCGATGAACAGACCGAGCGCATTGATTTTGAGCTCGACACCATTAAGAACATGGGCTTTCCCGGCTACTTCCTGATTGTGCAGGACTTCATAGCCGCCGGACGCGCCCGCGGTGTGTCAATTGGCCCGGGTCGTGGTTCGGCTGCCGGCTCGGCCGTGGCCTACTGCCTCGACATCACCCAGATCGACCCCATTAAATACGACCTTCTGTTTGAACGTTTCCTGAACCCCGACCGTATTTCGCTGCCCGATATCGACATTGACTTCGACGACGACGGCCGCTCCGACGTGTTGGCCTACGTTACCGAAAAATACGGAGCAGAAAAGGTTGCCCGCATCATAACCTACGGCACGATGGCCGCCAAAAGCGCCATTAAAGACGTTGCGCGCGTTGAGCAACTGCCGCTGGCCGAGAGCAACCGCCTGGCCAACCTGGTGCCGAAACGTATGCCCGAAGTCAATGGAAAGGAACTTAAGTGTACCCTTAAAAACTGTTACGAACACGTTCCGGAGTTCACACCCGAGCTTCAGAGCCAGAACCCGATAGTTCGCAACACTCTGAAATATGCCTTGCAACTCGAAGGCAACGTGCGCAACACCGGCGTGCATGCCTGCGGCGTGATTATCTGCCGCGACGCCGTCAGCGACTGGGTGCCCCTGAGCGTGGCCTACGATAAGGACTCGAACCAGAAAATGCTCGTGACCCAATATGAAGGCTCGGTGATTGAAGACACCGGCCTGATTAAGATGGACTTTCTCGGGCTCAAGACCCTGAGCATCATTAAAGATGCACTGGCCAACATTAAAAACACCCGCGGCATCGACGTTGACATCGACAAAATCGACATAACCGACCCCGCCACATATAAGCTTTACTCCGAAGGACGCACCGTCGGCACGTTCCAGTTCGAGTCGGCCGGCATGCAGAAATATCTGCGCGAGCTGCAGCCGTCGACCTTCGAGGACCTCATTGCCATGAACGCCCTGTATCGCCCGGGGCCTATGGACTACATTCCCGACTTCATCAACCGCAAACACGGTCGTTCGCCGATTACCTACGATATTCCCGAAATGGAGAAATATCTGAAGGACACCTATGGAGTAACGGTTTACCAGGAACAGGTGATGCTGCTCTCGCGCCTGCTGGCCAACTTTACCCGCGGCGAGAGCGATACGTTGCGTAAGGCCATGGGTAAAAAGCTCATCGACAAGATGAACCACCTAAAGGGCAAGTTCCTCGAAGGCGGGCAGGCCAACGGCCACAAGCCCGAAGTGCTCGAAAAAATTTGGAAAGACTGGGAAAAATTCGCCTCCTACGCCTTCAACAAGTCGCACGCCACTTGCTATTCGTGGGTAGCGTTTCAGACGGCCTATCTCAAAGCCAATTACCCGGCGGAATATATGGCCGCGGTTTTGTCGCGCAACATGGGCGACAAACTTTCGGGCTTCATGGACGAGTGCACCCGCATGAAAATCAAGGTCAAGGGGCCCGACGTTAACGAATCGTTTGCCAACTTCGGTGTTAACGCCGCCGGCGACATTCGCTACGGCCTTGCGGCAATCAAGGGTATCGGCGAAGGAATCGTGAACGCCATTATTGAAGAACGCCAGGCCAACGGCCCGTTCCAAAACATCCACGATTTCATAGAGCGCGTACCCATCAGTTCGGGCATCAACCGCCGCACAATTGAAAACTTTGCCATGGCCGGAGCCTTTGACTGCTTCAGCTCCGAAATCAAGCGTGAGGACTTTTTCCAGGTCAATTCCAAAGACGAAACCTTTGCTGAACAACTCGTTCACTACGGCCAGCTTTTCCAGCGCGACCGCCGGCAACAGGAAGTGTCGCTTTTCGATGAATTTTCCGATCCCGCGCTCAACACCTCGGGGCGACCGCCTATTAAGCCCGCCGTTCCATGGGTTCAATCCGAACTGCTGTCGAAAGAGCGCGAGCTTGTCGGACGCTATCTGTCGGCCCACCCGCTCGATCCGTTCTACATGGAATTGCGCTACGCCACCACTTCGATTAAAGATTTCACCTCCGACGACTTTATTATCGAAGAGGGCCGCGAGATTCACCTCGGCGGCATGGCCACGAAATTTGAAACCCGACCCGGTAAAAATGGCCCCTGGGGAATTCTGACTCTCGAAGACCTGAGCGGCTCAACAGAGCTGAGGCTTTTCGGCCAGACCTATTCGCAATTCAACGGCTACTGCACCGCCGGACAGTTCATTCGGGTTATCGGCAAGTATCAGCGTCGCTTTGCAAATGATGAACCCCGCTTTAACATCATAGCCATAACCAGACTCGACGACCTGAAAAACCGGGTTGTGAAAGGCATTACTTTGTCGATGTCGACAGTAGCATTTTCGCAAAACTTCGTTGATATGCTGACCGAACATGCACAGTCGGCCAACACCGATATGGGAGAACTGCGTCTTGCGCTCTATGATCCCAAACTCAATCGCGCGGTAAATCTCACGGCACGGCGCAGCATACCTATCAACAAACAACTGATTGAAATGCTCGAAAGTGAAAATATTCAATATTCAATAATTAAACAATAAATCATAAGAATCATGACTTTCACCGATGAAAACATCCACGAAATCATTGCATCCGGCCAGCCGGTAATGATTGACTTCTGGGCTACCTGGTGCGGACCCTGCGTAGGCATGGCTCCGAGTATCGATGCCGTAGCCAAGGAATATGAGGGGCGCGTCGTTGTTGGCAAATACAACATCGACGACAATTCCGACCTCACCGAAAAATATCGCATCATGAGCATCCCGACGATTCTCACCTTCAAGAACGGCGAAAAAACCGATCTTCGCCTCGTTGGCGCCCAATCTATTGAAAAGCTGCGCGAAACCCTCGACGCCCTGCTCGCAAAATAATAAAACGCATAAAAACTCAACAGGAGAAGCAGCTTTTGGAACTGTTTCTCCTGCATTGTTTTATATGCGATCTGAAATTTCTTAAAATTCTGCGGTTTCGGCGGGATCGGCGCTGAGTGAGGTTACTTTGAAACCGGTTGCGGTAGCTTCAACTGAAACATTACCGGGAACCGCCGGAATAAAATCGCCGGCGCTAACCCACTGTGCGGGATACGTAGGATCTACCGCCGATTCATCAACTGCACCACGCATGAAAATAAAGGTGCGCGTTGTGTTTTCGGCCTGACTGAACACCGTGCGGTCAAACTTGGTTGCAACAAAAACCGTTGCAGCTCCGGGATTGGCGCTCACAACCTGCGACAGCTCGGCCGCATCTGCGCCTGAAAAGTTGTAAACGACTATGGCACCGGGAAAAACCACTACCTGAGTGCCGTTATTAAATGTCTTTTTCATAGCTTATAGTTCGTTTTCATCAAATTGATCGGGAATATGGATAACCAGACCGTCATAGGCCAGTTTCACACCTTCGGGTAGCCTGAGCGACGCCTCAACAGCCGGGCCGATACCATGGCTCATGTGGGTAATATAAGCCATTCTGGGCTTAACTTCGGCAATAATGTCGAGAGCCTGCTGCAGCGAAAGATGCGAGTGGTGTTCCTTGAGGCGCAGGGCATTGATTACAAGAGTATCTATGCCACGAATGAGTTCCAGAGTGGTGTCAGGAATTGTTTTTGCATCGGTAATATAAGCCAGATTACCCATTTTGAAGCCAACGATGGGGAGTCTGTGGTGCATTACCGGCAGAGGCACGACATCGAGGTCGGCAACATTAAACGGCTTGGTTGTTATTTCAGTTATATTAAACGCAGGCACTCCGGGATACGGCGCTTCGGCAAAACAATAGGGAACTCGGTCGCGCAAGTCACCGGCAACGTCGGGACGACAATAAATCGGAAAACCGTCGCCCATGGCGCAATAAGGCCGGAGATCGTCAACGCCCCCCACATGATCGTAGTGGCTGTGGGTAACCAAAAGTGCTTCAAGCATCGGAGAGCCCTGAGCAAGCAT
>CAZGTD010000034.1:0-19604 GCA_964528425.1 uncultured Bacteroides sp.
TTTTTCTCCTCCCAATTTTTTATGTTCTACAACATATTTTTCGCAACCACCCCTCACCCAACCACTTACACCCACAAAAAATTTTCTTACTTTAACATATTTTAACACCAACCCGCCGAACAATTACCGCATATACCCATCCAAAGAGAGGAAACGACGGGGCGGCGCGGCCGGAATTTTTAAGTAGTTTTGGAGCGACGGAGAACGGGAGAATTTGTTGGAGTAAGAATTTTTTTGTAAGTTTGCAGGGATTTTAAGAAACCAATTGTATACATTATATAATTATGGAAGGTAAGAAGCAGTTTAAGCGCACGCTGGTTACCACGGCGCTACCCTATGCCAACGGCCCGGTGCACATAGGCCATCTGGCCGGCGTTTATGTTCCGGCCGACATTTATACCCGTTATCTGCGCCTGAAAGGTGAAGAAGTAATAATGATCGGGGGAAGCGACGAACACGGTGTGCCCATTACCATAAAAGCAAAGCGTGAAGGGGTTACGCCTCAGGACATAGTTGACCGCTATCACACAATAATTAAAGATTCGATGGAAGAGCTGGGAATTTCGTTTGACATATATTCACGCACTACCAGCAATATTCATTCCGAAACAGCTTCGGAATTTTTCCGTCATCTATATGACAAAGGTGAATTCATCGAAAAAAGCTCGATGCAACTTTATGATGAAAAAGCGGGTCAATTCCTGGCCGACAGATATGTTACCGGCGAATGTCCCCACTGCCACAACCCCAAAGCCTATGGTGACCAATGCGAAAAGTGCGGAACATCTTTATCACCCACAGAACTCATCAACCCCAAGAGCGCCCTCACCGACACCACTCCGGTTATGCGCGAAACCTTCCACTGGTATCTGCCGCTGGACAAATGGCAAGACAAGCTCAGCCATTGGATTCTCGACGAGCATAAGGAATGGCGCAGCAACGTTTACGGTCAATGCAAGTCATGGCTCGACATGGGGCTGCAGCCCCGCGCTGTGAGCCGCGACCTCGACTGGGGGGTGCCGGTTCCGGTAGAGGGCGCCGAAGGTAAGGTGCTCTACGTTTGGTTCGATGCACCCATCGGATATATATCCAACACTAAAGAGCTGCTGCCCGACAGTTGGGAAAAGTGGTGGAAAGACCCGGAAACACGAATTTTGAACTTCATTGGAAAAGACAATATTGTTTTTCACTGCATAGTTTTTCCGGCAATGCTGAGCGCCTACGGCGACGGCTATCAGCTGCCCGACAACGTGCCGGCCAATGAATTTCTGAATCTTGAAGGCGATAAGATTTCAACATCGAGAAACTGGGCCGTGTGGCTCCACGAATATCTGCGCGACTTTCCCGGCAAACAGGACGTTTTGCGCTATGTATTGACGGCCAATGCACCGGAAACTAAAGATAATGACTTTACCTGGGCCGACTTCCAGGCGCGCAATAATAGCGAACTTGTGGCCATTTTAGGAAATTTTGTAAACCGAGTTGTTGTTCTCACCGGGAAATACTTCAACGGCATAGTCCCGGCAGCCACAGCCATTGAACCCGTCGACAACGATGCCCTTACAGAAATTTCTGACTTAAAAGTCAAGATGACCGAACTGCTCGACACTTTCCATTTCCGCGATGCGCTGAAAGAAGCTATGAACATGGCCCGCGTAGGCAACAAATATCTGCAGGACACAGAACCCTGGAAGGTATGGAAGACCGACCCCGAACGCGTTGCCACCGTATTAAATACGGCTCTGCAAATCGCAGGCAACCTGGCCATCGCCTTTGAGCCGTTCCTGCCCTTCATGTCCGCAAAACTTGCCAAAACTCTCGGCATCAAAGAAATGAGCTGGGCGATGCTCGGCAGCCGGTCGATTGTAGCTCCCGGAACCGAGCTCGGCACCCCGGAATTACTATTTGAAAAAATCGAAGATTCGGCTATCGAGGCTCAGCTTGCAAAACTCCAGAAAGCTAAAGAGGAAAATGCCAAAGCTGCATGGAAACCTGAACTGGTTAGAGAGAATGTTGACATCGAGCAATTCGACAAATGCGACATCCGCGTAGGCACAGTTCTGGAATGCGCGAAAGTTCCGAAAGCTGACAAGCTCCTGCAGTTTAAAATCGACGACGGCACCGGCGAACCGCGCACAATCGTCAGCGGCATAGCCAAATATTATGCTCCCGAAGACTTAGTGGGCAAACAGGTTTGCTACATAGCCAACCTGCCGCCCAGAAAACTCAAAGGAGTTGAAAGCTGTGGCATGATTCTCAGCGCCGTAAGCAACGACGGCTCCCTGACCGTTATCGGTCCGACCGGCCCGGTTGCCCCCGGATCTAAGGTCGGATAACCTTCTCACTATTTGCGAAATGAAACCCCGAATCCTCATAATCTACACCGGTGGCACCATCGGCATGATTGAAAATCAGGCTACCGGCGCTCTGGAACCATTTGATTTTGACCATCTGATTGACAACGTTCCAAAAGTCAAGATGCTCGACTACTGCATTGACAACATCCAGTTTGCCGAGCCGTTGGACTCAAGCGACATGAATCCGCAACATTGGTGCGAGATTGCGCGCCATATAGAGCGCCACTATGAGGAATATGACGGTTTTGTTGTTCTCCATGGCACCGATACTATGGCCTACACTGCGTCGGCCCTATCGTTTATGCTTGAGAATCTTCATAAGCCCGTCATTATAACCGGTTCGCAACTACCGATAGGCGAAGTCAGAACCGACGGCGAAGAAAACCTGATAACCGCGCTTCAGATTGCCGCCGCCCGCGATGAAACCGGGCGTCCGATAGTTCAGGAGGTGGCTATTCTATTCGAGAACTACCTTTGGCGAGGGAACCGCGCCACCAAAATGAGCGCCGATAACTTCAATGCCTTTAAGAGCAATAACTATCCTTCGCTGGCAAAAATCGGCCTCGGCATACATTTTAACCCCGATGCCCTCATGAGCCACCGCGCCAAGCGCCCGCTGCAGGTGCGTTGCAAAATGGACCCCAAAGTGATGTTTCTGGACCTTCATCCGGGCATTGACGAAGCCACGCTGCGACATTTGCTGAACACCCCCAACGTTCGCGGCATCGTGTTGAAAACATATGGGGCCGGCAACGGTCCGACCGAAGATTGGTTTATCAGCGCCATTAAGGATGCCTGCGACCGCGGACTGGTTATTCTCAACGTTACGCAATGTGTTAACGGAGGCGTTCACTCCAAACGTTACGTCGGGGCCAACCTGCTTGAAAATGCAGGCGTTATCTGCGGTTACGACATGACCTCTGAAGCAGCCATTACCAAATTAATGTATCTGTTCGGAGTAGGACTCTCCCCACAAGAAGTAAAAGAATATCTTGTTTACCCGCTTGCCGGAGAAATGAGCGTTGAACCATGAAACTGAAAATTTTAACTATTCTGACAACTATTGCCGCCTTGTGCGGATGTAAAACCCGCGAAACCGCAGCTGTTCCCATCATTCAGGCCCCGGCTGCATCATCAACGATAAATGCATTGCCTAAAGCAGTTGTTTACAAAATGGAAGGGGATGCAGGTCCTGAAAATGTTCCGGTAACCGTTAATGCCGTAACCGGCGCCCTTATCAGTTTTCCCGGTCCGCGCGACGTTGTTGACCAGGAGCCGATTTCTCTTGGCAAAGGCTGGTATCTCGACCGCCGCGGGATCAACGAAAATTCGCGATTCACCCGCTGGACCTACGCCGAATATCAGAAACTAAAGCAGGTGCCGACCATTGCTGAAATCAAAGCCGCCATAATTCCCGGCGCCCGTCCGGCAGACATCCGTCGGCTGCAAATGACACCCTGGGAGGCCGCGGCCGACACCGCCGCCATAAAAAAATTTTTAGGTATCGATTAAACCTTTTCATGCGCTGAAAGTCAAAAATAGAAACCAATCGACAACTATTTTTCTCATTTCATGTTTCAGCGATTATTTGATGTGATTGCAATTCTGCTGGTCGGAGCGCTTGGCGCTTCGGCCGCAGTTATTAAAGGCGTCGTTACAGACCTTAGTGGCGAGCCTTTACCCCAAGCTACAGTAAAACTGCTAAAAGCCAATAAAGATTCCACATTCGTTCAAGCCGCCGCAACCGACCTTGACGGGCGTTTCAGCCTGCCGGATGTAGGCCGCGGCCGCTACATTGTCCGCGCAATATATCTCGGCTATAACCAAGAGGAAACTTCAGTAAGAATTACTCCTGAAAGCAAAACGGTTAATGTTGACACGCTGCGCCTTGCCGAATCATCTATAGTTTTGAAGGAAGCCGTTGCAATTGGCATTGCAACTCCGGTAAAGGTTATGGAAGACACGGTGGAATATAATGCATCGAGTTATACCACTCCGCCTAACGCTGTTGTTGCCGACCTTTTGAAGCGCCTGCCCGGCGTTGAAGTCGAAAGCGACGGTTCTATCAAGGCCCAAGGCGAATCAGTTAAGAAAATTCTTATTGACGGCGAGGAATTTTTCAGCGATGACCCCAAAGTAGCCTCCAAAAATATTCCGGTCGACATGGTAAAATCCGCCCAGGTAATTACCCGCAAGAGCGACCTTGCACGCATGACCGGTGTTGACGACGGCGAAGACGAAACCGTTATCAACCTTACCGTTAAACCCGGCATGAAAAAAGGTTGGTACGGCACTGTAGGCGGTGGCTATGGCATCGGCATAAACGAAGAAGGCACCATAGACCCCAACAAATACAAAGGCTCGTTTATTGTCAACGGCATGTTCGGCAAAAACTCCGTAACGATTCTCGGCAACGCCAACAACGTTAACGATGAAGGCTTTACCGACAACAACGGCCAGCGCTTCCGCCGCTTCGGTGGCACAAACGGCATTAACACGACTCAGAGCTTCGGCGTTAACTTCAACCTCGGCTCCACTAAGTTCCGTTATGGCGGCAACATTATGTATAGCCACAACGACCGCCACAACTGGAAGAAATCGCACACCCAGAATATTTTCCGCGACGGAACCACTACCTTCGACGACCAGGAGAGCGACTCGCGCGACCGCGGCCACAACCTCAACGCCAACCTGCGTCTGAAATGGGACCCCGACTCGTTCAACACCGTTGACTTCCGCCCGAACTTTTCGTTGAATTTCAATAACAGCGAAAGCAACTCTTTCGGTGTCAACTACCAGCGCACCCTATCTGACCCGACGACCAACTCACGCACTATCAGCGACTCTCACGGCAAGAGCTACAATTTTGACGGACGCCTGATCTACAATCATAAATTCGCCTCGCACCCCGGCCGTTCATTCTCGTTCAGCGCCAACTACTCGCTGAGCAACACCCACGAAGACGAGCGCAACTGGAACCGCAACGCCTTCTGGCAGATGAATGATTCACTGTATGAAGACTACCAGGAAATTCATAATCACAGCTGGAACAACAACATTGGCGCACGCCTTAGCTGGACAGAGCCTTTAGGCAACGTTAAAAACGGCAACTTCATGGAATTTGCCTACACCATGAACTACCGTTGGAACAACGCCGACAAAACTGTTGAAAACCAGCCCCTGAAAGAAAAAGAAGGAGCCGACCCGGCATGGCGCGAAGCCGACTGGAGCCTTTTTGATTTCGTGGACCGCCTGACCGGTCTTGGCGAGTTATCTTATGACCCCGAACTCAGCAACTCTTTCCGCAACGCCTACTTTAACCAGCAGATGCGCATCGGCTACCGAAAGGTCACCTCAAAAATGAACCTCAATGTGGGCATCAGCATCAACCCCCAGATGAGCCGTTCAACCAACCTCACGAATCCCGACAAGACCATTCCCACCCGCTGGGTTTGGAACTACGCACCTTTCCTGCGCTTCCGCTATAAGTTCAACAAACAGACAACTCTCAACGCATTCTACAACGGCCGCTCCTCGCAGCCCTCGATTACGCAGTTACAACCGGTTCCCGACTACTCCAACCCGATGAATATCGTTATCGGTAATCCGAGCCTGAACCCGTCGTTCACTCATAATCTGCGTATGCGTTTTCAGACCTTCGACCCCAACAGCCAGCAGTCGATAATGGCCATGGCCTTTGCCGGATTTACCCAAAACGCTATCGCCACAAACGTTGTTACCAACCGCCAAACCGGTGCTCGCGAAACGCGCTACGAAAACGTTAACGGTAACTGGAACTTCGGTGCATTCACCATTTACTCGCGCCCCTTCACTAACAAAGCATGGACATTCAACAATAATCTCCATTTCAACTACCGCCAGACGGCAGGTTTTACCGACGGACTCGCCTCGCGCTCAAACCGCACTGAAATAGGCGAAAGTTTCGCAATAGCCTTCCGCCCCTCCAATATGGAGTTTGAGCTTCGTCCGGATTATAACTTCCAATACACCACCTACACCAACCAGGAAACAGCCGACAAGAGCATCCACAGCTATGGTGCTCGCTTCAACGCAACATACTATACTCCGTTTGGACTCGTGCTGTCAAGCGACCTGCGCTTCTCCAACGCCACGGGCTATTCCGCCGGCTATGATCCTCAGCAATGGCTGCTAAATGCATCGCTAAGCTATATGTTCCTCCGAGGCAAAAATGCCACCATCGCCCTCGAAGGCAAAGACCTGCTGAACCAGGTAAAGAGCATCAGCCGAAGCGAAACCGCCCAGTCAATTGCCGACGTACAGAATCTGGTTTTGGGCCGCTATGTAATGCTCACCTTCACCTATAAGTTCTCGACTTTTGCCGGCGGCAAGAACCCCACAGCGGAAAACGACGACTTCATGCGTCCCGGTCCGGGCGGCATGCGTGGCCCTGGTGGTCCCGGAGGTCCCGGCCCCGGCCCCCGCTAAAGAAACATCTAAAAGTCCCGCTCCAACGGGACTTTTTTATTGCGGGGCGCCATCCCCCCCGAAGTCGCTCCCGCAAAATTCAAAATTCAAAATTTTCGTTTGGGGTGGTATGTTTCGGAAAAATTTCGTAAATTTGCCACATTATAGAGTATCACAATATGACACAACAACCCCTGACCAGCCCCGAACTCCAGGAAGAAGACCGCATGATTGAAGCAGCGTTTCAGGATGTGCTTCAAGGCTATCTGAACTCCAACCATCGCAAAAAGGTTGAAATCATTGAACGCGCCTATAGATTCGCCAAGGCAGCGCATGCGGGTGTGCGTCGCCGCTCGGGCGAGCCATATATTCTTCATCCGATTGCAGTTGCGCGCATAGCATCGCAAGAAATCGGACTCGGCTCTACGAGTATCTGCGCCGCCCTGCTCCACGATGTTGTTGAAGACACGGACTACACTGTTGAGGACATCTGCTCAAACTTCGGCAACAAAATTGCTCAGTTGGTTGAAGGGCTGACAAAGATTTCAGGGGGGATTTTCGGCGAACACGCCTCCGCACAGGCCGAGAACTTCAGGAAGTTGCTGCTGACAATGAATGAAGATATCAGAGTTGTGTTGATAAAAATGGCTGACCGCCTGCATAATATGCGCACTCTGGGGTCAATGGCACCCAACAAGCAATATAAAATCGCCGGCGAAACTCTCTATATCTATGCTCCGCTCGCCCATCGCCTGGGTTTGTTTTCAATAAAAACCGAGCTTGAAGACCTTAGCTTCAAATATGAGCATCCCGCCGCCTATAGTGAAATTGCCGAAAAAATCGAGGCTACGGAGCGCAACCGCCGCATGGTCTACGAAGATTTTGCAGCGCCCATTACGGCAAAACTCACCGAACTCGGCATTAAGTTCCAGGCTAAATACCGGCTGAAAAGCGTTTACAGCATCTGGCGTAAAATGGAAACCAAAAAGATTCCGTTTGAGGAGGTATATGACCTCTACGCCATGAGAATTATTTTCGACTGCGATGACCCCGCGCAGGAAAAGGAAATCAGTTGGCGCATCTATTCGGCTATTACAGACCTATATAAACTCCACCCCGACCGTACCCGCGACTGGATCAGCGTTCCGAAAGCCAACGGCTATCAGGCACTGCATCTAACGGTTATGGGCGCCGACGGCAACTGGGTTGAAATTCAGATCCGTTCGGAACGTATGGACGACATTGCCGAACGCGGATTTGCCGCCCACTGGAAATATAAAGACGGCGAAGGCGAGGAAGAAACCGAATTGAGCCAATGGCTTGAAACCATCAAGGATATTCTTGAAAGCCCCGAGCCGAGCGCCCTGGACTTTCTCGATACGGTTAAACTGAATCTGTTTGCCAACGAAATCGTTGTGTTCACACCCAAAGGTGAACCAATTACGCTGCCCGCAAAGGCAACCGTTCTCGACCTGGCATTTACGCTCCATAGCCAGCTGGGCGTTCATTGCATAGCCGGCAAGGTCAACCATAAGCTCGTTGCCCTTTCAACCCCTCTTGAGAGCGGCGACCAGGTTGAAATCATAACTTCGCAGGCTCAGCAGCCGCAGCAGGAGTGGATGAAGTTCCTGGCCACAGCCAAAGCCCGCACGCGCCTGCGCCAGGCTCTCCGCCGCGATCGTCAACCGCTGATTGAAGAGGGCAAGACGCTTTTCGAAGCCGCCCGCAAGCAAGCCGGCATTAAAGAAAGTAATGAGCTGTTTACCAAAATGATGGGGCACTATCGCGTGAACTCGCGTGAAGAAATATTTATTGGTATAGCAAAAGGCGAAATCAATCCGGCCGACACCTTCGCGGCCATACGCAAATCGGCCAAAGCTCAAGGCGCTGCCGCTCAAACAACTGCTCTGTTCAAGAAATTACTGAATCCGTTCGGCCCGGCAAAAAAGAAACATCTCGACAAATGGAAGGCCGACGACGACGAAGTTGCCATCAACGTTAAGGAAACCTATATTCTCCGCACTGAAAAGGGCAAAGAGAACTATCGGCTCGCAGAATGCTGTTCGCCACTTCCCGGCGATGACGTTATGGGCTTTATTGAAGACGACGGAACCGTAACGGTGCATTCGCTAACCTGTCCTCGCGCCGCCCTTTTGAAGGCCACCTATGGCCACCGCATTCTGATGACCCGCTGGGAAGAAACGGCCCAAACGCTGTTTAAGGCTGAAATTCAGCTTGAAGGCATTGACCGTCGCGGCATTCTTCAGGAAATCAGCTCGGTTGTTAGCGGCGGAGCCAACATTGACCTGCGCCAGTTCTCGATTGAAGCTACCAACGAAGTGTTTACCGGCCATTTAACCGTTAAGGTTGCAGATGCGGAGGCCGTTGACGTTCTTTGCAATCAACTAAAGAAAATTTCAGGCGTAACAGCCGCAACAAGAATATGAAGAGCCGCTACACAACCCAGATACTCACCCTGCTGCTGGGCATAGCCTTTGTTGTTTGGCTGCTGCCCCGACATTCGGCATCGAGCTATATATATCAAGTTAACCGTCCCTGGAACTATCAGTTGCTGACCGCGCCTTTCGATATTCCGATTCGGCCGGACTCAATGTCGGCCCAGGCAGCGATTGATTCCATTAACCGCACCTTTATTCCGGTTTATAAAAGACTCTCAACGGTTGATGAGAATGTAAGCGCCCAACTTTCAAAGGCCCTCAACGGCATCGATGTTCCGGCTTCAGTCCGCTCTCAGCTGACATCGCGGCTGAAAGAGGTTTACTCGCGCGGTGTTGTCGACGAAGAAGTGTTTAACGACATTTCTACCGGCCGGCTTCCTGCCGTTAGGGTTGTAAACGGCAACTCGCTGGTACGCAAACCCACCTCGCAGCTACGGTCTCCCCGTCGGGCTTACGAATGGTTAAAAGAGCAACTCCACACTGACGAAGCAACCTATGCTATTGAACAGTCGAAACTGGCTTCACTGCTTATCCCCAACGTTGTTTTAGACACCGTGATGTCCGACCGCATGCGCATTGACCTGCAGCAGCGCGCAACCGCCCCCATAGGTGTTATTCAGCAGGGCGAACGCATAATTGACCGTGGCGAGGTTGTTACTCCCCAGCTCTTCACCATATTGCAAACCTACGAAACAATGCAGGCCGAGCGAGGCAATGGAGCCGATGGCAACGGACTTTATGCATGGCTGGCCAAAAGCCTCTATGTCGGCATACTGTTTACGCTGCTCGGAGTATTCTTATATTACTTCCGCCGCCGCTTATGGCGCCAGCCTAAAGTTGTGGCCTTTCTGGTCGGACTCATAGTTGCGTTCTGCATATTCGCTTTCATCATGTCGAAGAGCTTCGATATGGGGCTATACATAATTCCGTTCTCGATGGTCGCGATAATGATTATCGTTTTCTTCGACGGACGCACGGCTTTGTTTTCAACGCTGATAACCACGCTCTTGTGCGCGGTAATAGCCCACTTCCCGCTCGAATTCATAGCCATGCAGTTCGTGGCTGCCACCATAGCCATCAACTCGCTCAAGGAGCTGAGCATGCGCTCGCAGCTTCTGCGCACCGCACTGCTTGTTTTTCTGGGCTACTCGCTGATGTATGTTGCCGTCAACGTTATGCTCACCGGCACTTTTTCGTCGCTCACACCAAAAATGTTCGGCTTTCTTGCAATCAACATTGTGTTGGTTTCGTTCGCCTACGTTCTTGTATTCGTGTTTGAGCGCTGGCTTGGCTTCACGTCGACCGTTGGATTGGTCGAACTCAGCGATATCAACCATCCGCTGCTGCGCGAACTCTCACGCCAGTGTCCGGGCACATTCCAACACGCAATGGGTGTTAGCAACCTGGCAGCCGAAGCGGCCGCAAAACTCGGTGCCAACGTGCAGTTGATTCGTGCCGGCGCTTTATATCACGACATCGGCAAAATCGAAAATCCGGCATTTTTCACCGAAAATCAGCATGGTGTAAACCCCCATTCCGCCCTCTCGCCCGAACAGAGCGCACGAATTATCATCAACCATGTTCACGATGGCTTGCGACGGGCTGAAAAAGCAAATTTACCTTCGGCTATCCGTAAATTCATTGCCGAACACCATGGTGCCGGCATGGCAAAGTATTTCTATATCACGGCCTGCAATGATGCCGCCGCCGGCGAAACGGTTGATCCGGCGCCCTACACCTATCCTGGACCCAACCCCACATCGATTGAAAGTTCAATCCTCATGATGGCCGATGCGGTTGAAGCCGCGTCGCGCTCGTTGACTAACTATTCGCCCGAAGCAATTACAGATTTAGTCAACAAAATTATTGATACTCAGGTTTCCAGCGGCCTACACAACGATTCGCCGCTGGCTTTCCGCGACGTACAGACCATTAAGGACTCATTTATCCAGCGCCTGCTGACTATCTACCACTCGCGCATTGCCTACCCCGAAAAAAAATGACAAGCATTGAACTGACCAACGAAAACACTGCGGACATGCGGCTGATTCTTCGCCTTGACGAGCGGCAGATGTCGGCTCTGATTGTCGGCCCGGAAAGCGTAGACCCGGTAGTTATGGCCTTCAATGAAATCCTTTCCGAACTATCGGTAAAGGCAGTGGAAAATGCCGTATATGACCATCCGCTGCTGCTTTCAGACTATGCTTCGGTCAACATAATTTTTCCCACTCCTGAGTTTTTCATTATCCCTGAAACGGCCGGTGCTCTGGCCGAAGAAATTGCCGAGGCAATGCTTCCTGACGCCGCCGGTCCCAGAAGCGTTCTGAGCGAAAAAATCGGCCGGGAACTGCTGATCGGCTATGTTGCCGACGCTGATTTACTACACTTTTTGCAGCGGACATTTGCATGCGCCCAATTTCATCATTCGCTTTCGGTAACTGCCAACTGGCTGCTGAAAAACGCCCCGGCAGGCATGCATGCTCTGGTAAATGGCGATAACGACATTGCATTATGCAGCTTCCGCACCGACGATTCCATTCGCTACCTTAACCGCCCCCAGCCTGTCGGGCCGAACGATTGCGCCTACTACATTCTGGTTGCCTCCGAACCCGATGAACCGGTTTCTCTTATGACCGTAAATCCCGAAATGAGAGCTGCCATAACCGATATTATTACTCAAGTCAAACCTTCGATGCAACTCACTGTGCCGGCTTTGCCCGAACAGTTGCTGAATCTCCGCCACCGGGCTCCTGGAGTTGCATTCGACATGCTTTTTACTACTCAGCTATGAGAATTATACGCGGAAAATTCGGGCGCCGGCGCTTTGACGTGCCCACCAACATAAGTGCCCGCCCAACAACCGACTTCGCACGCGAAAATATTTTCAACGTTCTTGAAAACTACCTCGACTTCGATGGAATTACGGCAATAGACCTGTTTGCCGGCACCGGAGCCATTTCGCTGGAAATGGTTAGCCGCGGAGCCGCCTCGGTGGTTGCCGTAGAAAAAGCCCCTACCCAATTCCGGTTTATCGAAAAGGTGCGCCAGCAGCTAAACTGCAGTGAGCTTACGGTTATTCGCGGCGACGCTCTCAAATATATTGAAAGCACGGTTTCCCCGGTTGACCTGATTTTTGCCGATCCCCCCTACGATATGGAGAGCTTTGATGCGGTTCCTGAACTCATTCTGAATTCCGGAGCCTGCGGGGAGAACACGATAGTGGTTGTTGAACACTCCAAGAAACACGATTTTTCCTCTCTTCCCGATTTTCGGCAACATCGCGCCTATGGGTCGGTAAATTTTTCAATATTCTGTAAATCTGAGCTCTAAATGAAGGAATATAGCCCCGAATATCTCGAACATATTCGCGAAATTATTGCCCGCGGCGATGTTGAGGCCGCGCGCCGCGAACTCGACCAGCTCCACCCCGCCGACATTGCCGAGCTCTATCAAGACCTCGACATAAATCAGGCTGAGTTCCTCTATAAGCTGCTCGACGAAGAAACCGCTGCCGACGTGCTCCTTGAGCTCGACGAAGACGAGCGCCATAAACTGCTGGAGGCGCTGCCTAATGATGTTATCGCAAAGCAGGTCGACCACATGGACACCGACGACGCGGCCGACGTGCTTCAGGAGCTCGACAAGGAAGACCGCGAAGAGGTGCTTGCCCAGCTCGATGACTTTGAACAGGCCGGCGATATCATTGACCTGATGAAGTATCCTGAAAACACGGCAGGTTCGCTAATGTCGACCGAAATGATCGTTGTTAACGAGAACTGGTCGATGCCGGAGTGTATTAAGGAAATGCGTCTTCAGGCTGAGGAACTGGATGAAATATACTACGTTTACGTTGTTGATAACGATGAGCGCCTGCTCGGAATCCTTCCGCTGAAAAAAATGCTCACTCATCCCTCGGTCAGCAAAATCAAGCATGTAATGGAAGCCGACCCGGCATCGGTAAAAACCGATACCGACCTCGATGAAGTTGCCCAGGATTTCGAAAAGTATGACCTTGCGGCGATGCCGGTTGTCGATGCCGTGGGCCGCTTGGTTGGCCAGATTACCTTCGACGACGTCATGGATACGGTGCGCGAAAGTGCTGAACGCGACTACCAGCTGGCATCGGGTCTGTCGAGCGACATCGAAACCGACGACTCCTGGTTTGCTCAAACCAAAGCTCGCCTGCCCTGGCTGCTCGTAGGAATTGCGGGCGGCATCGGCAACTCGCTGATTCTTGGAAACTTTGAAGCCGGATTTGCAACTAACCCGGCTATGGCTCTTTTTATTCCGCTCATTGGCGGAACAGGCGGCAACGTCGGCATTCAGTCCTCGGCTATCGTGGTTCAGGGTCTTGCCAACGGCTCGCTTGAAATACGCCATGCATCCAAACAGATTTTCAAAGAAATAGGAGTTGGCCTGCTCAACGCCACAATAATCGCCGCAATGGTATTTATTTATAACTGCTTCCGACTGGGCGCTACGCAGGTAACAACAATTGCCGTGGCCCTGAGCCTGTTTGCAGTAGTCATATTCGCCAGCGTGTTCGGCACTTTCGTACCTTTGACCCTCGAGCGCTTCAAAATCGACCCTGCACTGGCCACCGGCCCGTTCATTTCAATTACCAACGATATTATCGGTATGGTAATTTACATGACTATCTCGTCGGCTCTGCTCACCACTTTCGGCCTGACGGTATAGGTTGAGAGAGCGGAGCAGTGTGAGCAGCCGGCGGGTATTTTCCGCTCTGCCTGCCGCATTGAGATGATAAGGAGTGTCAAAAACCATCGAATCAGGTTCGACAAAATAGTCAGCAGGGGCAACCGGCTGTAAGCCGTATTCGTCAAAGGCGCTTTGCAGTTGTTGAATCCCTGCTATATTTTCCTTATAGAACGATTCAATGCACGTTGGCCACACAAAGACCACCTCGCAGCCACGGGCGCGCATTTCGTTGAATTTCAACTTTAAATCGGCCAGCGCACTACGGTCAACATCGCCACTAAACGGTTCCGAACGCGGCAAATCGCGCGACTGCTTCAATTGCAAATGATTAACTTCGTCGCCGACGGCATTAAAGTTCCCTGCGTTATAGCGTGCCGAAGGCTCGGAATTGTTATGCTTAATATGGCCCGGAAGCCCGGCCATAAATACCAGCAGCTGCCTGAAATTCAATAGTTTCATGGCATCGGGGCCGGAATATATAACCGCAGACGCCAATCCCTCGTTTTCTCCGCAATAAACATAATCAAAATGTTCAAGTTCAGGAGCCACGATAACAACGTCGCCGGCGTTGAGACGAGGCATAATGTCGTCGAGAATAAAACGCAGGCCAATTATCGAACTTGTGCCCGCATTTATGGCATTCATGCCGAGTTCGCTACCCAAACTCTGACAATCGAACCCGAAGGCAACCGAACTGCCGCTTACCAGCACCAGTCTGGGCGACGGCACAGAGTCGAGCATATCCATTTTCATCCGGTGGGCATACAGATAAGCCTTGCGGTTCGGCGGCTCCTTAAAGGCATAAACGGTCAGTGCAACCGTCAGGCCCACACATATCATGGCAAACATACCCAGCCGTAACAAAAACTTCTTCATCTTAGAACTGAAAATAAATGAAAGCGCCCTGATTTCCGCGACAGGCCGCAATAACTGCAATCAAAGCAATATAAATAGTCCAGCGAACAGCGCGGAAGCGGAGCAGACCATGGCCGGCAAAGTCCAACGCATGACCGCGCCGGCGCCCGAGCCATTCGGCAATCATCATTATGGCTATCCAAAAGAAGATGCCGTCGGGAAACATTCCGGTCTGAACAACATGAGGATTACTGAACATACCCTTCAGGAAAATAGCTATATGGCGCAGATTCTCGACCCTGAAAATCATCCACCCGATAGCCACCAGCAGAAAAGTCCACCCCATCAGTACCGATTCGGCCATTGCCGGCAATGGCTTCCGCTGCTTGCGTGAGCCACCGGTAAGCATCATGGGAACGGTAAGTGCAGCATTGTAGGCACCCCAAACAACGTAGGTCCACGCCGCTCCGTGCCATAGTCCGCTAAGCAGAAAAACCACTGTTGCGTTTCGGGCGGTTTTGTGTTTCGGGCCCCGGTTGCCTCCCAGGGGAATATAAACATAATCGCGAAACCAGGATGTGAGCGATATATGCCACTTGCGCCAGAATTCAGCCATGTTTCGAGAAAAATAAGGCAGATTGAAATTTCTCTGTAATCTGATTCCGAATAATCCGGCGGTGCCGATAGCTATGTCGGAATATCCCGAAAAATCGCCGTAGATTTGAAACGCAAACAAAATAACCGCCAACCAATGGTTAACACCGTCAAAAGCCCCGGGGTCGCGGAAAATAACGTTAACATACTGCGCGCAGTTATTTGCTATCACCATTTTTTTAAACAGGCCCCAAAGTATCAGGCGGCAGCCATCAACGGCCTGGTCGTAATCGAAACGACGGCTTGCGATAAATTGGGGCAACAAATTTACGGCCCGTTCAATAGGCCCGGCAACAAGTTGCGGGAAAAAAGATATGAAAGCAAAAAAAGCGGGCATATCGCGGGTAGGCTCTATGCTTCGGCGATAAACATCGATAGTGTAGCTCATGGCCTGAAAGGTATAGAATGAAATACCCACCGGAAGAATAAGGTCGAGTGTAATGTTATCCAGTCCGATACCCATAGGGGCAAGCAATAACCTTAAATTTTCCGCAAAGAAGTTATAGTATTTAAAAAAGCCTAAAATTGCCAGGTTAAGGCCGATTGCAGACCACAACACCCATTTTCGTACTGCCGACGAGCGGCTGCGGCTTAGCAGACGCCCGGAAATATAGCTAAAAACGGTAGTAAGGAAAATAAGTACCAGAAACCTCTTGTCCCACCAACCGTAGAAAACATAGCTGCCCGCAACTATGGCCAGATTCTGTTTCCACCCCCCCCTTATACGCCCTAAAGCCCAGTATATCAGGAACATACAGGGCAGAAACAATGCAAAGGAAAGCGTATCGAAACTCATGTTGAAACTGTTGATTCAGCGCAAAGTTAGCTATAAAATTTCAGAAAACAACACATTTTGGCCGGCTTACTGCTAAATACTTACTCGAGAGTATTGCGGGGATTGACGAAAATTACGAACTTTGCACTCGTTAAAGATTAGAAATATGAGATTGAATGACCTTCCGGAAGGACATGAAGCGTACGTGGTCAAGATTCTTGGCCACGGCGCCTTTCGTAAGCGCCTGACCGAAATGGGGTTCGTGCGCGGAAAGCTGATACGCAAAATTTTATCGGCTCCGATGAAAGATCCCGTTAAATATTCTATTTTAGGTTATGAGGTTTCGCTTCGTCGCAGCGAGGCTGAAATGGTTGAGGTAGTCGATGCTTCGGAAATGGAGCTCCCCTACAATCCCGACCCGCAAGCACTCACCCACCCCAACGAAGCCGACGAGCTTCTGCCCGAGCTGCATAACAACCAGACTCATGAAATCAACATTGCCCTGATCGGCAACCCCAATTGCGGCAAGACCTCGATGTTTAACTCACTGAGCGGCGCAACCGAACATGTTGGCAACTACTCCGGAGTCACGGTCGAAGCAAAAAAAGGTGCCTTTGACTATGGAGGCTACCGTTTCAACATCGTAGACTTGCCGGGAACGTATTCTCTGGCGGCTTATTCGCCCGAGGAGCTCTACGTCCGCCGCTATCTGGCATCGGAAACTCCCGATGTTATCGTCAACGTAGTTGTGGCTTCCAATCTTGAGCGTAACCTTTATCTGACCACAGAGCTAATCGATATGGACCGCTCGATGGTAGTTGCCCTTAACATGTTCGACGAACTTCAGGAATCGGGCGCGCGCCTCGACTATGAGCTACTCGGGGCAATGACCGGAGTGCCGATGGTTCCGACCGTAAGCAAAACGGGCCAGGGGCTCCATGAGCTGCTCGACACTATTATTAAGGTCTACGAAGGCCGCGAACCTAAGGTGCGCCACGTCCACATTGCTCTTTCCAACGACCTGCAGCAGGCACTCGACCCCATAAAAAAACTCATTAAGGCCGATACCTCAATCCCCCCGAAGTTTGCCGCACGCTATATGGCAGTGAAATTTCTTGAGGGAGACACTGAAATCGAGACTATCTTTGCCGATCGCCCATATTATCAGCAAATGAAAGAATTGAGAGAGTCGGCCCGGCAGCTGATTGAGGAAAGAACCGAACAAGACATATCATCGGCTATCGCTGCCGAAAAATATGGGTTTATCGACGGTGCACTGGCCGAAACCATGAGCGGCGAGCGCCGTTCGTCGACGCGCTCAACGTCGATTATCGATGCCTTTGTTATCAACCGCCTGTTTGGCATACCGCTGTTTTTAGGCATAATGTTCCTGATTTTCTGGCTCACGTTCACTGTTGGCCAATATCCTATGGACTGGATTGAAAACGGCGTCGCCATGCTGTCGGAGTTTGTTGGCAACACTATGCCTGACGGACCGCTGAAAGACTTAATCGCCGACGGAATCATCGGTGGAGTCGGCTCGGTAATCGTTTTCTTGCCCAACATTCTTATATTATATGCCTGCATCTCTTTTCTTGAAGATTCGGGCTATATGGCCCGCGCTGCGTTCATCATGGACCGCTCGATGCACCATATCGGGCTTCATGGTAAAAGTTTCATTCCGCTGCTGATGGGCTTCGGATGCAACGTTCCGGCAATTATGGCCACCCGTGCCATCGAGAGCCACTCGTCGCGTATGATAACCATTCTCATCAACCCGTTTATGAGCTGCTCGGCGCGCCTGCCGATTTATGTTCTGCTGATCGGCACCTTTTTTTCAGCACACGCTGCTATGGTGTTCTTCGGAATTTATGCCATCGGCGTTCTGGCTGCAATGATGACCGCACGCTTGCTCAGACGCTTCGTTTGGAAGAAGGATGAAACTCCTTTTGTTATGGAACTCCCGCCCTATCGCGTTCCGACTCTCAACGCTATTTTGCGCCACACATGGGCCAAAGGCGAGCAATATCTGAAGAAGATGGGAGGCATAATCCTGGTTGCATGCATTATTGTTTGGGCGCTGAACTATTTTCCGATGCATGGCGACTCTTACCTTGAAATGCTCGGTAAAAGCCTCAGCCCGATAATGGAACCGATCGGTATGGGCTGGCGCGCAACCGTTGCTGCAATTGCCGGCATTCCGGCTAAAGAAATCATTGTGAGTACCCTCGGTGTGCTCTATACCGGCGACGAAGCCGTTACAGACCTGGCGTTAGGAGCTCGGCTTGGCGCGGACTTCACTCCGGCTTCGGCAATGGGCTTCCTGGTGTTCGTGCTTCTCTATTGCCCCTGCATAGCCACTCTGACTGCAATAGCCCGCGAGACCAACTCATGGAAATACGCTGCATTTTCGGCGGTTTACAACACAGTTCTGGCGTGGCTGATGGCCTTTATAGTTTACCGCTCGGCACTCTTGATTTGCTAATGCAGCAGCTGGTGAAGCACCGCCGGCGATTTCAGATTGGTCAGCGGCGCAAAGTGCAGTGAATAATACTCAAGTATACGGTCCAGAGCCTCTCGGCGGTCGGCCGTAGAAAAACGGAAGCGCCAATGGTTTCTCCAGCTCATGCGCATCAACCAGGCGGCCGCTTCGGAAGCCACAGCCGACAGTGAATGGCCATGTAAGGCCGCGGAACCGCGGAAACAACCGTCAATCATATCAAAAAGCATTCCCGGGCGATAACCGTGGCAGTCAGGCTCAATTCCCATACAGACCGTCAGGCCACGCAGAAACATAAGCGCAAAATTCGCTACCGGCACCGACGGGTCATTTAATTGCTCAATAGCCCGCTCTATATAATGAAATGTAGGGGCGTCGGCATCGGACTGACGCAACAGATTCTGGAGCACCTCTGCAATAAACATTGCAACCGCAGCGCGCTCAGGATGAGTCAGCACGGTATGGATTTGAACGCGCGCCCGCGGCTCACGAAAAGTATGAAGCTCGCGGCCGGGATAAATCTGAGCCTCGACTTCGAGCGGGGTCAATGGCTGCAGTAATGCTCTGCGACGTGTGGCACCCGGCCCCTTTCCGGCCGGCACCGCAAAGCTAACCGAGCCCATTTCAAGAGAATAGGCCTGAAGGATAGAGGTGCGGTCAGAATGCGGAGTAAGCCTCAGAGGAATGATGTTTAAAATTTTTTGCATAAATTTTACGCAAATTTACAAGAAAATTTGCACAGTTCAAAAAATTGTTATAACTTTGCAGTCGCAAAACCGCAATTGGGCCCATTCGTCTATCGGTTAGGACGCAAGATTTTCATTCTTGAAAGAGGAGTT
>CAZGTD010000035.1:0-19501 GCA_964528425.1 uncultured Bacteroides sp.
AGGTAACCGCCCCTTCCTCAAGCCGGACTGCCCAACAGGCAGCCCGGCTTTCTTTTATCCCCCCAACTCCACTACCCCCCGGCCCGCCGACTCCCGTGGCGGCAAGCTGCCGCCACCCCCGGTTTGCTGCTCCTGCTCTTGCCCCGCGGCGGCAAGCTGCCGCCACCCCCGGGTTTTGGGGTATGGCGATGGGAGATGATGGTTCTCATTATATGCTTTGAATGGTACGAAAACTAAAGTAGGCCGAAAAACAATGGTTTTCCGACCTACTCCATTAAGGGGCATTGGGGTTAGAACGTCACTGCGAGCTGAACTTGCAGGCGGTTGGCGTGAAGAGAGTTTGAGTCGAAAGTTTTGCGGTGACCGTAGTCATATTCAATGCCGGCGGTAACGAATTTGTTAACGTTATATATAAGGTTGGCTGCAACGTAGTCGCCATATTTATATTGGTCGGTTTGGCCAACGGTTCCGTCTGGGAGGAAGTTGGTCAGGTGGCTATAGCTGGCGTTAGCGGTTAGTCGCGGGGTAATTGCATAACTGAGACCGGCGGTAAGGCCAAGATTGCGTGTCATTTGCAGTTCGCCGGGGTTTTCAACGGCGACTGCGTCTACGCCGAGTCCATTGTCGTCTTGCAGGTAGTTCGCTATGCCGCGGCCATAGGCGGCGCTGTAGTTAACGCTGAGCGGCCCGGCAACAGTCATGATGCCCGACAGTTGCACGCCCAGACCTGTAAGTGCTTTATTTTTATCCGCAACGAGGTCACGATATTGCATGGGGCGGATAAGACCCGACAAACGAACATGGGAGTCGCCTCCTTGCCAGCCATATTGAACATAGAGCGGGAACGAGGGGATACGCTGGTTGACTTCCTGAGTAGTAGCACCGGTCGAAAGCGAGACCGAAGGAGCATCGAGGCCTACTGATGCTGACCAATGGTCGGAGAAGCGCTGAGTCCATGAAGCGGTAAAGAGTGAAATGTCGGGGTAGCCGTTAGGGCCTTCGTTATCGATGGTTACGGGAGTTGCGGCTCCATCATTGAACTGCGAAGAAGTATAACCGGCTGTCAGGCCGCGATAGCGCACATAGGCGTGCGAAACGTTGAAGTTGCCGTTGCCTCCGTTGAAGTTGGCTTTGAAAAACAGACCGATCTGATTATCGGTGCCGGGCATGGCGAGCACATTGAGGGTCACCGCCGATGTTTGCCATGCGAAGCCGAGGCTGCTTCGGTCGCCATGAGGCGCGGGCTGCAGGTCGGCCGGAACGAAGTTCACGGTCGAGGGCATCCGGTCGCCGAAGTCAACGACTCCTTCGCCGAGAAACTGAGCTCCGAGGCCTATATAAAAGAGGTGGTCTTTACCAACAATTGCAAATCGGGGCAGAGTGCTGTTTTTGGGCGATGCCGGGGCATTCTCCTTAAAGTGCTTTTCAACACGTTCGGCGTTGACAGTGTCGGAATTGATAACCGTCACCGTGCGGCCCGGTGCATCGTAAATGCCGGCCGTAGCTGAAAATGCAGCAGCCATGGCAGCCAGAGGAAGGTAGATTTTTTTCATAGTATAAATAGTAAAACAATAATAATATAGTTTGGGAACGCTCCGGCACGCTAATTGGTTCAGAATGTTAAGGAATATGAACTAAATTCGCGGCCGGAGTGTTTAATTTGCAAACATAACTCAAAATTCTTTATCTTTATGGACAAAACTATTACTCACGCACAAATCAAGGCTGCCGTCGAGGAAGCCTACAACGAGTGTAAGGGCATTACCGGCGGCCATAATGCCGACTACATTCCGTTTCTTGCCAACATTGACCCGAACCTGTTCGGCATCAGCGTAACCCTTCTTGACGGCACGGTTATTTCCGTGGGCGATACCGCCTATAAGTTCGGTATCGAGTCGGTGTCGAAGGTCCTTACCGCCATTCTGGTGCTCAAGCAAAAGGGTGCCGACGCAGTGTTGAAGCAGATTGGTGCCGATGCAACCGGATTGCCTTTTAATTCTATCTTCGCTATCCTTCTGGAAAATGATCATCCTTCGACCCCGCTGGTAAATGCCGGCGCGATTACCGCTTGCTCTATGGTTGAACCCGTAGGCGATTCCTGGGGCAAATGGGAGGCTATAATCAACAACATCAAGGATCTTTGCGGCTCCGAGGCCCAGGTTCTCGACGAACTCTATCGTTCCGAAAGCGAAACCAACTTCAATAACCGCGCGATTGCATGGTTGCTGAAGAACTATAACCGCATCTACGATGATGTTCCTATGAGTCTTGACCTTTACACACGTCAATGCTCTGTCGGTATCACCGCCGAGCAGCTTGCAATCTGTGCGGGCACAATTGCCAACGGTGGCAAGAACCCCGTAACCGATGTTCAGGTTTTCGCTCCCGAGCTCGCTCCTAAAATCACCACTTTGATTTCCTCCGTAGGTTTCTATCAGAATACCGGTGACTGGCTCTACACATCGGGTATTCCTGCAAAAAGCGGTGTAGGCGGCGGTGTGCTTGGCGTAATGCCCGGCGTTATGGGTATCGCTGCATTTGCTCCGCCATTGGATGCTGCCGGCAACTCCGTAAAAGCCCAGGCCGCAGTCAAGGCCGTTATGAACAAACTCGGTCTCGGCGTATTTAACGGCGACCGCGTAACGGTTACCGCCTAAACATTTCAACGCGAATAAATCTCACTTTTAACTAACCTTTTAAACACTACTATTATTATGCAAGTTAAAACCGGCAAGGGAACCATCTCGATGATGGTTGTACTTGCAATATGGTCGCTTTCGCTTGCGGTTGACCTTCCCGGTCTGGCCGTAACTCCTATCGAGGGAAGCCTGCGCAGCATTTTTGCCGATGCTACCGACTTCAAAATCCAGATGCTCACCGTGCTCCCCAACCTTGTAATTATCCCGTTCGTGTTGCTTTCGGGTAAACTTTCCGAGTCGAAACATAAAATCGCGGTTATTGCCGCCGGTACTATCCTGTATCTGGCCGCAGGTGTGCTTTCGATTTTTACCAACTCGCTGAATATGTTGATTTTCCTGAGCTGTCTGCTCGGTGCCGGTTGCGGTCTTATCCTTCCGTTCTCAACCGGTTTGATTGCCGATGTGTTTACCGGTAAATACCGCGTTAAGCAGATGGGTGTTATCTCCGCTATCGGTAATATCGCCCTGGTGCTCGCAACTTTCGCCGTAGGTTTTCTCGTTGCCGGCGACCTGACCCACACCTGGCATCGTGCCTTCTTCGTTTACCTGATTCCTGTGCTGTCGCTTGTTCTTATCCCCTTCCTTAAAGAGATTCCTAAGAGCGACTATGCTCAGCCCGCAGCTTCAACCGACTCTACCGCTTCCGCAGCTACCTCAGCTCCCGCAACTGTTCCCGCAGTCGATGCCGACGGTTTTTCAACCAAGGGCCAGAGTGTGAAAGGCGGTTTCTATGTCGGACGTACCGTATGGCTTCTGCTTGCATACTTCTTCTTCGTATTCGCAACCTGTATCCCCAGCTACTATCTGCCTAACTTCCATTGGATCAGTTCTGAAGATGCTTCAACCATGACCTCGGTCTTCTATGCCGCCATGTTCGTTGTGGGTCTGGCCCTGACTCCGGTGATGAAGGCTTTCAGAAAAACTACTTTTATCTTCGCAACCGCCTGTATCGTAGCCAGCTTCGCTATGTTTGTGTTCATTAAGGATTCTACCGCGGTTTATATCGCAGCCTGTGCCCTTTGCGGTATCGGTAACGGTATTGCCCAGCCTATCTTCTACACAAAGGCTACCGAAGTGGTTACCACCGACTCTAAGTCAACCCTTTCGCTGGCCTACCTGCAGGTTGCCAATTACGTTGCAATTTCAATGGTTCCTGTTATCATCAGCGCCGGTCAGAAGATTTTCCACACCACTTCGACCATGTTCCCCTTCATCTTCGTCGGTATAGCTTGCGCAGCAGTTCTGCTGGTTGTTATTGCCCGTAGCCGTCACTTCGTATTCGGCATGTCGAAGAACTATTACGAATAATCTTTAACTACTATTACTACTATTATTATGGCTAATACTCCTAAAATCCTTATTATCTACACCGGCGGCACAATCGGCATGGTCGAAACCGCCAATGGTCTCCAGCCTTTCGATTTCTCTCACCTGATGGATAATGTTCCCAAGGTCGGACAGCTCGGTTACCAGATTGAATCTGTTCAGTTTCCGCAGCCTATCGACTCGTCGAACATGAATCCTACCTACTGGAACCAGATCGTAAAGGATATTGCCGACCGCTATGATGAATTCGACGGTTTTGTGATTCTCCACGGCACCGACACCATGGCCTACACTGCTTCGGCCCTGTCGTTCATGCTGCGCGACCTTCGCAAGCCTGTGGTCATTACCGGTTCGCAGCTCCCTATCGGCGACACCCGCGAAGATGGCACCGAAAATCTGATTTCCGCCCTTCAGGTGGCCGCTGCTAAAGATGAAAACGGCGACCCGATGATTCAGGAAGTGGTAATTTCCTTCCAGGATTATATCGTACGCGGTTGCCGCTCAACCAAGTTCACATCTACCGGATTCCATGCCTTCAAGAGCTTCAACTATCCGGTGCTCGGCACTATTGACCTTCATATTGACTACAACCGCCCCTATCTTATGCGCCATTCAACGCAGCTGCCTCTGAACCCGTTCTATTCGATGGACCCGAATATTCTGGTTATGTGGCTCTATCCGGGCATCACTGAAGATGTTGTTAAGGCCCAATTGGCAACTCCGGGCATCAAGGCCGTTATTCTCCGCACGTTCGGCGCCGGCAATGCCCCGACCGAACAGTGGTTCCTGAATGATCTGGCCGATGCGGTTTCGCGCGGGCTGATTATCTACAACGTTACCCAGTGTCTGAACGGCGGTGACGAACAGAAGCGTTACTACACCGGCGATATGCTCGCCAAGGCAGGCGTTATTTCCGGTTACGATATCACCGTTGAGGCTGCGGTCACCAAGATGATGTATCTGCTTGGCAGCGGCATGACCAAAGATGAAATCGTTAAGTATCTGACAACATCAATTGTCGGCGAAATGACAGTTGATTAAACTATCCTCTCCGTTAATATAAACCGCGGGCGCACCTTTGCAGATGCGCCCGCGCTTATTTTAGATTCAGAGGGAATTACTTAACCAGGGTCTTAACGCCGTTAACAATGTAGAGACCGCGGGTTGCGTTGCTTACGCGACGGCCCTGCAGGTCATAAACCTTGGCGTCAGCGTTGGAGTCGGCTGCGGTAATCTCGGCGATGCCGGTAGCGTCGTCGGCTTGGGCCAGAGCAATAACCTTAACCGGGGTTTCGGCAACGAGAATGTTGCCCATACCGTCCTGATAGTCGGGAGCGGAATGTTCGGCAAACATCGAAACGGGAGCTTCGGTTACCTTGGCTGCGGCAGCGCGTCCGCGAACTGCGGCAGGCTTGCTGATCTGTTCGCCCGACGTGCCGGCTTCGAAACCGAAGGTGTGGGTAAAGTTAACGTTGTCGCCTTCCTTGGTGCAGAGCCAAATGTTGGAGTAGTCGGTAGCGTCGCCGGTGTTAGTCGGTTCAACGTCAACGTAGAACTGCGAGCCTACCCAGTGGATCGATGCATACTTGCCTTCGATAACGTAGGCCTGACCATCTTCAAACTTGTTGATGTTGTCGATGCCGGCTGCATGGCGTGCGCGCACGAGCTGATAATATTTGGCCTGGGCGGTTTCGCGGTCGCCTTCGAGGGCTGCGGAGAATGCGGCATAGGCGTCGGCGTTGAAGTGGCCCGGGAGTTCCAGGTAGCTTTCGTCGTGGTTGCCGATGTAGTCCTTGGCGGCAGAGTGTTCGGCGGCCATGGCTTCGAGGGCATCGTCGGCCGATGCTACTTCGTTGGGAGTGGCGTCGGCTATAACCTTAATCAGGAAGCCGCAACCATCTTTAGCGGTGTTGCCCGAAACGCCTGCAACCGGGTGAGTACCGTTGCCATTGATAATCTGCATGCCTGCGGGGCGCGCAATGTTGGTGCCGTCGCCGGTCTTTTCGCCGCCAATAATGTTGAATTCGGCGTTTTCCAGATTAGTTACCTGGTCGAAATCGAAGAAGCAGAAGTCAATTGCAGTGGGGTAGTCAGAGAAGTGCCAAACGAATTCACAATCGCCACCGTTATCGTCCTTGGGGGTATAGCAGCCGGCGAATTTTTGAGCAGCTATGCTGTAGAGATAGCGGCGGCCGGTGTTATCCTTAACCAGGGTCCAGTGGTAGTTGGTGTTGGTCTGAGCTTCGGCGTCAACTGCGTCTGCGTCAACTGCATTGGCGGTACCGTTTTTGCCGGAGGTCCAGATTGCTTCGTGAGCGGGGTCGTAGATCAGATAGCCGCGGTTGTATGCGATGTCGCCATTTTTAATTGCGAACACCTTGCCATCGAGTTCGTCGAGAGCGGTTTCAATATCGTCGTTCGAGATGGTGTGGAATTCGGTAGAGTGGAAGTGAGCGCAGAAGCCCTTGATGTAGTCGTCGGTGCAGGGCGCGAAGTGGTTACCGTTGCGAACAACGTAGCCGGTGTCGCTTTTAGCGTAGATGGCACCGCAGAGGTCGTTATTTTCAGGTATGTTGCCTTCGGTTGTTGCTTTTTCCAGATAAACGAGATGATTTGTGTTATCGCGAATGCCTTGAACGTCAGGATTGATGTCGAGCAGGAAGGGAACGTTGCCGGGAATAACGTTGTCGGTGAATTCGGTGAGAATCATTTTGCCGTTATTAACCTTAGCGGTGTAGAGCGTCATTCCGTCTTTGCGATTCATGGCGAAGGGGAGTACGATAGATGTGCGGTCTACGTCGGTTCCGGGTATGGGAGTCCAAGCGCCCTTGTCGATAATTGCCCAGCAATAGCCGCTGCGTTCGTCGGGATTATCGCCGCAGTCAATGTCGGAATTGGAGGCGGCATTGAAGAGATAACGCGTTCCTCCGTTGCGGTTGTGGGTCATTATGGTGTATTTGCCGCGTTCGCGAGATTCTCCGAAAGTATATACACCGGCGTAGTCAGTATCTTCAACCAAAACAGTCTGATAGGCTTTATTATCATTCTGAGTGAAGTTACCGAGAACACGGCCGTTTTCGAGAGCAACGAGGTGGTAGTCTTCGTCGAGGTAGAACAGGGTGGAGAACAGGTTCTCGATGTTTTGTTCAACCATGGTTGCACGCTGGGAGTCGCGGTTTTCGCAGCTGAGCGATTTACGAGAGTTAGTGTAGTTGTTGGCGAACTCATAAATGTGGCCCGGTTGCGGCATGTTCAGTTCCATGTCGAGGTTGCGCAGGGTATTACCGGCCTGACGTTTTTCGTCAACCGATGCAGAGGTTTCTACGGCCATTGCTGCTTCAGCGGCTGTCTGGCCCTCGCTGCTCAATCTATATTGACCGACTTCCGTGCTGAACCCTGTGGATGAGTATTCAGCTTTAGCGCCATTTAGATATTCGTTGGCAGCCTGATCTTCATCAACGACGCTAAGATACCATGCAGAACCTGCACCGTATGACCAGCGGGTAACAATATCTAAATTGGTGTTAGTGTTAAAGTAGGCACGGTCGGGGTTATTGCTAAGGTAGTTAACATCACCGAACAGGAAGGAATCGACCGTTTTGTTGTCATTAACAAGGGCATCGATGTTATAAACCGAAGCTTCCGATTTGTTGGGAGTAAGCGTTACGGATGCATTGTCTTGTGCGGGGTGAACAAGATATTTGCCTGCATATTCACTGAAAATATTAAAGCCCGTACCACCTTCAGCCATTGAAAGAGTGAGAGCACGAGTTCCATCGCGGTCAGCTGATTCAACAATTGAGCCTTGTTGGTTAACTGAGATATAGGCGGTTCCGCAGCTCTTGTGGCGAGCTGTAACGCTTACGTTTTTGATTTTTTTTGTCAATAAAGTGTAAGCGTTATTTACATCATCAATTATTTCGTAAGTATAAGGGTCGGCATTCTCGAAATTCGAGAGGGCAGTCTGCCAGGCACTTACTGCTTCATCCGAGCATACATCAAGTTCTACAAGCGCATTGCCTCGGAGGATGTAATCACCGGTTAATCTGTAAGCTGCACCGGCCAATTGGTCTCCTTCAACTGCTTCATCGGAAACTGTTGATATAAACCATGAAGCATCAGCGCTGTTAAACGCTCCTCGCACAACCTTATTGTTAGAGTCGCCAGAACGAAGATAAGCAAAGTCAGGTTTGGAGTTGATTTCATAAATACCTATAGAGCCGTCAGCTTGGGTGCCGTTGTTTACCCAAACGTCGAAATTGTAGACAGACGCTGCGCTCTTTTCTGTAGTAGTGCTGACGTTGTCGGTATTATTGCTCGGGTGAACGATGTAGCAGTCGGAGTGAACGTTATAGAGATAAAAACCTGAACCATCTTCGGTCGGTAAGAGGGTGAATACGCGAGTTCCTTTACCAACGGTTTCGTCGTCGGCATCGCCAATACAACCTATGTTGCCGGTTTTAGTGTCAACGCCGAGGTATTCAAAATCATGAGATTTGTGTTTGATTTTAACGCTGACTTCTTTAACGCTCTTTTGCAGGTTGATATAGGCGCTGACAACGGCCTGATATTCTTCAATGGTTGTTTCACGGTGGTTGTCTTGAGCTGCATCAACGGCTGCATCCCAGGCAGCAATAGCTTCTTCGGTATTAACGCCGAGAGCTTTGAGCTTTTCGCCCTTTTCTACGGCCAGCGGAAGGCGATTGATAACTATTGCATCAATCGTTGCGGCAGCTAAAGTTTCGTCGGCCGGTTCAAAAGCGAAAATAGAGCCGGGGTCGTTACCCTTATAGTATTCAACCAAAAGGCCGTGGCCACTGGCATTATTCCATCCGTAACCATTGTTAGTTTTATCAGGTTGAGAAAGAATGTTGTAGCCGGAGTAAACGTTGCCCTCTCCCGAGCTTGTGTTTTCAACAATATACCATACAATGTCATCGCCTTCAGTACGCCAGTCGCCGCCAAGAACGTTAGCAAGTGCCTGGCCGGTGAGAGCATTGTAGATGTTAATAGAATTATAACCGTGGGGAGTAGCCATGTCAGAACGGCCTTCAGAAGGCATGAAGTACCAAAGGGCACCAAGTTCATAGCGCCCTGAGGTTGATTTGAGCTCATCTTCAGTGCGTAGTGAGATTTGACCGGTAGCACCGGGTGCGCTGGCATATGTGGGGCCGCGTCCGTCGCGTACACGCAGGTTCTGAATCAGATAGTAATGGGGATTAGAGCTATCGATTGTGTATTCCGGTGCGTCGGTATTCGGAGTTTGCACAAAAGTGTAGCCGTTGTTTTCAGGAACGGCTTCATAAAAGCAAATAGGGTGACCTTCGCCGTTATAATAAGTCATTGCGAGGGTGTTTCGTCCATCCCAGCGGAGAGCATTATTATTAGTGGCGTTAGGAGTTGAATTTGCATCTCTAACTTTGAAGGTTCCGGGTTGGTCGGCAACCTCTTCGAGAACAACGGCGGTTGCATTGGCTTCATCCACAAGAGGAATGATATTGCCACCGCCGTTACTGCCCATGTAGGTGGACGTTCCTACGTTCTGGAATTTCCAGTTGTCCGAACCGGATGCAATAGCTTTCCAAACCGAGAAGTTGTCGAGGGCGCCATCGACCCATGCGTTGATGGGCTTTTTGTGGGTGCCATGAACTTCTGTCTGAGCATCGTTAGCTTTGCGGAAAGCATAACGATAGGTTGCTGAGGCGGCTGATTCAGACAAGGAGCCGTCATCGCCGAAAGTGTCGTAAATGTAATAGAATTTACCGTCTTCCAGCGAAGTTACCGGATGTATTGTCATCGGGTATTCGTGAACTTCTTGCTGATTGTCGATGGGGTCGGAGGTCTCGGGTCCCTCAGCATAAGAGATAGACACCGAGCCTAAAGCCGCTACGGCAAGAATTAGTTTAAGGTTAGTTAACATTACTTTTAGAAAATTGTGATAATTGTTATTGTTTTAATTGATATTTTTTTTGAGAAGGTTGCGCAATCGCGCGCCCAAAGTTAAGCATTTTTTTTGATTTTTGCAAATCCAGTTGTGAACAACCATCCGGGAGCGACGGCGGCTCGCCTTCGTTGACTTATTGTGGCGGCGGGGCGCCGCCTCTCAAGCAGGGCGTGAGTGCGTTATAGGTTGGTTAGTTTCAGGAAGTCGCGGAGGTGGAGGTGGATGATGCCGGGGTATTGGGGAAGCGGTCCGACGATGTCTTCCATTGTAATAACGTATTTGGGATAGTTGTCGGCTATCGAGAATAAGTTGCCGAATTCGCGTTTTATGGTGTCAGGTCCGGATAGCTTATATGCAACCTGAATGTAGAGAGTCTGATTTCCCTTTTTGGCAACAAAGTCGATTTCGCCCGAAGGAAGGATTCCGACGTTGACGTCGAACTGCTGAACAAGCAGGTGGTGGCGCACAATGTTTTCAATAATTTTCTCGATGCTTCCGAACACGTCGGGGAGCTCGTTGGTTATGTTATTGCGCATGCCGTGGTCGCTGAAGTAGTATTTACCTATGAGGTCAAAAATCCGTTTGCGGTGGACGTCATAGCGCAAGGTTGGTTCTATTATCAAGGCGTTGCAGAGTGCATTGATATATTTGGTAGTGGCATCGTTGGTAAGCGAGGTGCCTTGCGATTTAAGGTATTTTACAATACTGTTGACCGATACGAGCTGCCCGGCGTTGTCGGCCAAAAAGCGGAGCAGGTTTTCGAGAAACCGTACGTTTCTGATGTTTTCGCGGGTAACTACATCTTTGAGGATAACCGTGTCGCACACACCCTGAAGGTAGGCTTTGATTTCGGGTATTTCGTCAAACCGGTAGTTGGCCAATCCGGGCATTCCCCCGAATTGGATATATTTTATTAGCGATTCGTGGCTATCGGTTAAGTTATGGAACACTAAAAATTCCGGGTAGTCGAGGCTGCGCACGGGGATTTCGATGTAGCGGCCCGAGAATTTGGTGGCGATTTCGGTTGAGAACATGTAGGCGTTGCTGCCGGTGACTACAATCTGGCAACGCTCTTCGGCGTAGAGGCTTCTTAAGGCGACTTCGTAGCCGGCAATATCTTGCACTTCGTCGATTAGAAGATAGTTTTTGCCTCCCTCGGGCAATTTTTCTATGGCGTAAGCATAGAGGTCGTCGGCGGTTCGGATAAAGTTGAAGCGGCCGAAGTCTTTTTCGATAAACAAGACGTTGGCCTGCGGGTCGTTTTGCGTCAGGCGATTGGCTAATGATTTTAGCAGGAAACTTTTGCCGACGCGTCGCTGGCCAACGAGAACAAGAATCAAGCCTCGGTTGAGTTGCTTTTCGATTCGGTTAATATAGATCGGACGTTCAATGATGTTCATATCTTTGCTTGAGTTTATGCGCAAAGTTACCGTTTATAATCGAAAAAAGCAAGGAAAACGGGAAAAGTTTCGACTATAGTCGAAACTTTTTGGGGAATCAGAGGGATTTCAGGGCGCGGATGGTTTCGAGGTAGCCGCTTTCAATAACCATTGAGAGTTGCTTGAGGTCGAAAGCCTGGTGGGTGGCGATTTCGGTAAGGTTAACAACGTAGTCGCAGAGTTCAAGGTCGCCGACAACGTTGTTTTTCGACATCAGGGCATAGGAGCGCTGGGCAATTTCAACTATGTTGCGCGGAGGATTGCCCTTGTAGGCCGGGGAGCAGTTTATGCCTATAAGGGTTTCGCATTGATGCCTGATTGCCCATGCGGGCAGGTTGTGGAGCACGCCGCCGTCGATGTAGCGGTGGCCGTCGATGGTTACCGGCTCAAAAACGATTGGAATTGAGCATGAGGCTACTACGCGTTCGGCCAGCGGGCCCGATTCGAAGGCCTTTTTTGTGCCTTCGTCGAGGTCGGTTGCCCCGATAACGGTTTTTATGGGCAGGTCTTCGATGTTTTTATAGGGAACGATGCTGCGGATGTGTTCCTTAAAGCGATCGAGGTTGAGGAACGCCGTTTTAGGAATTTGCAGCCGGGCCAGGTCGGTGAATTTGGTAGCGTTGAAGAGTTGCAGCAGGGGGTCGGTGTAGTTTTCGGCCGTGAGCAGGCCGGCGGCATAGTAAACGGCGGCGACGGAGCCTGCGCTTACGCCGGCTATGATGTCGGGTTTTATGCCGAGCTCATTGAGCGCGCGCATAGCCCCAACGTGGGCAAAGCCGCGGGCTCCGCCTCCGGAAAGGGCTACGCCGAGCTTATAGGGCTTGGAGTGGCGTTTGGGTAGTTTCATCTGTTGCGGGTGGTCTTATTTTTCGCGCATGAAAATCGAAATGGGTGTTCCGGTGAAATTCCAGGTCTCGCGTATTTTATTTTCCAGGTAGCGACGGTAGGGCTCTTTGACCCACTGCGGAAGGTTGCAGAAGAACACGAAGGTTGGAATGCGCTGTTCCTTGAGCTGGGTAACGTATTTGATTTTAACGAATTTGCCTTTGTTGGCCGGCGGGGGGTATGCTCCGATGGCTTCGAGGATTACTTCGTTGAGGCGGGCGGTTGGAATGTGGCGGTTGCGGTTTTCGTAGACTTCCATTGCGGTTTCGAGTACGCGATGGATGCGCTGCTTTGTCAGGGCCGAAGTGAAGATGATGGGGAAGTCGGTGAACGGTGCAAACCGCGAGCGGATGGCTTCTTCAAAGTGGGTGATGGCGGCTTGCGACTTGTCGTCGACCAGGTCCCATTTGTTGACGCACACAACCAGACCTTTCTTGTTTTTTTGAATCAGCGAGAAAATGTTGGCGTCCTGGGCTTCGATGCCGCGGGTGGCGTCGATCATGAGAATGCACACGTCGGACGCTTCGATGGCGCGGATAGACCGGATAACCGAGTAGTATTCAATGTCTTCGTTGACTTTGTTTTTTTTGCGGATACCGGCGGTGTCGACCAGATAGAAGTCGAAGCCGAATTTATTGTAGCGCGTATAGATTGAGTCGCGCGTGGTGCCGGCAATGTCGGTTACTATGTGGCGGTCTTCGCCGATAAAGGCGTTGATTAGCGATGATTTGCCGGCATTCGGGCGCCCGACGATTGCGAACTTGGGCAGCGAGTCGAGGTGGGCGGCCTCATCTTCGTCGGTTTCGGGAAGTTTTTTTACTATTTCGTCGAGCAGGTCGCCGGTTCCGAATCCGCTGACGGCGCTGACGGGGTAGGGTTCGCCGAGTCCGAGACGATAGAATTCGGCAACGTTATACATCCAATCGTTCGAGTCGACTTTGTTTGCCACGAGTATGACCGGCTTTTTGGAGCGGCGGAGAATTTTGGCCACATGGTCGTCGAGGTCGGTGACTCCGTTCATGGCGTCGACCACGAAGAGGATTTCGTCGGCCTGTTCGATGGCCAGTTCGACCTGTTTGTTGATTTCGCCTTCGAAAATATCTTCGGAGTTAACGACCCAGCCGCCGGTGTCGACTATGGAGAAGTCGCGTCCGTTCCAGTCAACTTTGCCATACTGGCGGTCGCGGGTGGTGCCGGCGGTTTCGTCAACGATTGCTCTGCGGCTTTGGGTCAGACGGTTAAAGAGGGTTGATTTGCCGACGTTGGGGCGTCCGACAATAGCTACTAATTGTCCCATTATTGTATATAGCCAAAGGTTTTAAGTTTGTTTTCGCGATTGCGCCAGTTGGGCTCGACTTTAACGAAGAGTTCAAGATAGACGCTTTTGTCGAAGAATTTTTCTATGTCTTTGCGGGCGGCGGTGCCGACTTTTTTCAGCATCGAGCCCTGGCGGCCGATGAGAATGCCCTTCTGGGAGTCGCGTTCAACGTAGATTACGGCCATGATGTGGATGGCGTTTTCTTTTTCTTCGAATTTTTCAACTATGACCTCGGTGGAGTAGGGAACTTCCTTATCGTAGTTTTCGAGAATTTTTTCGCGGATGATTTCCGTAACGAAGAAGCGGGCGGGTTTGTCGGTGAGGGCATCCTTGCCGAAGTAGGGGGGAGAGGGGGGCAGGAGCTCGACAATGCGCTTCATGAGGTTGTCGAGGTTGAAGTTTTCGGTTGCCGAAATAGGAAAGATTTCGGCTTTGGGGAGTCGGTTCTGCCAGTCGTTGACAATGTGGGTGAGTTCGCCGCCGTCGCCTTTAAGCAGGTCTATTTTGTTGATTATAAGGAGTACTGGAATTTTTTCTTTGGCGACTTTTGCAAGAAATTCGGCGTTTTTTTCGGGGTCTTCAACAACGTCGGTAACGTAGAGCAGCACGTCGGCATCGGTCAGCGCGCCTTCGGAGAAGGTGAGCATCGCCTCTTGCATTTTGTAGCGCGGTTTGAGCACGCCCGGGGTGTCGGAAAACACAATCTGATAGTCGGGGGTGTTGACTATGCCGGTTATGCGGTGGCGGGTGGTCTGCGCCTTAGGGGTTATGATGCTCATGCGTTCGCCAACAAGGCGGTTCATGAGGGTGGATTTTCCAACATTGGGGTTGCCGACAATGTTTACGAAGCCGGCTTTATGTTCCGGAGCGTTTGAGGTGATCGTTTCCATTTGATTTTTTAATATTACTGTGTTTTTTCTTATAAAACACTTTCGGAGACCTTTATGTTTACCCGGGGTGGACCCGGGTGAAAGATATATCATAGGCCTTATAGGGCGTTTGGGGTCCTATAAGGCCTAAGTTTGGTTTCGTCAGGGTCAGATGTCCCAGATTACATACATTGCGCCCCAGGTGAAGCCTGCGCCGAATGCGGTCAGCAGAATTTTGTCGCCGGGTTTGAGCCGGTTTTTATATTCTGCGATGCAGATGGGAATTGAGGCTGCGGAGGTGTTGCCGGTGTGCTCGATGTTAACGAGAACCTTTTCGCGGTCTATGCCGGCGCGGTCGGCAACGGCTTCAATAATGCGTAGGTTGGCCTGATGGGGAATGAACCAGTCAACGCTTTCCATCGTAAGGCCGTTGCGCTGGGCAACTTCCATCGATGAGTTGAGCATGTTGGTTACGGCGTGTTTGTAAACTGCGCGACCCTCCTGATAGACAAAGTGCTCGTGGGCGTCAACGGTTTCGTGGCTTGCTGGCTTGGCGGAGCCGCCGGCTTTCATAATGAGGTTATGGCAGCCGTTGCCGTCAACGTAGAATTTGCCGTCGATGATTCCGACTTCTTTTTCGGTGGGTTCAAGAAGCATTGCCGCAGCGCCGTCGCCAAACAGGGGACAGGTTGCGCGGTCGGTGTAGTCGGTCATTGACGACATTTTTTCGGCAGCGACAACGACTACTTTCTTATACATGCCGGAGCGGACGTAGGCCGCGCCATCCTGAAGGCCGATCAGGAAGCCTGCACATGCGGCTTCGAGGTCGTAGGAGTAGGCGTTGGTCAGGCCGAGCTCATGGCAAATTATTGAACCGGTCGAGGGGAATCGATAGTCGGGGTTGCAGGTGCAGCAAATTACAAGGTCGACTTCTTCGGGCTTGGTATTGGTTTCGGCCAGAAGTTTTTCGATTGCGCGCGCACCCATATAGGAAGATCCTTTTTCGGGGTCTTCGAGAATATGGCGCTGCTTGATTCCAACGCGGGTGGTAATCCACTCGTCGTTGGTGTCGACCATTTTTGAGAGCATCTCGTTGTCGAGAATGCCATCGGGCAGGTAGCTTGCTACCCCGGCTATACGGGCATGGAGCATTTTTTGTCGGTTGGGTTAGGATAGGAATTTTTTAGATGGCTTCGGCCTTTTCGATTACAATGTGGCCGCGATAGAAGCCGCATTCGCCACACACGGTGTGGTAGATGTGCCAGGCGCCGCAGTTAGGGCAAACGGCGATGGTGGGCATTTGAGCTTTGTCGTGGGTGCGACGTTTGGCGGTGCGGGTTTTGGATTGTCTGCGTTTAGGATGTGCCATTGTTTTTTATGAGTTTAGTCGTTAATTTTTATTGTCGGGATTTGCTAATCTTCGGATGAGGTGTCGGCATCGTCGATGCCGCTGATGAGTTCGTTTTCAAGGTCGGCATCTTCGTCGGACGCGTTGGCCACCCCATATTTCTTGTTCAGGGCGCTCATTGCGCGGTTGCATTTGCCCTGGGGGTGAACATGGCGCGGAGGAATCGCCAGGACCGCAGTGTCGTAAATCATGTAGGCGACGTTGAGGTAATTGTCTGACTCGGGCAGAATCAGCAGGGTGTCGGAGTCATCGTTATACTCGTCGCCATATTTTACGGTGAGGTCATAGGTGGCATCAATCGGGAGCTCGAGGTCGTCGAGGCAGCGGTCGCAGGCAACGGTCAGGGGACCTGCAACGTTGAAATGAAGCTGATATGCATCGCCACGGTGGTCAACGGTAAGGTCGACATGGAGGTCGGCATTACGGACATCGGTGTTCTCCATGTTGGTGAAGAACTGCTTCGACAATTGGTACTCAAAGTTGTGTTTACCTTCGGGTAAGCTTTTGAGCATCAGCTTGTAGTCGGTAAATTTTCCCATTGATGAGTGATGGTTTATTGCTTGTAAAACTGCGCAAAGTTACAAAAAAAAGTTGAGATTATAAAATTTAATCTCAACTTTTTTGGTATTATGGATTTTAAGTTCAGGCAAGGAAGCCGAGGAGCACACCGGCGGCAACTGCCGAGCCGATAACGCCCGCAACGTTGGGGCCCATGGCGTGCATGAGCAGGTAGTTGGAGGGGTCGTATTCCAGGCCGATGTTGTTGGAGATGCGGGCCGACATGGGCACTGCGCTGACGCCGGCATTGCCGATAAGGGGATTGATTTTCTTGTCTTTGGGGAGGATGAGGTTGAAAATCTTAACGAAGAGTACGCCGCTGGTCGAGGCAATGATGAAGGCCATGAAGCCGAGGGCGAAGATGCCGATGGTTTCAACATTGAGGAACTGCGATGCCTGGGTGGAGGCGCCGACGGTCATGCCCAGCAGTATGGTTACTATGTCGGTGAGGGCGTTTGAGGCGGTCTTTGCCAGACGGTCGGTTACGCCGCATTCGCGCAGGAGGTTGCCGAAGAAGAGCATGCCGAGCAGGGGCAGGGCCGTGGGAACCACAAAGCAGGTGAGCAGCAGCCCGACAATGGGGAAGATGATTTTTTCGTTCTGCGACACTTTGCGCGCGGGTTTCATACGGATAAGACGCTCTTTTTTAGTGGTGAGCAGGCGCATGATGGGCGGCTGAATAACCGGAACGAGGGCCATGTAGGAGTATGCGCTGACGGCGATGGCGCCCATGAGGTTGGGGGCGAGCTTCGACGAGAGGAAGATTGCCGTGGGGCCGTCGGCTCCGCCGATAATTGCAATTGCTCCGGCCTGGTCGGGTGCAAAGCCCAGCAGCAGGGCTACTATGTAGGCGCCGAAAATGCCGAATTGAGCGGCGGCGCCGACAAGCATAAGCTTCGGATTGGCAATTAGGGCGGTGAAGTCGGTCATTGCTCCGATTCCGAGGAAAATCAGCGGCGGGTACCAGCCGGCGTTAACACCGTTGTAGAGTATATTGAGCACTGAGTGTTCTTCGTAAATGCCGATTTCAAGGCCGGCGGCGGTGTCGAAAGGAATATTGCCGATCAACATGCCGAAGCCGATGGGCACTAAGAGCATGGGCTCAAAGTTCTTTTTGATGGCGAGGGTTATGAAGAAGATGCCGATGGCAATCATCAGCAGGTTCTCCCAAGTGCAGTTGTAGAGTCCGGTCAGATGCCAGAACTGCTGCAGGTTACCGAGAAGAAATTCGGAAAAGTCCATGACTGCGGGGTTATGCGAGGGTTATGAGAGTGTCGCCTTCGAGAACGGAGTCGCCCTGTTTAACGTTGATGGATGCTACGCGTCCGTCGCGTCCGGCGGGAATAGCGTTTTCCATTTTCATAGCTTCGAGAATAACAACGGTGTCGGAGGCTTTAACCGTGTCGCCAACCTTGCAGTTGATGGAGAGTACGGTGCCGGGCAGCGGGGCAACCACCTTAGCGCCGCCGGCTGCGGGGGCTGCTGCGGGGGCCGGAGCGGCCGATGTGGCTGCAGCGGCGGGAGCGGCAGCGGGTTTGCCGGCAGTTGCCGGAAGGGTAACGTTATATTCAACGCCGTTGACCGAAACTTTGGCCTGGTTGCCGTCGATAGCGATTATTTCTACGGCGAAGTCTTTGCCGTTGATTGAGTAGTTTTGCATAATGTTATTTAGGAGTCGTTATTTTAAAACCGGGGTTTGGCGCATGATTTTGGCGTTCCATGCGGAGTTGGGGTTCTGGACCAGGGTTATGCGGCCGGAGCCGGATGAGCCGTGGAGGTAATCGTTGAGGGCCATAGCGATAACTGCTGCGATTTCAGCGTCGGCGTCGGCCGGAGCCTCAGCTGCGGGGGCTGCTGCGGGTTCGGCGGGTTTGGCCGATTCAGCAATGCGTTTGCTTATAAATGAAATCAGCATGAAGCAGAGGCAGAGCAACAGAAGAGCGGCAAATACGATTGACATTGCCATCAGGGCCATGGCGAAGCCATCTTTGTCCATCTCCTCAAACATTTTGATTTTCATGTTCGGGCCCTTGACGTCGTTGTGGGAGCCGGGAGTGGTTTTTTCGAGGTTGCGCACCTGCCAGTTCTCGGCGGCGTCGGGGGTGCGGGCATAGCTCTGGTTAACGAGCAGCGAGGCTGGAACGGTTACCGAGTCGATGAGGTTGATTCCGTCAGCATCGTATATGGCAATGAAGTTGTCGCGCCCCGGGGTGAGGGTGAAGTTCAGGTGGAATGTGCCCTGATTGTCGTCGCCATCGGCAAAGAAAACAACTTGCTGTCCTTTGCCGACGTTGGTTTTTTCGTCGCCGCGCGGAACGTAGTATTTAGTCGGATTGGCAGGGTCGTCGGTAAGATAAATCGAGCTGATTTCAACGGGGGCGTGGGTGGGATTTATGACCTCGATCCATGCCGAGCGCTGGCCGAAGTCGTCAACGATCGACGAATCGTTGGCAATCATGACTTCGTTGATGCGCAGGTTTTTACGACCCTGAGCCTGGGCTGCCGGCACGGTTGCGGCAGCCAGGGCGCAGATGGCGCATACTATAATTGATTTACGCATAAGCCTGAATTATAGGGGAATGTTGCCGTGCTTCTTGGCGGGGTTCTGTACGCGCTTTGTCGAAAGGGTTTCGAGGGCGCGGATAATGCGGAAGCGGGTCGTTGAGGGTTCGATAACGTCGTCGATGTAGCCGTATTTGGCAGCGTTGTAGGGGTTGCAGAAAAGTTTGTTGTATTCGGCTTCTTTTTCTGCGAGAACCGCTTTGGGGTCTTCGGCTGCCTTAGCTTCCTTGGCATAGAGCACTTCAACTGCGCCGGCGCCACCCATAACTGCGATTTCGGCCGAGGGCCACGCATAGTTGATGTCGCCGCGGAGCTGTTTGCACGACATAACGATGTGTGAACCGCCATAGGATTTGCGCAGGGTGATGGTAACCTTGGGTACGGTTGCTTCGCCGTAGGCATAAAGCAGTTTGGCGCCGTGGAGAATAACGCCGTTATATTCCTGGCCGGTGCCGGGCAGGAATCCGGGCACGTCGACGAGCGACACGATGGG
>CAZGTD010000036.1:0-18985 GCA_964528425.1 uncultured Bacteroides sp.
CCCGAAAGCGAATGCAAAGTTACGGCGACTTTTCGACATATGCAAATTTTTTCTTCCCCCAAATTTTTATGTTCTACAACATATTTTTTCGCAACCACCCCTCCCCCAATCACTTACACCCACAAAAAATTTTCCAACTTTAACATATTTTAACGCCAATCCGCCGAACAATTACCCAAAAAGCACAAAAAAAGTGAGCCGGAAGCGGCTCACCACTATATTAAAATTATGCGTAAAATGCAGGGTTATTCCTCGGCAGTAGCGTCGAAATCTTCGTCGAAATCGAAATCTTCTTCTTCAAAATCATCGTCACTGTCGGGCGCCATGGCCTCAAATTCGAGGGCGTCCTCGTCGGCGACACGATGATGGCCATCGAGAGCGCGATGCGTAATGGCCTGCGCCTGGAGTTGATTGGCTTCGGAGGTTATTTCGGTCCAGAGCATATCCTTAAGCTGCTGAATTCCGAGGCCCGTAACCGCCGAGATAAAAACATGAGGCACGCCCTCGGGAAGTGTGGGCTCAATCTCGGCAATCAGTTCATCGTCGAGCATATCGCACTTTGAAATAGCCAGCACGCGAGGCTTGTCGGCCAAATCGGGGTTAAACTCGGTCAGCTCGCGCTGCAGAATTTCATATTGTCCGGCAATATCGTCGGCATCGGCCGGAATCATGAAGAGCAACACCGCGTTGCGCTCTATGTGGCGCAAAAAGCGCAAGCCGAGGCCGCGGCCTTCGGAAGCGCCCTCGATAATGCCCGGGATATCGGCCATTACAAACGAGCGGTTATTGCGATACGACACTATTCCGAGCTGCGGCTCCATAGTAGTGAACGGATAGTCGGCAATCTTAGGCTTGGCGGCCGACACGGCAGAGAGCAGCGTCGACTTGCCGGCGTTGGGGAAGCCAACAAGACCTACATCGGCCAGCAGCTTCAGCTCAAGAACCACGGTGCGTTCCAATGCCGGTTCGCCAGGTTGTGCATAGCGCGGAGTGCGGTTGGTCGAGGTAGCGAAATGCCAGTTGCCCAGGCCACCGCGACCGCCCTTCAGCAGAACTATTTCCTGACCATCGTCGGTCACCTCGGTGATGTATTCACCGGTTTCGGCATCGAAAACAACCGTTCCACACGGCACCTCTATTATTTTATCTTCGCCGTCCTTACCAAAAGAGCGCCCGGCGCCGCCCGATTCGCCATTGGTGGCGAAAATGTGGCGCTGATATTTCAATGGCAGCAGGGTCCACATGTTGCGGTTGCCGCGAAGAATTATCGAGCCACCCTTGCCGCCATCGCCGCCGTCAGGGCCACCTTTGGGAACATATTTAGCCCGATGGAAATGTCGGGATCCGGCACCGCCCTTACCCGAGCGGCACTGAATTTTAACGTAGTCTATAAAATTAGAGTCTGCCATAATTTAATTAGTTGTTAACACCGGGTTGCCGGTCGGTTGAATCGGCAACCCGGTGTTATAACGCAGGTTTTGGTGCGAAAGTTTAATGTTTGAGGGTAGTGAGGGCTCGGGCAGGTTTCAAAGCCGAACGCGAGAGTTTACGCATCTGAGTCGGCTCCGGTACATTACCGGTCACCTCATCGTAGCCATTAAGCTGGAAGTATTCATTGCCAATGCCGAAGGCCCCGATGCTTACATAATAAGCGAGATTGAAGGTAAACAAGCCGGTTTCCTCATCAAATGTTGACGGAGCGGCAGCCTCCTCGGGAGTAACAAGTTCGTCGGCGTAGGGATAGAGCGAAGTGCTGGAAACATAAACCGTTCCATAACCCGGATATTCATCGAATTCCTGAACGGGAACGATAAAAGTTTTGCCGCTATCATTGGTGACAAAGGACATGAAGGAGCCCCAGCTGGTTTTATCTTTAGGGTCTTCAAGCCATTGAAGCTCATACTGGATTCGCTTAGCATCATTAACGTTTGAGCGGCAAATGAGGCGAACCGGTTCTTCCAAGCCCGAATAGTAATCGGCGAATATGTACGCGCCGATACCCTTGGATTTTCCGGGGAAGAGCTCCCAGGCATTCCAGTTTGAGCGGGTGATTGTCAGGTCGGTTGAGCTGATGGAATACTGATTTGCGAAGATTTCGCTCAGCGAGAGCTCAACGTTGTAGGGTTCATCTTCGACCAAGGCCTTCCAGTCATAAGTGATTTCGATAGGAGCTGAAACCTGACCCGCAGGGATAGTTACGGTTGCGGGCACATTAAACAGGCCGGATGGATCGTCAACCTCAAGTTCTACGGTCTGGGCAGTGGCAATTTCAGCTTCCGGACGATAAATGTCGACTGAAACCGAAGCACTGTTATCGCGCACCTCAAAATCTTCTGAGGATTTGGCAAAATATACACGCTGCCCGGGAGCTACAGGGTCAGCCGGTTCATAGGGGCAGTCTTTCTTGCCGTCGCAGGAGGTCAGAGCTACCAACCCGAAAAAAGCTGCTGAGAAATATAATTTGAGTTTCATTTCTTTTTAAATAGAGGGTGAGATATTATTCTTCGTCGGGAACGGCCGTGGGTTTAGCAACAGGCGGATTATTCTGCGCGCTGCTGAACATCTTGTTACCGTTGATTTCGCTTGAGGGAATGGGAAGGATGAAAATCTGGTTATCGGCCGGAATGTCATAAACCCAAATTGAGGGGAAACCGCCGCCTACACGGTCGCAACCCTTGTGCAGACGCAGATAGTCGAAGTAGATACGTCCTTCGCCGAAGAATTCCACACGACGCTGCTCGAAGCAAGCCTCCTGAACGTCATCGGCGCTGCCGGAAACCGAGAATGACGGGTCGCGATACTGCTGCACGAAGTCATTGAGAATCGAAGCGCCGTCGCCGCCGGCCTTGGCAGTGGCTTCGGCCAGGATGAGATACATTTCTTCAACACGCATCAGTGGAATATCGCAGGCATTATTGGAAGTTTCAAGCACTCCGCCGTAGGGGGCAAACTTAACCTGAGTAAAGGCGGGCATTGCCTTAGCGCGACAGTAATTCTGCTGCGGGGCGGTCAGATTTGCGCTAAGGGAGTTTTCGTCGAGGAACCAGCCGCGGCGCACATCCGACTCCGGAATGCTTTTAAACAATTTTTTGTTGATTCTGCGCCATGCGCCAACCGAGGCATAGCCGAAGCAGAAAGAACCCAGATGCGAGGGCAAGTTGCAAAGAACGGACTGAACGGCTTCGTCGTTTTCATTAACGGCGATACCCCACATCCAGTTGCTGTCGGAAATCGAGATGAATCCGGGCTTAGAAGCCTGTTCAGCCGATAGCGGCATCCCGTCAAATTCATCGATTGCGCTCTGCGCGTCTGATGCAGCGTCAGCCCATTGTTGCTTCACAAGATTTACGCGGGCACGCAGGCCATAAGCGGCAGCAAGAGAAATAAAGCGCTTGGGCTTTTCTTCAATCACCATATCGGGCTCAATGCCGCTCTGCTCAATAAGGCTAATCGCATCGGAAATGTCGGAGTCAATCAGTTCATAGGTTTTGGCAACAGATGAACGGCCAATGCCATTGACAAGAACTTCTTCCTGGTTCTCTTCGGTAATCAACATAACGCATGGTTCCGATTCATGACCAACATAGGTATGCTGAAACAGTTGCGCAAGAGTAAAGTATGCATTTGCGCGCATGGCCTTTGCCTGGGCAAGATAGAACTGCATCACCGGGTCGGTAGTTTCCGGATTGATATTGCCGATAGCTGTGTTTGCAGCCAGAATCTGATTGTAGTTATAGCGCCAGGCCATGTTGGAGGCATAGGAGTTCTCGGTGCAATCGCTGAACGCCGAGAAGGTGCGGAACCAGTTATAGCCAATGTTATCGGCAACCATATCGGCCGTTCGGCAATCGAGGCCGAGCATCAGGGCGGGGATGCCGAAGTCATTATGAGAGCTCTCGGAGTAAACACTCTCAATCACAGAGAAAGTCGAGGCTATGCCAACGATGCTGGCCTGAGTAAGATCCGGATTAGCTTCTTTAGCGTCGAGCTTTTGTTCCTCGGTCAGGTTATTGGTCATCGGAAGAGTTTCCATGTCGTAGCAACCTGAAAGGCTTGAGCCGACTGCCAGGCCAACAAGGGCAAGACAAATATATTTCGATTTCATATTATTAAGCATCAATTAGGATTAGAATTGAACACGGATGCCGCCCGAGATTGTGCGGATGGGTGAATAGGTTGAGTTGTCGGCGGAAGCAAATCCCTGGCGGGGGTCAAGGCCGCGGCGCTTGGTCCAGAGTGCAACGTTTTCGGCTGCGCCGTAAATGCGCAGGCTTTCAATGCCGATTACTTTTGTCCATTTCGCGGGCAGGGTGTAGCCGAGAGTAATATTGTTCAGCGACAGGAAATTGCTCGAAACCAGGAAGCGGTCACTGTTGGAGCTGGTATAGGAATCGCCGGCATTTACGCGGGGCACGTCAGTGTCGGTATTTTCCGGGGTCCAGGCCTTGATGATGTCGATATGCCAGTTTCGACCGAGGTTATCGGTTGAGCCGGAATGCATCAGATCCTGATAGGTATAGTCCCAGACGCGGCCGCCGGCCTGATAGGCAAAGCTCATCGAAAAGTCGATTCCGCGGAAATAGAGGTTGGTTCCGAAACCGCCGTAAACCTTAGGCATCAGATTTCCGGTAGCCTTGCGCGAAACTTCAATGCCCTTTGCGGGGTTGCCCGAATAAGCATCGTCCCAGTTGGCAGTGGTGAACTCCTTAGAAGTGATTTCGGGGTGAGAAGCCATCCATTCGTCGGTATAGTAAGCCTTATAGAGGGCTTCGCCGGTCGACTTGTCAACGCCGGCATATTGAACCATGTAGAGGTTATACATCGACTCGCCTTCCTTGAAGATACGGGAACCGGAAACCCACTGGCCATCCTTAACCAGGTCGGCGGGGAGTTTGATTATGCGGTTACCGGCGGTAGTGAGGTTGGCATTGACGCTCCAGGTGAAGTCTTTGGTGTTGAAAATATTATAGTTCAACTCGATTTCAACGCCATAGTTGCGCATCGAGCCAACGTTTGTTGGGTAGCTCGAATAGCCCAGCGACGAGGGAGCGGGCAGGAAGAAGAGCATATCGGAAACCTGACGCTGATAGTATTCAACCGAGCCGGAGAGCTTGCCCTGCCAGAGCGAGAACTCGATGCCGGCATTGATGGCGTTAGAGGTTTCCCAGGTCAGGTCGCGGTTGCCTTTATAGACGAGAGTGGCATCTGACCATACACCATTTGCGCCATTAACCTTATATTGGTCGGCCCAGGCGTAATAGTAATAATTTTCAGGTCCGAGGTTGTCGTTACCGTTTTGACCGAACGAGAATTTAACCTTCAGTTGGTCGAGCCATGTTGCGTCTTGAACAAATTGTTCTTTAGCCATGTCCCAGGCGGCCGACACCGAGAAGAAGTTACCCCAACGGTGTTCGGGAGCGAAGCGCGATGAAGCGTCGCGGCGATATGAGGCATGGAAGAAGTAGCGGCCATCGTAGTTATACTTTGCGCGACCGAAAATGCCACGGGTGGTGTAGTCGATTTCGCGGCCACCGTCGAAATCGCGCTGGTCAATGGTGTTCGACACGTTCCAGCCGGTAGGCATATAAAGGTTATAGCCGTAGGCTGTGAGCGATTCGCTCTTTGTATTGTAGGTTTCGTAGCCAACCATCAGGTCCATGTTGTGCTTGTCGGCAAACGTTTTATTGTAGGTTGCCATGGCCTGCAGGTTTACGGAACTGGAGTGAGTGGTAGCCTGCTCGGCAAAACCGCCATAGGCTGCCGACTGGCCATAGAAAGGATTGCTTACGAAGTGAGCGCGGTCAGAACTTACCCAATAACCGGCGTTGCCGATAATCGACAGGCCCTCGATCGGAGTGATTGTTACATTCCACTTGCCGTCGAAAATATCGGAGAAATATTCGTTAGTGTCGTAAACGAGCGAGCCGAACGGGTTGGCCATGCTCATCCAGTTGCGGGTCTGATATGGCATGGATGAGTCAGTACCGTAGTCGTAGATGGGTTTGCCGTAAAGCTCGTTCATCATTATCTGGCGATTTGCGTTGCGCACAAACATCGGATAAACCGGAGCAATCTGGTTGATAATAAAGAATGCGTTGGCCGATGATGTGGCGTAATCAAGGTTGTTGTCGCCGGGATAATCGGAGCGGGTGTTTGTGTAGTTGAGGTTAGTGCTGATTTTGAGCCACTTTTTGGCCTGATAATCAACCGAAGCACGGGTCGAGATTCGGTTGAACGAAGAGTTTTTAATAACGCCTTCGTCGCCAAGATAGCTTGCAGCGGCATAATACTTGAGTTTATCGTTGCCGCCGCTGATGCTCAGCGAGTAGTCCTGGCGCAAACCGGTGCGAAGACCTTCTTTGGCCCAGTCGTCGGGGGTGTAGAAGAAAGTACCGTCGCTGTAGCCGAGCGCTGCGTTGGGGTTCAGCTTGCCGGCACGGTTGAAAAGGTATTCACCAGTGGGAACGGTGAATATCTGATATCCGGTAGCTGTCAGAGCAGCTTTAGAAGCGGATTTCCACGCAGCTTCGGGCGACATGCCCTGAAGCATAACGTTTTGGTTGTAGAGACCCATATACATGGTCTCGTAATATTGCTCGGTAGATTTGAGCACATTATAGTTGGGGACACCGCGTGTGTTTCCGCCCCAGCGGGCGTCGAAGGTGATTTTTGCGGTTCCTTCAGCACCTTTTTTGGTGGTAATGAGCACTACGCCATTGGCGCCGCGGGCACCATAGAGGGCGGTCGATGCAGCGTCTTTCAAAACGGTCATCGACTCGATTTCGGAAGAAGCCAGGTCGGAGATTGCGCCGTCGAAGGGAACGCCGTCAACAACATAGAGAGGGTCTTGCGAGGCGTTGATCGAGCCTACGCCGCGGATGCGGAGTTTCGGTGAGCCGCCGGGACGACCGTCGGAGCTGAGCGACTGCACACCCGAGACCTTACCCTGAAGCACGGAGGTTACCGAGGTTACCAGAGCGTCGGCAATCTGGTCGGCCTTAACAACGGAAGCCGAGCCGGTGAATTCGGCACGTTTTGCAGTTCCGTAGGCAACCACCATGACCTCATCCAGTCGGTTATCGCCGTTGGAGAGGTGAATAATCATTTTGCCGTCGGTGATGCGAACGTTTTTGGTCTGCATACCAACGAATGATACCTGCAGCTCCTTACATGTTTCGGGAACTGCAAGAGTGAAATTACCATCGATGTCGGTGGCTGTTCCCTGGCCTTGGCCCTTGGGGAGCGGCATTACCGTAGCGCCGATCAGCGGCTCATCGTCGGCCTCGGAGTAGACAGTGCCGGTCACTGTGCGGCTGGCGGCAGCTGCTGTTACCGAACATAACAGGGCCGCCATGAGTAAGAAGAAAATCTTTTTCATTACCGGGTTAAACAATTAAATGTGATGTACTATATATTATGTGGATTGACTTGAATAATGATTCTTGAATACTCCGTTTCGTAGGCAATATTCCGGTATTTATGTTAATAAATTTAACACTTTATGAGCGCAAAGTTAATAAAACTTTTTCAAAATCTCAAAAAAATATTATATAACCTTATTTTTTTGTGATTTTGATTTTTGGCAAAAAAGCCCTAACTTTGCGGAGATTATGAAAGCAAAGATTCTCGTATATATTATTATAGCGGCAATAGCCGCGCCGACCTGCTTTGCGGCCAAACGCCGCGTTGCAGCAAAGCCGAAGTTCACCACAGAAGAACTGACAGAACAGGCCCGGCAGGCGCTGATTGACTACGATGTTGAAACGGCCAAAGAAAAAATAGCAGCCCTTAGAACCGACAAAAAGGCTGACCCCGAAATAGTTGGCGACCTTGGCCGACGCATAGAGCGGATGGACGAAATGATTCAGCGCGTGCAGGATATTGCCGTTATCGACTCCATCAATGTTGGGCGACATGAGTTTTTTCGCCACTATCGGCTATCGACGGCTGCCGGACGCCTGGTGGGCACCGAAGAGTTGATGCCGGGCCGGCAATATGCTGATGAAACCGTAGCATTCATTCCCGAAGACGGGTCGGCAATGATATGGGGAACCGCCGACGGGCTCGTTGAAAGCCGACGCCTGACCGATGGCACCTGGGACACTCCCCAGCCTCTGGGCGACAACGTAAATGCCGGTGGAACCGCCAACTATCCGTTTCTGCTCAGCGACGGTGCCACACTCTACTTCGCAACCGACGGCGACGACTCCCTGGGCGGGCTCGACCTTTACATTACGCAGCGCCAGCGCGATGGTTTCGCCCTGCCTCAAAACATGGGAATGCCCTATAACTCGCCCTTCAACGACTTTATGCTCGCCATCGACGAAGAAACCGGCGCCGGATGGTTTGCAACAGACCGCAACCAACTGACCGACTCGGTTACAATATATATTTTCGAACCGGCCGAAACCCGCGTCAACATCAATATTGACGATCCGGACCTCACTGACCGCGCAAGAATTGCAACCCTAACCGCACCGCTCACCGCCGGTCAATCGGCGATTTTAAAGCGCATAAGCGAGATTGACAACAGCAATAACTTCGGCGACGCCGACAATACTCCCGACTTTGAATTTGCCCTTCCCGACGGACGCATACTCACCCGTTGGGAAGATTTCAGGTCATCAACCGCCCGGCGACTCATGGAAAACTACGTTGACGCGCAAGCCGAGGCCCAAACCGAAGCCGACGCACTCGAAAAGCTGCGCCAACGCTTCAAACCGGGCGACAAAGCGCTAAGCCGCCAAATCCTGACTCTGGAAAAGAAAGTGGCCGCGTCGCAACAGTCATTGAAAAAACTCGCCAATCAGGTAATTCAAGCCGAAACTCGCAAATGATTGAAACTTTCACAAACAACTCATTAGTTAAAGCCATAAGGATTAAGGCTGCCGAAATTCTTCCTCCGGGCTCGCGGCTCGGAATTTATGGTTCACGGGCACGAGGAGATGCCCATACGGCATCAGATTGGGACATTCACATTCTGGTTCCGGAAAAGGATCGGACAACCTTTGCCGAATGGGACGACTACGGCTGGCCATTCATGGAACTGGGGTTCCTTTTAAATGCGGATATAAACCCTCAGGTATATTCCTATTCCGACTGGAGCAAACGAAAAGCCGAATTATTCTATAAGAATGTTGAGCGAGATTTAATCATAGTGTTTAAGAATTAGAAAATATGACTCTCTCACCCGAAGAAAGGGCCGCAATTGTTGCATATCGCATTGAAAAGGCCCATGAAACATTCAAAGAAGCCATTGCAGTCAACAATTTAGGCTATTGGTCTTTAGCAGCTAATCGTCTATACTATGCCGCTTATTACGCCAGCGTTGCGATTTTAATCAAAAATGGAATCGAATCAAACTCACACAAAGGAGTAATTAGAATGATTGGCCTATATTTTGTTAAAAACAATATTTTGGAGCCCGGCGACGCAAAACTACTTGGGAAATTATACACAATGCGTCAGACCGGCGACTATGATGATTTGTTTGACTGGAAAAGTGAGCATGTTGCTCCATTAATACCTCAGGTTGAAGAGTATATCTTACGCATAGAAAACATCCTTTCAAATGATTGAAACTTTAAACGCGTGGGACGAAAGCGCCCTGCTCTGGTTCAACGGCTATCACTCTCCGTGGGCTGACTCGCTGATGATGGCCATAACCGGCAAATGGATATGGGTGCCTCTATATGTTATTCTGGCCGGGCTGCTTTTTTGGCGCTGCGGCTGGCGGCGTGCAATCGTAATGCTTCTGGGCATTGCCCTGACTATAACGCTGGCTGACCAGCTGTGTGCATCCTGGCTGCGTCCGCTGGTAGGACGCATGCGGCCGGCCGACCCGGCGAATCCACTGTCGGCCATGGTGGTTACAGTCAATGGCTATTGCCCGGGGTCAAAGAGTTTCCCGTCTTGTCATGCGGCAAACACTTTTGCCCTGGCCACCTTTCTGAGCCTGGCTATGAAGTGGCGGCCGATGACCTGGTTTCTGTTTATCTGGGCCACGATTGTTTGCTGGTCACGCCTGTATCTGGGCGTTCACCATCCGGGCGATATACTTGTTGGAGCAGCAATAGGCTCGGCCATAGCTGCGGGCGTCTACTTGGCAGCGTCGAAAATCAAGTGGGGCAAGCGCGGAGCCGTTTCCGCCGCCGCCCTGCTTCTCTTCGTTGGCGCAGATGCCCAGAAATTTGAATGGGGAGGCGAATTTGCCGCAATTTTCGACAATCGCGAAGGCGACGCCCACCACACTGCTGCTCAAACCTTTTTCCTGACCCGCCTGGCGCCGGAAATCGGGCTGTCGTTCAACCATGGGCGCCACCGCGTTATGGGCGGCGTTTGCTACACTCAGCCAATAGGTTGCGAATGGGATGGCCACCGCGTGTCCCCTACCCTTTATTACCGCTACAAAGGCAAACACTTCAGCGGCTCTATGGGCATGTTTCCGCGCCGGCAACTTTTGCGCCCGCTGCCGGAATATATTGTCAGCGACTCCACCCGCTATTTCCAAAACAACCTGCGCGGCGCTTTGCTCCAATACCAGAGCCGACGCGGCTACTTTGAATTTCTCTGCGACTGGCGCGGAATGCAAACCGATACACGTCGCGAAGCATTCGCCGTGATTCTAACAGGCGAATACCGCAAAAAACTTTTCCGTGCCGGAGGCCTCGCCATGCTCAATCATCTGGCTAAAGTCAAGAATGCTCCCGACGACCAATATGTTGTTGACAACATGATTGTTAATGCCGGCGTAGGGCTCGACTTAACGAGCCTGCTAAGCGCATGGGGCAATTGGAAGCAACTTCGCATCGATGCCGGAGTCCTGGCCTCGCTCACGCGCGACCGCGCCGACAGCCGATGGCTCAACGCCACCGGTCTAAGAACCGAACTGACAGCAGAATTCTGGCGGCTCAAACTCAAGAATGTTAGCTGGACCGGCAACCGCCCCCTGTTTCCGCTGTACTCCAAATTCGGCTACCAGCTTTCGGAAGGCGAAGCGTTTTACGAAGCCAAATGGTATAACCGCACCGAAATTTCGGGCCTTTTGCTTCAATGGCGCAACATCGTAAACCTGCGGGCAGAGCTCGATTTCCACCTCACCCCCGGCGACTTCATGTTCTACCAGCGCATCCTCCTCTCCGTCACCATTTGAATAAAGCCGGGTTATAGCCGTGCCACTGCCGGCCAACATCTTCTTTACTCGAAGGAATCGAAATCAAGCAGCCCGATTATGCGGCTGAGCGCAAGTCTCACCACCGGCAATTCCTGCGCCGCCACATCATAAATAATTTCGGCATCGAGGTTGAAATATCCATGAGCAATGTGGTCGCGCAACCCTTTGATTTCGCGCCAAGGAATTTGCGGTTCATGTTCCAAAAGGTGCGGATTGAGTTTGTCTACCTTCTTAAATCAAATCGCACGCTTCGATTAGCTTGCGAAGGGTGTGTTCAATAAGAACATCGCTATTGTAAGACCGGGATTCCATCGCGCGCAATTTCGTTTGATAATAGGTAATCGAGATTAGGATTGCGACGCACAAGATCAACATCACATCCCAACAAATCCTGAAGATACCGCTTCAGAGCGATAACCCTGAAGGCCTTTGGAGGCATCTCCACGCAAATATCAACATCGCTGTCATCCCTATTATCTCCTCGGGCCATTGAACCGAAAAGCGTTAACGACTTTACCCCGAATTCCGAACGAATAAAGGGCAAAGCGGCCTTAAGGCGGGTTATGCATTCCTTGCGATTACACATTGTAATTGCAAAGATATGCAAAAAAATGGAGAAATGAAAATTTTTTCGTAACTTTGCGCATAACCCCTCATAAACCGACTTTCACATTATGCAAGATTTGCACCAACTGCTGATTGAACGCCGCTCAATCAGAAAATACACCGACCAACCCCTTAACCCCGACGATGTTAAAACCATAATAGAGGCCGGGCTGCTCTCGCCAACGGGCAAAAACGCCCGCGCATGGCACTTCATCGCCGTTGAAGACCCCGAAATGCTCGAACGCCTGAGCCGCTGTAAAAGCTCCGGCGCGTTGCCCGTTGGCCGCTGCAAGCTGGCTGTGGTTGTGGCCGTTGACATTACAGAGTCGCAAACCTGGATTGAAGACGCCTCTATTGCCGCTGCCTATATGATGCTTCAGGCCCGCGAGCTCGGCATCGGCTCATGCTGGATTGAGGTTAACGGACGCCTGGACGAGGGCGGAACGCCGGCCGAAGACGTTGTCAGCGAGCTGCTCGAAATGCCCGAACAGGTGCAACCCCTCTGCATTATTACTTTTGGCTATCCCGACGAAGAGCGCCAACCGCAAAACGTTGAAAAACTCCGCTGGGAGAACGTTCACATCGGTAAGTTCTGACTCTTATGCGCGTCAGCTTCATCGGCCGGGGCAACGTGGCCTCTCAGTTTATTGACCGCCTGAAGGAACAGGGTGTGGAAATCGTTCAGGTGTGTTCGCGCGGCGGCACTCCGGTTTCCGAGCTCGACGCCGATGCGGTCGATGCGGTAATTATGGCCGTGAGCGACGATGCCATAGCGCCCATATTACAGCAGGTGCGCTCGGCGGGAAAAGCGGTGTGGATGCACACTGCCGGCTCAGTCGGCATCGACGTTTTCGACCCCGAAAAGTTTCCGCTCCGAGGCATACTCTATCCGCTGCAAACCATGCTCAAGGGCCACCCAACCGACTGGACCAAGGTGCCGATGCTGGTTGAGGGCGACGCCCTTTGCGGCGAACTTGCGCGCCTTATGTCGCCTTCGGTATCCGAACTTGACTCCGAATCGCGCCGCCGGCTCCACGCCGCAGCGGTTATATGCTGCAATATGGCAATGTACCTTTGGTCGCTGTCGGAAGAATTGACCGACCTTGCCGGACTCAGCTTCGACTTGCTCCGCCCGCTGATTGAAATGACCGCCGGCCGCGCGCTGGAAATGAGTCCGGCACTGGCAATGACGGGTCCCGCCAAGCGCGGCGACCTGCAAACCATCGGCAAACACATTGCCGCACTCCCGCCCGACATTGCCGAAGTATATAAATTCTTATCGAACAAAATGTTGCAACAATTCAACCATGATACCATATAATCTTTCGCAACTCCGCGCCTTTGTTTTCGACGTCGACGGCGTTCTGTCGCCCAACATGGTGCCGATCGACGCCAACGGCGCCCCGGCCCGCATGGCCAACGTTAAAGACGGCTATGCCTTGCAGTTAGCAGTTAAACACGGCTATAAAATCTGTATTCTGACAGGCGCCGACACCGAAACGGTTTATCTTCGCTACAGCCTGCTCGGCATCAAGGATATTTTTCTGAAAGCGGGCAACAAGCTGCCGATATTTGAAAAATGGGTGGCCGACCAAGGCCTGACCATGGAGCAGGTGGCATATTGCGGCGACGACGTGCCCGACATTCTGTGCATGAAGCGCGCCGGCCTGAGCATTGCTCCGGCCGATGCGTCGCCCGACGCCAAGGAAGCCGCCACCTACGTTTCTCCAATAGCCGGCGGCCACGGAATTGCACGCGACCTTATCGAACAAACAATGCGGGCCCAGGGTCAGTGGCTCCACGTTGATACAGCCTATGGATGGTAAGCGCTATATTCTGGCCAGCGGGTCGCCGCGCCGACGCGAGCTGCTGGCGATGCTCAATGTTGACTTCCGGGTTGACACCTCGCGTCCGGTCGACGAAATAGTGCCGCCGGGGCTCCCGGCCGAGGAAGTACCGGTTTACCTTTCGCGTCTGAAAGCGGAACCCTATCTCGCCGACCTGCAGCCCGACGAAATTCTTATTACTGCCGATACGGTGGTTATTCTCAACGGCAAGGTTATCGGAAAACCGGCCGATGAGGCTGACGCGCGCCGAATTCTCCGCGACCTCAGCGGCAAAACCCACCATGTAGTTACCGGCGTAACCATCGGTCGCGCCGGAGCCCCGCTCGAAACCTTTGCCGACACCACCGAGGTTGACTTCGACCCGCTGACCGACGAGGAAATCAACTACTACGTTGAGCGCTACCGCCCGCTCGACAAGGCCGGCGCCTACGGAATTCAGGAATGGATAGGAGCCGCCGCCGTAAAGGGCATCCGCGGTTCGTTCTACAACGTTATGGGCCTGCCCATCCACCGCCTCTTTCTTGCTCTTAAAAACTTAATTTAACCATTTGCTTTTCGCTGTTTATGTCATCCATATTCATTGTTCTGCCGATTCTCACCCTGCTGATGTTTGACCTCGGACTGGCGTTGCGCCCGTCTGATTTCTCATTGATATTCCGCCGCCCCAAGGCAATTTTCGTTGGACTGGCAGGGCAGATTCTGCTGCTTCCGATAATCGTTATTCTTCTTTGCCTGATATTCAAGATTAGCGGCGAAATGCAGTTTGGCCTGATGCTTATTGCCTGCTGTCCGGGAGGCAGCTCAAGTAATATTTTCAGCGGCATAGCCAACGGCGATGTGGCCCTGTCGGTAAGCCTTACAGCCCTCAGCTCGGTAGTGACCCTGTTCACCTTGCCGCTTTTCCTCGGTTCGATGTTTGAAATGCCTGTGAGCAACCTGGTGATACAGAATATCGTCATGGTGCTGGTGCCGGTGCTGGTGGGCATGTTTGTGCGCGCCTACTGGGAAAATATTGCAATGAAACTCCACGCCATATTAAGCCGCCTGGCCTTTCCGCTGCTTCTTTTTCTGGCCGCCATATTTTTTGTTAACAACAGCAATGAAATTGCCGCACACTTCGGCCAGCTCGGAATCGTTATATCCATGCTGATAATTCTGGCAATGGCCGGCGGATGGTCGCTCAGCTGGCTCTTTAAGCTCTCGGTTCGCGAACGCAAAACCATTGTTATTGAAGTCGGTATGCAAAACGCCGCCCAGGCAATAACCCTGAGCGCCTCGCCGCTGGTATTCAACAATGAGCATCTCGCCATTCCGGCGATTGTTTATGCCCTGATGATGAACATTATTCTTCTTGCTTATGTTGCCATAGTCGGCCAATGGAAGAACTGATGCAATATGTCTGGCACTACCGTCTGTGGATTGCCTCAGATATGCGCACCAACGACGGGCGCCCTGTTGCCGTTATCGACGTTGGTCAGCTCAACCGCGACGCAGGCCCCGATTTTTTCAACGCCAAGGTGAAGATTGGCGACGAAATGTGGTGCGGAAACGTTGAAATCCACGTTCGCGCCTCCGACTGGTTTCGCCATGGCCACGACCGCGACCGCGCCTACGACACGGTTGTTCTCCACGTTGTTCAGTTCGACGACTGTCCTATTCAGACACCCGACGGACGCACACTGCCCCAGATTGTTATGCCTTGCGCCCGAAATTTTTCGCAACGCTACGCCGAGTTCGTCAACAATCCCGCAAACTCACTGGCCTGCGCCGCCGAACTACCGCAAATGAGCCCGATTCTGGTTCGCGACTGGCTCGATGCCATGGCCTTTGAGCGCCTCCACTCTAAAGTTGACGCAATTACCGAAAGATTGCACCAAACCAACGGCGACTGGCAGCAGGCCGCATTCATTACTCTTGCACGCGCCCTCGGCGCCGGAATCAATGGCGACGCCTTTGAGCGCATCGCAGCCTCACTGCCGCTGCGCCTGCTCCATAAACACAGCGACTCGCTTCTTGCGCTCGAAGCCTTTCTTTTCGGCCAGGCCCGAATGCTTGACGAGGCCCCCGCAGGGCCCTACGTTGACCGCCTGAAAACCGAATATGAATTTCTCAGAAACAAGTTCGGCCTCCGGGCTCCGGAATCGATTATCTGGCGCATGAGCCGCATGCGCCCCGCCTCGTTTCCCCACCGGCGCATCGCAACGCTGGCCCAAATGGTCTACGGCGGATTCAATCTCATGCAGCAGATTATCGACTGCAAAGACGAAGAAGATGCCCGCAAGATTTTTCATATCGAACTATATGGCTACTGGTCAACCAACTATAATTTTTCAGGCATCGGCAACGCAAGCCCGAAGGCTCTTGGAAACTCAACGGTAGATATGCTCATTATCAACGTTGTGGCCCCTCTGCTGATGGCCTACGGCGAGGCCACCGATAACCCGGAATTATCTGACCGCGCCATAAGTATTCTCGAGCACCTGCCCGGCGAAAAAAACAGGCTCACAGCCGACTTTCTCAACTGCGGGGTTCCATGCCCCAACGCATTCATATCGCAGGCTATGATTCAGGCGCGCCGGGCCTACTGCGACGTACGCAAGTGTCTGTATTGCCGTCTCGGTCATAGAATTTTAGCAATCAAAGCACGCCCATGACACCACCCGTACAAACTACCCGCGCCATCGGCAGCCGCGGCGAAGACCTCGCTGCCGAACTGCTAACCTCGAAAGGCTATGCCATTGTTGACCGCAACGTTCGCTTCGGCGATGTTGAAATCGACATAATCGCCCAATTCAACGCCCGCCTCATAATAGTTGAAGTTAAAACCCGCAAGTATGACCATGAAGATGCCGACTTTGCCATCGACCGCAAGAAGATATACCGCCTGTCCCGCGCCGGAGCGGCATATCTGAAATCGAAGAACCTGCCCTTAGACCTGCAGATCGATGCCGTACTGATAGTGAACATGCCCGACGGCACCCACACAATCGACCACCTCGAAGACATAGCCCTTCCACCAATGCGCCGCCGCCGATGAAAAATCTGAACTTCATAGATTGCCTGAAACTATTAATGGCCTACGCTGTAATAGCCATACACGTTTCAGCAATAACCCACCAAGAATGGCCTGCCATTTTCGAATGGTTCATCAGGCTTGCGGTTCCTTTTTTCTTCATTACCTCCGGCTATCTACTCGCACGAAAATGCACAGCGCTACGCGAATCTGATTGCCGCGCGGAACTTCACACCCGCTCAAGGAAACTGTTTCGTCTCTATGCGAAATGGCTCCTCGTTTACTTGCCGATTGCCCTCTATTATTTTATTTTTGTTTCAACGCGTTCATTCGTTAGCGATGTGACCCGATACTTTTCAATGGTTATCATTGACGGCGAGAGCCCCTACGCATGGCCCTTATGGTTTATCTATTCAATGGCTATAGTGTTTCTGATTCTTTCTTTTTCGTCACGGCTAAAACGAACGGTAACCATCGGAATGATTGTTTTTTCAGTCATATATCTCATAAACTATATTGACCCGGACAGTTTTTCCAATTTAGCCGTAATTAAAACTCTTAAAGTTTTCGACAGGCTCACGGTGCGCTCACTCGGCGGAGCAATATACATTTGTGGAGGCTTCCTGCTATTCCAATACGAAAAAAAGATGTCCAAGCAGTTGCCTATGGCAGTAGCTTTACTTGCGATAAGCCTGATTTTATATTCCACAGGGCTTCCTTTTTCCCCATTAACCGGTGGCATAGGACTATTTATGCTCGGTTTAAAACCAGAACTTCGCGATTCAACTACCTACAAGAAATTCAGATCTGCCAGCATGTGGATTTATTATATCCACATGATCGTTTTGTTTCCACTTATAGTTATCACGAATACACGCGAAGCGTCCATAAATCCCTACCTGGCTTTGGCAGGCGCAATCGTCATATCTTCACTTATTGCAGCGGCCCTTATCAGACTCGAACGTCTGCGCAAATTCAGCTGGCTATCTTCATTGATAAGCTAACATCCATTTTGTTTATTAAAGATTTTTGCGTAACTTTGCGGAAAATAATTTATAAACCATTTATCTAAACCAATGATTATCAAAAAACTTGCTTTAGCAGCTGCTACTCTGATTCTTGTTGCATCAGCCGCTACCGCTCAATCGCTTTCGCCTTCGACCAAAACTCATTGGGACAAAGGCACCCTCGTTGTTGAAACCCCCGAACGCCCTGCCGGCCAGGAACACGTTCTCGGCCTCACCGCCCCGAAAATGGAAAAGGTGCGTGTCGCTTTCGTTGGCCTCGGCATGCGTGGCCCCGGTGCCGTTAACCGCTTCGCCCATATTCCCGGCGTTGAAGTAGTTGCCCTTTGCGACTTCGACTCCGTTCGCGCCGAAAAATGCCAGAAATACCTCCGCGAACAAGGCCTCAAACCCGCCGACATCTACTTCGGCGAAGACGGCTACAAAGCAATCTGCGAGCGCCCCGATGTTGACCTCGTTTATGTAGCCACCGACTGGGACCACCACTTCCCCGTGGCCAAAGCCGCCCTCGAAAATGGCAAACACACCGCCATTGAAGTTCCCTCGGCAATGAACCTCGAACAGTGCTGGGAACTTATCGACCTGAGCGAAAAGACCCGCAAGCACTGCATGATTCTTGAAAACTGCTGCTACGACTACTACGAACTCAACGCCCTGGCAATGGCCCAGGCAGGCGTGTTCGGCGAAATTCTCCGCGCAGAAGGTGCCTATATCCACAACCTCGATGACTTCTGGGACTATTACTGGAAAAATCCCGAAACCGACCCCGACAAACTCGGCTGGCGCATGAAATATAACATGGAAAACCGCGGCGACCTCTATGCCACCCACGGCCTCGGCCCGGTTGCACAGTGCCTGGACATTCACCGCGGCGACCGCTTCAAAACCCTCGTTGCCATGGACACCAAGTCGGTTCACGGCAAGGAATACGTTGAAAAGAAAACCGGCAAAGCCTGCGACAACTACCGCAACGGCGACCACACCACCACTCTGATGCGCACCGAAGACGGCAAGGTTGTTGAAATCCAACACAACGTTATGAATCCCCAGCCCTACAACCGCCTGTTTAAACTCACCGGCACCAAGGGCTACGCAACCAAATATCCCACCCAGCAGATTGCCCTCGACAAGAGCCAGCTGCAGGCCAGCGGCGTTCAGCCCAAAATCGACAACCTGTCGAGCCACGGTTTCCTCCCCAAAGACGAATACAACGCCCTGGTTGAAAAATACTACCACCCCATCCTGAAAAAATATGGCGAAATGGGTCGCGAAATGGGCCACGGCGGCATGGACTTCATGATGGACGCCCGTCTGGTTTACT
>CAZGTD010000037.1:0-18968 GCA_964528425.1 uncultured Bacteroides sp.
TCGGCGTGGAGCGAGATTGAATGAACGTAGTTCAGGCAATCGCCGAATTTTTCGATGACAAGCATGTGGGCGCAGCATGTCGAAAGGCCGATAACCTTGAATACCGAAGAAGAAGCGGCCATGAAAACAGCACGGGGCTGAGTCCGGGCATTTCTTGCTCAAACAACGCCCAGTCGGAAGTCTTCATTACAGTGTCGCACTGTAATGGTTCGCCAAAAAGATTATCCAAATTATTTAATGCAACAAATTTCCCTAACGGTACTTTCCTATGTGCATCATATATAGATAGATAGTAGCTTTTTCATAACACGCCAAAGTTAGCGGAGGAAGAGGCAGGCGTCGCCGTAGCTGAGGAAGCGGTAGTTGGTGGCGAGGGCGTGGTCGTAGACTGCTCGCCAGTCGGGGCCGATGAGGGCGCTGACAAGCAGCAGCAGGGTCGATTGCGGCTGGTGGAAGTTGGTGATGATGCCGTCAACAACTTTGTAGTCATAGCCCGGAGCAATGATTACGCGCGTGGAGGCCACCAAACGGTCGCCACACACCTTGGCCAGCGCCTGCAGCGCTTCGCGGCGCGACAGTCGCGGATGCTTCGGGTCGTAGGGATACCATTGCTGCAGCTCGTTTATCGACAGGCCCATGGCGGCGCGGCAGCCGAGGTGATAGAGGCTCTCAAGGGTGCGCACCGAAGTGGTGCCCACGGCAATTATAGGTCGGTCGGTTTCGGCGAGTTCTTCAATCAGGCGGCGGTCAACGCTGATGAACTCGCTGTGCATTTCGTGCTCGCCAATCTTTTCTGACTTCACCGGCTGAAAAGTTCCGGCGCCAACGTGCAGCGTCAGCTCGCGCCGTTGTATACCCTTCGCGTCAATAGCTGCCAGCAGCTCCGGCGTAAAGTGCAGACCGGCCGTTGGTGCGGCAACCGAGCCGTCGATGCGCGAAAAAACGGTCTGATAGTCAGTAGAATCGCTCTCCTCCGTTGCGCGGTTCAAATAAGGGGGTATGGGCAATTCGCCCGCTTCGGCAATAATCTCGGCAAAGCTCTTGCTGCCGGTCCACTTGAAGCGTACAATCGAGGCATTGCCGATTTTTTCAACACGTTCGGCACTCAACACCGAGTCGCCAACAATGCCGCGCAATTCACCCTCCTTCCAGCGCTTGCTGTTGCCTACAAAGCATTGCCATTCAACGCCATTAGCGCCGTCTGTCGCAAAATTCAGCGCATAATCGGCCGGCATTACAGGCTCCAGACAAAAAATTTCAATCAGCGCGCCGCTCTCCTTACGGAAACGCAAGCGGGCGTTGATAACGCGTGTGTTGTTATAAACCAACATAGCGTTGGCGGGCAGCAGCTCCGGCAGCTCTGCGAAAATATGGTCTTCAACAGTGCCGTCGGCGCGGCGCAGGAGCAGCTTGCAGCGGTCGCGCTCGGCAAGCGGATGTTTGGCAATCCGCTCGTCGGGGAGCGGATAGTTATAATCTTCTATAGCAATTTCCCGGGGATTCATTCGCGATAATACACGCGCTTAACGCGCGGAGAAACAGAGGTTAACACTTCGTAGGGAATGGTTTGCAACAGATCGCTTACAGAACTCACGGGCAGGTTCTCTCCAAAGAACTCCACCGATGAGCCTACCCCGACCGACTCGCCTGCATCGGTAATATCGACCATACAGGCATCCATGCAGATATTCCCTAAAATCGGACACAGCTGACCGTTAACCCACACCTTGCCGACCCGGTTACCCAAATGGCGGTCCAGGCCGTCGGCATAGCCCACAGGAACGGTTGCCACCCTCGACTGTCGGTCGAGCACAGTCCGGCGCCCATAGCCTATCGGAGTTCCGGCCGGCCACTCCTTAACCGAAATTATCAGCGAGCGCAACGTCGAAACCGTGCGCAGTCCGCGGGTTTCATCTATTCCGATAGTATCAACGCCGTAAAGGCTTATGCCGAGGCGCACCATTTCAAACTGATATTCGGGAAAGCGGGCGATACCCGCCGAATTCAATATATGGCGTTTAAACTCATAGCCCAGGCCCTGCTTCATCTGCTCGCAAATACCGGTAAACAGGCTAAGCTGCCCGAGAGTATAATCATCCATATCGAGGCAATCGGCGGTTGCCAAGTGCGAAAACACCGATGCGACTCTAACTACGTCAGTGCCTTTCAATTTACTAACCAGCTGCTCAATGTCATCTTCAAGAAAGCCCAGACGATGCATGCCGGTATCGAACTTAACGTGGATAGGATACTCCTTAACGCCTCTTTTACTCCCTTCGCGGATAATTTCATCGAGCATACCGAAACTGAAAATTTCCGGCTCCAAGCGGTTGCCAAACAGCGAATCGTAGTTAGTAACCTTAGGATTCAGAGCCATGATAGGCATCGTAATTCCGGCGCGACGCAGCTCCTCGCCTTCGTCGACCACAGCCACAGCTAAATAGGCCGCCCCCTGGGTCTGAAGTGTTTTTGCCAGCTCGTATGCCCCGGCTCCGTAGCCCGAAGCCTTAACCATTGCAACTATGCCGGTTTCGGGGCGCACCAAGGCTCTGAAATGATTGAAATTATGCACGATGGCATCGAGGTTCACTTCCAGCACGGTTTCATGGTGGCGAGCCTTCAGTTGCTCGGCAAAAGTGGCGACCACACCACCATCCTCGCCTTTGGCAAGAATAAGTTCATTAGCAAAATCGCTGACCGAATAGCGTGATTGAAATTCCTCGGCTGTCAAGCCACCCGGCCCTACATAAATCACGCGGTCAGCTTCCGGAATTACTGGCAGCGAAGCACCGTCGCGCAAAGTGTCGAGAATCACAGTCAGCCGTCGATCGGCAGGCTTCCGCCGCAACACAAAATCGAGCGCCGAGTCGAGCGAGAACAAATCGCAGCTGAACCTGTCGGTAACTATCGTGCAGTTATTCACTCCGTCGGCGGCATCAAGCCGAGTATGAAGCGGGCGGATAATTCCTTCAGGCAGTTCAAGGCCGATAGCAGCCAGAGTTTGCTCAACAACGCGATGGTCGCGTTCGAGCCAGTCGCCCTCAAAATCTGGATTGATAACCATTCGGGCATTTCGGGCTATCTTCATCATCTCAGTGTCGGACTCATTACCGGAGGTGACTACCACTATGTCGGGGCGAATAATCTTTTCAAGACGCTCCATTTCTCCCGGTTCGGAAAAACCGGCTTCAATAATAGCAAAATCAGCTTCCGGGTCCATGCCTAACATAGCCATCGGCACTCCAACCTGCGAGTTCCAGCTGCGCGGTGAGCGGGTGACGCTGAACCGCCGCGACATTGCCTCGGCAAGCCATTCCTTAACCAATGTTTTGCCTTTTGTACCAACAACAGCAATAACCTGACCTTTAAAACTGCTTCTGAAGTCGGCAGCAGCCTTTTGCAGGGCATCGTGAGTGTTTTCAACAACTATAAATTCGGCATCCACTCCCTGCGGAATCTCCTCGACAACAAACAACCTCACGCCCTTAGCGGCAAGCTCGGGAATGAACTTATGGCCATCGTTGTTGGCGGTTCGAAGCGCAAAAAAAACGCTGTCGGCCGCCGAGCGCAGCGAACGCGAATCGGTCAGAACGCGCTTTATGCCTAACCGATGCATTGCCTCTAAAATCTTATTCATCAGTTCAAAATAGTAAATAGCATTTCGCGAAGCAAATCATACTCATCTTGTCGCGAGCCAACGCCTTTCGAACGGGCATCGTGGCGGCGGCACGCACTGATTGCATTGATAACCTGACGCGCATTAAAGGTGCGCAATCCCCGCTCAATGCGCGTAACCGCTGCCGAGCGTGGCTTAGCGCCAATCGCCTTAGCCAGCGAATCATTGGACTTATCGGGCGTGTAATGTGCAATCAACAGATTGGCGAAATAATTGAAAATCATGGCATTTGCCGCAATGCTCGAATTATTCTTCGGATTGGAGCGAAAATACTCGGCAATAGTGTAACATTTCGCCGCGTCGCGGTTAACAATCGCCTCCAAAAGCTCAAACGTGTTATAATCTTTGCTGACACCGATAAGCTTCTCAACAACCTGAGGCGTTATAAACGCATTTTTGGGCAACACCAGGGTCAGCTTCTTGATTTCGTTGCTGATTTTGCTCAACGAAGTGCCGCAATGCTCAATCAACATCGCTTTGGCTTTAGGGTCAACCTTCAGGCCTGCTTCCAAGGCGAGCTCGTCTATCTTCTGACCGACCTGGCTCTCCCAGAGCTTCGGACTGTTTAAAACGACCCCACCTCCGGCAGCAACCGCCTTCATAAACGGAGCCCCGCTGAGCGTTTCGCCCCGGCCGATAATAGCCAAAACGGTTTGCGGATTAGGTCGCTTGGCATATTCAACCAGCTTATTCAAATAGTCGGCTTTAACGGCCTGCGCCTCCTTGAGTATAACGACCTGGCGCTCGGCCATCATCGGGTAGCGCAAACAAGCGTCGACAACCGCATCGGGCTCAACTTGCGTTGCATAAAGTATATAGAGATTGAAATCACGCTCTTCAGCCGGCACCAAAGCTTCGAAATCCTTAACGAGCTCATCGGCATAGTAAGCCTCCTCACCATGAATAACATAAACCGGCGCGGGATTGCCGCTCCTGAGGGCGGCACGAATATCTGCTATAGTGGGTTGCGATGCCATTGAAATCGAAAAAAATTGCGTAACTTTGCAGGGAGCAAATTTACGAATTTTCCACAACCTATGCCAATCTCCGACCAAAAAAAATGTTTTGTTCCGCTCAACCTTCCTCCGCGGCAACTAAATGTGCGCCTCAACAGTGCTGAAAATATTGAGATCTTCGACCCGCTGCGCCGGCGCTGGCTATACCTGACTCCGGAAGAATGGGTGCGCCAACACTTCATGGCCTATCTCAGGGCAGAACACTCCTACCCCGCCCACTTGATGGCAAATGAGGTCAGCATTGAGCTTAACGGCTTGCATCGCCGATGCGACTCAGTAGTTTGGAACCGCAAGGATGCTTCGCCGCTGATGATTTTGGAGTTTAAAGCTCCCGACGTAGAGCTCAACCGCAAGGTTTTCGACCAGATTGTGCGCTATAATATGGTTATGAAAGCTCCGTTTATGATAGTTAGTAACGGGCTCACACACTATTGCTGCCGGGTTGACTGCGAGACAGCCACTTACTCGTTTCTCTCGGAAATTCCCGACTACCCGACCCTGCTCGAGCTTAAAGACGCTGCACTCTGATAACCGTTCCCGACGTATCAACCTCAACCAGACATGGCGTATGGGTTAATATTCCCTTAAGCCGCAAAGGAGCATCAACCATCAGTACACGCTGCCATTTTATCGAATCCTGACGATTTATTGTTTTCCACTGATATTGGTCGGCCCCGATGAACACGTCGCGTACACGGCTCGCCTTATAAGCCTTCATCGAATCAATGACGGCCGGCGTACGTTCCTGTTGCGACGATGTAAAAAACCAAACGCCATCAGGCTTGAAAAGCGCAACTGAATCATCGCCGCATATTAGTTCAAGCTCAGGAAATTCGGGCCATTCGTTAACCGACGGTGCAGAAAAGTATGTGCGGACTTCACGTCCGTCAATATATAGGCTGTCGTTTCGGGAGCTCAACTTTAAATTTTCGTCTTTACGGCCTGAAAATGCTGCAAGCAGATTCTTGTTGGCCGTAAAAAGTTCAATCTCGGTAGAATCCATGCACTCTACGGTAAATTCAAACTTGCCGTCAAGAGCCGGAACGGTTTTCACCCCACGGTTTCCGTCAGGCGTTGTCCACACAACAGTGATTGCCTGAGTTCCAACCGATGGAACTTCGGCTTCGACATTCACACGGTTCTTTTCACCGCATGCCGTTAAAATCAGGCAGCAGAGTCCGAAAACAGTTTTTTTCATTTAATAAAAACAGGGGGTGAAGGCATTCTGTCTTCACCCCCATTAGAGTTCTAACTATTATTTGAACATATTTTCGGGATATTCGCCTGCAGCGTGAAGAGCGGCGAGCTTTTCAACTACCCCGGGACGGTCGGCAGCGTAAGTAACGCCAAACCATTTGGAGTCAGTGTCGAGAACCTTAACGGTTGCTTCGCCGTTGTTAATCAGCGCATCAATGCAAAGCGGAATAAAGAACTCCGACTTGGGAGTATTGATATCCTTGTCGAGGAACTTCTTGAACTCACGCTCAGAATATTCGAAATAATCGGGAGTGAAGCCCCAGAGGTTCATCGAAACCGGAGTCATCGGGTCGAGATACTGAACCTGGCCGTTTTCGTCGGTAAAGGTGATGCGGTGTTCCGGATCATAGGAAATTGCAGTGCGTTCAACTACCGAGGTCAGCATACCGTCCTTGTTTTCGCATACGCCGCGGGCAACAGAACCGTTTTCGGTCATGGTGTTGCCTACGCGGAAACCTACCATGCAGTAGTCACCCTTATGGTCATGTTCCTTCGACAGTTCTTTGGCAATAACTTCAAAGGCGTTGCGGCCATAGAAGTCATCAGCGTTGATAACTGCGAATGGTTCTTTAATAACGTCCTTACCCATAAGCACGGCGTGGTTAGTGCCCCAGGGTTTGGTGCGGTCGGCCGGGCAGGTATAGCCTTCGGGCAGGTCTTCGATCGACTGGAAAGTGAGTTCCACGGGAATGTGGCCTTCGTATTTCGAAAGGATTTTTTCGCGGAAGTCCTGTTCAAAGTCTTTGCGGATAACGAATACAACCTTGCCGAAGCCGGAACGGATTGCATCGTAGATGGAATAGTCCATAATGGTTTGACCCTGAGGGCCAACGCCGTCGAGCTGCTTAAGGCCGCCATAGCGCGAGCCCATGCCTGCAGCGAGTACAAAAAGAGTGGGTTTCATTTATTGCTGAACTTGAATGTAATGGTTTCGTTGAATTTCTGGCCCGGACGAAGAACTACGTTGGGGAATTGCGGCTTGTTGATGGCATCCGGAAAGCCCTGGCACTCTATGGCAACGCCGTCGTAGTCGTTATAGGGACGGCCACACTTGTTTTTTGGCGAGCCGTCAAGCCAGTTGCCGGTATAAACCTGCACTCCGGGCTGGGTGGTAAACACTTCCAGCACGCGACCCGACTTGGGGTCTTCCAGGCGGGCGGCGCGACGGTTGGTGCCCTTGTTCCAGCCATCGATAACCCAGCAGTTATCGTAGCCCTTGCCATATTCCAGCGCGGGGAACTCGGCCTTGATGTCGGCGCCGATGGTCTTCTCGGTGGTGAAGTCCATGGGAGTGTTCTTAACCGAAACGAGGTCGCCTACGGGAATGAGGGTTTCGTCGGTGGGCAGGAACAGATGCGCGTCCAGAGTGAGCTTATGGTCGAGCACCGAGCCGGAGTTGTGGCCGGCCAGGTTGAAATAGGCGTGGTTGGTAAGGTTAACGACTGTCGGAGCGTCGGTTTCGGCACCCAACTCCAGGTGGAGCTCGTTGGCATCCGACCACGAATAGGTGGCCGTGGCAGTCAGATTACCCGGATAGCCTTCTTCGCCGTCGGCGGCATGGTATGTAAACTTAACCCGGTTATCATCGAGAATCTCAACGTCCCAAATCTGGTTCTGGAAGCCTTCGGGGCCACCGTGCAGGGCATTGGGGCCGTTGTTAATTGCCAGGTGGTAATCCTTGCCGTCGAGCTGGAAGTGACCGCGGGCTATGCGGTTGGCATAGCGTCCGGGCACTTTGCCTGCGCAGGGGCCGTCATAATAATAATCGGTAGGATCGGCATAGCCCAGAACTACATCGGCCATAGTGCCGTTACGGTCGGGAACTTCAACGGCTACGATACCGGCACCGAGCGATGACAGCACCACCTTGGCGCCGCCGGCATTAGTCAGCGTAACCAGGGTGATGTCGCCCTTTTTAGAGGGGAATTTTGCTGTTTCTACTTTCATATCAGAGGCGACGGGCACCGTCGGAAATTACTACGGGATAGATTTTGGGTTCGTGGCCGTATTTTTCGTTGAACTTCTTGGTAACAACCGAAATGAACGGTTCATACAGGTCGTCCTTTACAAGGTTGATGGTACAGCCGCCGAAACCGCCGCCCATGATGCGCGAACCGGTAACGCCGCATTCCTTAGCCAGGTCGTTGAGGTAGTCGAGTTCTTCGCAGCTTACTTCATAGAGTTTCGACATGCCTTCGTGGGTCTGATACATACGTTCGCCAACCGTAGCGTAGTCGCCGCGTTCAAGGGCATCGCAAACGTCAAGCACACGCTGCTTTTCGCCGATAACGTATTCTGCGCGCTTGTAGTCTTCTTCAGAAATTTCGTCTTTTATCTTGTCGAGATCTTCCATCGAAGCGTCGCGAAGGGTTTCCATGCCAAGCTTGGCGGCTACGCGTTCGCAGCTCTGGCGGCGCTTGTTGTAGGGCGAGTCAACCAGTTCGTGCTTAACGCGCGAGTCAACCAACACCAGTTTATAGCCATCGAGCTTGAAGGGGAAATATTCAAATTCCATCGAGCGGCAGTCGAGACGCATCAGGCAATCTTTCTTGCCGAACACAGATGCGAACTGGTCCATGATGCCGCAGTTAACGCCGCAATAGTTATGTTCTGTCGACTGGCCGATCTTGGCAAGCTCAAACTTGTCTATCTTGTTGTCGTTAAACATATCGTTCATGGCAAAAGCAAAGCAGCTTTCAAGGGCGGCCGACGAGCTCAGGCCTGCGCCCAGGGGCACGTTGCCGGCAAACACTGCGTCGAAACCTTCAACCTTGAAGCCACGCTTGATAACTTCGCGGCACACACCGAAAATATAGCGGGCCCACTGCTGCTCGGGAGCATCTTCTTCGGCCAGACCGAACTCAGCGGTTTCGTTAATATCTACGGAATATACGCGGCAACGGTCGGTGCCGTTGGGGCGGATTTCTGCTTCAATAATCTTATCGATTGCACCCGGAAATACGAAGCCACCATTATAATCGGTGTGCTCGCCAATCAGGTTAATACGGCCGGCCGATGCGTAAAAAACGCCTTCGCCGCCAAAGCGGGTTGCAAATTCTTCTTTGATTTTTTCCTGCATGCAAGCAGTGCATTCTTGTTGTTCTTTCATTGGTAGAGTTTGGTTAGAGGTTAATTTTCCGCCAAAGTTACGCATTTTTCAATGAAAATGCCAAACTTTTTAGGAATTTTTATATTTACTTGAATTCAATTAAATCTTTTAATAGAGCATACCCTTCAGAACGCCCTCGGCTACAGCCGCGCCGCAACTGGCCTCAACAATAGCAGCCGCAAACGCTACGGCATAGGCCGGGCCTTTTGCTGTAATAATCCGGCCATCAACCTGAACACCGGAACCCGTAAATTCGACCCCTTCGCCGGCAAAAGACTCCATGCCCGGATAACAAGTCGCTTTTTTGCCCCGGAGCAAGCCCAGACCGCCGAGCACCACGGCCGGCGATGCACATATGGCGGCGATATTGCCGCTGAAAGATTTAAGCAGCGATGCCAAAGGAGCGCACTCAACCAAGTTGGTAGCACCGGGCATACCTCCGGGCAAAATAAGCCATTCGGCATCAACTTCGCCGGGAAGTTCGGCAATGGTCATATCAGCCACATAGGGCACCCCGTGGGCACCAACAACTTCGCGACCGCTGAGAATAGATACTGTTTTAACGGGCATATCGGCACGACGCAAAACGTCGATTGGCCCTACTGCCTCGATTTCTTCGAAACCGGGAGCGAGAAATAAATAAGTCGTTTTCATAACACCACAAAGTTACAACAATAATTACTAATTAGCAAGTAGTAATTACTAAATTTTGAGTCTTGAAATCTTATTATACGCTAAGCACTGCAGTTAGTAATGGCAACATGCGGATGGCAATATAGCCGTTCTTGCAGGCCATCGACGCGCATAAACCATGCACGATTAAGACCCGCGATACGGGTCAGTTGAACGGTAACAAAGTAGTCTTGGCCCAAAGTCCACGCACATCATCATAACCACATTTACTTCGCGAGTTCTCCTAACATGGGAAGAGCCGTGCGCTAAATCCACCGACCCACTGCGGTAAAATCACCGGTCAGTCCAAGGATAATTATCGCGACGCGAATCCCTGGAGTGGTGGCAGCTTGCCGCCACATGATAGCGAACCACCATAAGCAATCCCGCCGTAGCGTGATAATAAGTTAGAAAACGCAGACAATCTAACATACAACATATCCGCCACATAAATAACACACTTCCAGATTTGTGAGTTTTTTACTTCCAGATTTGAGACCTCGCTCTTGTTTCTCCTGTCAAAAAACTCTCAATTCCCAATTCTCAATTCCCAATTCTCAACAAAACAGTCTGCCCGGTTGTTACAAAGAAAAATATTCATTGCATATCGACTCATGAGAAAATTTACTGTTATTCTGCTTGCGTTAACCTGCTTTTTTGCTGCAAACGCTCGCGAACGCGTTGGTCTGGTGCTTTCGGGTGGCGGCGCAAAAGGCGTTGCCCACATCGGCCTGATTCAGGCACTCGAAGAAAACGACATTCCTATCGACTACATTACCGGCACTTCGATGGGCGCAATTGTCGGCGGCCTCTATGCCGCAGGTTATTCGCCGGCCGAGATGATGGAGCTGATTGCTTCGCCGATGTTTGTAAACGCGGCAGCCGGCGAAATCAATCCTGAATACCGCTACTACCTCACGGCACCGCAGCCCTCGCCTCAGCTATTCAGTTTCGCTCTTGGAAATGACTCGATAGCCAAGAGTGTACCCTACAGCTTGATTTCACCCATTCCGATGAATTTTGCTTTTATGGAAGTGTTTGGCCAGGCAACTCAAGCATGCGGCGGCGACTTTAACCGTCTGTTCGTGCCTTTGCGGACCGTCAGCTCCAATATCGAGGCCCAGCGCCCCGAAGTAGCCCGCTCCGGCCAGTTGGCCGACGCCGTGCGCGCGTCAATGTCGTTTCCCATCGTTTTCTCACCGATAGAGATTAACGATACACTTCACTACGACGGCGGCATATTCGACAACTTCCCCGTGTCGACCATGAAGCGTGACTTTAACCCCGACTTCACCATTGGCGCCGATGTCCACACCGACGTAAAATCTTATCCCAACGCCTTAAATCAGATTACAGACCTGGTAACGCGACCTCAATCCTATGAAGTGCCGGCAGCAGACGGCATGCGCATCCACATGGATCTCCACAAATATTCACTGCTCGACTACGCAAAGTCGCAAGCAATTTACGAAGTGGGCTATCGCCGCGGACTCGAAATGGTCGACTCCATAAAATCCCGCACCACTGCTCGCCGCCCAGCGGCCGAAGTGCGTGCTCGCCGCGAGGCTTTTAAGGCATCTTTCAAGCCAATGGAATTCTCGGCAGTTGAATGCACCGGCGGTAAACCCACACAAAACGCCTTTATAGAAGCTCAATTCCCCAAAAAGAACTTCAACCTCAACGGCGCGCGCAACGGTTTCTACCGCTCAATTTCCGGAGGCGCAATGCAGAACCTCATGCCGACCGCCGAATACGTTGACTCAGCCTATATTCTCAAGCTCAAGGCATATCCCAAGTCAAACTGGAGCGTCGGAGCCGGAGGCTACATTTCATCGTCGACCACCTCGATGATTTACGGCTCCGTGGCCTACAAGGCCTTGAACCAGCGGGCGCTCAACGGCGCGCTCAGCGCCTGGGTGGGCCAGAGCTATCTGGCTGCTCAGCTAATGGCTACTATTCGCTTCGGAGCTGACCTTCCGTATACGCTTTCGCTTCAGGGGGTCGTTAGCAAACATATCTATAATCAGAACGAGCGCGTATTTTTTAATCTCAACGAACCCAAATTCGTTAAAAACCTCCAGGCCTATGCCCGGGCATATCTACTGCAAATGGCCTGTGGCCCACACGCCGCCGCATCGCTATCGGCAGGCTACGGCATGGAGCGCGTAAAATTCGCCGCCGACGATGGCGCCACCGTTCAACACACGCTCAAACTCGGCCAACTGGCGCTGCGTTATGACTACAATACGCTCAATGCCTACGATTTCCCGACATCGGGCCTGGAAATCCACGCTTCAGGCATGGGCCTCCTTGGCGATAAGCCCAACAGATGGCTCCAGCTCAACGGACAGGCACGCAAATATTGGTCGACCTCGCGCCACTTCTCACTCGGTCTCGAAGGCGAACTGCTCGTTTCTGGCCGCAAACCGTCGAAAATCTATGAAATAGCCATTGCCGAAGCGCCGGCCTATCAGCCGACCGCATCAAGCTATAATTCATTCAACCCATCATTCCATGCTTACTCATTCTTAGGCGCAGGCATAACCCCTGTTTATAAAATCACGCAGCAGTTGCAACTTCGCGGAACTTTTCATATCTTTGCACCGTGGCAACGGCTCAGCGCCGACGAAATGGGCCGCACAGTGCTGTCAGCAAAAGTTCCCTCGCCCGATTTCCTCGGCGAAATCCAGGCAGTGGCAAATCTGAAATACGTCAACGTTTGCGCCTATGCCAACTATCGCACCGGACAACGCAACGACAACGGATGGCACGTCGGCCTTACCATCGGCATCTTCGCCCTTGCCCCAGACTTCCTGAAATAACCAAACCGAAAAAGTGTCATACCAAAAAGTTATTCTGATCGGAAACGTCTGCAAAGACCCCGAACTCCGCTACGTTGAAAAACGGGCGATAGCAACCTTTTCGCTCGCTACCGACGAAACATTCGCAAACCCGACCGGCGGCGAACCAATCAAGCGAGTTGAGTTCCATAGAATCGTTATGTGGGACTCCCAGGCTGAATTCGCCGAAAAATATGTGCGCCAAGGTTCAAAACTATTCATTGAAGGACGTCTGCGTACCCGCACCTGGGAAGACCGCGCATCGCTCAAACACACCGTAACCGAAATAGTAACCGATAAATTCGAAATACTTTCCCGCAAATGAAAATCTACACCCGCACCGGCGATGCCGGCCAAACGTCGATTGTCGGAGGAGCGCGCCTGCCTAAAACCGCAACCCGTATCGAAGCCTACGGAACAGTCGACGAGCTCAACTCACATCTCGGACTCCTTGCCGCCGACGCCTCAACCCCCGAACCACAGCGGCGCACTCTGCTACAAGTCCAGAACTCACTGTTCAATATCGGTGGTTTTCTTGCCGGAACTCCCTCCGACGGGCTTATTGACGACGATACACTTATGCTCGAAAACTCAATTGACGCCATGGATCGCGAACTTCCTCCGCTGCACGAATTCATTCTTCCCGGCGGAAGCACCCTCGCCGCCCAGGCCCATATTGCCCGGACAGTGTGTCGTCGCGCCGAGCGCCGCATACTAAGCTGCGCAAGCGAAATGAACCTCACCCCTACCCTGCTGGCTTATATAAACCGCCTGTCCGACTGGCTCTTCACCTTTGCCCGCTACGCCAACCTCCAGGCTCAAGTTCCTGAACACACATGGCAATCTCACGACTGATTAATATCCCTTAAAACTAAAAATTGCGGTTTGGCTCCGGGGCCAAACCGCAATTACATTTAAGAAAAGACTACTATAAATTATTACTAATCAATCAATAACTTTGTAGCAGTTCCTCCGCGACGTACAAGATAAACTCCTTTAGGCAGATTTTCCGTCGAATCGGAAACCTTTACACCATTGAGATTATAAACTTCAGTGCGATCGGAAGGACTAACCGACAGCTCATTGATGTCGGCACTTTCAACTTCTTCAATATAAAAGAAATCTTTCCATTGCGGTGCCGATTGATAAGCGGCCTTACTCTTAAGTGGAACATATAGCGTACAATCAAACTTTCTTATATCATCGAGAGACTGTTTTCCCGCAACGGGGGGCTGAGGAGAGTAAGAATAATATTGAGTCATTGCCGTACAGTCAGAAAATGCTTCTTCGCCGATAGACTTGACATTATAACCGGCTGAAAAATATTCGAGCGATGAGCAACCCGAAAAGGCCCATCTACCGATTTTAGTTACGCCATTACCAATCTTCAACCACTTCAAGCCGGAGCAAAGATAGAATTCGTTGTCAAGAACCTGAACTTCAGCATTGCTGATTTCTGCTTTTGTCAAGGTAGTTATGTGACAGAAAGGAGAATATCCTCTCTCATACTCCGGGGAATATGAAAGTTTTCGACCGATATATAGTTCAATCAACGGGCAATCGGTAAATAAACCATAATTACCGTTAGAACCAAGCGCAAGAACGGAACTGGTTTCAAGCGATTTACCTTCCTCATTAAACGTAAGTGTTGTAACAGAAGTGCATTCTCCAAAAGCATAGTCACCGATTGATTTAACAGTATTGGGTATATTCAGCTCCTTTAATGAGTTGCAGCCTTTGAATGCACCATTACGGATTTCCGTTATCTTACCGTTAAGATTAACCGAGGTCGGTTTAGTCAATCCGGAAAACGCAAAGTCTCTGATAGAACCGCTACTGTTAATACTGAGGGTTTCAACATTATTATCATGATAGAATGAATAATCACTGATATTTTCTACCGAAAAAGAAATGTTTTTATAGGTTACCGTCTCTGGAACTGTAACATTTTTATATTCAGCGGAGTAGTCGCAGTCAATAACGTCACATGTACGTTCGCTAACGTTAGTGGGTACATACCAAATTCCGTTAACGGCAAATCGTGAACTTAAGAATTGATATGTAACGATATTTTTATCTGGATATAAAGATGAATATGAATCTGAATACTGATTATTGGCTACGACGTGAACAGATGCCGACATCTTTTCCCAACCAACCGGAGGAGTATTTCCTAACCAAAATATCTTGACAATATTTTTGGAGAAACAATCACTCTTGATTTTCAGAATACCGGCTCCAATATATAGCGATTTTAGATTAAGGTTTGCGAATGCATCGGAAGGAATATTATCAAATGTTACGCTATTATCAATATCTAAGGTTGAAGTAGTTGCAGGAAATATATTTTTGCCACATTCCGTCAGGTCTTTCGCCTTAAAATAAACAGTACTTAAACCGGAGCAGCCGCTGAAAGCTTCCTGCCCGATAGAGTAAACCGATTCGGGTATTGTAATGTTTGATAGAGTCACACACTCGCTGAAAGCTTTCGAACCAATTTTACTAACCGATTCAGGCATTGTAACGGAAGTTATGTCTTTACATGCGCCGAAAGCAAGACTGCCGATTACCTGAACGGTCGAAGGAATTGCAAACACTCCTTTATAATCTGTCGGAACATAATAAATTGCGGAGTTATTGGGTCCCCAAATGTATCGGTTCTCGATAATAGCGCCTTTCGCCGGATATTGAATTGAAATACCGGTTGGGAACGGATTCGTTGAAATAGTTGACGGATAAGCACTCTTAACAAGTTTCGTGCAACCGCTGAAAGCTCCTGTGCCAACAGAAGTAACGGAGCTTGGCAAAATTACTTCCGTCAATCCGGTGCAACCGCTGAAAGCCTTGCTGCCAATTGTTTTAACCGAATTAGGCAAAGATAATTCTGTCAGTTTGTTGATATTCTCAAAGGCTGATGTTCCGATTTGAGTTACCGAAGCAGGAATTAAAACTGAAGCAAGGCCACTACATCCGGCAAATGCATAGTCGCCTATTGAGGTGACGTTTTTACCGATAGTCAGTTCTTTAAGTTGAGTTTGATATTTGAAAGGAGCATAATTATCAGAGCTTTCAAGATTTCGACCGAGATATACAGACTTGATATTACAATTATTAAATATTTCTTCGTTTGCCTTATACTCCAGTGAAAGAGCTTCTTTCCCGTCTTCAATCACTACTTTAGTAAGTTTTGCACAACTTTTGAAAGCTCCACATCCAATTGTATGAACAGAATTGGGAATCGAAATTTCTGTTAATCCGCTACACCTTGAGAACGCATCAATACCGATTAATGTCACAGAGTTTGGAATGGTAACAGAAGATATACTACCGGCAGACGAAAACGCAAAGTTCCCGATTTTAATAACTGAATTTGGAATTTCGACTTTTGTAATCTCCCCGCCATTAATATATAGATGTTTGGCAAAAGATAAAGGATTTGAATTAGAATTTACAAAATTAATGGAACACAAATTTTCTATACTCGTAAATTCTGCTTTTACTAAAGAAGTACAATTGATAAAAGCATCCGTACCAATCTCGGTTACTGAGTTAGGGATGTTGACCGATGCCAGAGCCGAGCAATTAGAGAATGTTTCGTGTTCAATTGAGGTTATGGAGTTGGGGATGGTGATTGAAATCAGGCCGGTACAGTCGTTGAAAGCCAATGCCCCTAATGAGGTTACGGAGTTGGGGATGGCAACCGACGTTAGGCCGCTACAAAAGGAGAAAGCCTGGTATCCGATTGTGGTTACGGAATTGGGAATGGAGACGGAGGTCAGGCCGGTGCAGTGGAAGAAAGCATGGTCCAAGATTCGTTTAATAGTATTGGGGATGGTAATTGATGTCATGCCGGTGCAGTTGTAGAAAGCATGATCGGCGATTGAGGTTACACTGTAAGATTTACCGTTGTATGTAATACTTGAACGTATTTCCACACTACCGGAAACATCCTGGTAACTTTCTACACTTGCCGTGCTTCCTTGAATACCATATTTGACTCCGTCAACGGTTACGGTTTGCCCTAAGGCCTTGGTCTGCCAGCCCAAGAGGGTCAGCAGAAACAATAATAAAAGTTTTCTTAACATAAAGATTTAAATTAATAATGATAATGATAGAAATCTCGGCAAAGTTATAAAAAGAATGTCTTAGCGGAAAGAAATTTGCCGTTCACTCCGTTCACTTCACTTTTTGAACACATTTGAACGCAGTGAACGGCCTAATTTTTGGACTGAATAAAGAAAACACCGTAACTTTGCCATAAAATTAATTTGATATGATCAGCCAAAAGATTATACAAAAGATTCAAGAAAAGTTTCAGCAACCCATAAAATACTCGCAGCAATGCGAGGCGTTATCTATGGCAATTCAGGAAGCAACGGGGCAAACCCTCGGCACAACAACCCTGAAACGTATGCTCGGATTCGTTAACGGCCCGACGAACGCACGCCCGTCGTCGCTCGATATAATTGCCCAATATCTTGGCTACCCCGATTATAATCTGCTGGCGAAAGATTTAGGCGAAGATAACGAAATATCAGATTTCCGAGCGGTCGACAGCCTTGATTCCAATGATTTGATTGCCGGGGAGCAAGTTCAGGTTACGTATCATCCCAACCGATTGTTGCTCTTAAGTTATTTGGGCAACAATCAATATATTGTAAATCAATCGCGCAACAGCAAGCTTCAGAAGGGAGACAAATTAACGGTTTCGGGATTCAACGTTGGGTTCGAACTGCTTATAAGCGACGTTGAACGTGGCGGCACACACCTCGGACCCTACCAAGCTGCGAAACAGGGAGGAATTACAGGGGTTGAAATTGTTTGACTTCAACAGAGTCTCTGCTGTCACGCCGTTTTTCTATCTGGGCACACAGTTTATATATACGTCGGTCAGCATTCATAAATAATCTCCACTCTTTCCCCTTGCACAAAAGCAGAAGAGCCTCGCTTGGATCCTCAAGTTTATATAGTTCGCAAACATCCTTAAAGATTTTTGCCTGCGCTTGCATCTGAAGGTCAGCGTAAGGTGTCAACTCCTCTTTGATTTGCAGCGAAGACAGTATGAGAGTCGTATCAGAAAGATATTTTTCTATCGGCACTTGATATTGGCGCAACGGCCCATAATAGCGCCTTACTATCTCATCGACCATTTCAATCGTAGGACCGGCAGGAGCTACAACGGGCAATACAACCGGCACTTCGACCGGCGATTCCGATTCAACGGCTATTGAATCGCTGACCGGGTCAACGTGGGGACTCCGGGATTCGGCAACATTCTTTTCGCGAACAGTCAGAACTGCAATCGATGCGGAAACCGCTATTAGGCCTATTACGGCAACTGCGGCAAAAACAAACCGAAGCGGAGATTTTCGTTGAGTCAGAAATTTTTTCAACTTCCCGGGCGAAACATTTTTAGCGACACATCTTCTCGCAAATCGTTTATCCCCAAGTTTTTCGGCAATAAGCCCGATACCCTTAAAGTCAATTTTGCCGTCTGCACATATCCGGCAGCCATACTTCTCCGTATTTCCGTGCGTAGTTTCGAGCCAGGAAGTATATGCCTTGTCGAGATCAATCAGTTTAATCGGCCTGTCATCGTATGATGAAACAATTATATTATCCGGTTTTATATCGCAATGAACAACTCCGCGCCGATGAAGATAATCAACAACATCAACAAGTTCAAAAAGAATTTTCTTGACAAAATCCCTGTTTTTAAGCCTTGTGCTATTGTTTTTTATCAATTCCGCAAGTGTTTCCCCTTCAATGAAATCCATTGCAATATAATCACTCCCAAGACCAACATAGCGCGGCAGCGAAATATGGTTCAACGAAACTCCGAGATCATATTCCTTATCAAACGCCGCCCGATAAAGCGCATTCTCCCTGAATTGCGGCTTCAGACGCTTTATAAATAAATGCCTGCGCTGAACTGTTCCCTCAAAAGCATTACAAGTAGAACCCGAACGCTCCAATGTCTTAAATAACGAAAAATCAACAGCAAATAATGAAGAGTCGCTGCTATTACCAAAACCCGAAATTATAAAATCATCATTACTCATGGCAACTGCAAATTTAAACAAATTTTATCGAAATTGTTCAGGGCCGAATAAAAAGTTTGGAATAAACAATAAAATAATGTATATTTGCGCCCCTAAAACTAATAAATGACCCTTAAAAACTACGGAATAATATTATGTATTGGACACTTGAACTCGCATCGAAACTCGAAGACGCTCCTTGGCCCGCAACTCGCGAAGAACTCATCGACTACGCCACACGCTCCGGTGCCCCTCTCGAAGTAATTGAAAACCTTCAGGAAATCGAAGACGAAGGCGAAACATACGAAAGCATCGAAGACATCTGGCCCGACTACCCCTCCAACGAAGACTTCTTCT
>CAZGTD010000038.1:0-18267 GCA_964528425.1 uncultured Bacteroides sp.
CCTTACCCATGTTTCCGGGGCGGTCAGCAAGGTTGAGGTTTTCGCGTACTGTTCCGGCGGGAAGCTGAACGCAAACCATCTTGGTGGTATCGGTTTCGGTGGCGGTGGGAGCGATTACGATGTTGGAGTTTACAGTGAGGCTGGTGGTGGAGAAATAGTTTTTAGTAGCAGCTTCAGAGTTAGCGTCATAAAGCATTACGCCAACAATATAGCCGTTAACCCAGCCGAGAGAACCGTCGTTATCTTTAGCGATAGCTTCGGCGCAGGTGTAGGGCTGGTCGGCAGAACCGGGGCCGGTGGTGGGCACTTCGGGCTTTTCAGGATCGGGATCCACGGGGTCCGGGGTCACAGTGCCGCCGCCTTCGCCATCGAGTTCAACGACCATGGTTGCGATGGCGCCGTTATTTGCAACATTATATGAAAGAGTAACGGTTTCTTCCTCGGGGGTAGTGTATGAGAATTCTTTGCCGGAAACGGCTGTACCATTGATATCGGTAAATACACCGGCTTTGGCCATGGTGTACGTAATCTTGGTGATTTTGTGGCCGGGAGCGGAAATGGTCATACCGGCATCTGAGTTTTTGTAAGCGCGAAGGCCGTCGGTCCAAAGACGCCAACCATTCTTGTCTGCGGTTTTGGTAAGGGTAACTTCAACGCCTCCGTTAACGGTCAGTTTTGTACCATTGTCAATGTAGGCGGGATTCTTATCGTCATTACTATAACGAGTAAGACCATAAACTTCATTGGCGAAGTCGAATGTCACTGTCGTGACCGCGTTGATTGTGGCGAAGCCGGCCAGTGCAATGAGAGAAAGTAAAAACTTCTTCATAAAAATGTGATTAATGGTGATGATTAAAATATATTTGATTTAACGGCGCAAATTTAATTAAAAATCTGCAAACTAAAAAGCAAACGTTGATTAAATTTTTAATGCGACTTAAAGTTTTTTCTCTCGTTCATATATTCGTCAAGGATATAAATGTCGCTCATTATTTGAAGACCATATCGGGGGTCTTTGAGCATAGAGTAAACGCGGCTTTGGTAAAAGAGATTCAGGGCTTGTTCTTCGGGAATATTAAGTTCTTTTGCAATCATTAGCACGATTCGCGCTATTTTTCGCCACAATACGTTATCTCTCATATTTTAGTAGTTGTTGCCAACATCTACGCGGGGTGTGTCAACCTTTATGTGCGAGCCATGAAATAGGGTTATCATAGTGCATGCTCTTTTTTCTTCAAGGTTTCTACAATGTCATCAGTAACATACTCCAGACTTTGGGTGTGGAGCATGTCGTAATACCGAATAAGCCGTTTGCGAATCAAGTCAACATCATTTAGCCTTTTGGCCATTTGCTGAGCTGGAATTTTCATCTTTTTGGCTCCGTTTTCGATAGCCATAACCGCAAAGTGGATTTTGCGATATGTTTCGGTGTCATTATATGTTGTCATACTCTTATGTTTTAGTATGTTTACCCATATAAACAATTGATTGGATGTTTGAGTGCAAAGGTAGTCAAAAATATTAAAATTTAAAAGTAAAAGGCATAAATCTTTATTAAATTTGGGGTGGGGTGTTAAATGTGGAAGATTTTGTGTAACTTTGCGGGGTAATAATAAAAACATCATTTCTTATGAAGAGAGAAGAACTTGTAAAGAATATTGCCCGCAAAGGGTCGTTTTTGTGCGTGGGTCTCGACCCGGATATCAAAAAAATCCCTGCCCATCTGCTTGAGCGCGAAAATCCGCTGCTCGACTTCTGCAAGGCCATAGTCGACGCCACGGCACCCTATTGCGTGGCCTATAAGCCGAACTTGGCATTCTTTGAAAGCCAGGGCGTTAAGGGCTGGATTGCTATGGAAGAAACCGTTAAGTATATACGCGAAAAATATCCTGACCAGTTCATTATTGCCGACGCCAAGCGCGGCGATATCGGCAATACGTCGGCCCTTTATGCCCGCGCGGCGTTTGAGCACTTGGGCGTTGATGCCGTAACCGTGGCCCCCTACATGGGCTCCGACTCCGTGAAGCCGTTTCTTGGCTATGAGGGCAAGTGGGTAATTCTGCTTGCGCTGACCTCCAACCCCGGCAGCCATGACTTCCAGATGCTTGAAACCGGCGATGGCAAGCGCCTGTTTGAGCGCGTGATCGAAACGAGCTCGGAATGGGCCGGTCCGGACGAGATGATGTATGTTGTCGGCGCCACGCAGGGCCGCATGTTTGAAGATATCCGCCGCGTGGCCCCGCGCTCGTTCCTGCTCGTGCCCGGTGTTGGCGCCCAGGGCGGAAGCCTTGAAGAAGTTTGCCGCTACGGCATGCTTGAGGGCGAATGCGGTCTGCTTGTCAATTCCTCGCGCGGAATTATTTATGCGTCGACCGGCCTGGATTTTGCCGATGCCGCGGGCGCTGCCGCCGCAACTTTGGCTGCGCAGATGAAGCAGCTTCTGCGCTGATTGCAAGCGCTGCTCCGGGACTGAAAAATTATTTTGTCCTTTAAGTTTTTTTTGCTATATTTGCGGCGCATATTATGCATATAAAACAATAAACTTCATAAATTAACTTACCAATCAGTATCATGAAAAAAAGTCTACAAAAGCTTTTTGCCATGGCCACTGTTGCCTTGATGAGCCTTCCTGCATGGGCCGTGATGCCCCAGGCCGGAAAGGTTTATCGTGTGGTCAACAAGGCTTACTCTACGGCGCTGTCCGACAATGGCCCGACGGGCAATGTCGGTTGCTCCGCCGTTAATGAGACCAGCAATTCTCAGCGCTGGCTCGTTAGCGCAGGTGCCAATGGCGCGCTGCGTTTCCGCAGCCTCGGTGCCGGCGGTTATCTGGCCTCGTCGCGTGCCCGCTCGCAGGCCTGGAATCTCAGCGCTTCGCCCAACGGCGCTTCCTCGCAGTTTAATGTTATCCCTTCCGACGGTGACTACGTTGTTCGCCCCGTAGGCGACGGCGCTAACCTGTCGATGCACTGCGACGGCCAGAGCGTGGTTGTTTGCTGGGACGACAACATCATGCCCTCGAAATGGGATTTCGTTGAAATTCCCATGACCCAGGCCGAAATCGACGCTGCCCTCGATGCCTTCAAGGCTATTGAACAGGAAGTCGGCAATGAGTCGAAATATCAGACCGCCATGGGCAACCTCTTCCAGGACGCTGCCTGCACTGTTCTTAAGGCCAACTATCAGTCAATGACCGACGACGCCATCAAGGCCGACGCTAACTACCAGGCCCTGAGCGCTCCGCTGCAGAGCGCCGTTTTGAAAGCTAAAAACGGCGACTGGTCTGAAACCTGCTCCTACAACGGCAAGAGCTTCGACTGGGACTCGGAACACGCCAAGAAATATCGTGTACAGCTCTACGAACCCTACTCCGAAGGTGAAGCCGCAGCCGTTATGGCCGGCATCCAGGCCTATACCAACATGAGCAACCCCTCGGGTATCGTTGGTAACTCGGGCGATATCCTCTACGTTATGGTAGAAGGTGAAATCAAAGATGGCGCATCGCTCTATCTCACCCCCATGGTGGGCGCCGGCATGTTCAACAATCCCCGCGCCGGCATTGAACTCCACTCGGGTCTCAACGTAGTGCCCATCTACTCCGACCAGGCTCACCAGCTGGTAAACTACACCATCTACACCACCCAGACCGTTAACGGTCGCAACCTGCCCGTTAAAGGCCGCGAGATTGACAAATATAACGACCTGAAGATTCACATCGAAGGCGGTCAGCTCAACGGTTTCTTCAACTATATCGGCGACGAACTCTATACGCCCGATACCCGCAAAGACTACGAGTATACTTCGGAACGCGCCACTTTCACGATGTATAACCTCATCGGTAAGTACGTTATTCTTCACCTCTTCCTCGAAGATACCCCGGTCGACGTTGGCAAAGATATGGGCTGGGGTCTTAAGTCGGTGCTCAACCCCGAAATCAACGGCGGCGAAAACAAGGAATATGACCCCGCCGTCATCATGAAGGGCTGGGACGACCTCTGCTTCCGCGAACGCACCGTAATGGGCATCCAGCGCGACGAGGAACTCCTTAAATATAATGAGGAACTTCTGTGGGGCTACTACGAACCCCTCACCGGCGATAAAATCGCAGTTCATCCCGCCGGCAATACCTACGACACCGACCCCGGTTTCCAATATGGTGACTACTTCAACAACCGTATGCTCGGTATCACCATGCAGGGCGGCCTCTACATGAACGCTACCTGGTGGCGTACCGCCTACAGCATCTCTACGATGAACGACATCCTCTGCAAGATTACCCGCGAAGCCGGCCCGATCTGGGGTCCCGCCCACGAGTATGGCCACATGAACCAGGGCCCGATGAAGATGGCAGGTACCACCGAGGAATCGAACAACATCTTCTCGAACGTTTGCGTTTACTACGCCGGTCTGACCACCTCGCGCTCGGATATGCCCTCCGACCAGCTCAACGTGTTCAACAGAGACGGCTTCTATCTTGAAAACGACACCTGGGGCACCACCCGCATGTTCCTGCAGCTCTGGCTTTACTACCACGCTTGCGGCAAGAACAAGAAATTCTATCCCCGCCTGTATGAGTTGCTGCGCAAGAACCCGCTCCAGCGTTCGTATTACTACAACATCAAGACCGACCACATCCAGTTCGTGCGCATGGCCTGTCTGGCCGCTCAGGAAGACCTGACCGACTACTTCGAATCGTGGGGCTTCTTCCGCGTGCTTGATAACTACCATATCGGTGACTATTCCAACAACTACGCAACCCTCACCCAGAAAGATATCGACGAGGTCAAAGCCGAAATCAAGTCCTGGAACCTCCCCAAGAACAATCAGATTATCTTTATCGACGACCGTCCCGGTTCTACCCGTGCCGACTGGACCAGCTACATGTCGAAGAGCCGCGCCGGCAAGTTCGGTGGCCTTGAAGACTTCCGCAACAATGTTAAGGCTTCCGGAACTTTCTCCTGCACCATGCGCAACGACTCGCTCATTATCGATTCCAGCAACGGTACTCCCGGCGTAGGCTTTATCGTTTATGATGAAGACGGCAACCTGCTCTGCTTCACCAACGACCTTTCGTGCCCGCTGAAAAAAGCCGCTGCCGCAGCTATTATGCAGGGCAAGGCAAAAATCTATGCTGTTGGCGCAGATGGCGCTATGGTAGAAGTGGTTAACGACTATCTGAATGCTCCGATTGCCGAACATTTGTCGAACCTCCACAAGCTGATTGACTCCACTGCCGATATCCATGATATCCTCGACCCGACCGAAACTCGCGTAGGCTGGATGATTCCGAGCCTCGTTGAGGACTTCACCGCCGCCTACGATGCCGCCATGGCCGCAGACGATACATATTCGAAAGATCAGATTGCCGAGCTCTATCTTAAGCTTCTCGACGAGTACAACGCCGTTAAGGCAATGGAGCACGCCAAGGTTCCTTTCGTACGTTTGTCGGTTTACAAGATTTATAACAGCCGCTTCCCGACCCACTGTCTGGCTTCGACCTCATCGCGCGTAAGCTGCACCACGGCCAAGACTGAAGGTGATGAACATCAGCAATGGAAGCTTACCGCTTCGGGCGACGGCTACACCCTGTTCAACCAGAAGTGGCAGAAGTATATTGCCAAACCCACCGAAGGCTCCAAGACCATGACTCTCACTGACTCTAAGAACGAAGCCGCAGTTCTTCATCTCCAGGAAGTTGCTCCGGGTCGATTCCTCCTTGCCAGCGACGGCGAATGGAGTACTACAGTCCACCAGCGCGGCGAAAAGGCCGGCGGCGAAATGGCTTGGGAAAATGGCAGTTGGGACGCATCGCGTTGGATTCTTGAAATCAAGGAGGCTAACGAAAACTATGCAGCTCAGTCCGACCTGAACCGTTACATTGCCGAGGCTCAGCAGCTTCTGGAAAAAGCCGGTAAGATCGGTATTGAAGGTGACGTTATCGACCTCGTTCCGGAAATGATTTCTTCGAACGCTCCCATGCTTTCGGGCGAAGACCGCTTCACCGGTTTCGATGTGCTCTTCGACGAAAACCTCCAGACCTACTTCCAGTCCAATACCGATGACGCAATCGATTCCGAGGACGGCCTCAACCACTATCTGCTCGTTGACCTCGGCGCCGGCAATGAAGTTAAGTCGATTCAGGTTAACTGGACCAACCGCGACGTTCTCGGCGGCGACCAGTCTGACGAAAATGCCAGCACTGCCAACGTTAACGCCCCCAGCCAGATTCAGGTTGCCGGCTCTGCCGATGGCGTTAAGTTCACCGATATCGTTAAACTCACCGGCCTGCCCACAGGCAACGCCAAGTCTTACTCTTCGCCGCTGATTGCCGATGGCAACAGCTACCGCTTCTATCGCTTCATGAACGTAGCCGGTACGAAGAAGGCTTGCGGTCACCCCTACTTCGCAGTGTCGGAATTCGGCCTGATGGAAGCTGAAGAACGCGCAACTCCTAAGGCTTGCTATCCGAAGGTTACCGGCGAAATGATGTACGCTCTGCGCGATCAGATTGCTGCCGCAACCGCAGTTGCCAACAAGAGCGGTTCAAAAGCATCTAAATATGAAGATGCCAAGAAGGCTCTGCTCATTCCTCTCAACATTCTCAAGGAAGCCATGAAATATATCGTTGCTATCGACGAAGTTCAGGCCAACGCTCCCGCAAATGTTGTTAACGGAATCTACGACCTCAGCGGCCGTCGCGTGGCAAAAGCTACCCGTGGTCATATCTACATCATCAACGGTCAGAAAGTTCTCGTTAAGTAATCCAACTCATCTCTCAATAAAGAAGGCCCGCCGATTTCGGCGGGCCTTCTTGTTGGTTAGTCAGGGATTATTCCGTAAGGAAAGCGCGGAAACTTTGTATGGTCAGGTCAATATCGGTCAGCGAGGCCGTTTCGCGCACCGAGTGCATAGCCCAAAGGCCGATGCCCATATCTACGCCGTCGATATCTAAGGTCGAAGTAAGGATATTGCCCAAAGTTGAGCCGCCGGGAGAGTCGGAATGGTTAACGAACTCCTGCACGGGTACTCCGGCATTGCGGCAGATCAGTTTATAGCGGGCAGCCGAGCGGGCATCGGTCATATACTTGCAGTTAGCGTTGACCTTTATTACCGGTCCGGCTCCGAGACGCGGAAGGTTTACCGGGTCCATCTTTTCAAGGTAGTTGGGGTGAGCGGCGTGAGCGCAGTCGCCCGAAATGAAAAATGACCGGGCCAGCGATGCCAGAAAATCCTCTTCTGACGCATCGAACGCGCTTATTGAAATGCGGCGCAGAATATTGCGCAAAACCGGCGAGTGAGCGCCCTGGCGGGTGGCGGAGCCGGTTTCTTCGTTGTCGAACAGCGCAACTACGCGCGTTGCTCCGCACTCCTTGTCGGCATCGGCAAGCAGGGCCTGAAGGCCACACCAGGCCATAGCCAGATCGTCGAGTCGTCCGCAGTTGACCCACGATGAGTCGGCGCCAACGCGTTCGGGGCCTTGAAGATCATAGAGAGTGGCGTCGAAGTCAATAACCCGCTCCGGTGCAACTTCAAGTTTATTGGCAAGCAGATTGCGGATGGCATTGCTGCCTCCGAGGCTATGGCTGACATAGCCTAATATCGGCAGCATATCCTTCTGGGCCGACAGCGGCTCGCCCGAGTTGACCTGACGGTTGAAATGAATGGCCAGGCGTGGAATTATAAGTCGCGGTTCGCTGAGGGTTACAATGCGCGTTGAAAGGTCGTCGAGAACTACTCGCGCCGTTAGTCCCAGCGGGCGGTCAAACCACGAAGCCCATATAGCGCCGCCATAAACTTCGGTGTTGAGCTTAACCATTAGGTCGTTGCCGCCGCTGCAGGCGCCAACTGTGATTTCCGGGTTCGGTTTCAGGCGGAATCCCGGCGAATCGGTGTGGGCTGCGATAAGGGCATACTTTTGCTCCCGGCCTACGATGAATGCGAAAATCGCCGAATCATTTTTAATTACGTAGGCCCGGCTGCCCGGTTTGAGGTTCCATTTTGGGTCTTGTTCGCTGAGTTTCGTGAAGCCGGCGGTGTCGAGCAGCTCCGCAGTGGCCTTGACGGCGGTGAAGTTGCTCACCGAACGCGACATGAAATCAAAAAATCTTTCCATATAAAAATAATAACCCTCCCTTTTTGGGGAGGGTAGGGTAAAAGGGTTGATGATTAGCGTTTGTCTTTAAGCTTTTCCAGCTGCGGCTCGATGGCTGCCAGGGCAACGTCGACAGCCTCTTCAAACGTGTTGGCAACCTTAGTAACCACGAATTCGCCGGAGTGGGGCACGGCGATGCGCACCACCGCTTCCTTGTTCATCTGGGTTTCGGGTTTAACAACGCGTAGGTTAACCGATGCGTCGGCGATTGCGGGATTTTTGCGAACGAGTTTATCTACTTTCTTGTTGATGAAGTCAACGAGCTGCTGGGTAGCTTCGAAGTGGATGGCTTGAATTTTAGTTTCCATAATCATTAGTGTTTTTGTGCACGCGGGTGTGCAAGTTGATAATTATTCTTGAGGTCACGAAGAGTAACGTGCGTGTAAATCTGGGTGGTTTCGAGCGATGCGTGGCCCAGTAGCTTGCCAACTGAATTGAGGTCTGCTCCGGAATTAAGCATGTCGGTAGCAAACGAGTGGCGCAGAACGTGGGGCGAAGTCCTGCGGGCGTGAACGCCGTCGAGCGCGCTATGAACGATATTGTATATCGCTTTACGGTATAGCGCGCGGCCGTCGGCCCGCGTAAATAGTTCACCGTCGGGTCCCGGTCCGGATGGGCGTGTTCGTTTGTAGCGTTCAATCATATCGGAAAGTTCAGGGCCAAAAGGCACTATTCTTTCTTTATTACGCTTACCGAGCACTTTTAGTTCGCCGCGCCGGCAGTCAATATCGCAGTCGCGCAGGTTCATCAGCTCCGAGCAGCGAATGCCGGTGGAATAAAACATTGTAAGAATCAGCTCATTGCGTAATTCTTCGAAGTCAGAGGCATTGAGCCCGGAGTCAATAATTTTGTTTAGTTCGTCGGGACGGATATAAACCGGCAGCTCTTTCGGAGGCCTTGCCGTTCGCAACTCGGCCGCCGGGTTGCTTTTGGCTCCGCAGCGGGCGCACAGGTAGCGGTAGTAGCTTCTCAAGGCTGAAACTTTCCGCCGGATTGAGCGCGCGGAGAGTCCGGATGCGGCCAAATGCGCAATCCAGAGTCTGAGGTCAGAGGTGGTGACGCTCAGTGGTTCCAGAGCCGTGGGGTTGCCGCCGGTGGCAAATTCAGCCCATTGGCCCAGGTCGTCGGAATAAGCCGAAACGGTGCAAGCCGAAAGATTCAGCTCACACCGTATATATTCAAGAAAAGATTCTATGCTCTCTTTCATAGACTTTCTTTTCATTTCGCCATAATAAATTCCGGCGAAAGGTTGTCAAAAAGATTTATTCTTCAACCGAACGCAGCTGCTGCACGTAAACCGCCTTCATCATTTTTTTGCGGTTTGCAACGCTGGGCTTTTCAAAAGCCTGGCGCGAGCGGAGTTCGCGTACGATGCCGGTTTTTTCGAATTTGCGTTTGAACTTTTTGAGGGCCTTTTCAATGTTGTCGCCTTCCTTTACTTGTACAATGATCATTTGATATTTAATTAGTTATTAAGTTATTTGTTTTGGTCGGAGTGACAGGATTCGAACCTGCGACCACCTGGTCCCAAACCAGGCGCGCTACCGGGCTGCGCTACACTCCGCAACGTTGTTGCGTTTCTTTTCGGGTGCAAAGTTAAGCAACTTTTTGCAAATATGCAAGAATATTTGGTTGTTTGAAAAATAATTCCTAACTTTGCACCTCGGTAAGAGTCACCAAAACCGCATTTACGTAAATAATAATTCATAAAATCGCGATGAAAAGAACATTCCAACCCTCAAACCGCAAGAGAGTTAACAAACATGGCTTCCGCCAGCGCATGGCAACCGCCGATGGCCGCAAGGTTCTGGCCCGCCGCCGCGCAAAAGGCCGCAAGTGCCTGACCGTTTCCGACGAAATCGCTTCTAAGTAAGCCCTGAATACGGAATTAACTCCGCCGCGGCCTCCTTCTGACGAGAAAGGGGCCGCGGCTCATTATTTGGCAATTGGAAGTTTGTCAGTTGTGGCCGGCGTGGCGGCAGAGGTCTGCTATAATGCAGTTGGCGCAGTCGGGACGGCGAGCCTTACAAACATATCGGCCGTGGAGAATCAGCCAATGGTGGGCACGCGGCAGATCTTCGGCCGGAATATTTTCCGTCAGTACCTTTTCGGTCTGCAGGGGTGTTTTTGAGCCGGTTGTAAGGCCGATGCGCTCGCTGACACGGAAAACGTGGGTGTCGACGGCCATTGCGGCTTCGCCCCACACAACCGACAGAATAACATTAGCGGTTTTCCGGCCAACGCCGGGCAGAGATAGCAGCGAGTCCATATCGTGAGGGACTTCTCCACCGTAGTCCTCTAACAGAGACTTTGCCATGCCGCGCAGCAGCCGGGCTTTATTGTTGGGGTAGGAGCAGGAGCGAATCAGTTCGTACACCTCATCTTGAGTGGCCGCTGCCAAGGCTTGCGGGGTAGGAAAGGCCTTAAACAGGCCGGGTGTTATGAGATTAACCCGTTTGTCGGTACACTGAGCCGATAGAATAACGGCACAGAGCAACTCAAACGGGTTAGAATATCTGAGCTCGGTTTTTGGGTCGGGCATGGCGGCGCGAAAACGCTCGCAAACCCGGTTGAAACGCTCGCGGCGTGTCATCGGGCCGAAACGAATTCGTCGAGGAAACGGACGTCGTTTTCCGAGAACAAGCGCAGGTCGTTGACGCGATATTTAAGGTTGGTTATGCGTTCAATACCCATGCCAAGCGCATAGCCGGTATAGACTTTCGAGTCTATGCCGCAGGCATCGAGAACCGCCGGGTCAACCATTCCGCAGCCGAGAATTTCAACCCAGCCGGTGTGTTTGCAGAATGCGCAACCTTTTCCGCCGCAAATATTGCAGCTGATGTCCATTTCGGCACTCGGTTCGGTAAACGGGAAGTAGCTCGGGCGCAGACGAATCTGAGTTTCCGGACCAAACATTTCGCGAGCAAAGAATAGCAGGGCTTGCTTGAGGTCGGCGAAGCTGACGTTGCGGTCAACGTAGAGGGCTTCGACCTGATGGAAAAAGCAGTGGGCGCGGGCGGAAATGGCCTCGTTGCGATACACGCGTCCGGGACATACAACGCGAATCGGCGGCTGCGTGTGTTCCATTACTCTGGCCTGAACCGATGAGGTATGGGTGCGGAGCAGAACGTCGGCGGGATTGCGCTGGATAAAGAACGTGTCCTGCATGTCGCGGGCGGGATGGTCGGCCGGAAAGTTCATCGAACCGAAAACGTGCCAGTCATCTTCAATTTCCGGACCCTCGGCCAGCGAGAAACCCAGACGCGAAAAAATGTCTACGATTTCGTTGCGTACAATATTCAGCGGATGGCGCGAGCCCTGTGGAACCGGCGCGGGGGTGCGCGTTAAGTCCAGGGCGGCGGCCGAGTCGGCCGACTGCTTGCTGCGGGCAATTTCGCGGAGGTTGTTGATTGTATCCGTCGCCAGGGTTTTAAGTTCATTGAGCTTTGCTCCCATTTCGCGCTTCTGGTCGGCGGGCACGGTGCGGAAATCGTTCATCAGCTGGGAAATGGCTCCTTTTTTGCTGAGATATTTAATGCGGAGTTCCTCAACCTGGGCCTCGTTGGCTGCCTGCAGGTTGGCGATTTCCGCTTTCAGTTGTTCAATCTTGGTAATCATAAGTGAAAATTTACCCCGCAAAGTTACAAAAATTATTTTGAATTTGGAATTTTGGCTACGGTATTTTTTTTCTGTTGGCGACTGTTGATTTCTTTAGTTTCAGTTTCGTAGCAAACGCAGAAAAGCGGATTGTCGGCTTATGCCTCCAACCCGCTTGCTGCATTATTCAAATTGAAAAGTAAGAGTTATAAGCCTCCCGGCCGTTTTCTCCCGGTGTTATTGCTTGAAGTAAGTTACTTCGTCGTCCCATTCCCAGTCGAGAGCTTTTCCGTTCGACGAAATCGTATAGCGATAGGTTTCGGTTTCACCATCTTCGAAGGTAATGGTAATAGTATTTTTGGTTGCAGTCCATTCCCATGTTTCTTTCTCCGTGCCATATTCGTCAGTATATGTAAAGGCAACGGAACCGTTCTTGTTAAATGTGAATACCTCGCGCCAGTCATCTTCTTCGCCAACCCAGGTGCCTACGAGGTCGCTGTTTATGTTGGCTTCGTCATCGTCTTTCTTACAGGAGGTTGCCACCATGGCCATAGTTACGAGGAGAAGCAGAAGAGTCGAAAATTTTTTAAGCTGTTTCATGTGGGTGAATTTAGAGAAATGTTTTTAAATGATAATTTATTAGAAGGTAAATATCTATTATGCGCCGCAAAGGTACGTTAAAAATTACCCCCCCCAAATATTTAACATTTTTTAAAGTGAGTTAACAATGCTGTCGGATGATTGTTAAAATTGCCAACATTCTTTTTTGCGAAAATTCACTTTTAATCAGCTAATGGCGGTGGTAAATTTATTAACTTGCCTATCTGAAGCAAATCTACTTGATAATTTCTTCAAAATTTTTGGCTGAACCGAATTTTATCAGTAACTTTGCTCCGTTGGCGTAAGCCGTGAACTTTATTACTCATAACCATGTTAAAATACTATAACTCTTAAATACTAAAGATTATGGCAAACGAAACTAACAATATGCCTCAGATTGAGCGCCCCGACCATCGCGGGAATCATCCGTCAACACCTCAGATAATGCGTAATGTTTTCGGTATCTTTATGATTGTTGTTTACATAGGAATGGGTGTGTTGCTGTTTCTGAACTTTTTCAATTGGGACGCCAACTTCACCTGGGCCCGTATTATTTGCGGAGTGCTTCTGTGTATCTATGGTGTTTGGCGTGGCTACCGTCAGTTTGCAGGAATCGATTCTAACGTATGAAAATCAAGCTGCTTTTGATTGCCGTTGCCGGACTTGCCGCCGGTGCATTGACCTCATGCGGTCCGCGAAAAGCCGCCAAGGTTGAGCAAAAGGTTGAACACATGCAGTTTGCCTGCGACGCTACTTTTGAAAACATCATGGATCAGGAAATTGATGTTTTTGAATATTACTATAATAATTCCCGTCGCCAGGCTTTGGTGGTTCCCTACTACGTCAGCCAGTCGGCCGCTTTTGACTCGCTGATGAATCCCGATAATTCCATCAAAACCATAGTTGCAGCCCGCAGGTTGACCGATGCTGAAAAAACGCGTCTGCGAAACCAGAAACGCCGTCCGCGTGAACAGCGTGTTGCCGTCGATGCGGTTGCGCTCATTGTGAATAATTCCAATCCTCAGGAAGCTATTTCAATGAAAGAGCTGCGCCAGGTGCTTTCCGGTGAAGTAAGGAGCTGGAAAGAATTGTGGCCTACGAAGCTTGATTCTATCCGCATTGTATTTGACGATGCCGGCAGCTCTATGGTTCAGTTTCTGCGCGACTCGATTAACGGAGGCAAACCTTTCGGCCCGAATGTTTATGCCGAAGGCTCTGCCCGCGCCGTGTTCGATGCCGTTAGCCGCCGCCCGAATGCGCTGGGCATTATTGGCGTGAGCTGGGTGTCGACCGATATGGATGGCACAACTCTTTCTAAGGAAGAGATGCGTCAGCGCTCGGAAACTTCCGACACTACGTCGCTCGGCTTCAGCCCCGACATCAAGGTGCTTGCAGTCAGCGGCGACGACACCAACATGGCCTACAAGCCATATCAGGCATATATTTTCGATGGCCGTTATCCGCTTTTCCGCTCTATTTATATGATTACAACCACTGTTGGAGGCACTCTGAACAATGCATTCTATGCTTTTGTGACCGGAATGCAGGGACAGAAGGTTATTCAGCTTACCGGAGTTTTGCCCGCTACGGTTCAGCCGAGAATGGTGCAGATTGCCGGCGGCGACGAATAATATTAAACCTTCGGGCACGTTATTACTCTAAAGAATATAACAAATACAAAATAAACCATTCAACCCGCAATGAAAATTAAATCCTTAATGCTCACCATGGCTGCGGCTTCGGCTCTTTTTGCCGCCGCCCAGAACCAAGGTTACAAAGATGGCATCGAATACTATCGCATCGATCAGTTCGATAATGCCAAGGAAATCCTTAACAAAACCATGCCCGAATCGGGCGCGGAACGTTCGGAAGCCCTTTACTACCTGGGCTCGATAGCCCTTAAAAATGGCGAAGTCGACGCTGCCCGCAAGGCTTTTGACGAAGGTATTGCCATTGACCCTAAAAACGGTTACAACTTCGTGGGGCTCGGTGCAATCGCTCTGAAACAAGGCGACGCAAAGGCTGCTGCCGACCAGTTTAAGCTCGCAACCAAGGCGCAGAACAAGTCGTTTATCAACGTGGCTATTGCCCGCGCTTACTATGAAGCCGACCCCGTTGCCTACGCCAAGGAATTCGATAAATATATGGACCAGGCTCGCAAGAAGAACCTCAAGGATCCTTCGATTTATGTTATGAACGGCGACGTTTTGCGCGACAAGGCCCTGGCAAGCGGCGTTGACGATGCCAATGCTATCGGCCAGGCTGCCTCGGAATACGAACAGGCAATCTTCTTCGATGAAAATGCTCCCGAGGCTTATGTAAAATACGCGCGCGTGTATGTACATGTTAATCCCGACTATGCCATCAACCGGTTGAAAGAGCTTAACGCCAAGGTTCCCAACTCGGCTATGGCCCAGCGCGAACTTGCCGAACGCTATTACGATAATAACCAGTGGACACTTTCGGCTCAGCAGTATGGCAAGTATATCGAAAATCCCAACCACTTCGTAAAAGACGAAGAACGCTACGCCGTGCTCCTTTATTTCGGAGAACGCTATGACGAGAGTCTTGATGTTGCCAAGCGCATTCTTAAATCCGAACCCAATTCCGCTCAGATGCGCCGAATGCTCTTCCTCAATCTCGAAAAGAAAGGCGATTTCAAGGGTGCCCGCGAAGCAGCCGAAAGCTTCTTCCAGACTCCGGGCGTAACGTTTACTGCCAACGACTACACCACATACGCCAATATCCTTAACGAACTTGAGGACTATGACGCAGAGGTTGTTGCCCGCGAAAAGGCTGTTGAGGCTAATCCCCAGAAGGCTGAACTGCTCAAAGACCTGGCTACCGCTTACTCTCAGGCCGGCGGCCGTGCAAATAAGGCTGAAGATCTGGCTACCGCCAACGCTTATTATATCAAGGCAAAGGACGCTACCCAGAAGTATATCGACGGCGGCAACTTCGTAACCCAGGATCTTGTTGACCTCGGTAACCGCTGGCAAAACGTTGCTGCAACCTCTCCGGTTGACTCTCCCGAGCGTGAGGCAGCTATTACCGCTGCAATCGCTGCTGTGGATCAGGTTATTGAACGCGTGCCCGACAACTTTGTGCCCTATCGCAACAAAGCCCGCATGACCCTGGTTAAGAATGGCAACAAGCCTTCGCAGGAAACCGTTGATGCCTACACTAAAGCTATTGAAATTCTCGATGCCGATCCCGAAGCCAAAGAAAAACGAGTTGACGTTTATCGCGAAGCCTACTCGCAGATTGCCGGTTACTACATCGGTGAAGGCGACAAGGCAACCGCTAAGGAATGGTATCTGAAAATGCTTGAACTTGACCCCGAAAATCAGGCTCTGCGCGACTACATCGATAAACTGAAATAATGGTTGAAGTCACTCCCGACGAACGACTATCAATTGAAACCAAGGCCGTTGAACTGCTCCGCACGGTTTTCGATCCGGAAATCCCGGTAGATATTTACTCACTGGGCCTGATTTATCGAATCGAATTTACCGATGAGCGCATTCTTCAGGTCGACATGACCCTTACCGCACCTTCATGTCCGGCTGCAGACTTCCTCGTTGATGATGCCCGGCTGAAGCTCGAAACGATTCCCGGAGTTAAATCCGTTGAAATCAACATCGTGTTTGAACCTGAATGGAATCAGGACATGATGAGCGAAGAAGCCAAACTTGAGCTCGGTTTCCTTTGATGGCCTCTGAAAAGCTGACATACTTTTTATCTGATTTGCATTTAGGCGCTCACTACTTCCGCGATCCGCGGGAGCAGGAGCGCCTTGTTTGTCGCTGGTTGCGTGAAATTGCCCCGACGGCCCGGCGGATATATCTGGTCGGCGATGTGCTTGATTATTGGTATGAGTACCGCCATGTTGTTCCGCGGGGTTTTGTGCGCTTCTTTGGTACTTTGGCCGACTTGGCTGACTCCGGAATTGAAATAACCTGGATTATTGGCAACCACGATATTTGGATTTTCGACTATCTTCCTGCCGAACTCGGAATCAGGGTCGTCGATGGCGTTTTGCGTGAGGAGATAGATGGCAAATCGTTCGTTATAGCACATGGCGACGGCCTTGGACCTATACCTGCCGGCGAACGCATTATGCGCGCAACTTTCCGCAACCGGTTGCTTCAAAAGCTTTATGCAGCCCTGCATCCGCGCTGGACAGTCGGGTTCGCATACTGGTGGAGCGCCCGAAATCGCATGCGCCATCATACCGGACCATCTCCTCAAACTGCATCGCCCGAGCCCTTGCTTGAATGGGTGCGCCAACAAAATGAAGCCGGTAATTGCCCTGATTTCTATGTGTTTGGCCATTATCACATGCTTTTCGACCGTGAAATCGATGGGTCGAGGGTAATTATTCTCGGCGACTGGCTCTCAAATATGAGCTATGCAACTTTTAATGGCCAGAACTTAGATTTGCTAAAGTTGGAAAATAATCGTAACTTTGCCCCGCAATCATAATAATTATCACCTTATAAATCACATCAAATGCGACTCATAATCGAACCCAATTATGCCGACCTTTCCCGCTGGGCCGGTAACTATGTGGCTGCTGCTATTAACGCCGCTAAACCTACCCCTGAAAAACCTTTTGTGCTTGGCCTCCCGACCGGCTCTTCACCCCTGGGCATGTATCGCCGCCTTATAGAACTTTATAAAGAAGGAAAGGTTTCGTTCAAAAACGTTGTAACCTTCAATATGGATGAATATGTCGGTATTCCCCGCGACCACGAACAGAGCTACTATACCTTCATGCACACTAACTTCTTCGATCATATCGACATTCCTGCCGAAAATGTTAATATTCTCAACGGTAATGCTGCCGATCCAATTGAAGAATGCAAGCGCTATGAGGAAAAAATTGCCTCCTACGGCGGCATTGACCTCTTCCTCGGTGGCGTTGGCCCGGACGGACACATCGCTTTCAATGAGCCCGGATCGTCGCTGACATCGAAAACCCGCATGAAAACCCTCACCAAGGACACCATTATTGCCAATTCCCGTTTCTTCGACAATAATCTCGATCTGGTTCCGAAAACCGCTTTGACCGTTGGCGTTGGCACTGTTATGGCCGCCCGTTCGGTGCTGCTCATGGTTAATGGCCACAATAAGGCACGCGCTCTGCACCATGGTGTAGAAGGCGGCATTTCTCAGCAGTGGACCATCTCCGCTCTCCAGATGCACCCCAAGGCAATAATTGTTGCCGATGAAGACGCATGTGGCGAACTCAAAGTCGATACCTATCGTTATTTCAAGGATATCGAAGGCGCAAATCTTGATCCCGACACCCAGCTTTAAATCAACTGTATATAATTTAAGGCGTCCCGTGAAAGCGGGACGCCTTAAATTTTTTTCGTAATTAACGATTAGCCTTCGATAATAGCTTCAGAAGGACAAACAGATGCGCAGGTGCCGCAGCTGATGCAGGTATCGGGATCGATGTGATAGATTTCGCCCTCGCTGATAGCGCTGACGGGGCATTCGGGAAGGCAGGTGCCGCAAGCAACACACTTGTCAGTAATAACGTAAGCCATTGTCTATAAAATAAAATTGTTAAAAATTAGAAATACGGGTTCAAATAAACCACTGCAAACTTACGAATAAAATTGGAACCCCGCAAATTTTTTTTTGTGAGCGGGGCATGAAAGAATGCGCTCGGCCGCGTCAAAAATTAGGCGGGGAAGAATGCGGAAACGGGTCGGGAAAACGTAGAAATGCGGTAATTGTTCGGCGGGTTGGTGTTAAAATGTGTTAAAGTCGGAAAATTTTTTGGAAGTGTAAGTGATTGGGGGAGGGGTGGTTGCGAAAAATATGTTGTAGAACATAAAAAATTGGGAGGAGAAAAAATTTGCATATGTCGAAAAGTCGCCGTAACTTTGCATTCGCTTTCGGGG
>CAZGTD010000039.1:0-17304 GCA_964528425.1 uncultured Bacteroides sp.
ATTTCACTGGCTATGTCCGGTTCGGCAGCCACGAAAATGGACATCGGTAGCCGTGCACGTCTTCGCGCTAAAGGTAACAAAATCGAATTTGTCAAAAACTTATCAGGAAAAGTAGAAGTCAAGGAGCGTCACGTTTCCCGCGCCGGGGAGGATGAGACTATTCGTGCTTTCCTCACTGTGGCTCGCGGCACTTCAGCTTCCAAACTTGAAGCGGCAGGCGTTACCGTGCAGTCGCTTCGTGGCGATATTGCTCTCGTGGAATTCCCCCAATCGCTACTTTCGGCTGTCGAAGCTCTCGACTTCGTGGAGAACATCCGTACGGAGGCGCCGGTAAACCTTAAGCTTAATAAAGTTCGCGCTGCCACAGGTGTGGACAAGGTCCACAAAGGCACCGACCTTCCCAAAGCCTTTACGGGCAAGGGAGTAATAGCAGGTATTGTAGACGGTGGTTTCGATCCTAACCATATCAACTTCAAGGATGAAAACGGCAATTTCCGCATCAAACAAATCTCCTGCTATGCCACCGACGAACAATCTGGAAACATTATGACGTCGATCGTTAAAGGCGATATGCTTAAAGATATTGACACTGACGCCATCGATTCATTCCATGCAACTCATACCACCGGCATCATGGCCGGAGGTTACAAGGGTAAACTCACCGCCGGAAGTGCCCTCAATTTCCAGAACGGAATGGTACAGGAGAACGTCGATAACCCCTACTACGGTATTGCTCCCGAAGCAGATATCGTTGCCGGAGCTGCTCTCAACGGCGCTCTCTCCGATTATTTCATTGCAATGAACTGCGAGCGCATCCTCGACTATGCCTGGGATCATAAACAGCCCGTTGCGCTCAACCTTTCTTTGGGTTCGAATGTGGGTCCCCATGATGGTTCTTCAATGATGACCAGATATCTCGACGCTTTGGTGGATGATGATCAGGTTAACACTACCATTGTAGTGGCTGCAGGTAACGAGGGGGACATGCCCATCGCTATCACCAAGACTCTGGAAGGAGAAGACAACAAGGTTGCAACCTTCATCCATCCCGCATATCCTACAATGGGTTCTTACACCAATCCCCGCGCCGGTCTGATCTATATCTATTCTGACTCTACCGAGCCTTTCGAATTGCAGGCTCAGATTTATAACAAATCGCGCGACAAAGTTGCCGCCCGCTACGCGCTCACCACAGACGCAAACGGTGCCGGTTCTCAATACTGGTGTTCAAGTTCAGATTGGCAGGTGCCGAATACTTCTGACATCGTGGATCCTCAGTTCGCACAGTATTTCGAAGGCTACATCGGCCTCAATGCCGAAATTGACTCACAGGAATCAGGACGTTACTATGCCGTGATCGATTTCACTATGTGGGACAAGACTTTAGGCAGCAACTCAAAAGGAAACTACATCATCGGTTTTGAAGTGACCGGTAAGGATGGCCAGCGCATCGATATCTATGGCGACGGTAACCTCGCTTACTTCTCCGGTGAGAAAATCAACGGATATCAGGATGGCGGTTATGACGGCACAATCAATGATATCGCTACCGGAAAGAAAACCATCATTGTGGGTTCGTACAACACCTGCAACTATTGGGGTTCGCTCGATGGCAACGTTTACGGCTACTGGAACGACATGCCTGTAGGTGAGATGTCAAGCTTTACCTCATTCGGCAAGTTGGTTGATGGTCGCGAGATGCCACAGATCTGTGCCCCGGGTGCTACTGTTATCAGTTCCACATCCAAATATTATCTTGATGAAGCAGGCTACACAGACGCTGATCTGCAGGCTCGCGTAATGAAAGACAACCGTTTCCACGACTTCTTCCAGTGCATCGGTACTTCAATGGCAGCTCCTGCCGTGACGGGTACTGTGGCTCTCATGCTTGAAGCCAATCCCAACCTCAAGGCTGCTCAAATCCGCGATATCCTCCTCCGTACTGCCGTTAAGGATGATGCAGTGAAGACAACAGGCAATCCTCTTCAGTGGGGAGCAGGAAAGCTTGATTCTTACGCTGCAGTAAAAGAGGCTCTCAACGCCGACTCAGGCCTCACTGATATCGAAGCTGACCATGGAGACCGCATACAGATCCTCAGAAATGGCGGCGGCGTTCTCGATGTTCTCGTCCCGGGTGCCAAGACAGTGAATGCGGCTATCTACAATGTGGTAGGCGCTTGCGTGCTTAAGCAGTCGGAAGCCGGAAATGAGATCGTGCTCAACACTTCGAGCCTCGCTAACGGTGTATATATCCTCAAAGTGAATAACAATTCAATTAAAATAATCAAATGAATTCAACCGTTATGAAAATAAATAATTTCATTCGGATGATGAAGGGAATGCTTATGGCCTGCTCCGCAATTCTATGCGGGGCAATGTCTGCTTTTGCAGCCGAATCGGAAGATCCCATCATCACTTTCCATACCAACGTGTATGAAAATACAGAAGCGGAAAACGTGTTCCACATCATCCTTGGAGCCACAGAAAACACATACGTTGATGTGGACTGCGGCTACGGTAAAAGTGAGGTGGAAGTAGGACCGGCTGTCTATAATCCTGACACTCAGGAGGTGGACGGAACTTTCATCAGCTGCACTGTTTCAAAAGCCGGAATCGTAAGGGTCTATGGTGATCCGAAACTTATCGACTACGTCTACATGGAGGGATGCTATATCGACCGGATCTCATTCCCCGAGCTAACCGAAGTTTCCGTTATCAACCTGAATCATAACGAACTTGAATCTCTCGACCTCTCTCACATGACCAAGCTTCAGGCCATCTACGTATCGGACAACCCGTTCAATAAATCTCCTCTCGTGATCGGCGGTCCGAAGAATGATCTTCAGATTCTTTCGATGAGCATGGTTGGCTCGCTTGATCCTTCATTCGACCTCAAGCAGTATCCTAATTTGAGATCAATGGAGGCTTACTCCACTCCTTCACTCACAGTGGTGGATCCGACCAATTGCCCCAACCTTCTGCAGCTCTCAATCGACGGGGCTCATATCAGCTCTCTTGACGTTACAAAGAACCCCTCGCTTCTTATCCTCAATATCTCGGAGACAGATGTGACAGAGATCGACTTGACCAAGAATACTTATCTCACCGAGTTCTATTGTACAAACGGAGGAGCGGCAGGCTCACGCAATCAGATCTCCGCTCTCGACCTTTCGCATAACAAGGAGCTCAAGCGCCTCTTCTGCTCGGATAACCTTATCACTGAGCTCGACCTCTCTAACAACACCTTGTTGACCGACCTTTATGCCAATAATAACCTTATGACAAGCATAAACCTCGACAACAATCAGAAGCTCATCAATCTCAGCATCCGTAACAACAATATGGACTTCGTGACTCTCCCCGAGCCACGCTCCACTTTCTCTGAATACTATTATCAGCAGAATGCCATGCCGGCCGACCGGAGCTATAAGGTAGGATCAGTACTCGATTATTCTGCGCGCGTGCTCCGTCCCGGCACTCAGACTGTGGCCAGCCTGATCCGCATCAACCGTAACGATCCCTCAGGATATGAGGCATTGTCGAGCGAGTATTACAGCTATGCTGATGGAAAGGTGACACTTCTCAAAGCTATCCCCGACAGTGTGTATGTGGCTTACTCCAACTCAATGTTCAGAGAGGCTGTGCAGATGACCACTCCCTTCGTAGTGAAGACTGAGGAAGAGTTCGGCAAGCCCTCTCCTATTGTAACCATCGGTTTCAGCAAAGCAGCCACCAACCTCACTATGAGTGTCGGAATGGCGGGTGCTACTCCCGAGAATCCCAAGAAATTCTATGTTGATTTCGGCGATGGCGTACAGACTGAGTTCACCGCTACCTCTTCAACTCTCCCCGAGACTGCCAACATCAAGGGGAAACGTCGCGGTGAAAAGACTATTATCTATATGCCCGAGGGTGAGGATCTGACTGCGTTCAGCGTGACTCAGGGTCGTATCTCGACTTCCGACTTCTCTGCGGCTACCGCGTTGCAGGAATTGACAATAAACAATACATACATGCAGAATATCTCTCTGACTTGGAACAGCTTGCTCAGGAAGCTCAACCTCGATAACAACATGCTTGGTGCGCTTGACCTCTCCGGTGCGTCCGGTTTTACCGAGAAGAACCTCCTTTCCGATATCTCTGCAGCCAACAATTCAATCAAGACTGTTACGCTCAACCCCCATCAGGCTATCAATAAGCTGAACCTGAGCAACAACAGCATCTCCGAGATCTTGCTCGAACAGTGCTGGAATGTGACTGAGATGAACCTTTCTCACAATAAGCTCATAGCTATCGACCTCAACGACTTCGAGTCGCTCGTGAAGCTCGATGCAAGCTACAATCAGCTCGATTCTCTCCCCGTGCCCTCTTATTGTCCGCTCAAAGACCTGAATATCTCTTACAATAACGTGACATTCAGCAATCTTGCACCTGCCGGAAGCTATCCCACTTACATCTACGCTCCTCAGAATATAGTGAAGCTCCCGACAAAGGCTCCGAGCGTAAACCTCGCTCAGTATAACTTCACTGACGCAGCAGGCCAGACCACTACATTCGAATGGCGCACTGCTGCCGACAACAATCCGGTGGCTGAAGGTGATATCGAGGCTACCAACGGCTTCTTCAAGTTTATCAACACAGAGATGGGAGAAGTATATTGTACCATGACTCATCCTGCCTTCCCTGACTTCGCCGGTGAAAACGTTTACCGCACCACCGACGTATTGGCAGCCGGAATGCCGCAGAATGTGTTCTGTACATTCACCACTCCCCAGTCGGCCCGTGTTCAGATCTCTCTGGCAGGTGTTGACGACAACACTGTGATCTATATCGACTGGAAGGGTGACGGTACGCTCACACAGTATATGCTCAAGGATAAATATACTCTCTTCAATGTCGTGACTAAGGCAGGAGCGAATGTGAAGTGCTATTCTTACGAAGACAACGACAACGTGACTGTCTTCTCTATGGGCGGTATTCGCGTAAGCAGTATCGATGCTTCCAAGATGACTCAGCTCATCACCTTCAGCTGGAGCGAAGGCGGTATCAATGACGATAACATCAAATATCCTCAGAGCCCCGGTCTTCAGGAACTTGTGCTTTCAAACAACAAGCTGACCAAGCTTCCCGACCTCAGCGGCTATCCCGCATTGGTGATGATGAACCTTTCGGGTAATAACATTCCGAGCCTTGACCTTTCTCCCTACAAGAATCTTCAGGTGTTCTACGGCGCTTCAATGGGCATGACCGAACTTACCCTCGGCAATCCCAAGTTGTGGCTCTTCAACATTTCAAACAACAAGCTTTCAAATATAGACTTCTCCAAAGCTCAAGCTTTGCAGCAGGTTGAAATGAGCGGTAATCTGTTTGAAACCGCAGACTTCTCAAGCAATAAGGGTCTGAAGGTACTCAACCTTGGCAACAACCTCTTCACCATCGCTACGCTTCCTGTATTCGAAACTCCTCTGTTCGTTTATGAATATTGGAATCAGACACCTCTCACGCTTGACCTTATCGATGGTAAGACCGTAGACCTCTCAGCTCAGGCAGTCCGCAACGGTCAGCCTACGGAATATCATTGGTTCATCGATTCTCCATGGCTTGATGACGAGGGTAACCTTGCAGGTGAAGAATTGATTATCAATGATGAGTACACCATCGAAAACGGGGTTACAACCTTCCTCAAGCCTCTTGCAAATATAGTAGGCGTGATGACCAACCCGCTCTTCCCCAACCTCTATCTCGTATGCAATCCTATCGACGTATTGATGTCGGGCATCGAGGAGAGCGAGGCCACAAAGGCAGGAGATGCAGAGTACTATACTTTGACAGGAATCCGCGTGGCTAACCCCGACAACGGCATCTACATACGTCGTCAGGGCGGCCAGTCCACCAAAGTCCTCATCCGCAAGTAAAGTAGTGCAGCGGCTCCGGCCCTGCTCGTGAATCCCGGTAGGAACGACACACCTCCTACCTCCCACCCCAGCGCATACGAAGTGCACCCCAGAAAGTTAGTCACAAAACTTTTTGGGGTGCACTGTGTATAGACGCCACAATTCCGTCCGTATAAGGGTGACAATGTTGATTTCCAATATTGTCAACATTCTCATAATCAAGCAGGCAACTTTTGCGGTTGCCTGCTTGATTATGTTAGAGTTTGAGGTGGGTGTCGGTGCGGTACATGACAAGCAGAATAAGGAAGAGGATGCCGAAGTTGCCGAAGGTGAGCCAGACATTATACCATTCCTGACCGAGATATGGCTGCAGGCCGAAGCTCAGGGAGTTGACGATACAGCGGAAGTTAACAACCTCGCCAAGAACGTATGCCGTAATTGCATTGGTGCCATAAATTTTAAGCCACCCGAGACCACGGGAATGCCCGCGAGCATCTATCCACCAATAAAACAGCGCCATCAACACGAAGCAGATACCACCCGAAAGCAACGTCATCGACGAAGTCCAAAGGCGTTTGATAATCGGCTCCTCAAGTCCCCATAGCAAGCCGGCAACAATCAGGGCAACACCGACGGAGACCATTTTCAACGCACGGCGGCTGCGCTGCTCAACCGGAACATTACGCATCATATCACCGGCAAACGCGCCGAGCATAACGGTTACAGTGAAAGTCAACGAACTCCAGATCCAGGTATAGGAAATGTCGCCGCGGAAGTCACCCAAAAACAGTTCGTCAACCTTAAAAGCAAAGCTGCCGCCGCGACTATAATCGCCGCAAAAATGCATCGGCAGCCAATATATCAACAATAGGGCAACGGCAGCGATTATCTGCCCGCGACGGCCAAGGTTAAGAACTATCAGCGAAGCAAACAGATAGCCCACGGCGATAGCCTGAAGGGTATTGGTATATATTCTGATGCGTTCGGGATTGAGAGCAAGGAGGTTACCCTGAACTATCATGCCGAACAGAAACAGCAGCAAAAAGCGGCGACCGATACGCATATAAACACCGCGGCGGTCCAAAGCGTTGCCGCTACGGAAACGGCTGAATGCAAAGGGCATGGCAGTGCCGACCATAAACAGGAACAGCGGCATAACCATGTCCCACATGCGCAGACCCTGCCATGTTTCGTGGTCGAAATGCCAAAGCAGACGGTGAAACCACTCTGAATCTGTGGCACGCCCTATTGACCACAATACAGGCTGGACCCACACGAGCAGAAACAGATCGAGCCCGCGAAGAATATCAAGAGAGGCCAGACGCGGCGATTTTTTTAGCATAATGCGATTACATATTTGGTTTAGCAACCGCAAATATAGCTATTTGCCACAAAACGGCAAAATATCAATCGTCAGTGTCAGGACCGGATGCCAGGCGTATATCGTTGAGTTCGGCGGCCGAGAGCTGAACCGCATCTTTAAGGTCAGGTTCTGGGATTTGTTTCATGACATGGTATATTTTTAAATATTCGTAACATCATATTCAGGAAAAGAACCGAGAATACATAAACGGCCAGCAGAATGAAAAAGTCGGGCTGAAGTGATGTGAAACGACCGAACCACCCGCCGCCTAAATAGCAGAAAAACAGAAGCCACAAGGTCGATTGCACTCCAACGCAGAGAGTGCACCAATGCCGGGCCCGGAAACGCTGATACCAGATGCTCCATACGGTATAAGGCAAACAACAGGCATTGGCAACCGCCAGCGACGGCCATAAATGAGGGAACAGCAGCAGTGTAACAAGCGAAACGCCAAAATAACCGAACCCCACCTCGCTCCACGAGAATACTCCGAACAGTTTTGACGCCGGCAACGCCATTATCGAGTCGCAACCTCCTTTTTCAAGCACACCGCAAACGCGGTCGTTTATGCGGGTATGGATATTCAACGATTTCTGCAGCAACATATAGCTGAGATAGAGGCCCGCGCAGTTAAACACGGTCAGCAACACCGTTGACCAATGTTCGTAAACGCCGCGTTCAATAAAAAAGTAGGCAAACACAATTACCGCAGCAACAGCAAGCGCATAGGCCGACAGCGAAGAAACAACAGCTGTTAAATGGTGGCTGCCATAGTCCGGTTCAGAAGCATTCTGATCGGGAAACGCGAGCAGAACCACTCCGGTCCACATATTTTGGAACTCTTCGATGCCGGCGGTCAGAATCTCACCGCGGCGATCATAAACAACCTTTGAGTCATCAACCTGACGCACAAGAAGCATTGGTCCGTCGACACTTTCGGCCAAAAACGGCCCCGAGAGTTTACAGAGTTCATCTTTATTATTCAGGCGCAGCCCTTCGGTGCGGATGCCATAACGGTTCATCAGCTTCGAAAGGCCAAAAAGCGACTTAAACGAGAGTGAATGGAAGCTCTTGTCGGAAAAATCAGTAGTGTGCGGAACTTCCAGCAATTCGAGCCATCGGGAAAATATAGTAGGTATTGCCATTATTCTAAGGAAAAATTTTTATATTTAAACGCCTGAAAGCGCTCAAGTGTTCCCACTGTCCCCTTCCCGGCAATAAGCTGAAAGCATATCCGGGGTAAGAAATCTTTGGATTTGCTTTTAACTATTAAGTTTTATTCGTAACTTTGCAGGGTTAAAATTAAATCAAATCATTACCTGTTTTTATAGTAATTGCCATGCTTGAACTCAGCGAAGTTTATAACGCATCGCGCGTTCTTAAAGGCGTTGCGCGCCGCACGCCCATCATGTTTGCATCCCGCCTTAATCCCGAGGCTAAAGTTCATTTGAAATGCGAAAACCTTCAAAACACCGGGGCCTTTAAGCTTCGCGGCGCCTACTATAAGATTTCGCAGCTGTCGGACGAAGAAAAAAGCCGCGGCGTAATTGCTTGTTCAGCCGGAAACCACGCCCAGGGCGTTGCCCTTGCCGCTACCCGCAACGGCATCAAATCGATAATCTGTCTGCCCGCAGGTGCCCCCGTCAGCAAGGTTGAAGCCACAAAAGGCTACGGAGCCGAAGTTTGTCTGGTTCCGGGCGTTTATGATGATGCGTATGCCAAAGCTGTTGAACTGCGCGACAAAGAGGGCTACACGTTCGTTCATCCTTTCGACGACGAAAAAGTTATTGCAGGCCAAGGCACAATCGGTCTGGAAATTATTGAAGATATGCCCGAAGTTGAAGCCGTGATTGTTCCCATCGGTGGTGGGGGTCTGATTTCAGGTGTTGCTTATGCTATCAAACAGCTTCGCCCCGACGTTAAAGTCTATGGCGTTCAGAGCGAAGGCGCTCCCTCAATGTATAAGTCAATCAAAGAGGGCAAACGCATTCACCTCGACACGGTCAAGACCATCGCTGACGGCATTGCCGTTAAGGAACCGGGCGAAACAACTTTCGACCTGATTTCCAAATACGTTGACGAAGTAGTAACGGTTAGCGAAGATGAAATCGCCGCAGCTATCCTGGCCCTCATGGAGCAGAAAAAACTCGTTAGCGAAGGCGCCGGTGCAGTTGCCGTAGCCGCAGCCATATTCAACAAAGTTCCCATCAAGGGTAAAAACGTAGTTTGCGTAGTTTCAGGCGGCAATATAGACGTTACGGCCCATAACCGCGCCGTTCGCCGCGGACTTGTCAAGGCCGGTCGCGACGCATCGCTCATACTCGACCTTCCCGACAAACCGGGCCAGCTGGCCGGAGTTCTGCAGGTAGTCAGCGAACAGGGCGCCAACGTTGAAAGCATAGTTCACGAACGTAGCACCGACGACACTGACGTTACCGGTTGCATGCTCCACCTCGAACTCGAAACCCGCAACCACGAACATATTCACCAGATTAAAGAAGCCCTGAAAAAAGCCGGCTACGTTATTCGCAAATAATGAACGATTATACCGAGCTGCGGCTCGACTTTAACCCCTGCAGCGCAGACATTACCGACGTGATGGCTGCGCTGCTCGCCGACGAAGGCTACGAGAGCTTCGTTGCCGACGACCGCGGACTGACAGCCTATATCCGCGCCGACCAATACAATGAACAGACCGTAACCAATGCCATCGAACAACTGCCGTTCGACACTGAAGTTGTCCGCTCGGCAAAAGTTGTTGAAGGCCAGGACTGGAACCATGAGTGGGAAAAGAACTACTTCAAGCCGATAGTTGTTGGCGACCGATGCGTTATCCATTCGTCGTTCCACACCGACGTACCCACTGCGGAATACGACATTATAATCGACCCGAAAATGGCGTTCGGCACCGGTCATCACGCCACTACGTCGCAGGTAATATCGGCTCTTCTCAACCTCAACCTCGAAGGAAAAACCGTTACCGACATGGGTTCGGGAACCGGAATTCTTGCCATACTCGCCGCCATGCGTGGCGCCGAAAAGGTGAATGCCATAGAAATCGATACTCCGGCATGGGAAAACGCCTTGGAGAATATTGCGCTTAACGGCGTTGAGCAAAAGATTACGATGCTCAACGGCGATGCATCTCTGCTCCCTACCCTTCCGCCCGCCAACGTGTTTCTGGCCAATATTAACCGCAACATCATAACTGCCGACCTTGCCGCCTATGCCGCAGCATGCGCGCCGGATGCCGTAATAATTCTCAGCGGCTTCTACGAAGCGGACATTCCGGTAATATTGGCAGTTGCCGAACCGCTTGGATTGACAGAAACAGGCCATACAACGCTCAACGAATGGTGTTGCTTAAAACTTAGAAAAAATGCATAATCGCCAAGAAAAAATTGAAGCGCTCGGTCGCGTCATTGACGTTCTCGACCGTCTGCGCGTAGAATGCCCCTGGGACCGCAAACAAACCAACCTGTCGCTGCGTCCCAACACGATTGAAGAAGTCTACGAACTCGCCGACGCGCTGATGGCCGACGATAACCCCAACATACGCAAGGAGTTGGGCGACGTTTTGCTCCACGTTCTTTTCTACTCCAAGATTGGCGAAGAAAAGGGGGAGTTCGACATTGTTGACGTTTGCGACGCCCTGAACGCCAAGCTTATATATCGTCATCCCCACGTTTTCGGCGAAGTAAAGGCCGATGATGCCGAAACAGTTGTTCAAAACTGGGAGGCGCTCAAACTTAAAGAAAAAGACGGCAACAAAACGGTGCTTTCGGGCGTACCCGCTGCGCTGCCTGCTCTGGTAAAGGCTTTCCGCATTCAGGAAAAGGCCGCCCACGTTGGTTTCGACTGGGAAGACCGCTCGCAAGTTTGGGATAAGGTAAAGGAAGAAATTGCCGAGTTCGAAGCCGAAGCCGAGAAGGGCAATGCCGACAAGATGGAGGCCGAAATGGGCGATCTGTTTTTTGCCCTGGTCAACGCCGCGCGCCTTTACGACATCACCCCCGAAAACGCTCTTGAACGCACCAACCGCAAATTTATCAGCCGCTTCACCTATCTCGAAGAAAAGGTCAAAGCCTCGGGGCGCAACCTGCGTGATCTGACTCTCGGCGAGATGGACCGGATCTGGAACGAGGCTAAAACCCGCGAATGATTCTTTGCATAACCGAAAAACCGTCGGTTGCCCAAGATATAGCTGCAATTCTCGGGGCGACTACCCGCCGCGATGGCTATTTCGAGGGCAACGGCTATTGCATTACCTGGACGTTCGGCCATTTATGTGAGCTCAAAGAACCGCATGACTATACCGATGCCTGGAAACGGTGGTCGATAGTTTCGCTGCCGATGGTTCCCGACCGCTTCGGAATAAAGTTAAAAGCCGATAAAGGGATCGAGAAACAATTCGCTGCCATAAAATCCCTGATCGGTCAAGCCACCGAAGTTATCAACTGCGGCGACGCGGGCCAGGAGGGTGAACTTATTCAGCGCTGGGTGCTTCAGCTGGCTGAATGCCGCGTTCCGGTCAAGCGGCTATGGATTTCATCACTGACCGACGACGCCATACGCCAGGGATTTGCCGACTTGAAACCGGCAGCAGACTTCAATAACCTGTTCATGGCCGGACTATGCCGCGCCGCCGGCGACTGGCTGCTCGGAATGAATGCTACGCGGCTCTACTCGCTGAAGTACTCCGAGCCGGGCAAGGTGTTGTCGATAGGCCGCGTTCAAACCCCCACTCTGGCCCTGATTGTTAAGCGTCAGCTCGAAATCCGCGATTTCAAGCCAGAAGACTATTGGGAACTCAAAACGGTTTATCGTGGCGCCACTTTCAACGCCACCTCCGGCCGTTTTTCTGATGAAGGTAAGGCTGCGCCGATTCTCGACCGCATAAAGTCCCTACCCTTCACCGTAACTTCTGTCACTAAAAAAGCGGGCAAGGAAGCGCCGCCGCGGCTCTTTGACCTTACATCACTTCAGGTCGAGTGCAACAAACGCTGGGGCTGGACCGCCGACCGCACTCTGCAGCTGATTCAAACGCTCTACGAAAAAAAGGTTACGACCTACCCGCGCGTAGATACTACCTATCTGCCGGACGACGTATACCCCAAAATACCGGAGATTCTGCGCAAAATGACGCCCTACGCACCGCAGACCGCACCGCTGCTCTCAGCCCGCATTCCCAAAAGCAAAAAGGTTTTCGATAACTCAAAAGTTACCGATCACCACGCAATTATCCCCACGGGAGAATCCCCAACACGCCTCGCAGGTGATGAAAAGCTGATGTACCACCTGATTGCGCTGCGCTTCATATCCGCTTTTTATCCCGACTGCGAGTTTTCAACAACTACGGTTATGGGGCGCGTTGATGATGTTGAATTCAAAACCACAGGCAAGGTCATAACCAAGCCCGGCTGGCGCGATTTATTCAAGAACGACAAGACCGACGACGACAAAGAGGGCGACGATAAACTGCTGCCTGACTTTACCGAAGGCGAATGCGGACCCCACAAGTCGTCATTGCTGAAAAAGCAGACGCAACCCCCGAAACCATATACGGAAGGTACTCTTCTTCGCGCAATGGAAACTGCCGGACGCACGGTCGACGACGAAGAACTGCGCGAAGCTATGCGCGAAAACGGAATCGGCCGCCCGTCGACCCGTGCCGGGATTATTGAAACCCTGTTTCGCCGCCACTACATTGCGCGCGAACGCAAAAACATAGTGGCTACCCAAGCCGGCATTGATCTTATTGCCCTTATTAACGAAGAGCTGCTCAAAAGCGCAAAGCTCACCGGAATATGGGAAAACAAACTCCGCCGCATAGAGCGCGGCGACTATCAGCCACAAGACTTTATCAACGAACTGAAGGCGATGATTCGCGAAATAGTAACCGCCGTTGTTACCGACGCCACCAACCGCCGCATCATTATTGAAGACGATTCCAAATCCGCCAAGAAAGCTAAAACGCCGGCTAAGCCACGCGCTCCGCGCCTAAAGTCAATTGAAGAAATCGAATGCCCGAAATGTGGTCGCGGCCATTTGCTGAAAGGGCGCACGGCATTCGGTTGTTCCTGCTTTCGCGAAGGATGTGGCCTTCGCCTACCTTTCGAGCAATATCCGGCGGACCTTACTCCAGCCAAGCTGCGCAACGCAATAAAAAAGCTATGATACAATGGATAATCGTGGCGATAATCATCGCCCTGGCTCTTCTATGGCTATGTCGTCGTTTGATGCGCTCCCATCGCAATGCCGGCGGTAACTGTTCGTGTTGCGACGCACATTGTCCCCTGAAAAACCCCCGAAAACAGGCTTAAAATTACACTTGAGTTAAAAGGCGGTTACAAAGCGGTTACACCACCAACCATTTTGCAACCGCCTGTGTTATGCTTTCGAAAACAACGAAAACTAACCACTAACAATCAAAAAACTTAAGATATGATCACCATCGACAACATCAACAATATCTACAATAAATACGCAAATCTCCCTGTTGACGCCGACGTTTGCACCCAGCGCAACCTCCACAACCTGATGATGTATACCTTCGACAGCGACCACATGGACTTCGAAGGCGACAAAATCACCCTGACCCAGGGCGCCGGTCCCCTCAAGGCAATCGACATTGAACGCATATGCGGCGCCGAAGACCTCGGCTCACACTGGGCAATCGTTCTTCCGACCTCAGTAGTGTTCGTCAACAAAAAATCCGGAGAAGTCCGCGTATTCCTCGCCGAATAATAACCAACCGCCACCAATCAATCACAAGATTTCATAACGATAAATAGTAGTAATAGTAGTAGAGAGACCCGGCCGGGAGTGATCCCCGCCCGGTCTCAATTTTTTTATCACATATCTTCCAGAGTAAACAGCCGCGTCTCTATCCTGAATTTTGATAGAATTGCAGCTTTCACGCGGTCAACTTTCTCCATGAACAGCTTATGGTCGTAGTTGCGCTGCAGACGTTTTACTTCGGCAACCACTGCAGTACACTCGTCTATGGAAAGTGCTACAATATCTATTTCATTGGCCTCTTTGCATTTCTTTCGCTCCCACCAGGAACCGATGTCAATATACCGATGACTTTCAACCATCTTCAGCCTGAACCATTTTTCAAGTGCAAGTCCGGAAAAGGTAGGATAATCGTCTAAAACAATTTTACGGAGATAGTCAAAATTATTCAGTTCTACGAGTGTCTGATTTCTGTCAAAATAGTTAAACCAAAAACGCAGGAAGTTGTCGGTGATCTCATACTGAACGTTCTGGGAGCGTGGCTTTGCCATTATAGGGCGTACCCGCTTTATTAAAGAATAATCCTCAATCAGCCTCTTAAGGTGGCCGGCTACCGTCACTCCTCCCAAAGCGCTTTCTATTGCCCCCTGAGTGTTTATGCCTGTTGCTATACAGCTTAAAACCGAGAAATACAATCCGTAATCCTTCCCAAATTCTTCTATCAGAAGGTTGCGGCCTTCGTTAACAAATGGAGAATTCTCACGAACGACATAATCGAACATTCCCTGAATTGACAAATCGCTGTTATCACAAAGTAACTCAATATATTTTGGGACACCGCCTGTTATTGTAAAGAACGCAAGCAACTCATCATTAGTGTAGTCTCTACGATAGTCACGCATGATCTCCTTCATCGTCTCTGTGCCTAACCCCGACAGGCGGATGATTGCGTCAGCGCGTCCAAAGAGAGGCTCATGATAACTCTCAAAAATTTTGTGCATCATGGAATACACAGAACCCATCAACAAAAGATTTATCCTGGTTTCATTTCGATATGTATCCCACATATTCTGCATATCACTGAAAACTGAGGGATTTATATTGAAAAATTCCTGAAACTCATCAATAATCAGGTTAAACTTGCGCGTCTTCGCGAGTTCCATCAACATCTTAAATAATGACTTGAAAGACCTGATTTCAGATGGCACATAACAATTCAGTCCCGATGAAATAAGCCCCGCAAACTCTTCACATAAAGCAGCCTCGTTTTTTCTACTGACAAATAAATATATCGTCGGATAATCTCCTTGAGTGGCTCGCAGTGCAAGCGATGTCTTACCTATTCGCCTGCGACCGGTAATTACAGTCATTCTCGAATGATTGCTAAATGCTCTCTCCTGTATTCGCCGGAGTTCCTCTATTTCCTTAACTCGATTATAAAACTTCATAACTTTATTACCACGGTAATTATTACCGCGGTGACAAAGTTACAAAATATTCGTCTATTCTCCAAATCAAGAATCTACAAACGAAATATTGCAATACCCCTTAATTCAATATAATCTTAATGAGTTATATGATAATTATCTTTTAGATTATTGATTATTTGGATAAAAATAACTAACTTTGCAGCGCAAATTAAACGCTTGCGTTTGGTTTGTGACATATAGCCTAATCGTCGTCGAACTACCACCTTGATATGAACAGGCTTATGAAACTTTCCCAATGGGCGAGGTATGTCTTCGCGCATAACGCAGAATCGCACCTAAGGGAAAGGTGGCTGTGGTAGGCCACGACGACGTAGGCATCGGTTCTGCGTCTTTTTCGTATGTATTGTTGCCACATAACTTGACATCGTTTAACTTAATTTATTATCACAACAAAATGAAAAGTAAAACCACGGCAACAATTCTCTGCTTCTTTTTAGGAGGCTTCGGTATTCATCGTTTTTATCTCGGTCAATCTGGGATAGGATTACTGTATCTCTTATTCTGTTGGACTTTTATTCCAGCGTTTCTTGCGTTAATTGACTTTATTCGTCTTTTGTTAATGAGTGACGAACAATTTAATCAGAAGTATAACCTGACTGCTCTAATTTTGAAAGGGCAACAAGCGCAACCTAACAGCAATGTTGTCGCTATCAACATGGGTATGCAGCACCATAATCCGGTATCCAGCACTGACGAGATAAAGAAATTATATGAGCTTAAAGAGAAAGGAATTATAACCCAAGAAGAATTTGAGCTAAAAAAGAAAACAGTTCTTTAAGTAATCCAACATCAATAACGCGGGGAATTTTATTTCTCCGCGTTAAGTTTATCTGACATCTAATAGCCTTTAATTCTTTTCGCCAGCTATCAGTTTCAAATCATAATAAAAGATTCTACTTTTTAAAGGCTCTTCATCCGGAATTCCAAAAGAATAACGTTCGGCATCCTCCGTTTTAAATAGCGGTTTAAATCCATTCTTGGAATAGAAATGTAGAGTCGGCTCCGTATTGTAGGCATCCACAATCATATAGCGACATGCGGCCTTATTATTTTCATCAACGAACCAATACTTTAAAGCCGCCATCAACTGACTACCAATACCTTGCCCTCGTCCTTGTTAATTTCGAATAACGCCCAACCGACCAATCAAAACCGCAGGATAACTCCTATGCTGCTTCTTATACGGAATCTGTCTTTGCAGTGAATTACGCGACGGTTTATCAAGAGTAACAGTCTTAATACCGTCGAAAGAGAAAGTGGCGATTGCAACTATCTCATTAGGTTTACTTCTGCGAATCCAACAATATGCTTTACTCAAAAGTTCTGACTCATATAAAAACACATCGTGTGAAAAGAATTCATCCAAATCAGTATCTCCACAACAAAAAGGGTCACAGTAATCTGCAACCTCTTTGGTATATGGCATCATTATTGTTTCATCAACAAAAGGGAATTGTGCCATCAGTTAAGTTCACTTTTTAGGAGGGAACACGAAATTTCGAGCACTCTCCAACATTGTAGTAAGAATCTTTCGTTGAGAATCAGAGAGTTTTGGCGTTGGTAATTTGCCATTGCGCTCTGCCTCATTGATGAAAGCGCGCGCATCTTCACCCCACAATTCGGGCGATGTTTTTATTGTCATTGCCATGGTCTTTTCCTTTTTATAATGCAAACTTACATAAATTTATCGAATATTACAACTTTGGAATATACAAGAGGCCGCCTAAACTTGTTAGACAGCCTCTTGGAGGATTAATCGTTTGCTGGGAATTAGATGCCGAGGTCGGACTTGATGGCGGCGATTTTGGCTTTGGCAGCT
>CAZGTD010000040.1:0-16396 GCA_964528425.1 uncultured Bacteroides sp.
ACCAGGGCGAGATAGACGCTGTCGAGCGACTCGCGATACCAGTCAGCCTTGGAATAATCTTGCTTGACAATATCGCCGTTGACAATAAATTTTGTCAGTTTTGCAGACCCCGACGCCAATGATAGCAAACAGATGAAAAGGGTTAGCAGTTTGCGCATAAATTATGATGATTAAGAGAGTTGGTTGGGTTCTGCAAATATAATAATATTATTTTATTCTAGCAAAAGGGTCTACGCAATCCAACGTAGACCCTTATTCTATTTTTTGATTAACAACGCTTTTCCGCCTCGTCGCTCAATAAAAATGCCGCGGGGAGTTTTCAGGCGCCTGCCGCTGATGTCGAAATATTCAGTGCAATCGGAAGCTACCCTCGTCTGAACGATACCAACCTTATCGGAATCAGTCAACACGGAGACTTCTACCTTGGCCGGAACAACTCCGGGCTGAACCGAAATCAGAGTAACCGATGATGTGCCGCCTTTGAGTGGAGTAATTACCAGGTTCGCACCTTCAAAACGCGCCTCTATCACCGCCGGGTCGGAAACTTCAAGCCGGATTTCGGGGTTAAACTTCTGGGCCGGCACAACAACGTTTTTCAGTTCAAGAACTGACCCCATTTCAACCGTTGCAGAATCGGGAAGATTAAATTCGCGGATTGAGGCATAGAGATGACCTCGATAATTAAAGGCCGGTGCGTAGGCGGCAAACGATGACTCGGGAACATAGAACGCTACCGCAGGATTTACCGAGCCGAAACCGATTGCACTGTTCTCAAAAGGAGCTTTCGGGGCCGAGAATAAAACATGGCGTAACGACGATGCACCGCGGAATGCATTAAGGCCAACACTCTTTATAGTAGCAGGCAGAATCAATTGCTCAAGATTTCTGCAGCCATCGAACGCTCCGTCGGCCACTCCGGTCACATCATACGCATTGACCGAAGCCGGAATTTCGAGTTCATTAGGAAGGGTGCCCGAAAAGGCCATAGCTATCATGCCATCGGTCGCAATATCGTAACAGTAGGTAATGTTATCTTTTTCTACTCCAACCAAAAAATCTGTCGGGTAGCTGACGAGGGCATCGTTTTTATCAACAAAAGCCATTGTATAAGGCCCGGCGGTTAAGTCAGGCGAAACTGTAAAATCAACACCTTTGCGCCAATTCCCGTCGCCTTTGATATCAGATTTGGAAATATGGAATTTTTGTATAGGATTTTCGGTTTCTCCATGATTGAAGAAAGCAAGCCAGTATTCAGCGTTGAGAGTTTCCGTGGCATAGACGGCAGATGTGGCACTGAAGCTTTGGCCCGGAAGCATAGAAACAGGAGCCATCGGACGCATCTTTCCATCAACCCAAAAGGCCACTTCAAAAACTCCTGAGGGCACATCGGGTGACTCCGACGCCGGACGACTGCCGCCCTTAACTTCAACATCCATTATGGCATTGTCGCTCAACGATGAATTACCGAGCGATTTGCGAGAAATAATCAGCTTATACTTGCCCGCGGGAACATTTTCGAGACCGAATGTAGCCTCCAGAGTCATCGATTCACCTGCAGGAATAATCATATAGCTCGTGGCAAGATCTTTATCGACAGAGCCATCCATTTTAAACAGTCTCAGCGACAGAGGCTCACTGAAATCTTCCTCGGAATGGTTAACAATCAGACATTTGAAATTATTTTTGTTATCACCGGTGTAGAACTCATTTGCCTCCATACGGTAAGCATCGACCCCCGGGTTAACCATGGGGCTGACAATTGCCTGGATTTTACCTGTTGCGGAAACCGTTATCATGAAATGGTCAACGAAAGTCGTTGACGATGGCTGCATACGCCAATAACCAGGCAGGTTTTTGAACTGATAGGCCGGATAAGCATCGTACGTTGCACCATTTTCCACCAAACCGGCAACATTAACGCTGAAGCCATGCTGCTCTTCATTCACTTTCACCGGCGAGAACGCGCCGGGAGCAACAAAGACATCGCGGGTCAAGCCATCGCGGTTTTTCAAAATAAGCCCAACCCCCAGTTCCAACGGCTGGTCAAACACTAACGACGTTAGCGAATAGAAGAAATCGTTGAAATGGAGTTCAGTTCCATTAACCGCCGGGGCACTCAGTCCGACAGACGTTTTCCATGTAACCTGACCGGGACGGAAACCATTGAACTCAAATTTTTCATCTGGAGTCAGAAGCACATAAATATTTTGGTTCAGGGTATATCCGCCGGTAAAGCTGCCTATGCCCTGATTCTGCGGATTAAGCGCCGACAGCCTGAAATAGCCGTTGCTGGAGCCGCTCCATCCCCAGTTGAAATGAAACAGCCCGTTTTCAGAATAACCGTCGCAAATAAAGGCGTGACTTCCGGTTCCAGAGCCGCCGTAGCAGATCGGCACTCCGGTTTTTAGAATCTCATAGCACAGAGTTTCCCACTCGGCGGCTACCATTCCTGAACGCGCAACCGTGAATGAGTTACTATAGCCAAGATAGTCCTTGAGCTCCTGCAAATGATACAATGCACCGGTTGCACCTGTATTATAACTGCTTTTCATCGCAACCCCGCAGGCAAGCATCAGCTCGGCAACGGCATCTTTTTCAATCTCTGTTGAATTACTGCCGTATTTATCGGTCATATTGGCAAAGTCAGGCCGGTAGTTGCCGAAGTCGAACTCAACTGACCATCCAAGCTGATCATCGGAATAAGCTCTCTTACCTTTGCCTCCGTAATATCCTCGGGCGCGGACGGCCTGGGCCAGACAGGTTGCCACACACCCCGTTGCCGTTTTCTTTCCATTAACCGTCGGACACATTCCGTTAAACGGCGAACCCTGATTCCATAGTGCCTTCACAATCGGCTCAATCGAATTCCAACCGGCATATTGGTCGTAGGTCGAAACGAATGGGGAGGTTTCCCGGGGATTCTCTTCGTAGAACTGCGAAATTTCTTCACTATATTGATTAAGCCACCACTTCATATTGTCGGGCACGTCGGTAAACGAACCCGAGTCCACTACACCGAGAAGTGGCTCCAGCCTATCGTCGGCAGTGGTGATGACGTATCCGCCCGCCCCTGCGGTGGAGAACACATAAAATGCAGGTTGCGCATCGGTTTTTGAATACTCAGTGTGAATCAGCTGCGTAGAATTCCGCAACTGTGCGACTGCCTTACGCGAAACTCCGTTAAGAACCCTTTCAATTGACTCTTGCGGCGATAGCAGGCGGGCTTCCAGAGGTTGAAGCGCCGCCACTGCTGCAATTGCAGCGAATGATACAATCCTGTAATTATTTTTCATGGTTTCGAGGATAACGATTGATTTAGATATGCAAAATTATTTCAACATAACGAAAAAGCCAAGAATTTAATATTCATTAACACTTTGCGGCTCACTATTAGGTATATGAAAGGCTAATTTTGGAGTTAAGGAAATTTTTGCGTAACTTTGCGCCGCAAAAAATCAATTCATTATTTAAAGAAAACTTTTTATGGCAACAACTGCTGACTTCAAAAACGGTATGTGCCTCGACATCGACGGCCAATACTTCTTCATCGTTGAATTCCTCCACGTTAAACCGGGCAAAGGCCCCGCTTTCGTGCGCACCAAACTGAAAAACGTTCGCACCGGCCGCGTAATCGACAAAACCTGGAACTCCGGCGTTAAGGTTGAAGAAGTCCGCATAGAACGTCGCCCCTATCAGTACTCATATAAGGATGAAATGGGCTACCACTTCCTCCACACCGAAACCTGGGAAGAAATCATCGTTCCCGGCGAAAGCATCGAAGGCGTTGAATTCCTTAAAGACGGCGACATCTGCGAAGCTATGGTACACGCAGCCAGCGAAACAGTTCTGACCTGCGAAATGCCCCAGAGCGTAGTTCTTGAAATCACCTACACCGAACCCGGCATCAAGGGCGACACCGCCACCAACACCCTGAAGCCCGCAACCGTAGAAACCGGCGCAACGGTTCGCGTTCCCCTCTTCTGCAACACCGGCGACAAAGTTCGCATCAACACCAAGGACGGTTCCTACGTTGAACGCGTAAAATAATCGCAACCCAACTTATTCCCTGACTCAGGGGCGCATGAGAAATGAGTTCTCAGGTGCCCCTGAATTATTATTTGCACACTTTTTAAAAAATGCGTATATTTGCGGCGAATAATAATTCAACCATTATGCAACTTCTCAACGAGGAATCGACTCCATATACTATGGCTGAGGCTATTGCCGAAGCCAAACGCTGCCTCCACTGCAAGAACCCGCAATGCAGAAAAGGGTGCCCGGTAGGGAATGATATTCCCGACTGGATTCACGAGCTCTCGATGGGCAACATAGGCAACGCAATGACCATTATCAACGCCAAGAGCAACTTGCCGGCGGTGTGTGGCCGCGTATGCGCCCACGAGCGTCAATGCGAAGGCCACTGCATAATGGGCAAGCTCGGCGACCATATCACCATTGGGCGTCTGGAGCGTTTTGTTGCAGATTTCGACACGCAGATGGGACTGCTCCGCCAGCCGATTCTGCCGAAAACACGCGGCAAGGTCGCAGTTGTGGGAAGTGGACCTGCCGGTCTGACCGTAGCGGGCGAACTGGCCCGCAAAGGCTTTGAAATTGACCTTTTTGAAAAAGAAAAGCGAGCCGGCGGAGTGCTTACGTTCGGCATTCCCGACTACAGGCTCCCGGCTGCTGTAGTCGACAGCGAAGTTGAGAAAATCAAAGAGTTAGGCGTTAAGCTGTTCGTTGGTGTTACCGTTGGCCCCGACATTACAATCGACGGGCTTTTTGAGCGCGGCTACGACGCAATTTTTATCGGCACCGGCGCCGGCAAACCTAACCCGCTCGACATTGAAGGTGGCAACAGCCGATGCGTAATGCAGGCCATACACTTTTTGCGACTTGCTTCACTATATAACAACAAAGTTATCAAGCGCCGCGACGTAGGCATCAAACCGGGCGCAAAAGTATTCGTTGTTGGTTGCGGCAATACTGCCATGGATGCTGCACGAACCGCCCTTCGCCTTGGAGCTGAAGAAGTTACGATTGTTTATCACCGCACGATTGAAAATATGCGTGCTCTGCGCTCCGAATATGAGGAAGCACTGGCCGAAGGAGTAAAATTTCTTTGGGAGTCGTCGATTGAAAAAATCAGCACCAATCCTGACGGGGGCAACTATCTGCTGACAATGAACACAGCCGGCAATAGCCGCGAACTGCCCGCCGACAAAGTGCTATTGGCCGTTGGCTCCAGACCGGCCTCACGAATAGTTTCAACCACTACCGGCATAGAAACCAACGATAAAGGCTATGTTATTGTGCGCGAGCAACCGCTGGGCATGACTACCCGCAAGGGTGTTTTTGCCGGTGGCGACGTTTCCGGAAATCAGGCAACGGTTGTTCATGCAATGGCCAATGCACGCGCCGTTGCCGAAAGCATAGCCTCCTATGTTGATGCAGTAACCCTTTTGCGCTCTCTCGACTAATGAAGATTTTAGTTATAAATCCAGGTTCTACATCTACCAAACTGGCCGTTTACGAAGACGGTATTCAAAGCTGGACCCACACTCTGGCCCATTCGGCCGAAAAGCTCAGTGAATTTCACCATCCGATTGAGCAGCTTGACTATCGCGACACCCAAATGCGGGCAGCTCTGCAAACAGCCGGAATATCAACCGACTTCGATGCGGTTATTGCCCGCGGGGGACTTCTGCGCCCCACCCCCGGAGGGGTTTATATTGTTGATGACCGCATTTGCCACGACCTTATTCATTCGCCCAACGAGCATGCCTGCAATCTCGGAGCGCTGATGGCTCGCGATATTGCCCGTCAGGCCGGCTGCCCGGCTCTGATTGCCGACCCGGAGGTCGTTGATGAGCGCATGGACATTGCAAAAATCACCGGGTTGCCCGAAATCAGACGCGTGAGCATTTTCCACGCCCTCAACTCCAAGGCCGTTGGCCGGAAGTATGCTGAAAGCCAGGGTTTGAGCTATGAGGATATGAACCTGATAATAGTTCATCTCGGAGGGGGAATTTCAGTGTCGGCCCACCAGCGCGGGCGCGTTGTTGACGTTAATGACGCCCTGAACGGCAACGGCCCCTTCAGTCCGGACCGCTCGGGTTCGTTGCCTGCGGCTCAACTCATAGACTTATGTTTTTCGGGTAAATACACCCACCGCCAGATGCGGCGTATGGTTAACGGCAACGGCGGCATCAAAGCATACACCGGCTCCACCGATATGGCCGACATAGCCGCCAGAGCCCAAAAGGGAGAAGAACCTTATCGTCTGGTACTCGACGCCATGCTCTATACCGTTGCAACCGAAGTTGGCGCCAGAGCCGTTGCCATGCGGGGCAACGTTGACGCAATCATTCTTACCGGCGGCATAGCCCACAGCGCCTATTGTGTCGGCAAGCTAACCGACTGGGTGAGCTTCTTGGGACCAATCGTGGTTCGCGCCGGTGAAGATGAGCTTGGAGCACTGGCCGACAACGCTTTGCGTTATCTCCAAGGACGGGTTGAACCGCGTGTGTACCGTCCGGAACCGGTCGAGGTAATCTGACAGCGCAGGCAGGATTTTCGATTTGCTAATGTCGGGAATTTTTTGTAACTTTGCGCGTTGAATAACCTAAAGAAGGATGAAGAAATACTTAATATTCTGTATATTAACCCTTTCGCTCGGAATGCTGAATTCATGTGGCGAATATCAGCGCGTGCTCAAAACCAAAGACCCCTCGGTTAAGTTCGAGTATGCAAAAAAATGGTATGACGAAGGGAAATATGCGCAGGCTGCCAGTGTTCTTTCGGAAATAGTTTCTGTATTCAAGGGTCAGGAACGTGCCGAAGAAACACTCTATATGCTTGGAATGTGTAATTTCTATAACAAAGATTATCCTTCGGCAGGCACATATCTCCACACCTATTATACCCGCTATCCGAAAGGTAAGTACGCTGAAGATGCGCACTTTTATGCCGGACGTGGCTACTTTTTGGACTCTCCCGACGTTCAGCTTGACCAAAGCCCTACAATGCAAGCCATTGAGGAGCTGACTACTTATCTGGAATATTATCCTAAGTCGGAGCGTGCGCCGCAGGTTCAGCAAATGATTTTTGAGCTTCAAGACAAACTGGCGCTGAAGCAGTTGCAAAATGCCCAGCTCTACTATAACCTCGGAACTTACATGGGCAATAACTATCAGAGTGCAATCATCGTTGCGCAAAACGCCCAGAAAAACTTTCCATATTCGGCCTACAAGGAACAGTTTGACATGCTGATTCTTAAAAGCAGATTCAAGGAAGCCGACCTGTCGGTAGCCGAAAAACAACCGGAACGTTTCCGCCAGGTAATCGACAACTACTACGTTTTCATCAACACCTACCCCGAAAGTAAATACCGTTCCGAGGCCGACAATATTTACAAAATCGCATCCAAACACGTTAACGACTAAATATCCTATATTTCAATGGACTACAAAAAGACTAACGCTCCCATCAACACCGTTACCCGCGACATGGTTAAACTTTCCGAGACCACAGGTAACGTATATGAAACCGTAGCTATAATTGCTAAGCGCGCCAACCAGATCGGCGAGCAGATGAAACACGACCTCGACAAGAAACTGCAGGAATTTGCTACCCTCACCGACAACCAGGAAGAAATCAACGAAAACCGCGAACAGATTGAAATTTCGCGCTACTACGAAAAACTTCCGAAACCCACTCTGATTGCCGCTCAGGAATACGAAGAAGGCAAACTGCACTTCCGCAATCCTGCCAAGGTTAAAAACATAGACTAACAGCCCGGTGGACCTCTACGGACTCTTGGGCTATCCGCTCGGACATTCCTTCTCTGCGAGTTTCTTTAACGAAAAATTTCGCCGGGAAGGAATTGATGCAGAATACCGAAACTTTGAATTGCCTGAAATAGGCGATTTTATGGAGCTCGTAGCAGAGCTTCCGGAGCTTTGCGGCCTAAACGTTACAATTCCATATAAGCAGCAGATAATTCCCTATTTGACAAAGCTTTCTGACCAAGCCCGCGAAATCGGTGCGGTCAACACAGTGCGCTTAGTTTATGACCAAGACAGGAATTTAACCGCACTTGAAGGCTACAACACCGACGCGCCCGCTTTTGCACGCACACTGGCTCCGCTTCTGCCGCAGCAGCCGGTGTCGGCACTGGTGCTTGGTTCGGGCGGCGCGGCGCGCGCAGTTTGCGCTGCGTTGAACTGGTTAGGAGTACGCTACACAATCGTTTCGCGTACTGCGGCCGAAGGCCGGATAGGCTATGATCAGCTCACAGATGAGATTATGGCGGCGAACCGGGTGATTATCAACACCACGCCGCTGGGAATGTACCCCAACATCGACGAGTGTCCGCCCCTACCCTATGAACTTCTGACAGCCAACCATATTTGCTACGACCTGGTCTATAATCCCGCCGAGACTCTTTTCATAAAAAAAGCAGCAGCCCGGGGAGCCACGACCAGCAACGGCATTGCCATGCTTCACCTTCAGGCTCTGCTGGCCTGGCAAATCTGGAATTCATAATGCTCGTAAAAACTTATGGCGCGGCCGTTCAAGGCATTGACGCACTGATAATAACAATTGAAGTCGCAATATCCAGAGGCTTCATGTTTTCTATTGTCGGGCTGCCCGACGCCGCAGTCAAGGAGAGCTATGAGCGCGTTATGAGCGCCATTGAGCAGAGCAACTCCATTCCTCCCCATAAATCGATTCTGGTCAACATGTCGCCGGCCGACGTGCGCAAAGAGGGCGCGGCCTACGATCTTCCGATAGCGGTTGGCATTCTTGCCGCCGACGGCCAGATTAACTGTCCGGACCTGGGCAGATACCTGATTATGGGCGAGCTCGGGCTTGACGGTACACTGCTCCCAATCAAAGGAGCCCTGCCTATGGCAATCAAGGCGCGCGAAGCTGGTTTTGAAGGAATTATCCTGCCGGAAGCCAATGTTGATGAGGCGGCAGTGGTGAATCGCCTGAAAGTTTATGGCGCGCCCAGCCTGAGCAAAGTAATAGCTTTCCTTAACGGAGCAGACACCATAGAGCCTAAAAACGTTGACACCCGGGCGGAATTTGCCAAGGCCGCCGATTGCTTTGACTTCGATTTCAGTGAGGTTAAGGGTCAACCGCTCGTTAAGCGTGCATTTGAAGTTGCATGTGCCGGTGGCCACAACATCTTGCTTGTAGGGCCTCCGGGCTCGGGTAAATCAATGATGGCCAAAAGGCTGCCCTCGATTTTGCCCCCCCTTACCTTAGGCGAGGCACTGGAAACCACTAAGATTCATTCCGTGGCGGGCAAATTGCCCCGCGGTTCCCATTTGATGACGGCACGCCCTTTCCGCGCCCCGCACCACACGATTTCGTCAGTTGCCCTTGTTGGAGGCGGCAGCAATCATCCGCTTCCGGGAGAAATTTCGCTCGCACACAACGGTATTCTTTTTCTCGATGAGCTTCCGGAATTTTCGCGCTCAGTCCTTGAGGTTATGCGTCAACCGCTCGAAGACCGAACAATCAACATTTCGCGGGCCAGATACTCGGTTGATTATCCTGCAGGATTCATGCTTGTTGCGTCAATGAATCCCTGTCCATGCGGATATTATAACCACCCCACCAAGATATGCACATGCCCCCCGGGAGCCGTCAACCGGTATCTGTCGCGCATATCGGGCCCGTTGATGGACCGCATTGACCTGCAGATAGAAATTCTTCCGGTAGGTCTTGACGACCTCCAGTCAGACGTTGCCGGCGAGCCAAGCTCCGAGATTCGCAAGCGGGTAATTGAAGCCCGACGCATTCAAACCGAACGCTTTAAGGATGAACCGGGTATTCACTGCAATGCGCAGATGGGCCCTCGACATATGAGCCGCTATGCGCGTCTCGACGGCGAATGCACGCGGATTTTGCGCAACGCGATGGAAAAGCTCGACTTATCAGCTCGCGCCTATGACCGGATTTTAAGAGTTGCCAGAACGATTGCTGATCTCGACGCATCGCCGGAAATCGGCCCGACACATCTGCGCGAAGCCATAAGCTACCGCAATTTAGACCGCTCATCGTGGGGAGCAACACTCACAAAGTATAATTCTTCTACTGAAATTTAATGTTCCGCAATATTCCACCGGTTACCAAGAACCTGATAATCATAAACTTGTTGATATGGTTGGCGTGTGAAATGATTCAGCCGTTCGGGGTTGTAATGAACCGAACGTGCGGGTTGCACTATTTCCTATCGCCCGATTTCCGTTTTTGGCAACCGTTAAGTTATATGTTTATGCACGGGGGATTTACCCACGTCCTATTCAACATGTTTGCCGTCTGTATGTTTGGCTCGGTTATTGAACGCGTGTTCGGGTCGGCTCGTTATCTGCTGTTTTATCTGACTGTGGGCGTCGGAGCCGCGCTGGTTCAGGAAGGAGTCTACGCCATTTGGCTCAACCATTTGGCATCCGATTTGCCTGCTGACATAACCTTGAGCGAAATCGCCCGCCAGGGAGTCTCGCTGCTCAACAGAGGTCTGAACTGGACCGATGCCACACTCGGAAATATCAATCTGCTCATCAATGGTTCCACGGTTGGAGCTTCGGGCGCTGTTTTTGGCATTCTGCTGGCCTTTGCGATGATATTTCCGAATATGCCGATGTATATCATGTTCATTCCCTTGCCTATAAAAGCCAAATGGCTGGTTTTGGGCTACGGCGCACTCGAACTATTTCTCGGAGTAACGGGACTGCAGCCCGGAGTTGCCCATTTTTCGCATCTGGGCGGAATGTTAATTGGCTGGGCACTGATTGTTTATTGGCGCAAACGCGGAGAAATCAATGATCGACCGCTATATTAAATGGCTGTTGATAGCCAACGCGGCTATGTTTGTGGTTCTGGTGCTTGCCTGCTTTGCATGGGGGCCGGAAGCCGTTAACTGGATTGCGGTCGGGCTGGAATTCTGGCTCCGGCCCTGGACCCTACTCACCTATATGGTGGCTGACACCGGAGTTCTAAACACCTTATTCAATTGCCTTTGGCTATGGCTTTTCGGTCGCATGGCCCTTGAAATCGGCAGTGGACGCCAACTATTGACCGCCTATATTGCCGGCGGGCTGGGAGGTGTGGCGATGTTTATTGCCGGGGCCTCATTAGGTTGGTGCCCCTACCCCCTTATGGGCGCAAGCGCGGCGATTATCGGGGTTGTTTGCTACGCTGCAGCGAGAGTGCCGTATATGCGTATAAATCTGATGTTCTTAGGTGCGGTTAGCTTCAAATGGATAGCAGTGATAGCTGTTGGACTCAGCCTGCTGGTATTTATCGGCGGCAACATTGGCGGGGGGCTGGCACACATTGGAGGCGCTCTGGGCGGCATGGCCTACGCTTTTTGGCTTGGCAAACGCCGCAGTCTTGTCCGTCCGGTCAGAGAAGCCAACAGAAAATCACTCGACCAGCTGCTCGATAAAGTCCATCGCTCCGGCTATAAATCGCTCACAGCCGACGAACGCCGCCAATTACTCGATTATAGCCGGAAACTATGATGACTAAACTTATCAACGCGCTTAGAGCAATTGCACTGCCAGGATGGATAGGTTTGAACGTTCTGGTTGCGGGTCTGACAATTTTCAGCGGCTATGCGAGCAATATCGATCAGGAATATATGCCTTTTGCGGGTGTAGTGGCAATGACTTTTCCTCTGTGGTATATATTGTCAGCCCTACTTTTGGTCATTAATCTGATTTTCAAAAGGTGGCTCTCGCTGATACCGGTCGCAACTCTTCTGATTGCCCTAAAGCCATTTTTAGTTTTTTCTCCGCTGAATTTTTCGAAAGAGGAACTCACTGACGCCGATGCAGAACGAACTTTCAAGGTATTAAGCTACAATGTTTTAAGCTTCGTTGATGAGGAAGACTTATCAACTGAAGAGAATAACCGCACTATGCACACGATTCTGCACTCAGATGCAGATGTCGTTGCTCTGCTCGAAAGCGAAAGCCAAGGTCCGATGAACAAGTTCGTTCCTCAGGCCCAAATCGATACTCTCAACTCTTTATACCCCTATTTTTCGCGCGGATCGTGTGGCACCGTATTGTATTCCAAACGGCCGATTCTTCACGTTGTGCCCCCCAACAATAAGCCGAGCAAAGGAAGTATGGAGATTTTCAGAACATCCGTAAACGATGGCAAACCGCTTACCATAATTGCTGTCCATCTGGAAAGCTTCGGGTTAAACAACGACGACAAAGAGCTCTATAAGGGTCTTGCCGACGCCGAGAAGCTCGAAGAAGCCAACAAAAGAGAAACCCTTCAGCGCGTTCGCGAACAATTGATTTCCAAACTGCTGGAGGCATTTAAGCAGCGTGCTCTTCAAGGAAAGATGCTTCGCTCATATATTGAGCAACTACCCGGAGATATCATTATCTGCGGGGATTTTAACGACGTTCCGGGCTGCCGCACGGTTAAAATTCTTGAGGAGGCAGGAATGAAAGATGCGTATGCCGAAACCGCAACAGGCCCTACAATTACTTATAACGCCCCCTATTTTAAATTTAGAATCGACCACGTTTTATGGCGCGGGAACTTCCGCGCGGTCGATATTCAGCGCGGAAACGTTGCTTCCAGCGACCATTATCCGATGCTTACAACCTTTATCTGGGACGAATAAAGCAGAATTCCGACTTTTATCAGCGGGGAACAAAAGACTGATAAGAATTATCGGAATAAAATACCATAATATTTACGATTGACTTAGAGCCGTCGGCAGGAATTGTCAACACAGGCTCTTCAGCACCGGTATTAACGGTCTTGGTGCTTTCTTTTTCGGAGTCTTCATCGCCAAAAAAGAGGGTATCACCACTAAAAAGACCGCCCATGTCGTCTGAATTCTCATTTTGGTCAACCGAGAATGAATTTCTCGGCGCAGGTTGCGCCGGAACCTGAGGAGTTGGCTCCTGAACCGAGGACTGAACACGAGCTGCCGGACCCGACTCCATAGGTCCCTCGCCGAAGAGGAGCCATAAAACACTAAGGCTCGGATAGGCACTATGAATTTTTGCGATGACCGCATCAGAAATTTTTTTGTTACGTCCGCTGAGAATTTGCGAGAGGGTGGGACGCGGAATTCCACATGCATCGGCAAATTGTGTGCTACCGATACCATAGGTTTCCATGAAGGTTGTAAGGCGGTTTACAATGTCCATTTCGGTTTGCAATTGGTAATTTTCAGGTTGCAAAGTTAAACATAAAAATTTAATTTTCCAAATTTATTTTTGCAAATTGTAAATAGGGTAAATTTGCGATTGTGATTTCATTTGTAAACCAATGTTACATCCATGTTAGATTACATTTGCAAACAAGTAGCGCTACCATGAAGCTATGATTCACATAATAACTATATTAGCACTCGTTACCAGCTAATTAAATTAGATATTTAAGAGTATTTAAGCACTGTTCCTGAAAATTTGCAGAATATTTAACCATAAACTTGATATTACAAGCGTAATATATTGGATTATTGTATAGTATTCCAATTCTTAAAATAAACAAAATACTCCGAATTCCTTTTTGCAACCTAATTGCAATTGGAAATTCGGAGCATTTTGTATTTCTAATTTTTCGACCTCATTTGTAAACTTTCTTTTGTAAACACCTCTGCAGATTTGTAAATTTTACGTTCACAACCTTTTTGAACTATTTAACAAATCTAAAATTTGCTTTTGTTATTTGGCGTTTGGTTTTGCATTAAATAAGTCAACTCAAATGTAAATATTCAGTATAACGGAATCCGCTAATTTTTTTGACCTGAATTTACGTTTGATTTAAATGTTCGCTTCGAGTTTTCTAACCTCTATATCTATCAACGATTTGCAGATGAAAAAGGTTCACTACTACCCCATTTTGAGGCGATGAGAATTCAATATTTTTAATCATTGCGGGAAATGGGCCGAAATATCGAAATTTTTCGACTATACGGATTTCGGCCATATTGGTCTCAATCAACGAACTCACAATCAGCATATTACGATTTAAACACCGTCACGACAGATGAATTAAATCAGCGTTTTTGCTACACAATAATTTTTTCGCGCGTGCGTTAAATAGGTGATGAGAATTTTTCTGACGCTTATAACCCTACTTTGTGCACTTTCACTAAGCGCAAAGGTTACTATACACGGCAAGATTACACATGGCGACGGTTCGGCCAACGAGCCCCTTGAGTTCGTTCAGGTTTCAATTAAAGGAACCGCCATCGGCACCTACAGTGATCTCGACGGCACCTACTCCCTATCCGCTCCCAAGACCGACACGTTGACTGTTGTGTTTCACTGCATCGGCTATCACGACATTACCCGACAGCTTATTGACCCGCAACAGTCCGTGAGTCTCAATGTTAAAATGCTCCCGTCAACCGAGCTCGCCGAGATCGAAGTTACCGAATTCCGGAAACAAACCGACGGTATGCAACGCATCGATCATCAGGCCTACAAACTTGCGGCCGACGCGAGTGGAGGCACTGTTGAGTCGCTGCTCACCACCATGGCCGGCGTACACTCATCGAACGAAATGAGTTCGCAATTTTCGGTTCGTGGCGGTTCCTACGACGAAAACTCAGTTTATATTAACGGAGTTGAAGTATATCGCCCTCAGCTAATCAGCTCAGGCCAGCAAGAAGGCCTTTCGGTTATCAATCCGGCAATGGTTAAAGAAGTAAACTTTTCAACCGGCGGTTTCTCGGCTGAATATGGCGATAAAATGAGTTCCGTTCTCGACATCACATATCGTCAGCCCGAATCGTTCGAAGGTCAGGTCGCAGCTTCGCTTCAAGGAGCTTCACTTGCCATCGGACAAGGGAGCAAACGCTTCTCGCAGCTCCACGGCATTCGCTATAAGCGCAATAACTCACTGCTTTCGTCGCTTGAAACCCGCGGCGAATATAATCCGAACTATTTCGACTACCAGACCAACCTGAATTTCCGGATAAATCAAAAGTGGAAGGCATCGTTTCTGGGCAATATTGCCATAAACAACTATGAATTCAAGCCCCAGACCCGCGAAACCAATTTCGGAACGTCGACCGATGCCAAACATTTTACCGTTTATTTCGACGGACGCGAAAAAGACCGGTTCGAAACCTATTTCGGTGCAGCCATGCTAAATTTCCGCCCCAATCGCGGAAATGATTTTACGCTGCTTGCTTCGGGCTATTATACCAACGAACTCGTCAGCTATGACATTTCGGGTGAATACTGGCTCGACCAGGCAGGCGCAGGCGAAATCGGCGGCGAGCTCGGCGTAGGCCGCTACAAAGAGCATGCCCGCAACCGTCTGCGCGGTTCGGTATTCACGCTATCGCTTCGTGGAAACACCGGGCTTGGCAACCATAATCTCAGCTACGGTATCAGCTATAATATCGAAAAAATCCGCGACCGCCAAAGCGAGTGGGAACTCCGCGACTCGGCAGGCTATTCCCTACCTTACGATCCGGAGGCGGTTAGGGTTATTTATAACCAGAGGTCACACAATGACCTGACGTCATCGCGTCTGGCGCTGTTTGCCCAGGATGCATGGCGCATGAACTCATCGCTCGGCTACTGGACCATCAACTATGGCGTGCGCGCCAGCTACTGGAGTTTTAACCGCGAGTTTCTGCTTTCGCCTCGCGCTTCGGTCGGATTCGTGCCGGAACGAAACTCATCATGGGCCTTCAGGTTCGCAACCGGCCTTTATTATCAATCGCCTTTCTACAAAGAATATCGTCAGCCCGTGCGCGATAATCTTGGTAACATCAACATTGTTTTGAACCGCAATATCAAGGCCCAGCGCTCAGTGCAGTTCATTTTAGGCACCGATTATTCATTCCGCACGCTCAATCGGCCGTTTAAACTCTCGGCCGAAGCCTATTATAAGGCTCTTGGCCGTTTGATACCCTACGAAATCGACAACCTTAAACTCAACTACGCCGGCGTTAATGGCGGCAACGGTTATGCCATGGGGCTTGACTTCAAGCTTTTCGGCCAGTTTGTTCCGGGTAGTGATTCATGGCTGTCGTTCTCGCTGATGAAGACAGCCGAAACCCTCAATGGGGTCCGCGTTCCCCGCCCCACGGATCAGCGCTATTCGCTGGCACTGTATTTCACCGACTATTTTCCAAAGTTTCCGAAGCTGAAGTTTTCGCTCCGCGGCATTCTTTCCGATGGCCTGCCGGTTACTCCACCGCGCTCTACCCGCGACAAAGGCTACTTCCGTACTCCGGCCTATAAACGCGTAGACATTGGCCTGAGCTATGCGCTTTTGTCACCCCGCTCCGAAGATCAGGAACCGCGCTCCGGTTTCTGGCGCCATTTCAAAAGCATCTGGCTCGGAGTTGACTGCTTCAACCTGCTCGACATTTCCAACG
>CAZGTD010000041.1:0-16157 GCA_964528425.1 uncultured Bacteroides sp.
TTGATTTCGAGGCGTTTCATCAGAATGCGGCTGAAGTGGAGGCCGGCGCCGGGGGCAACAACCGCACCCTCTTTTTCGGCATAGACCGTCTGAAACATTTCGCTGTCGATTTCTTCGGGTTTACGTTCAATATGGTCGGGCAGCGGAGTGGAGCCGAGGTCAAACAGAACCTTTTTGAATTCTTCGTGAGAGCCGTCAAACAGGAAGCGCAGCGTGCGGCCGCGGCTGGTGGTGTTGTCAATTACTTCGGCAACAAGGCTTTCGTCCTCGCCGAAGTATAGTTTATTGCCGATGCGGATTTTGCGTGCGGGTTCAACAAGAACGTCCCAGAGTTTATGTTCGGCGTTCAGCTCGCGCAGCAGAAAAACCTCGATTTTGGCGTTTGTACGTTCCTTATTGCCGTAGAGTTTGGCCGGAAATACTTTAGTGTCGTTGAAAACCATAACGTCGCCGTCGCCGAAATAATCGATAATATCTTTAAAAAGTTTCTGCTCGATTTTTCCGGTCTTGCGGTTGAGTATCATAAGGCGGGCGTCTTCGCGCTCGGCCAGCGGATACTGGGCAATGAGCTCCTGAGGAAGGTCGAAGTTAAATTGGCTGAGTTTCATTTATTTGTATTGTCGTTGGGAATTTCAATGGTTATTGTTTTGAGCTCGTCGATGAGGGCGCGCACGTCGGCGCAGTCATGAATCGACACTGACCCGACGCGGGTGCGCCTCAGCGCCGTCAGGTGGGCTCCGCAGTTGAGCGCCTCGCCCAGGTCGCGGGCCAGGGCCCGGATGTAGGTTCCTTTGCTGCAGACAATTCTGAATCGGGCGCAGTAGGTTGCCGGGTCAAAATCGAGCAGCTCGAGCTCGCTGATTACTATGGGTTTGGCTTTGAGTTCGGGGGCTTCGCCTTTGCGGGCCATTTTGTAGGCGCGTTTGCCCTCGATTTTAACGGCTGAAAAAACCGGCGGAACCTGCATAATAGGGCCGCGGAATTGCGGTAGCACAGCCTCAATCGCCTCGGCGGTTAAGTGGTCGGTGGGGTAGGTGCTGTCAATTTCAGTTTCGAGGTCGAAGCTCGGGGTAGTGGCGCCGAAGCGCACTGTTGCCACATATTCTTTTTCGCCGGCTTGAAGCTGATCGATGAGTTTTGTGGCGCGGCCTGTGCAGATGAGCATAACTCCGGTTGCCAGCGGGTCGAGAGTGCCTGCATGGCCAACCTTGAAGCGTTTGCACTCATGGCGGCGCGTCAGCACGCCGCGTATGCGCTTAACAACGTCAAACGAGGTCCAGTGAAGCGGTTTGTCAACCTTCAGTATCTGTCCGCTAACGAAATCCATTTACCAGAGCAGACATAGCAGGCCGGCGGCCACGCAGTAAACGGCAAACCAAACCAGCTTGCCCTTTTTAACGATATTGAGCATCCATTTGCAGGCGGCGCAGCCGACAAGGAATGACGACAGGAAGCCTACAATCATCGGCACGGCGCCTACCGCAACCGACGTGGTGGCCTCAACGGCATCGGGGATCAACAGGTCTTTCAAATCGAGCAGTCCTTCGCCCAAAATCGGAATGATGACCATCAGGAACGAGAATTGGGCAACTTTGGCGCGATTGTCGCCCAAAAGGATGCCGGTGGCGATGGTGGTTCCAGAACGCGAAAGCCCGGGCAGGACGGCAATCGCCTGCGCGCAGCCTATAATAAAGGCGTCGGCCCAGCTTATGTCGCGCCCCTGTGGCTTGCCGGGGTTGGCAAGCATCTCGCGTGTGCGGGTGAAATAGGCAAATGCCAGCAGCGCGGCGGTTACGAGCAGGCAGATGCCAACAACCGTAAGGTTGCCGTCGAAAAGCTGTGAAATCTGCTTTTTAAACAACACGCCGACAATGCCTACGGGTATGCACGAAAGCAGAATCTTGCAAACGTAAAAGAAATTATCGTCGCGCTGAATCGTTAGAAACGATTTTAGCAGCGGATAGAATTCGCGCCATAGAATAACTATCGTAGAGAGCACGGTTGCAACATGGAGCATCACCGAAAACTCAAGCGACGCGTCCGGGTCGAGGTTCATGCCGAGAATCTGTTTGAAAATCTCGAGATGACCGCTCGATGAAATCGGCAGGTATTCGCTCAGTCCCTGAACGATTCCTAAAATCAGTGCATCAAGCCAATCCATAGTTTAATCTTGATTTTTCGGCCGATAAATAATAGCAAAAGCCATAAACAGAAAGCCCAGAAACGAAATTGTCGGTCCGACTACTATGCGCCGGGTAGAAAAAATGTCGGGCTCAAAGCCGGCGGCAGTGGTCGAAGGACCGAGCATGAGCAGGAAGCCGACAATAATAGCGGCCGCTGCAATGGCCATCAATATAAAATTAGCTTTAACCAGAGGAAAGCGTGCGGGATTTTCGGGGTCGAGTTGCGAATTCTTCTTTGCCATATTTAGTGTTTAGAAAAGGTCGTCGTAGTTCATGGTGAGGTAGCGTTGCGTGGCGAACGCTGCGGCCGAAAGGCTCAGAAGCGGACCGATAACTATCATAGCCCCGCAAACAATGCATAGCGTTTCGACTGTAGCTACGGTGCTCAACGATGCATCCAGATTCCACAGGTAGAAGTATATGCCCGTAAGGGCTCCGGAGGCTATAAGGCCGGCAATGGCCCCCTGAAGCATGTTGCTCAGCAGGAACGGCCGGCGTATGTAGCCGCGCGATGCGCCAACGAGTTTCATGGTATGGATGGTGAAGCGCCGGGAATATATGGTCAGGCGCACGGTATTGTTGATCAACACGAACGAAATCGGCAGCAGCGCGCAAACGGCAAGAATTAGAATCATCATTACTGTCGACAGGTTTCGGTTAACGTGGTCAACCACTTCCGTATGGCCGTTGACCTGCTCTACCCCCGGCATTTCTGCCAGCGGGAGCATAATCTTGTCGAGGCTGTCGGCACAGGCGTAATCGGCCTTCACGTTTATTTCAAATTCCGGCAGAAACGGATTTACGTCGAGCATCTCGGTCAGATTTTCACCCATTTCTTTATGCCAGGTTTCATTGGCCTCTTCGGGCGAGAAGTAGCGGAACGAGGCTACATAGGGAGCCGAGCTGAAAAGCTGTTTGAAGTGGTTGATGTCGTCGAGGGTTGACCGTTCGACCAAAACCACGTCGAACCCCATGTGTTCTTTAATATCCGTTGTTATGCGGTGTGCCGCAAGGGCAAGCGTAGCAACCATGCCCAGGAGCAGGAGCACCAGGGCTACGGAAACAGTTGCCGTCAGCTGCACGCTGACCGACGAAAAGCCTTTTCGCGATTTCATAATAGGCTACAAAGTTACGAAATTTCACCCCCCTTTGTCAAGCATTTCCCCAAATTTCTTTCACAAATCTACACTCGCTTCGCGTAATGCGCTGATTTGTTGGTTTATAGTTAATGTGATGTCTTATGCCATACTCACGTTAACTATGAAGATATGCGTCTTCATTTCGCATCAATATGTAGCTTCTAATTTCGTTTTGCAATTGTTTTTGCTCTTCTCTGGCATTATAAACATCTACCATTCCACTCAAAGTGAATAAGTCAATGAATGCACCGATTCCGCATAATCCTCCTGTGATAATCCAAAGAATACCTGTTCCCCATTTATTTAAATATATACGGTGTAGACCAAGTATACCGAAAGAGCCAATTAGCCAAAGAAGATAGGCAACACCTTTTGATTTCATAATGCGATGGATTAGCGGATTTAATGTTCGGGTTAGAGGTCGAATAGGGCGGTGATGGTGCCGACTATGGCGAAGATTATCAGTAGCGAGCCGATAATGCGGTTGAGCAGATAGAGGGAGCGCACGTTGAAGTGGGTGCGCATTTTGTTGACCAGAAATGTTATCAGAAACCACCACGCCAGGGCCCCCACGGCGATAGAAAGGTAGCCGGCAAAATAGTGGTAGTATCTGAATTCTGGGAGCAAAAAGTTGAAGCGCGCAAAGAGGCCGATGATAAAGAAGAGTATCAGCGGATTAGAGACCGTAAGCAAAAAGCCGGTAACTATGTCTTTCCAGTAGGTATTTGCTTCGGCCAGGTCGGGGCGACGCAGGTCTTTGGCCGGGTTTTTGCGAAACAGAAATATGCCGAACAGGGCAATGGCTATGGAGCCGAAAATCTGCAGCAGCAGCTGCTGGGAGGATATGAAGTCGGTTATGAACGCTATGCCGGCGCCGGTGAGTATGCAGTAGAATAAATCGGAAATCGACGCTCCGATGCCGGTAAAGAATGCGGGCCAGCGCCCCTTGTTGAGGGTGCGCTGTATAACCAGCATGCCAATCGGGCCCATAGGAGCGGAAATCAGCACTCCAATGGCAAAGCCGCGCATCAAAACGTAAATCAGGTTATCCATCAGCTATTTTCGTGGCCTGTCGGCGGAGTAGGGAAGATTCGGTTTATGATCAGGGCAATGGCGCCGTCGCCGGTAACGTTGCAGGCGGTGCCGAATGAGTCCATGGTAATATAAAGGGCAATCATCAGCGCGTTGTCGGCCTCGGAGAATCCGAGCATTGACGACAGTAACCCTAACGATGCCATGATTGCACCGCCGGGTACGCCGGGGGCGGCAATAATGGTTATGCCGAGCATTGCAATGAAACCGGCAAACTGTCCGACGCTCCAGGGCATTCCCTGCATGATCATCAGCGCCAGGGCGCACGAGGTGATTTTCAGTGCCGAGCCCGACATGTGGATCGTTGCGCAGAGGGGCACAACGAATCCGGCCGTAGATTCATTCACTCCGAGGGTCTTTACCTGGCGCAGGGTAACGGGAATGGTGGCGGCGGAACTTTGGGTTCCGAGGGCGGTGAAATAGGCCGGCAACATGGTTTTCAGGGCCTTGAAGGGATTGCGGTGGTCAACGATGCCGGCAATGGTGAATTGTCCGATGAGCAGGAGAATATGCATGGCAAAGATAATGGCGATAATGCTGACGAAGGTCATCATTACGCGGCCTACCTGCCCTTCGATGGTCATTGACATGAAGATGCCGAAAATATAAATCGGGAGCAAGGGAATTATAACTCCCATAATCGTGCGCGAAATTATTTCGCGGAACTCGTTGAATCCGCGCTTGAGGGCCGACGAGTTGCAATAGGCCATGCCCAGGCCCATTACGAAGGCCAGAACCAGGGCGGTCATTACTCCGAACAGCGGCGGCATCTCCACGGTGAAGAACGCTTCGGGTGCCGCGGCATGGGCTTCGAGGGCATCAACGGCTCCGTGCGAATCAATCAAATGCGGAAATGCCCAGGCGCTGACTCCGAATGAAAACCAGCCGGAGGCCAGGGTCATGGCGTAGGCAATCAGCGCCGTAACGGCGAGCATCTTGCCGGCCTTTGATCCGATTTCGGCGATGGCCGGGGCAACGTAGCCGAGAATCAGCAGCGGAATTATGAATCCGAGAAATTGCGAAAATATCGCATTAAAGGTCATGAACACCCGGGCGCCCCACAGGGGCATTATGTAGCCGGCCCCCACGCCGAGGGCTATGGCTATGAGTATGCGGACAAGCAGTTTCATCCTACGGCTCCTTCCAGTGTTAACGCCAGGAGTTTCTGGGCCTCCACGGCAAATTCCATCGGCAATTTTGCCATAACCTCTTTGGCGTAGCCATTAACAATCAGGCCGACAGCTTCTTCGGTCGGAATTCCGCGTTGGTTGCAATAGAATAGCTGGTCGGCGGAAATTTTTGAGGTGGTAGCTTCGTGTTCAACAATTGCGGTCGGGTTCTTAACGTCAATGACCGGAAAAGTGTGGGCGCCGCAAGTCGGCGACAGCAATAGCGAGTCACACTGGGTGTGGTTGCGGCAGCCGTCGGCGTTGGCGGCTACAGAAACGAGGCCGCGATATGAGTTCTGGCTGTGGCCGGCCGAGATGCCTTTGCTGACTATGGTTGAGCGAGTGCGCTGGCCAAGGTGAATCATCTTGGTCCCGGTGTCGGCCTGCTGGCGATGGCGCGTAACCGCAACCGAATAGAATTCGCCGATAGAATCATCGCCCTGAAGCACACATGACGGATACTTCCACGTTATGCTCGACCCGGTTTCCACCTGAGTCCACGAAATCTTCGAGCGCTCGCCGCGGCAAAGGCCCCGCTTGGTGACGAAGTTGTAGACGCCGCCGCGGCCGTCGCGGTCGCCTGCATACCAGTTCTGAACTGTTGAATACTTGACTTCGGCGCGGTTTTCGGCAATGATTTCAACTATGGCTGCATGAAGCTGATTTTCGTCGCGCCGGGGAGCGGTGCACCCTTCAAGATATGAAACGTAGGCATCGTCGTCGGCCACAATCAGAGTGCGTTCAAACTGGCCGGTGCCTGCGGCGTTGATGCGGAAATAGGTGCTCAGCTCCATGGGGCAGCGCACTCCCTTGGGTATATAAACGAACGACCCGTCGGAAAACACTGCCGAATTCAGAGCGGCATAGAAGTTGTCGGCGTAGCTGACTACTTTGCCGAGATATTTGCGAACAAGGTCGGGATGCTCCTTAACCGCTTCGGAAAACGAGCAGAACACTATGCCCAGTTCGGCCAGCTTGGCCCGGTGGGTGGTTTTTACCGACACGGAGTCCATAACTGCATCGACGGCCATACCCGAAAGCAGTTTCTGCTCCTCAAGCGGTATGCCGAGCCGGTCAAAAGTATTGAGTATCTCCGGGTCGACTTCGTCGAGGCTTTTGGGCCCTTCTTTTTTACGGGGAGCCGCGTAATAGCTTATGGCCTGAAAGTCTATTTCCGGAATATCGAGGTGCGCCCAGGTCGGGGGCGTCATTTTCTGCCAATGACGAAAAGCCTTCAGCCTGAAGTCCAGAAGCCAGTCCGGTTCGCCTTTTTTTTGAGAAATCAGGCGAACAACGTCCTCGTTGAGGCCGGCGGCTATAATGTCGGTTTCAACGTCGCCGGAAAAGAAGCCATATTTATAATCGTCGTCGTTCTGGTCCGATATTCGTCGGAGTGCGTCGTCGTCGGAATAATCCATTTATGATGCGTTATATAGGTTAAGTGCCAGCCCGAAAAGGCGTTGGGCAAATGCTGCGACCCATTGCGAGAATGGGGCTGAAAACAACGTGGTTTCGGGTGAGCAGAGTATCAATAGGTTGATTATAAGTGATGTCAGCAGCAGCCATTTGATTGCTCCGATAATGGCGCCGAGCAGACGGTTGAGCCATTCAAGCAGCAGGGCTTTTATTGTCAGATGCAGGGCCTTGGCTATAAGCTTTACGCCTAAAAAACATAAAATGTAAACTATAGTGAAACACGCGAACTGCGGCAACTGAAGGTGGGCGGCAATGCCGGGCGCAAACAGCCGCGCGCCCAAAAAGCCAATCAGAAAGGCCAGCACCGACGCCGCCTGGGCAATTGCCCCGCGCCAGCCGCCATAAATGGCGTAGCCTACAGTGCCGAGAATCAGCACCCAACTGATTATCTGAGCCGTGGTCACTTTCCGCTGAAACGTTCTTTAATTGCACTTATAGCCGGATTTTTCATCTCAATTCGCCGTTCGCCGTCAAGCAGGTAAATCGATGGCATACGCCTTATAATATAGATGTCGTTGGCCATAACGTCAGTGCGGTCGAATGCTGCGGTCCAATCTTCGGGCAGCAGTTCGCGAGTGGCCTCCCAGCGTTTATAGGGGGTTTCGATGCAAACGGCAAGAACGTGGGGCAGCCCCTCGATTTCGCGCAGTTGGTCAATTGTTTTCCGGCAGTGATCGCAGTCGGGGTTATAGAAAAGAACCAACAGCGGCTCGCCGGGACGGAATGTTAAAAGGGTGTTTTCCGAAGCTTCGGGAGTGCCGAAGCGGAAGTCGGCGGCTATAGCTCCGCGGGGGTTGACTTCACAAACGTCGTGGAGCATCCATTCGGCGGTTGCTTTCTGAGCATCAGACAGCTTGCCCGTTTCCAGAGCGGCCCGGAGCAATTCGGCCATGCGCTCTTCGTCAACGTCGAAAACCGTGGTTTCAGCAGCTTCCAGCAGGCGGTCAAGCGCTCCTGCATTCGCGGCGTTGCTGACTATGGTTTTGGCGTTACCCTCGTGGAGATTCTCGGGCACCGTCCATTGCCGGTTGGCGCCGCAACCTGTAAGGAGCGACGCAGCCGCCAAAGCAGCAAAAATAAATTTTACGCACTTCATCGCCTGCAAAGTTACAAAAATTCCCCCTATCCTCAAAATTTCATAATGTCTGCGACTATGGAGCAAAAAAATAGCCCCTCCGCGGGGCTGGCAGCTATCAGCTGAAAGCAAGACCGGAGGGGGAATAAGCGCGGGCGAACTGGCGAATGACAGCAAGGGTGATTGCCCGCGGCGATGCTTGAGTGGCGGCGTCAGATGCCGCCGGAAGGGTAGGAGTAGAAGTTTCAGTCATAGGCAGTCTGATTTATAAATGTGATTGCATTATTTTAACGTCGGGCCCGGTGGTTTTATTGTGTTTTCGCCTTATATGTTTTATAACATACGGCTGGGCTTGCAACCGTTCGGGGATTTTTTCGTAACTTGTGGGCACCTTAGGCCACGAAATAATTCAATCAACCTTTAATCCACATACCGGAATGAAAGTCTACAAAACCAAAGAAATCAAAAACATTGCCCTGCTCGGTAGCAAGGGCTCCGGAAAAACCACGCTCGCAGAGGCAATGCTCTATGAGTGTGGAGTTATAAAACGCCGCGGCACTGTCGATGCCGGAAATACCGTCAGCGACTACTTCCCCGTTGAAAAAGAATATGGCTACTCTGTGTTCTCAACCGTTTTCTATGCCGAATTCCTTGGCAAGAAACTGAATTTTATTGACTGTCCGGGCGCTGATGACTTCGTTGGCTCGGCAATTACCGCGCTCAACGTAACGGATACGGGCGTTATTGTTGTTAATGCGCAATATGGCGTTGAAGTTGGAACCCAAAATATTTTCCGCACCACTTCCTCGCTTAAGAAACCCGTTATTTTCGCCCTTAACCAGCTCGATGGCGAAAAGGCCGACTACGAAAACGTTATTGAGCAGATGCGCGAGGTTTTCGGCCCTAAAGTAGTGCAAATCCAATATCCGCTGCAGTGTGGTCCGGGCTTCAATGCCATGATCGACGTGCTGCTGATGAAAAAATACCAGTGGGGACCTGATGGAGGCGTACCCACCATTTCCGAAATTCCCGCCGAAGAAATGGAGCGGGCAACCGAACTGAACAAGATTCTGGTTGAAGCCGCGGCCGAAAACGATGAATCGCTGATGGAAAAATTCTTCGACGCCGGTCATCTGACCGAAGATGAAATGCGCGAAGGTATCCGTAAAGGTCTTGTTGACCGATCGATTTACCCGGTGTTCTGCGTGAGCGCCGCTAAAGATATGGGCGTTCGCCGCATGATGGAATTCCTCGGCAATGTTGTTCCATTCGTAGAGGAAATGCCTGCGCCCCAGGCTACCGACGGCACCGTGGTGAAACCCGATAGCGACGGCCCGCTGAGCCTTTATGTTTTCAAAACATCGGTTGAGCCGCATATTGGTGAAGTGTCATACTTCAAGGTTATGAGCGGAACACTCAAGGCGGGTGCCGACCTTACAAACGTGTCGCGCGACGAATCCAAGGAGCGTCTTGCCCAGCTCTATACAGTTTGCGGCCAGATCCGCACTCAGGTTGACGAACTCTGCGCCGGCGATATAGGCGCTACAGTTAAGCTCAAAGATGTTCGCACCGGCAACACTCTTGATGCCAAAGGCTGCGACTGGGCCTACGACTTTATCCGCTATCCCGAGCCCAAATATACCCGCGCGGTGCGCCCCGTAACCGAAAGCGACTCCGAAAAGCTGATGGAAATTCTGACGCGTATGCACGAAGAAGACCCCACATGGGTTGTTGAGCAGAGCCGCGAACTCAAGCAGATTTTGATTAAGGGTCAGGGCGAATTCCATTTGCGCATTCTTAAATGGCGCGTTGAAAACAACGATAAGCTCCCTATCGTGTTTGAAGAACCGAAGATTCCTTATCGCGAAACCATTACCAAGGCTGCGCGCGCCGACTATCGCCATAAAAAGCAGAGCGGCGGCTCCGGCCAGTTCGGCGAAGTTCACCTGATTATCGAACCCTATACCGAAGGCATGCCTGCGCCCGATACTTATCGTTTCGGCAACCAGGAATTCAAAATGAACGTTCGCGACACTCAGGAAGTGCCTCTGCCCTGGGGCGGTAAGCTCGTGGTTGTGAACTGCATCGTTGGCGGCGCTATCGATGCGCGCTTCATCCCGGCTATTGTCAAAGGCCTGATGGACCGGATGGAACAGGGCCCGCTGACCGGCAGCTATGCCCGCGATGTGCGCGTTTGCATCTACGACGGCAAAATGCACCCGGTTGACTCCAACGAAATCTCCTTCCGTCTGGCCGGCCGCAATGCCTTCAGCGAAGCCTTCCGCAACGCCAACCCGAAAGTTCTGGAGCCTGTTTACGACGTTGATGTTATGGTTCCGGCCGATGTTATGGGCGACGTTATGAGCGACCTGCAGGGACGCCGCGCAATCATTATGGGCATGACTTCCGAAAATGGGTTTGAAAAGATTTCAGCCCGTGTTCCGCTGAAGGAAATGAGCTCTTATTCAACCGCGCTTAGCGCTATAACCGGTGGCCGTTCATCGTTTACCATGCGTTTCAGCGGCTATGAACTCACCCCCGGCGACGTTCAGGATAAGTTGCTGGCTGCCTACGCCGCTACCCACGCCGACGACTGATTGACTCCGTAATAATTATGCAAAATCCCCGGCCACTATGGCCGGGGATTTTGCATAATTATGGAAAATTCGTAACTTTGCGGAGTAAAAATTTAGTTTTTCTGACAAATGATTTTAGACAATATTATTGCTCAAGCCGTAAGTCGCGCCGTTAAAGAGCTCTACGGAGTCGATGCGCCGGCTGAAAGCATTGTGCCTCAGGCCACCCGTAAGGAGTTCGAGGGTAACCTGACCGTAGTTACCTTTCCCTGGGTTAAAGCCGCACGCAAAAGCCCCGAACAGGTAGGCACCGAAATCGGCAACTGGCTGGTTGATAATGAACCTGCCGTTAACCGGTTCAACGTTATCAAAGGCTTTCTTAATATAGTTATCGAGCCTACTTATTGGAACGCAGTGCTGGCCCATGTGCTCGAAACCCCCGACTACGGCTTCACTGCCGCAACCCCCGATTCGCCGCTGGTAATGGTCGAATACTCGTCGCCCAACACCAACAAGCCGCTCCACCTGGGTCATCTGCGCAACATTCTGCTCGGCTACTCGCTCAGCAATATACTTGCCGCTTGTGGCAACCGGGTTGTCAAGACCAATATCGTTAACGACCGCGGCATCCACATCTGCAAATCGATGCTTGCATGGCAGAAGTGGGGCAACGGTGCTACTCCGGAGTCGACCGGCAAGAAGGGCGACCACCTTATCGGCGACTTCTATGTGCTTTTCGATAAACACTATAAGGAGGAACTTAAGGCGCTCAAAGAGCAGGGTATGACCGACGAGGAAGCTGAAAAGGCATCGCCGCTCATGGCCGAGGCCCGCGCCATGCTGGTTAAGTGGGAGCAGAACGACCCCGAAGTCCGCGCCCTTTGGGAGCGCATGAACCAATGGGTTTACGATGGCTTTGATCAAACGTATGAACGTATGGGGGTTGACTTTGATAAGATTTATTACGAAAGCCAAACCTATCTCGAAGGCAAGGATAAAGTGCTCGAGGGCCTGGCCAACGGCAAGATGTATCGCAAGGAAGATGGTTCCGTGTGGGCCGACCTTACCGCCGAGGGCCTGGACCACAAACTGCTTCTTCGCGCCGACGGCACGTCGGTTTATATGACCCAGGATATCGGCACCGCTAAGCTCCGCTACCAGGATTATCCTATTTCCAAAATGATTTATGTTGTCGGCAACGAGCAGAACTATCATTTCCAGGTTCTTTCGCTGCTGCTCGACCGCCTTGGTTTTGAATGGGGCAAAGACCTTGTGCATTTCAGCTATGGTATGGTTGAGCTCCCCAACGGCCGCATGAAGAGCCGCGAGGGCACGGTTGTTGATGCCGACGACCTTATGGCCGCCATGGTTGCCGATGCTAAGGCTGTCAGCGCCGAGCGCGGCCGCCTCGAAGGCATGGACCAGGCCGAAATCGACAATATTGCCGAAGTGGTGGGCCTGGGCGCGCTGAAATATTTCCTGCTGAAAGTCGATCCGCGCAAAAATATGACTTTCAACCCCGAAGAGAGCATAGATTTCAACGGCAACACGGGTCCGTTTATTCAATATACCTACGCCCGCATCCGCTCGGTTCTGCGCAATGCTGCCGAAAAAGGCTTTGAAATCGGCGATTACTCAACCGTTGTGCCCAACGAACGCGAAATAACTCTCATTCAGCGTATAGCTGACTTCCCGGCCGTTGTTCAGGAAGCCGGACGCAGCTATTCTCCGGCTCTGATTGCCAACTATGCCTACGACCTTGTAAAGGAATACAATCAATTCTATCACGACTGCACCATACTTGGCGAAACCGACCCCGCAGCCCGCTCGCTGCGCCTGGCGCTGAGCGCCGCTACGGCCGACATTGTTCGCGCTGCCCTCAACCTTCTGGGCATCGGAGTTGTTGAAAGAATGTAATGACTAATTTAACCTAACTGTTTATTATGAACGAATATCCTTATAATATGCCGCAATATGGCGGCGCCGATTTCGCGCAAACCTCGCGCGTGTCAACGGTTATGAAAGGCGTTTACCTGCGCATGACTTTCGGTCTGATTGTTACCGCGCTCGTTTCGCTCTTTGCCGCAAGCCAGGGCTTCATGCAGCTCATGGCTACCCACTCCTTTATTTACTGGGGGTTGTTTATCGCCGAAATCATTATTGTTCTCGCTCTTAGTGCGCGACTGACAAAAATGTCGGGCGCGGCTGCAGCCGGACTTTTCTACCTGTTTGCGATTATCAACGGCCTGTCGCTTACGCCGATATTTTTCATCTACACCGGAGCATCGATTGCCAAGACATTCTTTATCTGTGCCGGCACTTTCGGTGCAATGAGCATTTATGGCTACACCACTAAGAGCGACTTGTCGCGCCTGGGTTCGCTACTCTATATGGCTCTGTTCGGACTGATAATCGCAACTCTGGTCAATCTGTTCTTCGCAAGCTCCACCGCCCAATGGATTATCAGCTTCCTTGGCGTTGCTATCTTTATTGGCCTCACCGCATGGGATACGCAGCAGATTAAACGCATGGCTGAAGTATTGCCCGCTTCCTCGGCCAGCCATATAGCAACTCTGGGCGCACTGAGCCTCTATCTGGACTTCATCAACCTCTTCCTCTACCTTCTCCGCTTTTTCGGGAACTCACGCGACTAAGATATAGGTTTAACCAAAAATTTGGCGGGCGCTGTCGGTTATTCATCAGCGCCCGCTTTTATGTTTTTTAACATTTGTGGGAAGAATTATTTCCCATTCGGTGTGGAACTTTGCACTATGAAACTTAACCACACTAAAGTTATGACTCCTTCTGCAATTTCATCTTCAAACCGCAGCCGCCGTAGCGCAGCTCCTTCGCTCTCTTATGTGTTCAACTTTATGGGTGTTATAGCCGGGGCAGGCGTGGCCGTTGCCTCGCTTATCGGGTGGAGCAGTCCCATTGGCTTTTTTTGCGGACTGGCCGGAGCGCTGTATTGTGTCGACGGGGTCCGTCAGTCGTGGTGATACGGCTCTCCGCGCAATATGGTTTGCGCCCGGTAGAGCTGTTCAACGAAAAAGAGTCTTACCATTTCATGGTTAAACGTCATTCTTGAGAGGCTCACTTTCGAATCTGCCCGATCATAAACCGCAGGCGAGAACCCGTATGGTCCGCCGACTATGAATACACACCGTTTTGCGCCGGAAGCCATCTGGCGCTCCGTCCAGGCCGCGAACTCCCGCGAGGAGTATTCGCGGCCATTTTCGTCGAGCAGAATAACGCGGTCGCTCGGCTGGAGTGCCGCAAGAATCGCTTCTCCCTCAAGTTGCTTCTGGCGTTCGGCGATCAACCCTTTCTGTTTTATGTCAGGAATTATCTTCACCTCAGTGGAAACGTAGTGTTGCAGACGTCCGAGATATTCTTCGAGTCCACGCACAACAAAATCTATGGTGGTTCGCCCTACGGCCAGTAATAAAATTTTCATATGTCTGTGATTTTTCCTAAATTTGCCACAAAATTACGAAAAATTATAGCATTTATGAAATCGCGCGAAGAACTCATCGACGATCTGTTGACTCTTGCTTTTGCCGAAGATGTTGGCGATGGCGACCATACCACTCTTTCAACCATTCCGGCCGAAGCCCGTGGCAAACAACGCCTCATTATCAAGGAACCCGGCATTCTTGCCGGAGTTGAAATGGCCCGCAAAGTGTTTGAAAAGTTCGACCCCGAACTGAAAATGACCGTATTTCTTGCCGACGGCACCGAGGTGAAGCCGGGCGACGTTGCCTTTGAGGTTGAAGGGTCAGTGCGCTCGCTGCTTCAGACCGAACGCACCATGCTCAACATCATGCAGCGCATGAGCGGTATCGCAACTACCACCCATCGCTACCAGCAGGAGCTGGCCGGTTTGAAAACCAAGGTTATCGACACCCGGAAAACCGAGCCGGGAATGCGCCTGCTCGACAAAGAGGCTGTTAAAATCGGTGGAGGCGGTAACCACCGCATCGGTCTGTTCGACATGATTCTGATTAAAGATAACCACGTTGACTTTGCCGGCGGAATAACCAAGGCCGTTGAGGCTGCAAAAGATTATTGCCGCCGAACAGGCCGCGACCTGAAAGTCGAAGTTGAAGTGCGCAATACTGCCGAAATTGACGAAGCCCTTGCCGCCGGAGTTGACCGCATAATGCTCGATAACTTCACCCCCGAGCGCACCGCCGAAGCCGTTAAGCGAATAAATGGCGCAACCGAAATTGAATCGTCGGGCGGCATAACGCTCCAAACGCTCCGCGCCTATGGCGAAACCGGCGTTGACTTCATATCGGTCGGAGCATTGACCCACTCGGTTAAAGGTCTCGACATGAGTTTCAAAGCCGTAAAATGAAAATAGTTTCCAACAGCGAAATAAAAAACCTCGCCATAACTCCCGAACAATGTGTCGGCTGGGTGCGCGAGGCTTTTTTAATGAAGCCGCAGTCGCAGCTGCCTCCAAAAATCTCACTCCATATCGGAGAGACGGATTTTGTCAACACCATGCCCTGTGTGCTCCCCGAACCCTACCACACCTACGGCTGTAAAATTGTAAGTAGGGTAGTGGGACAGGTTCCGGCCCTAAAAAGCAAGATTATGTTGACCGACACTCTAACGGGTAACATGACAACCCTGTTAGATGGCGACTGGATAACGTCGATGCGCACCGGGGCTGTTGCGGCCCTTGCAATAAACACCCTGCGGGCTCCCGATGCCCGGGTTTATTCTTTCATAGGCCTGGGCGAAACCGGCAATGCTACCATCGACTGCCTGTTGGCCACCAATGCCGACCGCCCGATGATCATCAGACTCAAACGCTATAAGGACCATGCCGAAAAAACCGAAGCTCGCCTCTCACACTACGGTAATGTTAGCGTTGAGATTGTCGACAGTATGGAGCAACTCATTGATGGTGCCGATGTTGTTGTGTCGTGCATAACTGTTGCCGACGGCCTGCTGATGCCGCAAACCGAGCTGTTCAAGCCCGGCGTGCTTGTTGTCCCGGTCCATACTCGTGGATTTCAGAACTGCGACACGGTTTTCGATAAAGTTTTTGCCGACGACCGCGGCCATGTGTGTGGCTTTAAGCATTTCAACGAGTTCCGCAGTTTTGGCGAGCTCGGCGATGTGCTCGCCGGCCGCATTGCCGGGCGCACGTCGGCAAGCGAGCGCATCCTTGCGTATAATATCGGTCTTGCCCTCCACGATATCGTTTACGCTACTAAAATTCTTGGCCGATTGGAACAAAATCATTCCTAAAAAGACGAATTTGGGCCGATATTTTTTGAGTTAAGAAAAAATTTCGTATCTTTGCAGCCTGCATTATGCGCATCTGAATACGCTAAATCAATCATTCACTAAACATAATAATTGTATGAGCCTTAATATCATCGTGCTCGCCAAGCAGGTGCCCGACACCCGCAATGTGGGCAAAGATGCAA
>CAZGTD010000042.1:0-16086 GCA_964528425.1 uncultured Bacteroides sp.
TGACTGCGACAGCCATTCCTCGCCTGCATTTTCACAGCTCACAATCCCTTCAAGGCGATTGTTTAACCACGCCTCATTGAATATTGTGATTCCACCATTATTCACATGTTACCAGCCATCAAAAAGCATGTTTAAAGGGTAATAGTTTTTCCGCGATGCACTCCGAGCAGGCGCGACGATAAGTCGCGACACGCTTCATCCATCGACTCAACGTCGGTTGCCGTTTGAACATTTGCCGCTTTATCGACTTTTGCCGTTTCGACATTCAAAATTTTGGCAACAATTAAAATATGATTTCCATCAAGTTTGGCAAGTTCAGGAATGAGAATAAACTCCGCTCCGGTCATCTCGCCCAAACGCTTGATGTCTTTATCGCTGACCAGCCCGGTGCGCTGAAACTCGTGCTCGCCTAAAATCGAACCCACATCTACACGGTCGTAACCCTCGTAGCCGGGCGTTGCGGTAATTTCTGCGGTGAGCTTACTGCGCACCATCAGTTTAACACCATACGGAACTGTGCCCTCCTTATCAACAGTTTCAAGGATAGCAACACGTTTTGCAGAGTTCACCTGCGCAAAAGCAGGCATAGTACTGACAAAGATAATCAAAGATACTAAAAGTTTAGTTTTCATTTTATTTCGTAAATATTAGAATAGTTCAAGTATAAAAGCTGATTATTTATATTTAGCGCCAATATATTCGCCATTTGGTGAATAAAGCACCCATCTTCCTACTTTTTTATTATCTTCATATTGCCCTTTTTCATAACGGCCATTCGGGTGATATAATACTGCATCGCCGGTTTGTTTACCATCAATATAATATCCCACCTCATAGTCACCATCATTCCAATAATATATTCCTTTACCATGAAATTCATCATTCTTAAATCCACCCTCATATCGCGACCCATTATTCCACACCATCTTGCCGGAACCATGTTTACACCCACCGACCCAATCGCCTTCGTAATATGCACGGTCTAAACTATCATCAGCTGCATAAGTTAACTTACCCTTCCCATGATGCTTACCTTTTAAATAATTACCTTCATATATTTTCCCATCAGAATAATAACATTTACCATATCCATTACGTGTATTATCCCGCCAGGCACCAACATATTTCTGTCCTGATGTCCAGATCATAGTCCCCTCTCCTTCTCTTTGCCCGTCTTTCCAATTGCCTTTATATGAACTACGTCCATTCTTATCATCCGCTTTAAAGTATATGGTACCATAACCATGCGGTAAACCATTAAGATACTCACCCACATACTTACCTATATTGAGATTCAATGTACCCTTAGATGCACCTGTAGCTACATTTACATCTAACAATTTTCCGGCTAAAGTTTTGCAATTCTCATCAAGACCTTCCACCGTTGACGGCGTTTGAACATCAGCTGCACGTTTAACTAACGCAGTTTCAACATTTAGAATCTTTGCCGATAAAAAAAGATAGGAACTATTTAGACTCGCCACTTCAGCGACCAATATGTAATCCGCACCAGTCATTTCGCCCAAGCGTTTAATATCCTTTTCACTGACAAGGCCAGTGCGCTGAAATTCATGTTCCCCTAAGATAGAACCTATGTCCACTCTATCATAACCTTCATAACCATCTGTTTCAGTAATCACAGAGGTGAGTTTGCTGCGAATCATTAGTTTAACTCCATATGGCACTGTCCCTTCCTTATCAACGATTTCCAAAATAGCAACGCGCTTAGTCTGGAGATTTTGCCCAAATATTGGCATTGCAATAATTAACGCAAAAAGCATCAGAATTACTTTTTCTTTCATTATGATATAAGTTTTATTGTTTTATCCAATTGTTTTTCTATATGCTCAAAAATTCGTTTATATGCTGAACATAAAAAGGTTTTTGATTTGAAGTCTCCGGACTTAATGAATCCGTCATGCAGGCAACCTCCGTGACAGATATCGAAATATCGACACATTTTGCAGTCGCTCTGCGCAATATATTCACTTCGTATATATGCTTCCGAAGACTTAATTCGAGCCAATACACCAATAAGAGATTCGGAATGCAAGTTTCCGTATGAGTATCGCAATAGGTCGGTATCACAGAATCTACCGCATGGCATAACATCACCAGTTGGAGCAATCGCGAAAAAACTATTTTGACAGTTCTCCCCGAACATACAAAACGAAGGTTTACGAGAAAGGAGATTTGCTGCAATTTCTTCCAAGTTCGATTCCTTTATATGATGCATTTCATCATTGAACCACAGGTCAAATAACTCTATGCACATATCGGAATATTCATCAGGAGTTATACCAAGATTTTCGAAATCATCCGAAGCCTCTCCGGCCTTAAACAATGGATTGAACTTAAAATTAAGTTTGTGGGTGCTAAGGAAGTGAAATAGCTCCGGAATATGCCCGATATGCTTTTTGTTACCGACAACAATACAGCCCACCTCCAAGCCTCGCGAACGGCACAATTCTATCTTCTCCATTATTGTAGAGAATGTTCCCTTGCCAATAGCGTTTACTCTAAGAGTATCGTTAATTTCTCGAGTACCATCCAAAGAGCATCCTATGCGGACTTTGTATTTCAAAAACAGATCAATGTAATCCTCATTCAATAGCGAAAGATTCGTTTGCATGGCGTTTTTATAGTCTACACCACGCAATTCTTCATTCATGAAATAGAATACTTCGCGATAGTTATCAATACCCCATAACAGGGGTTCCCCGCCATGCCAAATAAATGTTACGGGTTGTTTCGGCTCATTTTCAGCAATTGTTTTAATTTGGGTTATAACACCTTTCATAAATTCCACATCAAAAACCTGATGAGAATCTTTAGTTCCATTGCTTAGATAACAGTATTTGCACCGAAAATTACACGAGTATGTTGGCTTGACTATTATCGTCATCTATATTAGTGTTTTTAACAACTATTTCTTTTTGATACACCTGTTTTACTCCAAATCTATTTTCTCCAATTATGGTAATTTTCATTCTGTCACCATCATTAAAAAAGTTTGCAAGGTGCTCATCTCCTCCCAATTTAATAATAGCATAATTGTTTGTCTGCGACCCCTTAGGGAGAAGAGGTTTCATTGAATCTTCTCTATTATAGAATATATTTCTATTTGGATCAAGAAAATATGTAATATAACATTTTACATCATATACTTTTAATCCATGCCAAGATTTGTTCCAAACTTTTACGAATGGCTTTTTATCATTATTGTATTGAAATTCCGACACTTCTAATTTTGGTACCAATAGAATATTTACTGCCCACCAAGCAATCAAGGAGGCAACCACACCAAGTGCGATTGAAAATATTATTTTTATCATAATATTGAAATTTAGTTATATTCCGAATCATAATAATCACCATGGCAATCATTATAATCTGAGCCATAAAAAGAATTTATGCCGGATAATGAAACCTTTTGTAAAGCACGCTTAAAGATAGATTGAAGTGCATACGACTGTTCTTCAGCATTTCTTTTCATCGCGTTTAATTGTTCGAAATATAGTGCTATTGAGTTGCTCATTGGTCGATGGATTTGTTTATGATTTGGCTTAATTCTTTTATGATATCTTTGTAGCCTGCTTTTGCGGCTTCTTGGTAGCCGAAGGTATGACTGCCTTTGACTGAAACCTCATCTTCGTAGATGCGTTGCTGCGAAATAGTCTTGTCGATAGTTATTGCAGCGTCAACATACGTAAAGTAGGCATTTGAGTTTCCTGCTTTTACGTTAGAATGCTCCCTTGCAAAACAATTAACAGTTATCACCCAGTCTGCATTGTTGGGTGAATCCGTAAAGCTGCAACCTTTAGCCGCAAGTTTGCCTTTCAGCTCATTTAGAAGCGAGGGATATGGTTTCCCAAACAAGTCAGCATTACACGAAATATAAATAGCAGTTGAATGCTTCAACTCAGCCAATTGGCGTTTAACATTTTGTTCTGCAATATTAAACTTGCGCTGCCATTCGTTAATTTCATACTGACTCGCACCGAAAATATTCAGCCAAAACAGAGGTTCTTCGACTGAATTAAACAACTTCAAGGATTTATTCAACTCCAGTTCTGCCTTTTTCTTAAATCCACCCTCAATATAACTATCAGATAGTTCGATAGAATTGGATATTTTGTTGTTTAATAGGGTAAGTTCGTTAATATAATAGTTTTTAGCTGCATCTTTGTCGATATAAGCAATGGCGTAACCTTGGCCCGTTGATTGTGAATACATGGACTTGGTTTCCACAAGCTTCATATTGAGGTCTGTTGAAAACTTTGTATTGGAAGAATATGATATCGATGTCCGGCCATCTATTGCCGTTTTTTTCATCTGGGCAATGTCATGAACACTCATCTTAATCTGTTTTGCAAGACTGGCGCGCGCACTGTTAAGCAAATAATTTCTAAAGTCAGATTCCGAAAGTTTTCTGATGTTATCATCGCTTTGAATATCATAGAAATAGCCACCATAGGTGTATTTGACCCACTCCGGGGGACATTCTTGGGCTTTAACGCCCAAGAATGTCAGAAAAACTATTATGAAAAACCCAATTTTTTTCATATTTCCTTAATGCCTTAGAAGATTAGTTGCCTCGAGCGGCCTGCATTATTGCTTCATTGGTTGCGATAAAGTCGTCAAGATCCTTTCCCGACAGATCAGTGGGTTTGAAGCTGCCGGCGGTGTTCAGCAACTGATTGAATCGGTCTCCACGAATGCCGATTTTGGAGGTTGCTTCGTACATACGCGTAGCAGGATTATACTCAATAGTTGTGTTTCCAAAAGGTTCACAAGCCTTTTGAAGGCTAACGCTCACCTGATTCCAGTGAGAAGTCAACGCTTGCTGCACTCGGCCGTTATTGGCAACGTTGCCTCGTTCAGATTCGTCTTTGACGGCATTATTAAGAACCCTGGAAATTGTTGCATAAGCTTCGCGCTGAGCCAACTCAATAGCAACCTGTTTATTGTCGGCTTTACCGATTCCGGCAAACCATTTGAAAGGACGTTTAACCAAGTCTGTGCCATCCTCGTTCAGCGCGTCAGACATTTCTATGCCGGTCAATTTAACGGTTTCTGCAACGACCTTTTGCCCTTCAAGACTTGTAACAGTCTTTCGTGATGAATCTACGGCCGGGGGCAAAGCATCCGGTTTTTGTGACGAACATGACGCGAAAAGAATTGCGACTGCAAAAACTAAACTTTTAGAATAGTTCATATTTTTCAGAGTGCCGCGGTCATCCTCTCGTTGGCGGTTGATAGGTTTATATGCAAAAAGCGTAGGAATCTGTATCTGTTGCCATCCTACTTTCCGAGGCTTCTCGCATTGCCCTTTAGATGTCGGACGACAACGTCAGAAGCCCACGCCAATATATGCAACCGTTGCGTTCGGCCTTATTTCTCGCGAAATAGCGTGCCAAATGCAATAATATACATATCCACGGGCATCTACCGTTGCTCAATCCTTGACATCTAAATGAATTTTGCGAGAATTCCGGAAAGTCAAGAATCAGCGCGGATAAACGCTTTCTATTATGTCAGTGCATCCCGCCCACGACCCCGGACCGGGTGGTATTGGCTCGAACAAAGCCTCACTCAGCTCTGGCGTGGTCTGCTGAACGGTCTGCACCGCAAAATTACAAAAAAATATTATATCAGCAAAATTTCTCATTTTGAAGATAATAATACTTGCAACTCGGTAAGTAATTAAGACCTTGTGGTTGGAAACTTATGGGCGCGGATGGGTGTTATTAAGATATGAGTAAGAAAGATGACATCCAGAAAATCTGGCGCGAGTGCTTTCCGGCCGATTCCGCGCAATGGCGCCGAATGTTTTTCGACGCTGTGTATATCGACGAAGAGGCACTGACCATCAACGATTCCGAAACCGGCTCGGCGGTCAGTTCGCTGCTTTTGCTGAGTTATTCAATGACTTTTCAGGGGCGCAGCGTAGGCCTGGGCTATATCTATGGGGCGGGTACCCTGCGCAAGTACCGCGCCCGCGGATATATGTCGCGCCTGATGCGCCAGGCGCTGCGCGAGGCCTCCGACAGAGGCGACACGTTCGCCGCCTTGATTCCTGCCTCGAATTCTCTTCGTCGCTATTATTCGCGCTTCGGATTCTCTACAGTTTTCTATTCTCGGCCTGAGCGATACACGGCGATTCACCGCTTCCCCTACGAAGGCGACTACGTTGAGGTCGACGCGTCAGACCCGCGTCTCTACGAGGCATTTGAACGGATGATGAGCGCGCGCCCCTGTTGCGTTCAGCATTCGCGCGCCCAGTTTCTGACTCTGATGGACGATGCCCGGTTGAGCGATTACGGGTTCGCCGCCGTTGCGCGCCGCGACTCGGGTGAGATTGCGGCAATGGTTTGGGCGGCTCCGGAAGTGGCGTCGTCAACCCTGAGCGTGCGCGAGCTCCTGGCAGAGAGCGACGATGCCGCCAATGCCGTTCTGTCGGCTCTGCGCCGCCAAATGCCCGACCGACCGTTAACGCTGCTCTGCCGCCCGCAAAACGGTGCCCTCGGCGGAGGGCTGATTCCGGGCGGCATGGCGCGCGTGGTCAACGTCGAGGCGGCCCTGCGTGCGGTAGCAGAGAATAACCCAAGCGTCAGCCTGACTTTGCGCGTCTCCGACCCGCTGCTGCCCGAAAATACCGGCGTTTATACCATTTCCGAAGGCAGGCTCAGCATCGGCGACCGCCCCGGTCCCTACGACCTTGACATTACCCCGGAGGTATTGACGGCCATGCTCTTTTCGTCAACCCCGATTGCCGAGGTTACGGGTCTTCCGGCCTGCCGTCCCCACATGTCGCTGATGCTCAATTAACCGCCCGCGAAGCGGTCATTTGAGGATACGGAGCGACTTGGGCAGAAGGTTGTTGGCGCGCGAACCGATATTGTTGACCCACCCCAACGGGCGCCCACCGTATGTTAGCAATACCAACCCGCGCGGAGCATCGTCGAGATGAATTGCATCGCGACGCAAAAAGGCTATGGCCGTCGGACGGTCAACTTCGGCCTGAGGCCACCGGTCGGCCCGGAAATCGGCGGCCATGCAGGCGCCATGCGTTGGAATCTCCGCCCTACCCTTTGGTTCGGTCAGTGGTCCGACTCCCCGCTGAATAATTTTTGCGGGCAAGCGGTTCAAAGGCGCGGCCGGCTCATTGCCCGGCTTGCGCAGCAACGCCATATAGAGCCCTTCGCCACGAACCAGGTGGGGATAGAAGTGCCCGTTGACAACTCCGGGCATGTCGGGCAGCGGAATCTGTTCGGCCCCGAGAGTATCAACGGCCCACTGAACGTTATTTTCGTTTTCTTCGGGATTAAAGGTGCAGGTGGAATATATGAGCCATCCGCCCGGTCGCACCAGAGGCCATACGGCCTGAAGGATTTCGCGCTGCAGGGCCGCGCAACTGTCAACGAGCTGCGGGGTCCACTGCTCGCGTGCCTTGGGGTCTTTGCGCATCATCCCCTCGCCGGAGCAGGGCACGTCGGCCGCAACCACATCGAAACTGCCCGGCGACAGACGCCCCAGATGTTGCGCCGGCCCCAGCGAAACGATGCAGTTGTCATATCCCCATTTCATCAGGTTTTCACACAAAACTTTTGCACGCGCAGGTTCAAACTCGTTGGCCAGTACAAACGACCCCGCAGGCAGGGCATCGATTGCGGCAGTCGTCTTGCCTCCGGGAGCCGCACACGCGTCAAGATACCGAACCGGCCCGCTGAGGCCGAGCGAGCGGATTACGGCATCGATAGCCATCGACGAAGCGTCCTGAACATAGTAAAGCCCCTGATGAAACGCCGGGTCGAGGGTGAAGCTCGGGCGCTCGGCCAGATACTCGCCGGCCGCGCACCAGGGCACTATGTCGGCCCCGGGGCAGGGAGCGCTCCCTTTGAGGCGGTTATGGCGCACAGCAACAACGGGCTCACCGCTGCTCAAGGCAGCGATAAGCCCTTGTTGGTCGGGTATCGCCGGATTATTGAGAATCCGGCGAACAAATTCTTCAGGTAGCATCAGTTGCAGCCACAGCCGCCGCAGCCACCTTCGCAGCTGCAGCCGTCGCCGCATCCGCATTGGCCAATAGCCGCAGCAGCAGCGATTTCGGCTTCACTGGCGGGACGCACCTCGTCGATGTGGCCGCTGATTTTCACTGTATGGCCGGCCAGGGGATGGTTGAAGTCCACCTTGACTTCAACAAACTCATCGGTAACAGCCAGCACAACTGCGGCTACTTCCTGGCCCACATTGGTCTGCAAATAGATTTTCGCACCGGGAAAAATCTTTTTTTCATCGATTTTTCCGTCTTCTTCAAAAACGGCGCGGGGCACGGATTCGGTGCGCAACATATCGTCGCGATACTCGCCGAAGCCCTTGTCGGGAGTCAACACAACCGAAAACGAGTCGCCTTTTTCAAGTCCGGCAATGGCCTGGGCCAGAGGTTCAAGAACATAGGGCGTAACGCCATAAACCATAGTTTCAGGCTGCTCGGAACTTACCTGATGAACGAGCTCCTCTTTGCCGTCGGCAAGGTCAAACAAGTCGTAGGAAATCGCTACATAGGCATTTTTTTCAACTTTCATAGTCTGTTCGTTTTTTAGGGTTAATACGTTAACAGATTACCAAATGATTACGCGTTCGGCCTCGGGGCGGAACATTTTGTCGCCTTCCTTAATATTGAACGCCTCGAAGAAGGGTTCAAGGTTGCGCAAGCTAACGTTTACGCGGAGGTTGCCCAGCGAATGAACGTCGTTGGTGGTCAGCGAGCGGATTTCCTCGTCGCGAATGTTTTGGGCCCAAAGGTTGGCGTAGTTCATATAGAAAATCTGTGCGGGCGAGAAACCTTTGACTTTTGCTTCTTCGCTCTTAATATCAACGCCTTTTTTGTTCTGAGAGTTCACGAAAGCGGTCATTGCCACGCGCAGGCCCCCCTGGTCGGCGATGTTTTCGCCCAGAGTGTAGGTGCCGTTTGCATGAAGTCCGGGAAGCACTTCAACTTCGTCGAACTGCTTAACGAGTCCGCGGGTTAGTTTTTCAAAGGCTTCCGCATCGGCTTCGGACCACCAGTTGCGCAGGTTGCCGTCCTTATCGAAGTTACGGCCCTGATCGTCGAAGCCGTGGGTCATTTCGTGGCCGATAACAACGCCGATGCCGCCATAGTTTTCAGCGTCGGTAGCTTCAGGGTCGAAGAAGGGAGCCTGGAGAATCGCTGCGGGAAACACGATTTCGTTGGCCATCGGGTTATAATATGCGTTGACGGTCTGCGGAGTCATGCCCCATTCGGTTTTGTCGACCGGTTTACCCCATTTTGCATAGGTGTCGGCCTGATGCCACATGTTGGCATTATGCATATTTTCATAATAGGAGAGCTTCGGGTCGATGTTCATTGTGGAATAGTCCTTCCACTTGTCGGGATAGCCGATTTTCACAGTGAACGCGGCGAGTTTTTCGCGGGCGTTGGCCTTGGTTGAATCGCTCATCCAGGTCAGGTTGTCGATGTGCTGGCCAAGGGCTTCGCGCAGGTTTTCAACAAGTCCAACCATATAGTCTTTCGACGACTGGGGGAAGTATTTCTCAACATAGAGTTCGCCGATTGCCTCACCCAAAATGCCTTCAGTGGCAGCCAGGGCGCGTTTCCAGCGGGGCTTCTGTTCGGTTACGCCGCTAACAACCTTTGCGAACTCAAAATTCGAGTTGGTAAACGCGTCGCTCAGGAAGGCCGAAGCGTTGCTGACGTAGTTCCAGAGGTAGTAGTCCTTCAACTCGCGCTCCGAAGATTTAGCCAGCAGCTCCATACCGCGCTTAACGGGTTCGATTTCGGTAACGATTACGCGGTCGGGAGCGTCAATACCCATAGTTTCGGGGAAGAAACGCTTCCAGTCGAGCTCGGGATACATTTTTTCCAGCTCAGCCAGCGAGCGCGGATTGTTCATTGCCGGAATATTGCGGCTCTGTTCGCGGGTCCAGGCTTTTTCGGCGAGCGAGGTTTCAATTTTCATTACGTTGGCCATTACGCGCTGAGCATCGGCTTCGGAGTAGCCGGCGTTCATCATCTGGTCAACTATGAGTTTCTTGTATGCTTCGCGCACCTGGGTGTTGCGTTCATCGTTCTGCAGGTAATAATCGCGGTCGCCCAGACCCATTCCGCCGCCGGAAACGTACATTGCATACTCATTGGAGTTACCCATGTCTTCCATCGGGCCGGCGCCGAAGAAGGGCGACGCATAGTTAGCGTGCATCCACATAAACAGATCGGTCAACGAATCTTTCGGAGTAGACTCAATGCGCTTGAGGTCGGCCAGAATCGGGGTTGCGCCCTCGGCATTGCGGCGCGTGGAGTCCATGGCCAGATTATAAATTGTTGCAACCTTATATGCAACCGAGCCCTCCTCGGGATTCGATGCGGCAACACCGGTAACGAGCTGGCGAACGCGTTCCTGGGCGGTGTCGCGCAGCAGGTCGAAATTACCGAAACGGGCATATTCGCCGGTTAGCGGATGTTCATTCATCCAGCTTTGGTTGACGTAGAGATAGAAATCTTCGCCCGGAGCAATCGAGTCCGACAGTTTGGTCAGGTCGAGGCTCTTGGTCGACGGAGCCTTGGTGCAGGCAGTGAGAGTAAGTGCCATAGCAAGAGCAAGTTTTAATACTTTCATAGAAAAAACAGTGATTGGTTATATGACCGCAAAGTTACGAAAATAATCGCTAACTACCAATTCCCTTATAAGTGGCGGTTGCGTTCAATAATGTCTGAAAAGGATTTAGGCAGACGAACGTTATAAAGGTCGTAGGCATCATTGAACAGCGGAGCGATTTCTTCGTCGGTAAACCCGGCTATGCCGCAGCCTATGCGAGTAACATAGAAAGTGTTCTGGTCACATTCGCGCGCAAAATCTATGAAGCGGTCAACGTAGGGCTTAATCGTGTCGATGCCGCCTTGCATTGTCGGGATGGCATAACTCCGGCCCTGTAACCCTTCGCCCTGGCCCATAATTGCGCCGAATTTCTGATGTGCTATGCGCGCGGCGCCCCCGGCGTGGATTCCCTGCAGGTTGCTGCCAAAAACAAAAACGTCGTCGCGCCCAAGTTCTGTAATATTTTCAGGAGTATATACTTTTCCCATATAACTGATATTGATTAAATTCTCAGGCAGCAAATATAACACATTTTCTGCAAACCTGAGTCGCCTCGACCATTATATAATTCAAAAAACTTCGGAAAAAATTTGCGGAAGTCGGAAAAAGTTGGTAACTTTGCGGTGCAAAAAAGGCGATTTAGTGTAGTGGCCTAGCACGCCGCCCTCTCACGGCGGAAACCCGGGTTCGAGTCCCGGATTCGCTACCGCAAGCGGAGGTTGCACAATTATTAAGGTGCAACCTCCGCTGTTTGTTATATGCAACGGTATAAAATGCAGGCGAGGAATGGCTGTCGCAGTCACTCCTCGTCGAATAATAAACCAATCATTATCACAATCATTCACACATGAAGTAAAGCTCTCTTTCAGTCGCTTTACACCATTAAAACACCTCCCGCCGCAAAAAGGTTCACCGATAATTAAAAATTTTTCATTTTTCTCTAAATCAGGCATAACAACGGAATCGACATTGGCGGTTAAAAAAATTTAACATTTCTGTAACTGAATTGTAAAACTAATTTTTGTAACTTTGCGCCAAAATCTTTGGAACACCGTAACTTATGAGAGTAAAAATCCTTGTTATCGACGACGAAGAGTCAATTTGCGAGATTCTTCGCTATAACCTCGTTAAAGAAGGCTACGAAGTTGACACCGCCAATTCAGCCGAGGAGGCCCTTGAAATGGACCTGCCGGCCTACTCACTGTTCATCGTTGACATTATGATGGACAAAATGAGCGGTTTTGATTTCGCCCATAAGCTGAAAAACAACGAGCTGCTCGAAAATAAGCCGATTATTTTCTGCACCGCCCTCGGCGACGAAGACGACACTGTTATGGGTCTAAATATCGGCGCCGACGATTATATCACCAAGCCATTCTCGATTCCCGAAGTTCTGGCACGCGTGCGTTCGGTTTTGCGACGCTCCAACGTTTCGGCCCACATAGCCGCCAACCGCTCAAAGGCCTCCTACGAGGAAGACATCGTTTTTAAAGGCCTGCGCCTGAACCGAAACGAAAAAATATGCTATATCGACGGGGTTGCCCAGCAACTGTCAAAAACCGAATTCGATTTGCTGATGTTCTTCCTCGAACATCGCAACCGCATATATTCACGCGAAGAAATTATCCGCACGGTCTGGAGCAACAACGTTGTTGTCAGCAACCGAACGGTCGACACCAGCCTCACCCGCCTGCGTAAAAAACTCGGCGCTTATGGCAAGCATATAGAAACGCGCGTAGGGTTTGGCTATGGCTTCAAGGAGGTCGTCTAAACTATTCTGGTCGCAATTCATCCCGCTGGTTGTCCTGCTCTGGACAATCATCGGGCTGCTTGTGTGGTATACTATCAAAAACGAGCTCGAGCTGCGCCAGTCGCAGATGGAGTCGACGCTGAAAAACGTTAACGCAACGATTATCGATGCCTACGAACATGGCGACGACCTGCAGCAGACCCTCGAATTTATTGACAAATACACGAACAACACCACCCTCAACGACCTTCGAGTTTCGGTTTACGACGACGAAAACCAACCGCTGGCCCACATCGGCTCGCTGATTCTGCTCGAAGACTCCAGCCACCAGGTAATTCCCGAACTGGTGCTGGCCGAAGAGTCGGGCGAGGGCACCAACATCCGTCCCGACCTGAAGCTTTCGGTGGAATCGATGTTTAACGTAATGACCAGCAACGACGGCGAAATCCGAACCATTACTGCCGCGCCCTATACTCCGTCGGTTGCTCGCGCCCTGAGCTATAACCCCACAATCTGGATAATCCTGGTTGTGCTGGCAGGAATAGCCACCGGCTTGATTTTCGGACTCTCGAACCGCGTTGCCCGCTCGGTGCGCACACTTCACCTGTTTGCCCAACGTGCCGCCGACGGCAGCACCATCAATATCGACCGCGTTCACCTGAGCCACGACGAAATAGGCGACGTTACCCGCGAAATCATACGCCTCTACGCCGAAAAAGACCGCGCCACCCAGCGCATGGAACATGAGCACCAGGTTGCACTGCGCGCCAACGAAGAAAAGGCCCGCATCAAACGCCAGACGGCCAACAACCTTAACCACGAAATCAAAACCCCGGTCGGAATCATTAAAGGCTATCTCGACACTATCTGCTCCGACCCCGACATGCCCGAATCGCTACGCCAGAACTTTATCAACAAGGCACGCGAACACGTTGACCGACTCACCCAACTGCTCAAGGACGTAAGCTCCATTACGCGCCTTGAAGAGGGCTCCGCCCAGGTTGAAATAACCGATTTCGATTTCCACGACCTGATTTACAACATTGCAAACGACCTTGAAGTCAGCGACCTGCTGGGCCAAATGACCTTCGAATGGGATATTCCGTTCGACACCTGGGTCAAAGGCAACTACACGCTGCTCAACAACGCAATCATGAACCTGGTCCGCAACTCCGCGAAATATTCGAAGGGAACAGTAATAAAACTGCGCCTGGCCGAAGCAACCGAAAGCACCTATACCTTCAGCTTCGCCGACGACGGCACCGGAGTTGGCGAAGAACACATTGCCCACCTTTTCGAACGATTCTATCGCGTTGACGAAGGACGCGCCCGCAAAAGCGGCGGAACCGGGCTCGGCCTCCCTATTGTTAAAAGCACCTTTGAAGCGATGGGCGGCGCCGTTACCGTTAGAAACATCCAGCCCCACGGCCTTGAATTCATATTTACCTTAAAGAAAGCACAAAATGAACGTTCTTAACCGTTTTCTCGACTACGTTAAGTTCGACACGCAGTCTGATGAACTGACAAACATGACCCCCTCGACCCCGGGGCAATTCACCTTTGCCGAATACCTTAAAGGTAAGGTTGAAGAAATGGGCCTGACTGAAATTTCGCTCGACGACAACGGCTATCTTTTTGCCACTCTTCCGGCTAACACCTCCAAACCCTTGCCTACCATCGGCTTCATTGCCCATCTGGACACATCGCCCGACATGTCGGGTCGCCACGTCAAGCCGCAGATTATTAAAGACTACGATGGCGGCGACATCTGCCTGAACAAAGAGCAGGGCATATATCTGCGTCCGGCGGAATTCCCCGAACTGCTCCACTATGTTGGCCAGGAACTCGTAACCACCGACGGCACAACCCTGCTCGGCGCCGACGACAAAGCCGGCATTGCTGAAATCATGGGGGCGGTCGAATACCTGATGCAACATCCCGAAATCGAACACGGCAAAATCCGCATCGGCTTCAATCCCGACGAAGAAATCGGTCGGGGCGCCCACAAGTTCGACGTTGAACGCTTCGGCTGCGACTGGGCCTATACCATGGATGGCGGCGAAATCGGCGAACTCGAATATGAAAACTTCAATGCCGCAGTAGCCAAAATCAGCTTTAACGGCCGCAACGTGCATCCGGGCTATGCAAAACACAAAATGATCAACTCCATGCGCGTGGCCGTCCAGTTCGCAATTATGCTGCCCCGTTGGGAAACCCCCGAACACACCGAAGGATACGAAGGTTTCTACCATCTTGTAGGCATGGAAGGCTCGGTTGAAAAAACCGAACTCACATATATCATACGCGACTTTGACCGCGACCGCTTTGAGCGCCGTAAAAAAGAGTTTGAACATCTGGTCCGCAAAATCAACAAGGAGTTCCCCGACTGCGCCGAACTGGAAATCAAAGACCAATATTTCAACATGCGCGAAAAAGTCGAGCCCGTAAGCTACATTGTTGACATCGCCGAACAGGCCATGAAAAATGCCGGCCTTACCCCCAAGGTAGTGCCCATACGCGGCGGTACCGACGGCGCACAGCTCTCATTTAAAGGACTCCCCTGCCCCAATATCTTTGCCGGCGGGCTGAACTTCCATGGCCGCTACGAATTCGTGCCGGTCAACTCTCTCAACAAAGCCGCAGAGGTAATTGTTGAAATAGCAAAACTTGTTGCCCAACGATGAAACATTTTAAAAATATCATTCTTAAGGGCGCTCTTTCGGGCGCCCTTATGCTATCGGCTCTCAGCGCCGGCGCGTTCAGCCTGGACCAATGCCGCGGCTCGCGCATGCCCTATCCCGCTCCGGATTCCGTAGAGGCGGTTCCCGACACCCTGCAGCCGGTAATGATTTACCACGTCGGACGCCACGGTGCCCGCTTCGCAACGTCGCCTGACCGCTTTCTGCGCGTCGAAGCCACCCTCGAGGCCCACGCAGCGAACCTAACTCCCGCCGGAAAGCGCCTGCTGGAGATTACGCGCCGGGCGATTGACCTCACCGCCGACCGCTGGGGCGACCTCGATTCGCTCGGAATCGCCGAACAGCAGGGCATTGCCAGGCGCATGTGCATGGCTTTCCCCGGCTTGGTAATGAAACATAAAGTCAGCGCCGAGTCAAGCTATGTTGGCCGATGCGTAGCTTCGATGAATGCATTTACCGGAGTTGTAAGGCGCATGCAGTCAGGACTCGGCTCGGTTGAAACCGCATCGGGCCCGGAGTTCAACTACCTGCTGCGCCCCTTTCAGGTCGACTCAGCCTACGTCAACTGGGCTAAGGAGAAACCTTATGAACAGGTTTTGAATGACTATGCCGACAACACCGTTCCGGGCAGCGCCGTCGTTAACCATCTGATTAAGAATGCCGACTTTTCCGCCAACGACGCCCGAAAGCTGGCCGACGACGTTTACTACACGGTCAGCTCGCTGGCCGCCATGGGCGCGCCGGATGCCGATGCGGCCATGGAACTGCTGTCGGCCGACCAATACAATGCCCTATGGCGCGTTGACAACCTGCGGCAATATCTGAGCCGGACGGCCTCAACAGTTTCGACTCTCCCCGCCGACATCGCCGCCCCGCTGGTTCAGGATATGGTTGACCGCATCGACAGCTTCATTGCCGGGAGCGAAAGCGAAACTATTCTGCTGCACTTCGGCCACGCCGAAACGCTGATGCCGCTGCTGTCGCTGATGAGGGTGCC
>CAZGTD010000043.1:0-14249 GCA_964528425.1 uncultured Bacteroides sp.
GCTCTCAAAAGCGATGCAAAGTTAGGCAGTTTTTTTGAACTGACCAAATTTTTTTATAACTTTTTTCAATTATTTTTCAAACCTCTTTGCCGGCCAGCCATTTACGAAATCGCTCATATATGGCGTCTACGGCCGCCGGAGCGGGGTGTACGCCGTCGGCAGCATAAAAATGCCAGTCGCGCAGCTCGTCGATTAAAATCTCGTAGGCGTCGAAATACTCTGCTCCGCGCAGCCGGTCGATTGCCAAGTGCAGGGTGGCTTTTGACAGCGTGTTGCCGTGAAGGCCGTCGGCGCGATGGCGTATGGGGCTCACGGTGAAGATAAACCGTTTTTCGGGGTATCGGTCGATAATCGGTTGCCAGGCATTCACAATCTCTTCAACAGAGAGCCGACGGCGAACGAATTCCCTGGCGGGAAGCTTATGGCAGTTACAAACCACGCAACCGTTGCGCTCAAAAACGTAGGCGGTGCCAAACGTTATAATAATCGTCGAGGCCTGTTTCAGGGCCTGTTCGGCCAATGTCATGGAATCGTTAATCTTTTGAATCGCTTCGCCGGGGGTAGGGGCCGCAAGGCGCGTATGGTGGTCGAGCGACCTGAACAGGCCTTGCACCTCAATGAGCTCGTCGGCACTATAGCGGCGTCCGGCCTCAATGTTCTCGATGGTGCGCGCGGCCGACAGAGGATTATAAAGATTGCCGGTTGGATTGATAATCGCGTTCAAACCATCGGCGGCAAGGCGTTGGCCAACTTCGGTTGTGAAACACGAACCTAAAAGCAAGAACATTATCAGAACATTTTATAGTCGATGCTCAACACCTGAAATTCCGTGCGGCGGTTAATCTGGTCGGCCGCATCCTGGTCTTCGGGGCTCAGCGTTTCAATAAACTCGGCAGTCAGCTCGGTGCCTTCTTCGAATTGCGGATATTCGCGGGCGAGTTTCTTTGTGATAATCTTCGGCCGATGTTTACCGTAGCCCTGGGGCTGCAGCCTGTCGGGGGTAATTCCTTTGCCAATCAGGTAGTCAATAACTGACTGGGCTCGCCGTTGCGAAAGGCGGTCGTTATACTCGTCCGAGCCCCAGCGATCGGTGTGGCTCGCCATTTCTATGGTAACGTTGGGATTTTCGAGCAGCATCCGAGCCATTTCGTCGAGTGCGTCGGTTGATTCGGGCCGTAGTGTCGCGCGGTCAAAATCGTAGAAAATGTTTTCAACAACGACCGGCTTATTGATGCTTGCCAGTGTAAAGTCCACACCGTATTCCGCATCTTCTTCGGCCGTGTCGGAGGTGAACTCCTGGCGGGCATTAAGATAGCCTTTGGCTCCGGCGAGCATGGTGTAGCTCACGCCACGCTGAAGCGGAAAGCGAAATGAGCCGTCATCTTTTCCGAGCGCCTTCTGATTGGAGCCGTCGTTGCCGACAATGCGGATAACTGCGTTGGGAACGGGTTCGTCATCGCGGTCGAGCACCCAACCGGAAATCCAGATCTGAAGGTCGGGAAGTTCAAACGTGTAGATATGGTCATAGCCGCGGGCGTCGCCTCGGTTCGACGAAAAAAAGCCGCTTTCAGAGCCGCGGGCATAGGTAATGCCAAAGTCATCGGCCGGCGAGTTTACCGGCCAGCCCATGTTGACGACACTCCAGCCTCCCGACGGAGTCATTTCAGCGCGAAACAGGTCGAGGCCTCCCATGCCCGGATGGCCGTCAGATGCAAAATAGAGCGTCGAGTCAGAGCGCATGTAGGGATACTGCTCGTCGCCGGGCGTATTGATGAATTCGCCGAGGTTTTCGAGCGAGCCGGCGCGCTCCTTTAGGTTGATGCGCCAAATGTCGTAGCCCCCCTGACCGCCCGGCATGTCGGAGGTAAAATATAGCCACTCGCCCGACGGCGAAACCGCCGGGTGGCCCACCGACGAAAGCGTGTCAGCCGTAACTTCAAACTTCTGAGGGGCGCTCCATGTTGCCGATGAGCGCGACGAGGTGAAAATCTCAACTACCGTTGACGAATTCAGCTCGCGGCGGGCGCGGGTAAGATACATGGTGTTGCCGTCGGGCGAAAAAGAGCATACACCTTCTTCAACTTCAGTATTCAGCTCGCCTTCGACCGCTTCGGGCTTTTCCCACTGTCCCTGCTCGTTTTTCTTCATTACCCAAATGTCGGGCTTTTTAGTTCCGGTAATTTCCGAGCGGGCTTCGCCCTTGACTTTTTCGTTGGTGGTAGTGTAATATAGGCGGTCGTCATCCTCGCCGCCAAACATCGGCGCATAGTCGCTGCGGCGCGAGTTCAGCAGTTTGTGCTGGCGCACAACGTAGCGCGTCGGGTCCTGCTTGGCGCTCACGGCAGCTCTGGCGCCGGCAAGCCCCTGCCGGGCCCATTCGTCGGACGGATTTTGGGCCAGATATTCTTCGTAGGCCTTGATGGCGGGTGCATATTTGCCCTCGGCGTGGAGCGACCGCGCCAGCGCCAACACCGTGGTTGAATCGCCTACGCCATAGCGGAGTGCGTTTTGATATGCCGCCGAGGCGCGCGGAAATTGCGACAGGCGGGTGTAGCATTCGCCCATTTTCAGCGCCACTTCGCCGCGCTTTGAGCGTTCCTCCTTCTTGGTCAGTTTGTTGTAGACCTTTCTATATGTTCGCGAGGCATCGAAATATTCCCCGCGGGCCATTTGCTCGTCGGCTACCGACAGCTTGGCCCCGGAGCATGCGCTTAAGGCGGCCGCCGCAATCAGCAGCCCCAATAGAAATTTCACTTTCATACCCATTTAACGCGCCCCGAGCTCTCTTTATTGCCCGATATTGTTAATTGGCGGGCGAGATTTGGCCGTTTCGCAAACTATTTGTATCTTTGCACTATAAACCAAATAACTAAGCAATCATGAAAAGACTTTTAGCTATGGCATTGGGAGCCTGGGTTCTCGGTGCTGCCGGCCAGGGACTGATTTCCGATCTCCCTGCCGTGCATATCACTCTCGATGACCCTTCGGCCATCAATACTGAAACATATGTGACCTCCAACATGGTCATTGTTGATGCCGACGGCACCTCCACAACCTACGAAGGCGCCCGTCTGCGCGGTCGCGGTTCGGCAAAATTCGCTCTGCCCAAAAAGCCCTATAAGGTAAAACTTCTGGCCAAGGCCCGACTGCTCGGTCCCGATGGCGCCAATGCCAAAAAGTGGAACCTCATGGCCCAGGCCGGCGATAAAACCTTGCTTCGCAACGCCGTAGCGTCCTACATTGCCCTGCAGACCGGTCAGCCCTTTGCTCCCGGCTGGCGCTTCGTTGACCTGACTATCAACGGTGAAAGTCAGGGCACATATCAGATTACCGACCAGATCGACATCCGCAAAAAGCGCGTGCTCATTACCGAGCAGCCCGAGGTTGTTGATGCCTCAACTGATATTACCGGCGGCTACCTGCTCGAAATCGACGAGGGCGCCGACGATAACGAAGGCACTGTAGTCACCACTTCGCGCGGCGTTAAGGTTACCGTTAAGTCGCCCGACGAGGATGTTATCGTTGCCGCCCAAAAAGATTACATCGCCGCCCACCTTCAGAAGTTTGAAGATGCACTTTTTGCCGACAATTGGCTCGATCCCGCCAACGGCTACCGCAAATACCTGAATCTGGAATCGCTGGTACAGTGGTATATAACCGCTGAATACACCGCCGAACCAAACTCTTTCCGCTCCGTATATTTCTACAAGGATATGCAAGACGACCGCTTTACCTTCGGCCCGGTATGGGACTTCGACTTTGCGTTCGACAACAGCGCCCGTTTCGGCTCGCGTCCGCGCGCACTTATTGCACAGGAAGGCCGTGGCGAAGAGTGGGTCTTCACCTGGATTAACCGCCTGCGTCAGGATCCGGCGTTCCACACTGCAGTCAACGATGCCTGGAAGCAGCTCGTGGCCGGCGGAATTGTTGACAAAGTCGATAAGTTTATCGACGCCCAGGCTGCATCGCTCACTAAGTCAGTAGCACTGAACTTTGCAATCTGGCCTATTGCCGAGAAGGTTCACGACGAAGCTGTTCTTTTCCCCACCTATGCCGAAGGCGTTGAATTCCTGAAGCAAACGCAGGCTGCGCGAGCCGAATTCCTCACACAAGCTTTCCAGACTCTGGCTGATGGCGGCACGGTGCCCGTTACCGGCGATCAGGACTCCATAAACGAAATCGGCGCTGACAAACCCGGTTCGTCAACACCGATCTTTGACCTTCAGGGCCGCAAGGTAACTAACCCTTCGCGCGGCCTGTATGTCAAGGGCGGAAAGTTAGTCGTGGTGGACTAAAGCTTCTTCGATTTTAGCTTCAAGGTCGGCAGCCTGATGCAAACCTGCGGCACGCCATACCGGTTCTCCGTTCTGGAAAATAATCAGAGTAGGAACCGACTGAACGCGATAGCGATTTGCCAGTTCGGGGTTGCGGTCAATGTCGACCTTGATGATATTTGCTTTGTCGCCAACGTTTTTCTTGACCTGTTCAAGAATCGGCGCCTGCATTTTGCAGGGACCACACCAGGTTGCAAAGAAGTCTACGAGAGTGGGTTTAGCCCCACCGATAAGTTTTTCAAATTCTTCCATAGTCAAAATAGATTTAATTAGGTTTGTCTATATAACATCCGTAACCCGCGTTTGGTTTTCCACATTATGCGTCGAATTTTGCTAATCCTTGCCCTGATCGCAACCTTGAGCGTAGCAGCCAAAAATGACAACTTCATTCTTCGCGCCTACGTTACCCGAGGCGACACTACCGAATGGGTCGGACTCGACTCCGTGGCTATCAATATATCCGCTGTAAACGATACGGCCACGATTCCTTTCAAACTCATTTCCGGTAACACCAAAGAGCAGATTACGGAGAAAAACGGCGAAATCCGCGCTTTCGTAACCGCCAAGCCCGGCAAATTCTTGCTCACCCTCGACCGCGAGGGCTATGAGCCGCTGGTTAAGGAATTCGAGCGCAAATATGTTGACCAGACCGCAGTTTGGATCGGTACCCTGCGTATGGAGCGCGAACGCCATAGGGCGCTCAACGAGGTTGAGGTTGTAGCAACCGCAATTAAAATGGTTATGAACGGCGACACTGTTGTTTACAACGCCGACGCCTTTAACCTCGCCGAAGGTTCGATGCTTGAATCGCTGGTCAAGCAGCTCCCCAATGCCTCAATAAACTCCGCAGGCGAAATTACCGTCAATGGCCGCAAAATTAACTCGCTGCTGATTAACGGTAAGGACTTTTTCAACGGCGACATGGACGTTGCCATGAAAAACCTCCCATCCTATACCGTTCAGAACATCAAGGTCTACGACAAGGCCGGCGAAAACGACTACCTGACCCAGGAGTCGCAGAAGCTCGACCGCGACGAAAACTCCGAAAACCTGGTTATGGACGTGGTTCTGAAAAAAGAATATGCCTTGGGCACCATGGCCTCTATCGAGGGCGGCTACGGAACGTCGAAGCGCTATATGGGCAAAGCCTTCGTTATGGGCTTCACAAAAGATTTCCGCCTTACGGTTTTCGGCAACTGCAATAACCTGATGGACTTTCAGACCGGCAGCGCCAGCGACGGCTGGGACCGCTGGAGCGGTTACGGTCGAAGGGGTGGCGACGGCCGCGTAGAGACCGCCGGCCTCGACTATCTCTATGAACCTGATAAAGGAAAATTCAAGGCCAGTGGCAACGCCATCGTCCGATTGGAAACGTTCGATGATTTAAACGACTCCAAATCAACCCTGTTCTACCCCTCGGGCAATCTGTATAGAAACAGCGCGAACGTCAATAACTCCAAAGGCGTTTCGGTCAAAACCGATCATAACTTCAACTATAAAGGCGAAGTGGTTTATCTCTATGCGCGCCCCGGATTTTCGTGGGACCGCAATAAGGACACCTCGGTTTCCCGTTCCGCAACTTTCAACGGTTTCCCCGAAGAGTCAACCCGCAACGAAGCCCTCGATTCGGTCTTTGCCCGGCTGAAATCGCAGCGCTATAACGACATTCTGCTCACCCGACTGAGAACCGCCAACCGAAGCGAACGCGACAACCTTACGGCAAAACTGAACATCGGGGCCGATATGCGATTCCCCTCCGTTGCCGGCAGGTTCAATGTGTGGACGGCGGGCAACTTTAATCGCATCAACTATAAGCAGGCATCGGTTTATTCGCAGGCCTTCGGGGGCGCCAACACCAATCCCGCCGAACCGGTCAATAACCTCAAATACTCCACCAACGGCCCCGAAACCGGTAAGTTCTCAGGCGGCGCAAGCTATAGCCGCGAGTGGTCAGACGTTGATGAAAAGCGCCGCAAATCGTTCAATATAGACGTTAGCAGCGCATATCACTATACCTATACTTCCAAAGATTACGAACTCTTTACCGAGTCGCTCGACTCGGTCGACGCCATTTCGATGTTGCCCTCTATGGTGTTACCCGCAAATGCTTTTGCCGACCCCGAAAGCACCTATAATTCCGTAACCAACGACCATAACATCGAATCCTTTCTTGGAGCCTTTTACCAATATGAATCTACGGCCATGGTTGACTCGGGATTCAATCCGCGATTCAACATTAATTTGCGCTTAACCCACAAATATCGTTCCAACCATCTCGACTATAACCCATTGGGCGCCGACCATGAATCGGTTCTGCTCCGCACCAACAGCTTCTCGCCGACTTTCAGCGTAGGCTTCGGCTCTTCCAATAAGCTCTATAATGTCGGTTGCGGACTGTCGTATTATACCAACACCGATCAGCCCTCGCCCGATTTGTACCTCCGTAACCGCGTGTCGGCTAATCCTTTGTTTGTTTATGCCTATAATGGTCATAACCTCAAGAACTCGCTGAACCACAGGGTGTACCTCAACGTCTATCGCCACGGTCGCGCGCAGCGCGGCGACCTCTACGCCTACCTTACGGCAAGTTTCGACCAAAACCAGATTGGTTCGGCCTCGTTCTATAACCCGCAAACCGGTGTTACGACCTATATGCCCATGAATATCAACGGTAACCGCAATTTCAACGGCTATGTCAGCTATTATTATGAGTTCGGCCGCGACAGGCAGCTGAGCCTTGGGGGCAGCGTTAACGGCGGTCTGGTTCATAGTGTTGACTTCGTAACGACCTCAACCGAGTTTCCCGAAAAGTCAATTGTCGACACTCAATCCTACGGCATTACTTTCGGTTCGGCCTATAAGTTCAAGAACGGCTCGGTCGTTCGCCTGGATTTTAATCCGACCTGGCGCATTTCGAACGGCGACCGCGAAGACTTCAATACCATACGCGCCGGAGATTATACCGCCGGGCTTGATGCAACTGTTGAACTGCCCTGGAAAATGCAGCTGACTACTGACTTACGCGTGCATTGGGCGCGAGGTTATGAATTAGCCGAGATGAACCGTGCGCAATGTTTATGGAACGCCCAGCTGACCAAATCGATTCTTAAAGGCAACCTGACCTTTAAACTTAAGGGCTACGATATTCTCGGGCAGCTGCGCGACTACAGCCTGCGCGTAAACGCCCAGGGCCGCTACGAAAGTTGGAGCAATCAGCTCGGCCGCTACATAATGCTTTCGGTTACATATCGCTTTAACAAAAATCCCAAGAAGAAAGACTGATGACTGTTAAGATTATAGCTGCGGTCTGCAGCAACGGGGCTATTGGCCGCGGAGGCGACCTGATGTTTCATATCTCAGACGATTTAAAGCGCTTCAAGGCCCTGACCATGGGCCACCCGATAATTATGGGCCGCAAAACCTTCGAGTCTTTCCCAAAGGGTCCGCTTCCCGGGCGCCGCAACATTATTATTTCCCGCCGGAAGGATTATGCTCCTGCCGGAGCAGAGGTTTACGATTCGCCCGAGGCGGCGTTGAAAGCCTGCGGGGAATCAGACGAGGTATTTGTTATCGGCGGCGGCGAAATCTACCGTCAGTTCATCGATTTGGCCAACGAGCTCGACCTGACCGAAATTGATGCAACGCCCGCCGATGCCGACACTTTCTTTCCGGAGTTTCCGCATAAACTCAGCGTAGTCTCTGACTGGTCTCAAACGGAGCCGCGCTATCGCTTCGCAACCTACTGCCGTTAAGAAATCCGCGCCCAGTCCATGGTGCGGTCAAACAGTCGCGAAAGCATCAGCCGCAGGGTGGGGTAGGACGCCAACTGCGGGTCGGCATCGAGCAGCCGTTCGGCTGCCGTGCGCGCCTGCTGCAATATGGGAGTGTCCGAAACTAATGAGGCGATTTTCAGGTCGATGTGCAGCCCCGATTGCGCCGTGCCTTCAATGTCGCCCGGCCCGCGGAGTTTCATGTCTTCTTCGGCAAGCAGAAAACCGTCGGTGGTCGAGGTCATAACCTCCAGGCGATGGCGGGTGTCGCGGCTCAGGTTCGGGCGCGACATCAGTATGCAGTAGCTCTGGTCGGCACCGCGGCCAACGCGCCCGCGCAGCTGGTGCAGCTGCGAAAGTCCGAAGCGCTCGGCGTTTTCAATAATCATTACCGAAGCGTTGGGCACGTTAACCCCCACTTCGATAACTGTAGTGGCCACAAGTATCTTAGCCTCGCCCGATATAAACAGTTGCATCTGGCGCTCCTTCTCGGCCGGCTTCATGCGGCCGTGGACCATCGCTACGCGGAAATCCTTAAACAGATGCTGAATATTGTCAAAGCCGGTCTGAAGGTCGTTGAGCTCGAGCTTCGGGTTCTCGTCGATAAGCGGATACACAATGTAGGCCTGCCTCCCCAGAAGCAGCTGCCGGTGCAGGGCGTTGTAGATTTGCTGGCGAGATGGGTCGTAGCGCAAAACTGTGGTAATCGGTTTGCGACCCGGCGGCAGTTCGTCGATAACCGAAACGTCGAGGTCGCCATAGACTGTCATTGCCAATGTTCGAGGAATCGGCGTCGCAGTCATAACCAATACATGTGGCGCGATTGCCGCCTTTTGCCATAGGCGTGCGCGCTGTGCAACGCCAAACCGGTGCTGCTCGTCGATTACCACATAGCCCAACTTGGCAAACTGAACGTTATCTTCAATAACGGCATGGGTGCCTATGAGAATATTGAGCGAGCCGTCGAGCAGTTGCTCATGTATTATGTCGCGTTCTCGTTTAGGAGTCGAACCGGTCAGCAATTTAATGTTGAGACCGAGCTCGCCGGCCATGGCCGAAATGCTCTCGTAGTGTTGAGTAGCCAGGATTTCCGTCGGAGCCATCATGCACGCCTGGCAACCGTTGTCGATGGCAATGAGCATTGTCAGAAGCGCCACAAGCGTCTTGCCGGAGCCTACGTCGCCCTGCAGCAGGCGGTTCATCTGGCGCCCGGTGTTCATGTCGGAGCGGATTTCGCGTATAACCCTCATTTGTGCGCCTGTCAGCTTAAACGGGAGACAGCGTTCGTAGAATGAGTTGAAGAAGTGGCCGATTTTTGAAAAAACATGACCGCGCAGGGCGGCTTTGCGATTTCGGCCGTAGCGTATAATATTTAGCTGCAGATAAAAGAGTTCTTCAAATTTCAGCCGATGCTGGGCGCGCTGCAGCTCAATCATATTGGCCGGCCGGTGAATGGCCCTCAACGCGTCGGCACGCGCCATCAGGCCGTTTTCCCTGACGATTTCGGCCGGCAAGGTTTCGGCTATGCGTGGGTTAGAATTCAGAGCCGTAACCATCCAGGTGTGAACCTGGCGCGAGGTCACTCCGGCGTTGCGCAACCCCTCGGTGAGCGGATATACTCCGCGCAGGCCTTGGTGCTTTTCGGCCGATGCCTCGGTGTCGAGTTCGGGATGAACTAACTGCCAGTGGCGGTTATATTCCGTTGGTTTGCCGAAAAGAATGTAGGTAACGTCGGGGTTGAGTTTCTTCATTATGCCGTCGGCCTGGCGGAACCAAACAACCTCAACCGCTCCCGTGCCGTCGGTAAACATGGTTACAAGTCGCTTTTTGGCACCTTCGCCCTGAATTGAGGCCGCGATAAAGCGGCCGCGCAGCTGAATCATCGGCAGTTCGGCGCCTTTTAGGTCAGCTATCTTATAAATCTTCGAGCGGTCGAGAAATGAGGTTGGGAAATGCTCTAATAGCTCGCCAACGGTTTCAACACCGAGCTCCTTTTTTAGTAAGCGCGCGCGTTGCGGCCCGATTCCCTTTAGGTAGGTTATATTGGTCGACAGATCCATTAACGGCTTTCGAGAATCACCCCGGCGATTTTCAAATCCAGAGGATTGGTGATTTTAATATTCGTGGGGTCGCCGGCAGTCAAGGCGATATCGCCGAATCCGGCGGCGGACATAACCGATGCGTCGTCGGTAAATGAAGGGTTGAATGGTTGCGCATAGGCCCTGCGGAGCAACTCGGCGCGGAAGCCTTGAGGTGTCTGCACGGCGCGGAAATCCTCGCGACAAGCTGGAGAGCCGTCGGCGCGCCGAAGGGTGTCTGTTACCGCAACAACCGGAATTGCTCCCTGGTGATTGCCAAGCGCATCAATGACGCCGTGAATAACCTCGGGCGTTACCAGCGGCCGGGCTCCGTCGTGAACCAAAATGGCATCCGCTTCAATTCCGGCGGTGGCGTCAAGAGCGTTTTTAACCGATTCCCAACGGGTTTTGCCGGGAATGGCCGTTATAGTGTCGGCCGGCAGAATGTTGGCCCATTCAGGCGAAATCACCACAGCAATCGTCGCCTCAGGCAGCGCTTTGCGGAACTGCTCGATGGCATGCAGTAATACCGGCGTGCCATTCAACTCGCAGAATTGCTTGGGAACTGAAGCCCCGAACCGGCTGCCTACACCTCCGGCGGCAATTATGACTATGGCCTTCATGCGCGCGGAGCCGTTGCCGGGTTACTTAATCAGCGACTTAAGGGTGTCGTAGAAGGCGGGGTCTTCGCCAATGGTAGTGTTGCGCACCTTCCCTTCGGGGTCGATTATCAGTTTGGTCGGGAAACCGCGCAGCGAGTAATCGGCGCTCAGTTTCTTAACAGCATCGTCGTCGGCCCACACGTTGGTCCAGGGAAGCTGATACTGGTCCAGAGCCTTGAGCCAGTTTTCCTTAGAGTCGCGGCAGGCAACGCCGATGAACTCAACCTTATCTTTCATCGGGCCGTAGTTTTCTTTCATTTGCGGGAAACCCTTGATGCACCAGCGGCACCATGAGCCCCAGAAGTCCAACACTACCCATTTGCCGCGGAAGTCGCTGAGGTTAACTGTTTTGCCTTTAGCGTCGGGCAAGGATATTTCGGGAGCTGCCGAGCCGTTTGCGATTCCGGGGGTGGGGGACTGGGCGCAGGCTGAGAATGCCATGCCAAAGGTCAGTACTATAAGTGAAAACAGTTTTTTCATAATTTTTTCTTTTTAAAATAGTTACTAAAATATGAACGGCAGAATAGCTTTTTGGTTCAACGGACCGAATTCTGCATTGTAGCGTTTGTTGATTTTCAGCGCGCGGGGAGCCAGATTGGCAAACGTCCAAAGCGCGAACACCGCACCGGCCCAGCTCCAGGTGAGGATTGCAAAGCCTACCCACTCCATGAACTCGCCCAAGTAGTTGGCCGAGGTTACATAGCGAAACATGCCTCCGCGCGGCAGGTAGTGGCGTGTGTCGCCCGGTTTGCGCAGGTTGCGGATAATGTGGTCGCTATGCAGGTTCGTTGCCATGCCCCAGAAGAAAATAATCGTGCCGAGAATGAACTGCCACGAGCAGAGCCACGACGCCGGATAGCGGTCGGGTGCGCTGACATAGAAAATCCACCCGCCTTGCATTAGCGCATTCAACGAGTTGAATATCACGCCCATAAGCATAATTGCCAGCGGCATGCGGCTTTTGCCCTTCATCATAAAGGGGAATATAAATGACCGCTGAAAATAGTGGAGTTCAAAAATCAGAAACATTGCCAACGGGACAATTTCGGCGCGACGCGGCGAGAGCAGACACAGAATCAGCATGATGATGAATACCGGCGACTCCATCAACACCCAGCCGAGTTTGTTGTTGACCGATGGGCCCCACTTAGGGCTATATGCGATGCCGTAGCCGGCTTCGACTTTCAGTAGCGCCAGGAATACCACAACAGCCGTGGCGGCCATTGCCCAAAGGAAAATCCTGAAGTTTTCGGGTTGAAACAAAAAGAAATCCATCATGCAATCAGTTTTCCGTGCTCATAGAGATATTCCGGAGCAATATCTGCTCCGTTTTTCCAAAATATAGTGCCTTGCAAACCGAATTGAACGAATTGTTCCTTGTCTACAAGTTCTTTAAATGCAGGATATTTTAGCAACGGCGAAAGATCAACAGTTTTGGTTATGCCATCGCTGAATGTACACTGCAGGGTGTATTCACCCAAATATTCTACGTCAGTTACTGTTAATATCATATTATCTTGCTATCTTAGTTATTCGTTCGCCTTGTTGAGCTTTGTTCCAAAGTTCGAGAAGTTCAGCCTCGTGCCGGTCAATAAATTCGTTTATCAACTTAATGTGGCTTGATTTTGCACGGCCTTCAACCATTCTGTCTCCAATGTTGATTGTAAATTCCTTACCTCCATGTTTCACATGAATGTGAGGCGGATTATGGTCAAAAGCATAAATGTATATCAATAAGCCGTTAATTATGTATATAGAGCCCACTTTTTATTTTCTTAGTTTTGGCAAAATTACTGATTTTTTGTTAACTGTGCAAAAGAATCGTTGGAAAATCTTGGAATTAGCAAAGAATCAGCCGGTGGAGCGACGCCCGGGCCATGCGTTGGGAGGCTTCCTGAAGGTCGGCTGGCGATATTGCCGCAAGGCGTTCGGCAGTATGGTCAATTGACGGCGGGGTGAGACCATGAAGAAACGCCCGGGCCGAATTCAGCGCGCGCTGCTCCTTATTGTCCAGCGCCAGCGTGAGTTGGCCAAGATATTGGCGCTTATAGGCTTGCAGACGGCGCTGCGACAGCGGCGCGTCGGCCAGTCGGTTTAATGTGGAATTGACCAATCGCAGACAACGGTTAAGATCGGAGTGGTCGCATCCGAAATAAATCGTCATCAGTCCGCAGTCGGAGTAGAGCGAAGTTGAAGCATCAACAGTGTATACCAGGCCGCGACGCTCGCGTAGCTCCAGGTTGAGCAGCGCGTTCATGCCCGGACCGCCGAGAATATTGACAGCTAAGGCATTTGCCAGGCGGTCGGGATTATGAAGCCCTCCGATTGAAGCTCCGAGCAAGGCATGTGCCTGATGGCGGTCGGCTGCAACAGTTTCATTAAACTCAGGAGCCACTGCCGGAGCTACGCGCGGGGCGGAAGCGCCGGTTGCCGGCAGATAAACTAATGCGCGTTCAACGGTCGAAACCACCTTGTCGAGCCGCTCGGGGCCGAAGTAGAAGTAAACCGAATTTTGGCGGGTAAATGTGTGGTTCAGATAGTTGCGGCAGGTTTCAGAAGATATTTCGGCTATAGATGTTTTAGTGCCCAAAATATTGTGAGCTAAAGGATTGCTGCCAAACATCAGCTCGTCGAATGAATCGTATATTGCCTCCGAAGGCGAGTCGAGATATGAGTCGATTTCGTCGGCTATAACCTCGCGCTCAAGCTGCATTTTGCGCTCCGGAAACGATGCGTCGGCCGCAAGTTCACCAATCAGCATGGCCGACCGCGTGTGGTTGCCGGCCGGAGCTGCCGTGTAAACCGTAGTTTCCTCCTTGGTTGTAAAGGCATTGAGTTCGCCGCCGACTGCCTCCATGCGGTTAAGTATGTAGGCGTCGGAGCGGCGGGTAGTGCCTTTAAAGATTGTGTGCTCAACCATGTGTGCCAGACCCCACACTGCCGGAGTGAGTTCGTCGCGCGAGCCTGCATTTACCGTCAGCCCGGCGTATTCTGTGGCACCGGGGGCGTAGGTGTAGGCCAAACGCAATCCTCCGTCCAGGGTCAGCTGTTCGGTTCCGTCCATTGGCCGTTTTGTTTGATAAGGTTGATCAGGTGGTCAATAGCCTGGTCCTGGGGTATGTTCTTTTCAACGCATTGGCGGCGGTGGTAGAGCGAAATATGGCCTGCTGCGGCGCCTACGTAGCCATAGTCGGCATCGGCCATTTCGCCGGGGCCGTTGACTATGCAGCCCATAACTCCGATTTTCAGCCCGGGCAGGTGGGCAGTGGCGGCCTTGACCTTTTTGAGCGTAGCCTGAAGATCAAACATAGTGCGCCCGCAACTCGGACACGAAATAAACTCGGTCTTTGTTATGCGCAGTCGGGCGGCTTGAAGAATATTCAGCCCCAACGAAGCGGTGTCGGC
>CAZGTD010000044.1:0-13821 GCA_964528425.1 uncultured Bacteroides sp.
AACGCCCGCTCGGAGACCGGGCGGGCGTTGGGGAGGTCGGTTGTTCAGCTGGCTTATTTTACCAGAACCTTTTGGTTGTTGATGATATTGATGCCTTTGGCGGGAGCGAGGATGCGACGGCCCTGAAGGTCGAAGCAAACGGCGTTGGCCTTGTCGGCAACGATGGTGCTGATGCCGGTCTGGCCACCGATGGTGAGGGTGCGTACGGCGCTCTTGGTATCGGTGTCTGCGTGGTAGGCATAGAATTCAAGGGTGCCGGCGGGAACGGTGATGGTGTGAACGTTGCCTGCTTTGTCGGCCTTGGTGTAGCCCTTGTGGTCGGTAACCTTGGCGGGAGCCTGTTTGCCGGCGGTGTGTTTGTAGTGAACGGTGTATTCGTCGGAAGCGGCGGTAATGGTTACCAGGTAGTTTTCAGTGCCTTCAACGGGTTCTACGGTGACGCCTTCCTGGCCCTGATCGGGAACCATGGTGTTGGGGTTGATGAGGTAGATGGGGTAGAAGTCAACGCCGTCGGGCTGGTTTTCGATGTAGGCCTTGAAACCGGGAATGTAGGCGTAGTTTTGTTTGTATTCGCTGAGTTCGCGGAAGTTGTTGGAGTGCGAAGCGTGGAGGGTGTAGTATTCCATGCCTTCGGCGGGAGCGAAAGCGAGAATGCCGCCCCGGAGGTTGCCGGCGTTTTCGGCGGTTGCTTCAACGTTGTAGTTAAGGTGGACGTAGGCGTAGGTGATGTGGTCGCGCGATTCCATGAGCGAGGCGTTGAAGTCGGGGTCGTGTTCAATGTCGGCTTCACCGTCGAAGAAAATCAGGGCAATCTGGCCTGCGGGGATAATAACCTTGCCGTCGGCGTTGGGTTCGATGGCGGTTGCGATAACGTGGTTGATGTTGGAGTTTTCGGAGTAGTCGGCGCCGTCGAATTCACCGATGTAGGCGGTGAGGTGGCTTTCGGCGGGCAGTTCGATAGCTACGGGCGAGTAAACCGAGGTCCAGCCGTCGTTGGAGGTTTTGGGGTCGTCGTTAACAACGTTGTAGAGGGTCAGGGGCAGGTCGAGCACTTCTTCGATATACCATTCATATTCTTCGGAGGTGTTGTTGCCTGCGCAGTCAACGATTTTGGCGTTGCCCTGGGTGTTGGCGGCGCCATAGAGGTGGCGGTGGCTGCCTTCGGTGGTGCCGTCAACGTGGATGAGGTAGCGGCCGTTGTCGCGGTAGGTCAGCATTGTGCCTTTTGCGGCATCGGGGTCGGTGCTGAGCACGGGAATCCAGTCTTCGCCGTTGAACGAGGGGAGAACGAGGCCGTTGTCGAAGCAAACCAGAGTGCCGGTTGCGGCGTCGCCTTCACCTTCCTGGGCAAAGAAGAATACGGTGTTGGAGCGGGTGCCGTCGTTGGTGAGGTCCATGAAGGAGCGGCCGGTAGCGTTGGTGAAGCTCGAAATAGACGAGATATAGAGGTTGCTGACTTTATTTTTGAAGCGATAGTAGCGGTTGGGCATCAGCTCCTTGAAGGTGAGGTTAAGGGGGTCGAGGCCGTCGACGATAGCTTGTTTTTCTTCGTCGGAAGCGGGTTCGCCTTCGCTGATTTTAACTGCGTGTTGGTAGAGGTCGTGGGCATTGCCGGCTTCGTTGTTATACTGGCCAACGTAGGGGCCGAAGAGGTCGGCATCGTCAACGCCGATATATTTGATGCGGCGCAGGGCGGCGTCAACATTGGTTGAGTTGAAGTCGGCAACGGCCGATGCAATGTTTTCTTCAGTGGGTTCGGTTTCGGGGTCGAGGCCGAGGGTCAGGAGGTCGTCGCCAAGAATGGGGTAGATGCGGAATGCGGAGCCGGGGCCGTTTTCGGCGCGTGAGTCGTGCCATTGGGCTAAGTAGCCGGCGTTGTCGCTCTGGCCCGGTTTGCTGCGCTCGTTGAGGTAGTTAGCGTTGTTTTCACCATAGGAGAGGAAGAAGTCACCAACAACGTTGTCGTTAGCAACGGAAGCGTTCCAGCCTGACTGGCCGATGGTGAATTCGGTTGCGGGATGGTCGTCGTCGGAAAGGGTTGCCAGGGCGTAGTTGGCGTTGTCGGTAGCGTCTTTAATGTAGATGCCCTTTTCGGGTTCGGCCATAGTGTGGAGAGTGTAGACGTTGGTTTTGCCGCTGACGGGCTTGAAGAACCAGAGGCGTTCGGGCACGAGGCGCTGGAAGGTGTTCAGGCCGGTAGTGTTGTAGTCGGAGGTGGTGTTGATGTAGCCGTCGAGAACGTCGTAGCGCATGGCTGCGGGCTTGTCGTTAGGCTTGAGGCAAACGCGGTAAACGTGGTTGGGAATGAGCTCGTGGTCCCAGGTGCCAACAACGGTGAATTCGTTGTTTTCGGCGCTTGCAACGAGGTCGGTGGTGTGGCCTACGATAGTGTATTTGCTCATGCCGCCAAGGTTGTTGATTTCGTTTTTGATGTTGAAAGTAACATCATCGCCGGCATAAACTGAGATTTGTTTGTCGGCTACGGGCCAACCGTTGATAGCGGGGAAGTGAACGGTAATCTGAATGGGCTCTTCGGCGTGGAGAGTTGCGGGAATAACCTCAATCTGCAGGTAGCCGTGTTGTGCTGCAGGGGTATTGTAGTTCCAGTAGGCAACGTTTTCGCAGCCGCCATTGTCATTTGCGGGGCCGTTTGAATTGAGGCAAACGTGTTCCTCGGTTCCGGGCCAAACAGCATTTTTGAGTCGGAGCCAAAAGCGAGTGTGGTCTTCGCTGCTTACGTTGAAGTCTCCTTCGGGAATTACTTCAAGATCGTAAATGCCGGTGTTGGCGTTGTTTATTGACGGGGTACAGCAGATGTTGCCTTTGGCAGTGTCGCCCTGGCCCTGCAGTGATAACCATTTATCGGGACCTACACATTTGATTTTATAGCCGCCGTCAACTTTATGGAATTCCCATACATAGTTGGCATTGGGGGTGCCTTCGGAGGGAATGGTTTTCATAAATGAGCCATCGTATTTGGCAAACTGCGAGTTGTTGGTTCCGGTGGGAGTTGTCAGGCCGATAATATAGCCCTGTCGGGTTCTTGTTGTACAATAGGCATGCAGGAAGTAGGTGCCGCCATCTTCGATTTCGGCGGGCGACTTGATGCCTTCACCGGCAACGTAGGTGGCTTCGGCAAAGGCCGATGTCACCCCGATGAGGGCTGCAGCTGCAAGAAGTAGGAGTTTTTTCATGTTGTTTGATTTTGAGATTATTTGATTTGAATTTTTACGGTGATAGGTGGTTAGAACGGGGCGAAATTATGAAAAAAATATCAGCCATGCAAGTTTTTTTTGCATTTTTTTAAATATGTGGTGTAAATGCCAATAAATGGGGTTTAAATTTTGGAAATTCCGAAAGGTTTATTAAATTTGTGGTCCAAATATCAGTGAAAGTATGAACTACAGCATCTTGGACCTGCTGTGTCTTTTAGGCGCAGTGTGCCTGTTTCTCTATGGCATGAAGGTTATGAGCGAAGGCCTTCAGAAGGTCGCCGGCGACCGCCTTCGCAACATCCTGTCGATAATGACCCGCAACCGCTTCAGCGGCATGATTACGGGTATGGTAATCACGGCGTTGATTCAATCGTCGTCGGCCTCGACGGTAATGATTGTCAGCTTTGTAAATGCCGGTTTGATGACCCTTTCGCAGGCTATGGCGGTTATTTTCGGTGCCAATGTGGGCACTACGTTTACCGCGTGGATTATCGCGCTGTTTGGTTTCAAGGTGAATATGTCGGCGTTCATGCTGCCACTTGTGGGCGTTGCCGTGCCGCTGATGTTCACCTCGTCGAGCCGCAACAAGAGTCTGGGCGAGTTCCTGATCGGTTTCGCTTTCCTGTTTATGGGCCTGGATTTGATTTCGAAGTATGTGCCCGACCTGCAGGCCAATCCCGAAATGTTTGCGTTCCTGCAGCAGTATACCCACTCCGGTTTCGGCTCCGTTTTGATTTTCGCGCTGGTTGGCTGCCTGCTGACCATGGTTATCCAGTCGTCGGCGGCAACGTTTGCCATAGCGCTGATTATGTGTGCCAAAGGGTGGATAACTTTCGACCTGGCGTGTGCGCTGGTTTTGGGCGCTAACCTCGGAACCTGCATAACCCCGGTGCTTGCATCGCTCAGCGGCAACGTGGGGGCCAAGCGAACGGCCATGGGCCATGTGCTTTTCAATGTTCTCGGCCTGGTTTGGATGCTGCCGGTGTTCTTTCCGTTCGTCAGCATGATCGAGTGGCTCACCTCGCTGATTGGTCAGGGCGACCCCACGCAGCTCTATCACTATGTTACCCATATTGAGCAGACCGATCCGGAGGTTTATAACCATTTGTTTGACAATTCACTGCCTTCGACCCACCACGTTATCCGCCAGATTGCCGCGATGCAGATTTCGGTCAGCTTCGGCATGTCGCTGTTCCACACGGTTTATAAACTCATCAACGGCTCGATAATGATTTGGCTGACCGGCTTCTATGTCAAGGCGGTTGAATATTTCATCCCATCCAAGACCCAAGACGAGGAATTCTCGCTCAAATATATCGGCTCGAACCGCATCAGCGCTTCCGAGCTCAACATTGTTCAGGTCGAAAAAGAGGTTGCGGTTTTTGCCCAGCGCGTTGACCGCATGCTCGGCATGGCCCAGCAGCTGCTTCATGTCAATGCCAAGACCAAGGAGTTCAACCAGCTCTATTCGCGACTGGAGAAATATGAGGATATTTCCGACCGCATGGAGCGCGAAATCGCCGACTTTTTGAACCGCACGGCCCAGGGCCGGTTGTCGAACGACGGCAAGTTGCGCGTGTCGGCCCTCTTTAACATCAACTCCGAAATCGAGTCGATTGGCGACGGCTGCAACAACTTCGGGCGCGTTCTTTCGCGCAAACAGGAGGTGAACGTTCACTTCTCGGACCTGATCAAGGATAATATCGACCAGCTGTTCGTTCTGGTCAGCGAGGCTATGAACGGCATGATAACTATGCTCGACAGCATCGAGAACGTTCGCGAGGAGCAGCTGCTCAATGCCTACAATAAAGAGCGCGAAATCAACAATCTGCGCAATCAGCTCAGGGCAAAGAATGTTGAAAACATCAACAACGGCCTCTATGACTATCAGGCCGGCATATTCTACATGGACGCAGTTGCCGACCTGGAAAAAGTCGGCGATTATATAATTAACGTTGTGGACACAATCCGTGACTCAATGACAAAGAAATTATCATGAAATTACGCACACTCGCTTTACTGACAACTTTAGTTTCGTTTTGCGCCCAGGCCGACGTTCTGACTCCGGCTGAGGCGCTTGGCCGTGCCGCCGAAAATTTACCCGCAGGCGTGGCTCCCGCCCGCCGCGCCGCTGCTCTGCGCAACGCCCGGCCGCTGCTGACTATCGGCGCTGCCGAGCCTGAAGTTTATGTTTTCGGCTCCGTTGCCGGCGGCCTTGTAGTGGCTTCAGCCGAAAGCGAAACCCCGGTGCTGCTGGGCTATTCCGAGGATTATGTCGAGGGGAGCGAACTGCCTCCGTCGCTGAAATGGATGGTTGAGCAATATGGCCGCGAAATCAACGCGCTTCGCACCGGCAACGTTGTTAAGCGCACGCTGCGCCGTGCTTCGCAAACCGACTATGACCCTGTTTCCCCGATTTGTGAAACAACGTGGAACCAGAGCGCACCCTATAATTATGACTGTCCGCTCGACGGCAATACCCGCACTTATACAGGTTGCGTCGCTACGGCGATGGCCCAGGTGCTTAAAACCTATGAGTATCCGGCAAAATGTTCGGGGGGCACTTTCTCCTATGAGTGGAGAAACGCCGACAAAACCCTGAGCAAAAACTTCGATAGCGTTACGCTCGATTGGGCCAATATGCTCAACAGTTATTCAACCAACGCCAGCTCTACTTCGGCATCCAGCCGGGCAGTGGCTACGCTGATGAGCGCAGTGGGCTATGCGTCGCAAATGAACTATGGCACGGATGGCTCCGGTACGCATGGTTTGTATTGTGCCGAAGGTATGGTCCGTAACTTCGGCTATGACTATAGCCTTCAGTACCTTTACAGGGACTGGTTTGACCTCGACGACTGGATAAAAAAGGTATATGATGAGATAGCCGGAGGGCATCCGGTCTATTACGACGGAGCCAATCTTGAGGAAAAGGTAGGCCACGCCTTCGTTATCGACGGCTATCAGGGCGACGGCCGTTTCCACGTTAACTGGGGCTGGGGTGGCCAGCTCAACGGCTATTTCCTGCTGACGGCTCTTGATCCGGAGGGCGAGCAGGGCATTGGCGGTTCTTCGGGTGGCTATAGCGACGATTGCGGCGCGATTTTCAATATGCGCCCCGAAAAAACAATGACTGCGGCCGAGGCTCCGCTGACCTTATATTCTGAGAGCCCGATGCAGGTGCCCTCAACCAAAAAACTCGGCGCCGCTATCAGCGATAATATAGATATTTCAAACTATTCGCCTTACACGATTCCGACCCTGGCGTTGGCTTTAAGGTTTACCGATGAGGCGGGCAAGAACTATTATTCTAAGTTGGTTGGGCTGCCGGATGATTTCGGCGTAGGTTACGGCTTAAGCGGCACCGCAAATTTCACTATTCCCTCCGATCTGCCCGAAGGCAAATATATCGTTAGCCGCGTCGCTTACAATCCGACATCTAAAGAGCTGTTCGACCTGTATTATGACCGCGGCGTTGCCTCGCGCATCAGCGCAACAGTTTCCGGCTCAACGGTAACCTTCAGCGATTATGTTGAGCCGATAGAGGAGGCCCTGTATTTCGCCGCAGAGTCTATCCCTTCGGTAATTTATTTTGGCGAAGAGTTCAGCGTTTACACCGAATTCTACAATACCACGCAAACCGCCTATACGGGTTACATCTATATTGATATCTACGAGAAAAACACCAATAAGTACATGGGAGGGTGGAGCAGCAACGAATTCACCTTGGCCCCCATGAAGGGTATCAAGTTTAACCCCACTTTAGAAATAAACAAAGGCGAACTGGCGCCGGGTGAGTATACGTTATGCTTCAGCTGCGACGACGAGTCGGTCGTTTCGGCTACTCAAGACGTAATTGTCAGGGCGCGCCCGTCGGTAATCCGGGGGTCGAATTTCGAGTGTACCTCTAACCGCATGTCGTATATCGGTTTCAGTGTTGACCTTACCGCCCTGAATTCCGACTTTTCAGGCATGGTTGCCCTGGCCATAGCCAAAACCAAGAATTCGCCGGTCCTCTGGAGCGACAAGTTCAATATCGACATTCTTGAAGGCCAAACCGTTACCAAGGAATATTCCGACCTTGACCTTTCAGAAAAACTGACCGAAGGCACTAAATATATCATATATGGCGTTTACGTTGATGAAAACGGCAAAAGCGCCAACTTTGAAGGCGAAACAACGGTTTCGTTTACCGCAACCGACGAGCAGGTAGGCATTGAAAATGTAAAGACCGCCGCCGGTAATGCAACATACTTCGACCTGACCGGTCGCCGCGTCGATAATCCGGCGGGCGGCATCTATATCCGCCGTCAAGGCTCAAATACACAAACTATTCAAATCCGATAAATGAAACGACTACTGATCGTAACTCTGGCCGCGATGGCCACTGTTGGCGTTCGCGCCGAACTGCTTGATCCGTCGGCAGCTCTACAGCGCGCTATGGAGCAGATTCCGTCGGCGTCGGTTCGCCGCGCCGTTCGCGGCGCCGCCCTCGCGCCGATGAAAACCGTGGCCCTGCATTCGACAGAGGCCGAACTCTACGTTTTCGACGCTCAGAATTCGCTGATGCTTGTCAGCGCCGAGAGCGAAACCCCGGCGCTGCTGGGCTATTCCGAAAACTACGAGCAAGGACAGCCGCTGCCCCCGGCTCTTGAAATGATGATTGAGAGCTACGCGGCCGAAATTGCGGCCGCTCGTAGCGGAAACGTAGTAAAGGCGGCTTCTTCGGCCGGTTCGCGCGCCGACTTCGCTGCAATCGCTCCGATATGCAAAACCACCTGGAACCAGGAAGCTCCCTACAATAATCTTACGCCCACACTTAACGGCAAGGCAACTGTTACCGGCTGCGTTGCAACCGCTATTGCCCAGATTCTGAAAACCTACGAGTATCCGCAAAAGGGCTCGGGCGGTGTATATTCCTACTACTGGAAAAACGGCGGCAAATATATAAGCCTCGACTTCGACAAGGTCACTTTCGACTGGGCTAACATGCTCAATAGCTATGCCGCCAACGGCAGCAACCCTGAGGTTAACAAAACCGCCGTCGCTACCCTGATGGAGGCTTGTGGCTATGCCGCCGACATGAACTACAGCACCGATGCATCCGGTGCGACCGGAAATACCCTGGCTCGCGGTCTGGTGCGCAACCTGGGCTACGACCCCACGCTGCAATATCTGGAGCGCCGCTATTTTTCGCTCGCCGACTGGAACGAGAAGGTTTATGGCGAGCTGGCAGCCGGCCATCCGGTTTATTACGACGGCATTACGCTCAGCAACGAGGGCCACGCCTTTGTTGTTGACGGTTATCGGTCTGAAGGATTTTTCCATCTCAACTGGGGCTGGGGCGGCCTCGCCGACGGCTATTTCCTGCTGACGGCTCTCGACCCCGGCAGTCAGGGAATCGGTGGCGCCTCGTCTGGCGCCGGCTTCGACCTGCTCCAAGGCGCCATTTTCGGCCTGAAGCCCGCTTCGGGCATTGAAGAATCCAAGGTGCCGCTGCTCTTTTTCTCTCAGGGTGCTTTTGCAATCAATACCCGGTCGATAACATCCGGTTCGTCGGTGTCGGTGTCGTATACCTGCTATAACGGGGGCAACTTCGCTGTTACGACCGTGTCGCCCGCCCTCTGTTTCACATCGGCCGGCGGAGTCAAGTATTACTCGAAGTCGGCCGCCGTTTCCGGTTCGGTTAGCCCGATGAACGGTTTCAATTTTGGAAGCGTGCCAACTCCTTCCGGTCTGCCCGAAGGAGATTACACGGTAACGGCGGCGGTTTATAGCGGCGTTACCAATCACTACTATGGCGTTTACGGTCCGCTCGGGTTGGGCCAGAGCGTGCTCGCATCCGTTTCGGGCAACCGCATTACATTCCAAGGCACCGTCTTGCCCGAGCTTTGGGCGGCATCGGTTGCCGCTCCCGAGTCGGTTACCGCGCGTCGCGAATTTCCGGTTAGCCTGACAATCGAGAACTCATCAGCCGCGCCCTTCAGCGGAGCATTATATCTTGCGCTTTGCGAAACTGGCAAGACCGTCATAAAAGCCTATATATCCACTTTCGTGGCTAACGTCGACGGCAATTCCGCCGAAGAACTCACTGTTGCTGCCGAAGTGCAGAACCTGGCACTTCCCGCAGGAACTTACGATATGTATGTTCTCGATTCAAACCGCAATGCTATTTCAAATGCGGTAGAAATAAGTCTTGAGGTGCCCGAAGACCTTGGCGTTCTGACCGCTTCGAAACTTACGATGCTGAGCCAGACCACCGACGACGTAAGCGTTTCGGTTACCCTGGCCGCTAAGGATGGTAACTATAAGGGACGTGTGTGGCTCCAGCTGCATAACCGCGGCGACTATAACAACTACGTTGCGCGTTATCCGGTTGACTTAACGCTCAAAAATGGCGGCTCTACGGTTGTTACTCTCGGCGGAGCTTTTCCCGAGGGGATTGCCGGTTACTACTACACAGCATATATCTACTATACCCACGAAGGCGTCGACACGGAATGTTCCGGCCGTCAGCGCAAAACCTTCCAGCTTGAAGAGGGCTCGGCAATTGAAGAAATTACCGCCGACAGTGGGTTGACAACGAAAGTTTATGACCTTACGGGGCGCAAAGTACTTGCTCCGGTACGTGGCCAGCTCTATATCACTGATAAAGGACAAAAAATATTTTACTGATCAACATAAATCACCATAAATCACCATAAATCACCATGAAAAAGCTTAATATTCTCTTTGCCGCCTCGCTGTTGGCTCTCGGAGCCCAGGCTGAGGTGCTTTCGCCGGCCCAGGCTCTTCAACGCCTTAGCGCCGACGGACCGGCCCGCCGCATGGCCGCCCGCGCTCTGCAGGCCGAGCCGATGATTACGGTTGCCAACCACAGCCAGGATGCGGAACTCTACGTTTTTGCGCCGGCCGACGGCGGACTGATGGTTGTCAGCGCCGAAAGCAACGCTCCGGCTCTGCTCGGCTACTCCGAAAACTTCGTTGCCGGCGAAGATATGCCCCCGGCTCTTGAAATGATGCTCGAAGCATACGCCCGTGAAATCGAACAGATTCGCGCAGCCGGCATCAAGGCCGCTCCCGCGTCGCGCGCCAATGACTTCGACTATGTGCCGACCATTTGCGAAACCTATTGGGGTCAGGGCGCGCCCTTTAATGAATCGCTCCCCAAATTTAACGGTGGCGCACCCTACGTTGGCTGCGCAGGCACCGCCATGGCCCAGATTCTGAAGGTTCACGAGTATCCCGAGCAGTGCACAGGCTCTATTTCATACGGCTGGAACGGCACTACTCTCACCGGCGACTTCAGCAACTACAAGCCCGATTGGAAGAATATGCTCATTAAGTATAACGGCAGCAAGGACCCGGCAGAGAACCGTCAGGCCGTTGCCGACCTGATGAAGGCTTGCGGCTATTCCTGCAAAACCAATTTCACCACTACTTCGTCGGGCGCTTCGGGTGGTGAAGTGGCCAATGGCTTTATCAATATCTTCGGTTATGACTACACCGTTGTGATGCTCAACCAGGTTTGGTTCAGCCTCGACGAGTGGAATAAGATGATCTACGACGAAGTTGCTGCAGGCCGTCCCGTTCACTATAGTGGCTACAACAACAAAGGCGGTGGCCACGGCTTCGTAATCGACGGCTACAAGGGCGACGGTCTGTTTCACGTAAACTGGGGCTGGACCGGAACTTCCGACGGATATTTCCTGCTGAGCGTTCTCGACCCCAAGGTGCAAGGTATCGGTGGCTCGTCTGACGGCTATAGCATGAATATGTCGGCAATCATCGGCATTCAACCCGGCCAAAACACCCCGATAACCGATGTGCCAGTTCACATGTGGGTGGATGGTGGCTTTAAGGCCGTGCAGAATTCAACGGTTCCCGGCGGAATGGTAAACTTCCAGATTTCAGGCAGCAATGGCCGCGCCATAAACCGCTGCCCGATTACCTTCAATGGTGTCGGTTCTGCGCTGAAGTTCGTTTCCGACGCTGATGGCAAAGAGTACTACGCCCATTGCGACGGCTCTAACGTTTCGAACGTCAAACCGCTCTACGGCATGCAGTTTGCGCCCGTAATCATGCCTAACGACCTGCCTGAAGGCACCTATAAGTGCTATCCTGCCGTATGGTATAAGGCTTCCGATAAAATCTACCCGATTCACTATTCGGTCGCCGAAGAAGAAAACTTCGTGATTCCGGTAACGGTTATGGAGGGTAAGATTTATTTGGGTTCCGTTGACTCCGGCGAACTGAAGATTACCGACGTTGACATGCCCAAGGAAATCCGCACCAACGTTCCGTTCTATGTTAAGGGCAACATTGAGAATCCTTCGTCAGTAGACTTTGAGGGCTCTATTTGCCTGGGTATCTACGAACCCGGAAAATCAATCCGTAAATCTAACCTCGGCGAAGTTTGCAGCAAGGCCAGCGGTAAGTATACCACCGAATTCGATGCCAAGGTTGAGCTGACGCTGGCAACTCTCGTTTCCGGAAATTATGATCTTGCTTTCTACGATGCTGCAACCAACAAGATTCTGAGCGACCGTTATGAGGTAGTGCTGATTGCTCCCGACGATGCGGCAACCATCAAAGCCTCGAAGCTGACATGCCTGAGCAAGACCCGCGAGAACCTGCAGTTTGAGTTTGATGTAACCGCAACCTCGGGCGATTTCAAGGGACAGGTTTATGTTGAAATCCGCGAAAAAGGTCAGACCTCGAGTTCATACGTTGAGCGCTACCAAAGCGATCCGATTCAAATTCCGGCCAAGGAAACGAAAACCATTACTGTCGGCGATGAGTTCAAGGATGGCGAATTCGGCAAGAGCTATACGGCGTATATCATGTATCGCCATGCCGGCGAAATGGTTGAGGCCCCCGGCACTCAGCGCCACACTTTCGTGCTCGATGAAGAAACCTCGATTGACGAAATATCGGCAGACAAGGGCGCCGAGCCGATCTATGACCTTAGCGGCCGCCGGGTAGCAAATCCGGTCAAAGGAAATATCTACATTAGCAACAACCGCAAGTTCAAACTGTGAAATCAGTCCTTATAGTGGGCGCCGGCGGATTCATAGGCGGCTTCATTGCTCAAAGAGCTCTGGAACTCGGCTATGAAACAACCGTCGGCGTTCGCGCATCCACGTCGCGGCGCTATCTTTCCGATGCGCGTTTGAAATTCCTTGAGTTTGACTACGATGACCCCGCGCAGGTTAAGTCAGCGCTTGCCCAGGCCGGCCCATGGACCTATGTAATCTACAATCTCGGTGCCACCAAATGCACCGGATTTAACGATTTCAACCGAATTAACTTTCAGTATTTGCGCACGTTTGCCACGGCTATGAAAGAGGCTGACCGCGTTCCCGAAAAGTTTCTCTACGTCAGCTCGCTGTCGGCAATCGGCCCGGGCGACGAAAAAGGCTATGCGCCTATTTCAGAGCAGATGCCTCCGCGCCCCAATACGCGCTACGGTCTGTCGAAAGTCAAGGCAGAGCAATGGCTCGAAACCTCCGGTTTGCCCTGGATTATTTTTCGTCCGACCGGGGTTTACGGACCCCATGAGCAGGATTATCTGATGATGATCAAGAGCATTGACCGCCATTTCGATTTCGGAGTAGGCTGGCGCAAGCAGTTGCTGACGTTTATTTATGTCGAGGACCTTGTGCAGGCCATGTTTATGGCCCTGGAGAAAGCGCCGGTTCATCGTCGCTATAATATTTCGGAACCGCGCAGCTATTCGCAGGCCGAATTCCGTAGAATCGTCAGCCACGAGCTCGGCCGCAAAGGCGTGATTTCTCTGAAAATGCCGCTGTGGGTGGTGAAACCTGTTTGTTGGGTGTCGCAAAAAGTTGGCTTGCTAACCGGCAAGCCGGCAACACTGAATCTCGACAAATTCAATATTCTCAAGCAGCGTAACTGGCAGTGCACAACCGACGCCGCAACCGCCGATTTCGGTTTCACGGCCCCGACCTCGCTGGCCGAGGGCATCCGCCGCACCGTCGCCGCCTACCGTCAGCTAAGTTAGTCTATCCGGACAAACTCGCTCCTGTTTCTACTGTTCTCCTGTCGGTAGTTTTTTAGACAGGAGTACAGGAGAAACAGGAGCTTTAGTCTGATCATGTTGCTGTTGTCAAAAACTGTGCCTGATTTCAAAAATTAACGGCGGCCCGGAGTGGGTCGCCGTTAATTATGGGGTTAGGTGAGTTTATTTCATTTTTTTGAGGGCTTTTTGGTAAGCTTTTTCAGCTTTGGCTTTGGCTTTGGGGATCTTGGCTGCGCCGATAGCGTCGTAGAGGTCCCAGAGCTTGAGCTCCTTAACCTGAGCTTTCTGAGCTTCGGTGTGGGCTTTGGCAATGGCTTCGGCCTTGGCTTCGTCGTCGGGATCGGCATAGGCGTGTTTGTAGCCCTTAACGTCGTTCCAGTGGCCGCGGGTGAAGTCGGGGAAGGTAACAGCAGCTGAGTTGTTGTCCATCGACAGGGCGCCGAGTTCGCCGAGACAGCACCATTCAGCCAGGTCATAAACGTCCATGTCGAGAGGCAGGCCGTTTTGCAGGCAGTAAACCAGACGGGCGTCCATCATGAAGTCCATGCCGCCGTGGCCCATTTCGCG
>CAZGTD010000045.1:0-13156 GCA_964528425.1 uncultured Bacteroides sp.
CGTGAAGCTCATCAACAAGAAGGGAATGTTGAAGTCAGGGGTTATCATCGACGAGTTGCCGACCATATATTTCAAGGGTCTTGACAATCTTATCGCCACGGCACGAAGCAACAAGGTTGCCGTATGCCTCGGTTTTCAGGATTTTTCCCAGCTCAAACGAGACTACGGTGACAAAGAGGCAGCTGTGGTAATGAACACCGTCGGAAATATATTCTCAGGACAGGTAGTTGGAGAGACCGCAAAGACCTTGTCTGAGCGGTTCGGCAAAGTCCTCCAGAAGCGTCAGTCAGTGAGTATCAACCGTAGTGACGTGAGTCATTCTTTCAACACACAGATGGACTCACTCATCCCTCCGAGTAAGATCTCTACACTCACACAGGGCATGTTTGTGGGGGCTGTAAGTGACAATTTCGACGAGCGCATTGAGCAGAAGATTTTCAATGCCGAGATTGTGGTGGACAACAAGCGTGTGGCAGAAGAAACGGCGGCATACAAGCCGATACCTCTTATCACTGATTTCAAAGATGACACGGAAGATAAGTCAAAGATGAAAGCCACTATCCAGAGAAACTACGACCAAGTCAAGCAAGACGTCAAAGACATCGTAAAAAAGGAAATCGAGCGCATATCCTCCGACCCCAATCTCCAACACCTCCTCCACCAAAAATAGCAACAAACCCCGCCATTCAACCGAGTGGCGGGGTTTATATCTAAATTATACAATTAACTCTCAATCTTTGGAGATTTGTATCCTCGTATATTGTAGCATCGTGTTTCATGTTTATAACGAGCAACAGCTATTGATGCACTGATGCCATTCTTCTTAGCTTCTGTTGCAATCGTATGGACAATAACGTGCGGGGAAAGACTTGTTGGCTTCGTTGACATGATGTGACTCCATGTTTGAGGAGGTATTAACGCATCATTAGCAAATCGATTAGCTTCCTTCTCCTCATTAGACTGAGAATAATGGTCACTTTCTACCGAAATATGTGACTTTCCGCTATTTATATGAAGTATTATATGACCAATTTCATGTAATACATCAAATACCAACTTATCTAAATCATTGTGGCGATAAGTAACCACGATTGCAGGATTAGAGCCTGCCAACATCGAATAGGCATCAATAGGAGCAGCCTCCAGTTTTGGAATATGAATATATATAATACCATATTTATTGAGAGTGTCCCTCAAGAAGTCCGTAGTGATAATTCCGGCGTTTGCGGCTTCAGCGATTTCCTTAGCCGCATCTAATCCCTTTTGCGGAGAATAACTTTCTGATAGCTGGACTTTAATCGCCTCCGACCATGCCATAAGTAGCCAAGTCCGCATATTTATCTCATCTATTTTAAGTCTTTCACTACGCTTGAAATACCCATTAGTGTTCGCCTCCAAAGAATGCAATCCATTTAGATCGATGCTTAGCCGCTCGTAAAGTGCATTCAATCTATCTGAAATCCTTGAAAAAGTAATGTTATAAAACTTGTATAGTACGGGCATATTAAGACGCGAACACAGCGATAGTTCTTCAGACTCGGCACTTTGCTCTATAGCATCACGTTCTGCATGACACTTTTTGACATAATAATAACGATTCTGGAGATTCATCCAATTTTGGAAAGGAATACCAAGAACTTCTTCTAATTTAAAGGCAATGGATTCGGTAATGTTGCGCTTACCTTTTATCAATTCGCTCAGATTAGGCGCGGGCATACCAATAACTTCAGCAAAGTCTTTTTGCTTAATGCCGCGTGCCTCAAGCTCTTTCTTAAGCACACTTCCCGGATGAGTTGCCACTGCCGGTATTATTGGGTTAGTGTTTGTTGCCATAGTGAGTCGAATCTATTTCTATTAATCTTACTTCTATACCGTCTTCATGTTCAGTGAATATAAGTCGTTCAACACGTCCATTATCAATTCTTACCGAACTCTCAGGGCGGTATTTTAATTTTTCGTAATGCAGATAACTATAAGCCTTCAGATCTTCAGTTTTATCAACAGAAAACATTAAATCTACCACCCCAATATAATCTTCAATGAAGCTTTTATTGCGGCACAATTTTTTATATTTGCTTTCTTTTGTTTTGCCTGTCTCATATAGTTCTTTCAGTGCATTATCTGTAAATATGACGTTCATATGCGGTGAAATTATGCGCAAAGATAATAAATTATTACCAGTTTTAGGTAATTTTGGGTGTTAAAAAGAATTAAATACACTCCATACTCGAAATATTGATTACGTGGAACTTTAGTCAAGAAGGCTAACTAGTTCCTTTTTCATATCTTCGTCAATGTCTCGGTATCGGGCAAACGCTTTACTCCCTTCTTTGTGGCCGCTGAGTGAACCGACAAGGTTAGGATCTTTCACTTTCTTGTAAAGATTGCCAATGAAAGTACGTCGAGCCAGATGGCTACTGGCAATTTCATCAAGGGGTCGTTTTTCTTCTTTGCCAGTAGTGGGGTTCAAAATCGTTACCATACGATTGATTTCACACGTTTTGAAAACCTTTTTAATAGCAACATTGTATTTTTGAGAACTAATGAATGGGAAAAGTTTTCCGTTGAACCCGTCTCGACCTTTATATTTTTTCACAAGAGCCAATGCCCTTGAATTAAGTGGCACGCGGACAACTTGTGGACGCTCTCCTGATGTCTTCTGGGGCATATATTCAATTGCATTTCTGATAATATTATTGGGGGTTAGGGCCATAAGGTCTGACACTCGACAACCAATAAGGCATTGAAAAATGAAAATGTCCCGTTGGATTTCTAATGATGGATTATCTGATAAATCAAAATCAGCGATTGTATCACGTTCTTCAAGTGTAAGGTAATATGGTGTCCCATAGCGTTCAGTTGTAACCCCATTGTATTTAGCAAAGGGATCGTTTAATGTTATATTCTCATCTCTACACCACCTAAAGAAAGCCCTTAGTACACCAAAAAGATTGATAATAGTATTATTCCCCTTGGGAAGTGGTTTGGGTTTCTTTCTAGGTTTGGATGATTCCTCCATGATTGTATCATATATCTCCGGATATTTTTTATATATCAAATGCTCGTTTCGTAAGAACCACTCAAAATCTTTAACATCTTCGCTTGAAAACCCATCCAGCGTTATCTTGAAATCAAAGGCATCCTTTGTTTGTATATACTGCTCGTAACGCATCAACGCACGTTTAAGCACACGCAGGCGTTTTATTCTCCATATAGATATGTTGCGATTAACAATAAAATCCTCATAAATGTCAAAAAAATCTTTTACTACTTCAACTGGTTTTTGTTCTATAACCGGATTTAGGAAATTGTCAAGTTGCTTAAGAATATACTCTTTGGATAATTTGTCAGAAGGAGTATACTCAGTTGTTTCTATTAAGAAATGCTCTATTGCTTCTAATTTTGCTTCAATTTCTCGAACAGACTTTTTCTCTTCAGCATCTCTTGGCATGATGAACTTACCATCCTTAAATCTTGAAGACAAGATATAAATACCGCTTTTGATTCTGTACGAAATCGAATGCGATACGGAGATGCGCAGCATTATTTCTGCGGTTCCCAACTTATTTGTTTTTTTTGATAAGGAGCGTGTTATTGTTGCCATTCAGATATAATATTAAGTTCAATTCATTCGTTTCTACTGCAAAGATACAAAATTAATGAATATGAACCAATATTTTTGTCAGCAAAATGTCAGCAAAGACCAAATTTTAACAAATCAGAATAAATTGTTAATTAGATTCATACTAATTAAATACCATTTATAAATGATTGATAATGCGCATTTTGCATTACAATGGGAGATGTATAATAGAATTTGATGATATTTGATATAATCCAATAAACGTGCTCCCGCTTCGAGCACCGAAAAAATCCTCAGGCATCAGCGGCCTTGAGGATTTTTTGCATGAAAAACGCCACAATTTACCGAATGAAAACGCCACAATTTGCCGAATGAAAACGCCACAATTTGCCGAATGAAAACGCCACAATTTGCCGAATGAAAAATTTTTCGTACATTTGCACAGCACTTTACGAGATATGGATAAAACTGATAAAAATAACAATTACCGGCCAAGAATAGCCGACAAGATTCTAAGCGAAAAACTTGAGGCTAAAAGCGCTGTTTTGATTCGTGGGCCAAAATGGTGTGGAAAAACTACTACTGCCGAGCAACAAGCAAGAAGCATCCTCTACCTGAGCAACCCGACAAATAGAGACTCTATCCTTCAACTTGCGGCAGTCGACCCCAGTATTTTGTTGGAGGGTGAAAATCCTCGCTTGCTTGATGAATGGCAGATTGCTCCGCAACTATGGGATGCTGTCAGATTTGAAGCAGACCATCGACATAAGCCCGGACAATTCATACTGACCGGCTCTGCCCAACCGGTAACCCGCAATAACTCCAAAGACTCCGGAATATTCCACAGCGGAACCGGACGCTTTGCAATAATCGACATGCTGCCCATGTCGCTTTTAGAGTCAGGAGATTCAACCGGTCAGGTGAGTCTCGAATCTTTATTTAACGACCCTAACGTTCAGGTTAAAGGCATCAACCGCCACACTCTAACCGATATAGCTTACCTGATGTGTCGGGGAGGATGGCCGTTTGCAACTACCGGCACTCTCAGCCGAAAAGCCGCTCTGTCGCAGGCGTTTGACTACATCGATGTGGTGGTAGAAGAGGATATTTCAAGGGTGGATAATATCGAACGTAACCCTGAACGTGCAAGAAAACTCTTGCGCTCATACGCCCGATATCAGGGCACCCAAACGCCTATCAGTCAGATTAGAAATGATTTGATGACCAATGAAAACGATCCTCTGACCGACGACACAATCAACTCTTATCTGAACGCTCTGCGGCAGATTTTTGTAGTAAAAGATATGGAAGCGTGGAATCCTAATCTGCAATCAAAAACTGCAATTCGCACAACGCCAACTCGCTATTTCATTGACCCATCAATCGCCACAGCCGCCTTGCGTATCGGGCCCGAAGACCTAATCAACGACCTAAAGACGTTTGGTCTGATTTTTGAAACAATGTGTGTGCGCGATTTAAGAATCTACGCTGAAGCACTCGACGGCGACGTGTATCACTATCGCGACAGCAACGGCCTCGAATGCGACGCAGTCATACACCTGCGAAACGGGAAATACGGACTCATTGAAATCAAATTAGGCGGAGAAAAACTAATTGAAGAAGGTGTGAAGAACCTTAAAAAACTGGAATCAATTATTGACACAACAAAAATGCCGTCTCCTTCATTTCTAACGATACTTACGGCAGTAGGCGATTATGCCTATCGCCGGGCAGATGGGGTATTCGTTGTGCCAATCGGCACATTGGGAGTGTAGGCTTATTTGCGGAGGAGGTCGAAGAAGCGGCGCAGCAGGGAGCGGGCTTCGTCGGCCAGAACGCCGCCTTCAAGACTGGTGGAGGGGTGGAGGATAGGCCGGTCGCTGCGGGTGAGCCCGAGAAAGCCCCGGCGCGGATCTTCGGCGCCGTAAACCACTCTCGAAACCTGGCTCCAGCCTATGGCGCCGGCACACATAAGGCAGGGCTCCATGGTAACATAGAGCGTGCAATCACGCAGATACTTGCCGCCGAGGGTGGCAGCGGCGGCGGTTATGGCCAGCATTTCGGCGTGGGCGGTAACGTCGCCCAGGCGTTCAGTCATGTTATGTCCGCGGCCAATAATTTTTCCGTTGCAGGCAACCACGGCTCCAACCGGAATCTCCCCTTCGTCGAGCGCGCGGCGCGCCTCGTCGAGCGCGGCGTCCATCATTCTGATATCTTCCTGAGTCATAAATCTATCGTCAACCCCTCGCGGGCAATAATTATCTTGCCGGGAAAAACTTCCGCAGCTTGCTCAGCCAGCGGCTCCTCGGAGTCGTAGCGCTTCGAAAAATGGCCCAAAATCAAGGTTTCGGCCCCGGCCAGGCGGGCAATATTGGCGGCCTGGCGCGCCGTTGAGTGCCCGAACTTGGCGGCGTTGGGCTCGCCGTCGTCGCCATAGGTCGAATCGTGGTAAACGGTGTTCACGCCGCGAATTGCCGCAACCAGGCGGCGGTCGGCGGCAGTGTCGGTGCAGTAGGCATAGCTGCGCGCCGGAGTTGCATCGCGGGTGAGCAACGCGTTGGCAATAACGGTGCCGTCGGGCTTAACGAAATCCTCGCCGGCACGCAAGTTGGCCATAAAATAGTGAGGCACACCGTGAAACTGCGCTGCGGGACCGTCGATATGGCGCCCGCGCTCCTTTTCGCGAAAAATAAAACCGGTGCAGTTAACGCGGTGATAGAGCGGAAAGGAGCTAACTGTAAGCGAATTGTCTTCGTAGAGCAGCTGGCCGGTGGCCTTCGGGTCTATAATATTGAAATGGATGTCGAAAGGCGTGTCGCCGATAATAACCTTTAGAATCTGCTGCAGAATTTCGGCGCCCTCGGCAACACAGTGAACGGTAACGGCCGAGCCTTTCTCGTGAAGGGCCATGGTCGACAGCAAACCGGGCAGCCCTAAAAAATGGTCGCCATGGATATGCGAAATAAAAATATTGTTAAGCTTTCCGAACTTAAGCCGCCGGCGCATCATTTCGAGCTGGGCACCCTCGCCGCAGTCGATCATGAATAGCTTGCCGCCATGCTCCAGCACCTGGCTCGAAGGCAGGTGTCGCAGCGAGGGGCTCGCGCTTCCGCAACCTAAAATAGTCAGCTTCATGAGTTTTGTGAAACGTGAACGTCGAGTTGCGGAAATGGAAACTGCAGGCCGCGTTTGGGCAGTTCGGAGTAAACCTTTTCGTTAACTTCAAAAAAGGTAGGCCAATAGTCGGCGGCCTTTACCCATGCGCGCACCGTTAGGTTCACCGAGCTATCGGCCAGGGCGCCCAGATAAACCTCGGGGGCCTTTGCAATGCGCGGGTCAGCGTCGAGAATCTCCAGCACAGCCGCCTTGGCCTGGTCGAAATCAGTACCGTAGGCGAGCGAAATCGTCCAGTCGACGCGGCGCAGCGCCTGGCGCGAATAGTTATTGATTGTTCCGTTGCTCAGGGCGCCGTTGGGAATGATGATGGTTTTATTGTCGGGGGTGGTAATTATGGTCGAGAACATCTGAATGGCCTTTACGGTGCCGGCAAACCCCTGCGCCTCAATGTAGTCGCCAACGTTGTAGGGTCGCAATGAAAGAATGAGCACCCCGCCGGCAAAATTCTGCAAAGTGCCGCTCAGAGCCATGCCGATGGCCACGCCCGCCGACGCAAAGAGCGCTATGAACGAGCTCGTTTCGATGCCCATAATGCCGACAACGACGATTATCAGCACGAAATAGAGCGTTATTTCAATCGCCGACTTAACAAACGAGGCTATCGAGGCATCGACCTTGCGCCTGGACAGTATATTGGCCACGAGAGCATTGATTTTGCGAACTATATAGCGGCCAACATAGAAAACAACGATTGCAACCACCAGGTGGATGCAGAAGTTAACGGCCTTGTTGGCAATAATCGACAAAAAGTCGTTTAAAGCCATGCCTTTTTCGATTTTCAGAGCCTCATTCATTATAATCAGGGTGCTGTGGGAGTCAAAGAAGCGTTCAAGTTCAGATATTTAGCCCATTGGAGGGTGTCGTAGCCCTTGTAGGTATAGTCGATTCCGTTTGCAAAGTTAGGATAAAAAATTGAAAGTCCGCTGCAATAGGTCAACGAAATCGTGCCCCACACGCTCTCGGTGTGACGCTCATGAAGGATAAGGCCGTCGGGCAGAGTAGCCCCGAAAGTCTTCATATACTGCCCCAGGTCGGTAAACATGTCGCGGTAGGGAGCGTTGCGCGAGAATCGCTGCCAGTAGAAACTCTGACTGACAGATTGCCCGATAGTTGGGCGCACGGAGTCGATAAGCGCGTCCAATTTCGAAAGGTCTACCAGCGATAGGGTCGACGGGCAGCGCTCCGACGGGTCATTGAGATAATAGTCAACGTTGATGTCAATGGCATTTTTCAGACCCTGAACCATGTTGCGGTTAAACAGCTCGGGCACGGTAAGGTGGTAGGGCATTCCGCCGGCGGGCACCTCGCAAACCGAAGCTACGAAGTAGCGGGCGCTCTGTCGCAGCTCGTAGGCAACTTCAGCGCAACCCATATAGCAGCAGTCAAAAAACAGATAGTCGATTTTCGAATCGCGGCCCAGCGCGTCGGCCAGCTGGGTAACCGTCATCATATTGCCCAGTTCCGAGCCGAAGCCGCGCGAATTGAGAGCCGGAGCCGATTTCTGGCGCCATCCGGAGGCATGGCTCCAGAAAATCATGCCGAACTCATCGGAAGGGGCCATGCGGTGCACATCGGTTATGACCCGGGCCATCTGTTCGGGGTCGGTGGCCATATCCGCTTCGTCATAGGTTTTCAGCACTGAATCGCGGCCCTGAAAAATTTCTATCAGAGCCGGGCGCGGCTCGCCCGAGCGCGAACGGTAAACCAGCAGGCGGCTACCGGCCGGAATTTCGGCGCGGCGCATTTCGTCGAGATCGTCGAGGGCTTCGGCGCTGAGGTTATTGCGCGCTTCCATATAGACCAGCACAACCCTGTCGGCCGGAAGCTCAGGCTCCGGCGCTGACCGGTCGTTGCAACCGGTCAGCGCCAGACAAAACAGTAAGAGAGAGAGGAAATATCTGTTCATCAATTCAATAGAGCAATATGGCCCGGAAGGTCGCCGGTCGTGAACTGCAGCTTGAGCTTGCCTTTGTCGTCGTAGCAGCGCAGCGAACCGGAGCTTACATAATTGCGGGCGTCGGTTATATAAAACGAACCGTCGGGCCGAACCGCCAGGGCATAGGGGGTTTTAATCGACTCCTGATCGTCGAAGGTCCAGGGGCTGACGACAAGGGTTTTCAGGTTCAAACGGCTATAGGTGTAAGTGGCGTTCCACTGTGCATCCCAGGTTTCGGCATAGCAGAAAATTTCATCTTTGCCGACTGCAAAATTCGAGCAGCTGACCGGAAGGGCATCAACCTTCCAGCTCTTGCCCGAGCGGCTGACGCGATAGAGTGCCGGCTGAATGTCGGCATAATTGCCGCGGGAGTTAACATACATGTTGCCCTCAGAGTCAAGGCGCAGGTGGTGCATGTTGGGAGCAACTTCAATGGAGCCCACAACCTCAAAGGTTTTCAGGTTGATAATGCTGATGGTGTTGTCATAGACACCTTTATCGTAGTTATAGCTGTTGGCAACATAGAGCGAATCGCCGATAACCACCATTTCTTCGGGGCCTACGCCAACGGTTACGCGTCCGGTAACCTGCTGGGTCGACACGTCGAAGCGCACAACCGAGCCGCGCGGCTGCTCTTCGACCGACGAAACATAGGAGCTTACATAGGCCTGCTGGCGCGAGTCGAATGCGATATAGCGCGGCGAATCAACGTTGACGCGACCCATTGACAGGGCGTTGCGAACGTTCATGATCTCAACCTTGTTTGAGCCGTTGATAACGGCATAGAGCAGCGGACCATGAATCTGCAGGTCGTTGCCGGCATCGCCAAGGCTAAGGATTTCGTCGGGATTGGCCCGCGAGTAAACATCGCTGATGAAATCATCGTTTTTAAGGTTCAGGAAATCGAGCTGCGCTTTATTGGCGCCCATATTGCCCTCGCAAAGAACGTAGACGCCGCGCTCAAACAGAAAGTCATCGGCGGTTGCGGGCTCAACGTTCTTTTCGTTTTCACTACATGCTGCAAGGCCCAGGGCCAGCAGCGGAAGAAACTTTTTATACATTGCTATTAAAAATTAAAAGGTTAAAATCCCGACCATAGCCGCCCGTCGGCGGCAGAAAAAACAGGTCTTCTGACTCGTTCCGGAGCCTCGCGCCTTCCCGGCCCTGAGGCCAGTGGCTGAATTGCGGACTCCCTTTTTGCGGAACTCACAGCAGCGGGTACTGTCGGGGACTTTCACCCCATTCCCTTGAATTTCCACTACAAAGTTACGAAATTTTTCGCTGATTTGCGCAGTTAAACCCAAAAAATTTGCTAAATCAAAGTAAATTCATTAACTTTGTAATAGCGATAAAGCTACTAATTTAAATCAATTATCAATCATAAATCATTTTTTTTCATGAAAAAACACCTACTCTTAGCTGCGGTTGCGCTTCTGGGTCTGGCCCCGAACGCATCGGCACTGAAGCAAGTGTCGGTCAACAACATTGACCAATGCTTCAAAGATGGCGACATCATCGCCCTGCAAACCCCTTCGAGAACCGGCGGCCGCTGGTCCTGGTGGAACGGCCCAGGTACCCAAAAAACCACAACGCTGCAGGAAACCGGCCTGCTCAAGGTTGTAACCGACAACGCCGGTCGCTTCTACCTGCAAAACTATAGCAATCCGACACAGTATCTTAGCCAAAACAATGTCAGCTGGACTGACAATACGGCCAACGCCGCTCACTTCGAAGCCTACATTCCTGAAACTGCAGGGGAATATAGCTGGGATCAAACTCAGGCCCACTACATTGAAAAAGGTGAAAACACCGTGCGCCTCAACAAGGGCACAGATCGCATCATAGAAGACAGCAGAAGCTTCCTCAACTGCCAAGGCAATGGTTCGGCTCCTACATACGCCAGTGGCATAGGTGGCTGGTCGTGGTGGTTTGCCTATGTGCTCGACGAAGATGATGTTCAACGCGTAGTTGCCGGCAACCCTCCCTCGATGATTGAGTGCTTCTTTACCTACGATAGCCCTCTGGGCGAAGAAAGCCCTCTGGAAGGCACTCCAACATTTAACGGCATGTCGTTTATGGCTCTGGAAGGCGTTTCAATCGACCAGCTCCCCTATGAAAACTCCTACGCTAACCGAAGCCAGTACTTCACCGAGGTTGTGCGCGACGATGAAAAACTCGCCGCTATGGACAAGATTGTCAGCCCCACTAACAATAAATTCCCGGTTAAAGTAACCGTTAATGAAAGCTCTGATGTAAACTGGTCGCATGACTGGAACACATTTATGGAGGTTTATAACAATACTTACTCCAAGGTTCACCGCATTGACATTCGCCCGCTCGATACCGTAGAAGACTACGTTTCCTATAGCTACATCCTGGACGGCGATCTCCGCGCCGATAACACCAACAAACTCTTTGGAGCCAGCCACATGTGGTATCTCAAATATAAAGGTCTTGATGCTCTCGGCTATCCTATGGTTAACATCATGTCGGTTCAGTTCCCCGACAAGGGCCTGACTTTCACCCCCAAAGAAAATGGTTCACTGAACGACATTCATGCAAAGGTTACCGAAGAACCTACCGACCTTTCATTCTTCTTCGCCACCAAAAACAGTAATGCCGGCGAGCATTATACCAAGCATGCCGATGACTTCGTTCTCGGTATTCCCATCTATGGTCTTGACGACAATAACCACCAGTATGCTTTTATCAACGATTTCAATGGTGACGGCATCTTCTCTACTTATCAAACTTCTCACTCCAACGGCAGCACCGATTTAGGTTCAATAATGCGCATGCTCCCTCTTGAAGATGAAGAATTCAACAACTACAAAGCCGAAGTTGAAGCTTGCGGCTACTTCCGCGTGCTCGACATACTGGCCGGCGTTCCCGACTACGACAACGGCGTTGACATCACCGACCAAACCATCGCCAAGGCCAAAGAAACCCGCGACCCGATGGACGTTACAAAACTTTTCCCCGAAAACGTCAATCTTTTCCTGGGTCTGCGCACCTACAAGGAACTGACCGGCATTTGCCAGCTCGACAACGAAAATCAGCACAGCGTTCCGGGCTACGTTCCGGCCGAAACCTGCAAGGCTCTCTACGATGCCATGCAGCAGTTTAAGCACGACCTTTTTGAAGACGGACTGCTTACCGACGAAAACAACGTTGCCGTAGCCACCGCCCGCTGGAACCTCGTTAACGGCACTCCCGCAGTTGCCTACCTTCCCACTCCCGGCGCTATCTACACCATCAAAAGCACCGAGCTCAATGACCGCGGCTATCTCTGCAACGTTAACGACGTAGCAACCTCAACCGTTTCGAGCCTTGCCAACGGCAAAACCTACTCCACCGACGACCCCGATTTCCAGTTCACCTTCGTGAAGATTGGCGAAAAATACTATATGTATAACCTCGGTGCCGAAAAATTCATGAATGCCTTTGGCCGGAAAACCGACATTTCCTCGGCCCGCGTTAAAAAGTATAACTGCTCTGACCATACCTGGCGCCTGAATGACCACCCCACCGCAATGCGCGAATTCGTTCAGTTCAAGCCCAACACCCCCAACTCCTTTGCAATCACCGCCGGCATGACCTCGGGCAATGAAACCGCGCTCGGCTTCAGCGGCGTTCACGAAGGTGGCCTGACAATCATGAACGGTTGCCAGTACAACGTTGTTGTTTCGTTTGGCGTTAGCGATCGCACCGACGGCAACGGCCTTATTGCTACCTATGTAGGCGCCCTCAATGCCGAAGAACTCGCTGCCGTTACCGCCAAGGCCGAAGAAGCCATTGCCGCAGTGCCCGCAGTGCCTGCTTCCTTCGACGACATCGACGGCATTCTCAACCACTTCGATTCCGACACCTACGCTCTGCTGACTGCCAACACCACCGGCGGCACCCTCGACCACATTCACTACCTCGCTGAAACCGGCGGCCGCCAGGAAGTTGACGTAACCAAAGTTTATAACCTTTTCGTTGACGACTCGCATGCATATATGCACGATAAAGACAACGGCATCTTTAAAGTGGCCACTTTCGTTGCCGGCGACCCGCAGTTTAACTTCAAGCCTGTAGTTTCGGGTGCTTCGGCCGTTCGCTCCATAAACGGCCGCGCCGCCAACTTCACTTTTGCCCACAACTTCAACGGCACCGATAAATCGCTCGAAGTTGCCGGCTCAAGCGAAATTGACCTCAGCGAACTCGGCAAGGTTAAAATCGGCGACCAGACCGTAACGGCCAAGGTTGGCGAAGGCGTTGCCGAAACCACCGCCATCAGCGAAATCACTGTTGAAAACGCAGCCGACGTTATCTACGACGTTATGGGCCGCCGCATGGCCGCTCCGGTTAAGGGCATCAACATTATCAATGGCAAAAAGGCCTTTGTTAGATAATTTTGAATGTTGAATTTGGAATTTTGAATTCTCTGATATATAAAAAAAGAGGCGGCATTTTAG
>CAZGTD010000046.1:0-12324 GCA_964528425.1 uncultured Bacteroides sp.
TAGGGGCAAACAGCTCGATGTCTGACTTGCTCCACTTGGCGGCGTCGGCAAGCTCATTGGCATCGTTGAGGATACATTTCAGTCCTCCGAAACCGGCATATTTCCGAAGTATCTCCCGTTCCTCAGCAGTATGCGCCGTGCGCTTCTCGACACCGAGGCGAAGGACAAGCCTGATAGCCTCAATGTTGTCGCGCATTGTCTGGAGTCGGTTATAAGCCATAGCCGTCAAGAATTTCTGTCATTTCTCCGAGTAGCGCCGTTTTCAGCGACGGATAGTCTCCCCGTTCAAGAAAATCGCCGTTTACCTCATACTTATCCATAATAGAGTTGATAAAGCGGAGTTTCAGGAAGAGTTTCGTCCACTGCTTACGTTCTTCTTCGGAAATACGGAGCCAGAGGTCTTCTTCAATAATCTGCATTATTACGTCCCAGCGGGATACATATACTCCGTCAAGCAATACACGCATAGCCAATTCTCTGGCGGTAGTCACACTTTTCCCCTCCAACCGATGATGCGCAAATGCCTCATACGCTGCTTCGGAGCGTTCTGTCAAGAAAACCCGGTTATTTGCCTGCGGGAAGTGATGGTCACGGAGATGTCCATGGAGGTAAAGACGGAATTCATCCATCTCATTCGATTCTATCTGTTTCATGTCTTAGATTAGTATTTGTGGTTATCCGGCATTCTTGTATGGTGCCCGGGGTGTTAACTTGTTGTATTTACGGCATAGGAGTAAAAGCCTTGATGACCTTTTCTGCGATAAGTAGATACATTTTCTTTTCGTCGGGATTGAGTCGTTTGGGAACTACGCCGGTTGTTAAGATGCCGAATCCGTCAAACAGACATTCACCATCGGAATAGATGTTTTCACGACCCGGCTTGAACTTTTCCTGAGCCAGATGAGCCAGCGACGGGTTGGAGAAGAGTCTGCGGATGTTTCGTTTCATATGCTTCCATACAGATTTAGGTACGGCATTTTGAAGAATCAGGGGATAGGAAATGAGTTTCTTCGCGTAAAGAGACAATGCGAGTTGTTGAGTTTTCCCTAGAGTGAACCCGAACAGACGTTCGGCATCGATTGAAAGTGTACAGGCATTGTAGAGCGGAGTATATGATACGGTTTCAATCAGTAGACCATCTTCTTCGATTCTTCTGTCGGGCTCTACGCTGGGGCCGTCCTTGGTTTCCGGACTTTCAAGAAGTGGTTCTGCAAAATCACCTTCAGTCATATCATCGTTTGCGTCATCAATACAGCGATTGATAAAGTCGAAAATACAGCCGCTGAGCCATTCATTGTACCTTTCATTGTCCTTTCGGGTATGATGGATTGCTTTGGCGATAGTGCGCTTGCTCAAAATGGGGAGCCATGCTCTACGTATGGTGACCGGCATTGCGAGGAAAATATACAGATTCAGAAACGCACGTTCGCCTTCAAAAGACGGGGGCATTGCGTTGATTACAGTTTGGCTTCCTGCCCACAGTTTCTTAATAACTTTCAGACGTTGAACGTCCTGAGCGGTCTTTCGGTAACCGACCAGTGAGTCAATATCGCGCACAGTCAGGTCAAAGTTATGAGCGTAGGCAAGCCGAGCATCCATATTGGATGAAAGGACAAAAGCATTATCAGCCTTGAATGCCGCTTCGATAATCATGCCGTCGGTCCATGTAACGGCATATCCGTTTCCGAGGTAATAACCTTCGTGCGTGTCTTCTGCACCGAGGACCTCGGCGATTGTTTCCGCCATAAGGTGGTTGTCGGCTATGATAGTAGTGAGTTTTGTGTTTTTCATATTCGTTTTTAATTTAGGTGTTATTTTCGATTAAGAGGTTGTGTTTTGAAATATCGGGAGTTCCGGACCTCCCGATATTGACGCCGGTCGGTATTTGCTTACATTTTCGGGCCTTTGGGTCTTCGCTGTTGCTTGTCCTGAAATTCGTCTTTAGGGCCTGTCTGATATTTCACAAGTGGTTCGGCGACGTGTCTGGTTGATTCATTGGTCAGACCGTCGTTGTTGACGGCTTTCTGGGTGCGACTGCCTTCGGCAACCTTGACCCGCGGATCGTTAAGTGAAGTAACAGGGCGTTGTTTGTCGGGATTGAATTGGAGGTAGACCGTACAAGGTTGTCCTTTCTTGTCAACCATGTTCTTCATTTCAACCACTTCGCCGTTGCGATAGGCATTTTGCTGTTCGGGGGTCATTTCTACGCCGGCCCATTTAGAAATCGGTTTGATTTGCCCATCCTTTGTCAGCCATGAAGAAGCCTGCTGACCTTGTGAGTGCTCTTGAGTCTGACGATGCGCCCCACCGGGTACAAATTCGACGCCTTTGCGGTCGGCCGATACTTGAAGTACTACATTGTAGGTCCGGCCGTTCTTATCCGTAATCTGCTTTGGAGGCAATGCCTTCCCGTCTTTTAGTTGCATGACTTCCGCCATTGTCAGTTTTGTATCACCAATTGTGTTCTTGATGAATACTGCTTTGACCGGTACTGAAACAATTTCATTGGTCAATCGGTCGATGCTGACATAGGAAGGAACTTTTTCACCGGTAACTTTGTCGGTCAACTCAACGACCTTGCCAAGATTGCCTGTCTCTTTCAGAGCTGCCTTGTCTTCTTTCGTGAACTTGTAGCCCTCGAATTCCTGATCGAGCTTGGGCTCTTTGTGGATGAAGTGAGGAACAACCTTGACATTCCCGTCTGCATCGGTACGGAATGAGAGTCGGGCGTCAATCGGGAATTTCTCGCCTCCGAAAGTTGGGGTAACCGTAACGAGCTTTGACTTGCGGTTGTAGAGCATCTCCTTGAGGTCCCCGCTCTTTTCAAGTTCTGCACGGTCAATGCCCCATTTCTCTTTGAGGCTATCCCAGTTGATTTTACTCTCGTCGATTGCGGAGTGCTTGACTTCCTTCTGTTCGTTTTCCGAGACGGGAGATTGAGTTTCTGCCGGGGCAGTCTGTTGGGCTGCTTCCTCCTGTTTCTGTGTCTGCTGGGGAACGTCAACCTTGAAATCCTTCAGGATCTCGGCATTCTTTTCCGGCTCCTGCATGAAGTCTGCCATTGCGCGTCCTACGCTCTCGAATCGGTCAGCCGGGACATGGAAGAATCCGAAGGTGGAGGGGTTCTTGCACTGGCGAACAAAGTTTGAGAGGAATGCTTCCATCGGGTTCTGACCTTTGGAAAATTTCACGAGGTCAGAGAGTTTTGCCGACTTTACATCGGTCATCTTGGGTGTGCCGTCCTTGTTGAGTCCGGTCACTGCGCCTACCTTGCCGGTCTCGTTGTTCCGGGCGATAAGCACTTCTTCTTGATTCAGGTCTTGTGCCATAAATAAAAAGTGTTTTAGGGTTAAAAACTTGTGCCGTTATTCGACACGGTAATTATAATTTAGGTAAGTGTGTGTCATGGTTTTATGCTCTTTCGGAGGCAAATAACTCAATTACATCTGCCTTTCGATAGCGTATCATGCAGTTTTTGCCCGCGCCGCTCTTCGAGTAAGGTATTCTGCCGCCTGCACGATGGTTATACATTGTGCGCCTTGATACATGATATCGGTCGCATACCTGAGTCTCAGTCCATGTATCTTCCTCCGGATCGAGAATCCCGAAGCCTTGAAAAGCGTTCATGACGGTTTTTGCCACATCGTCTATCTTTATATCTACGCCCTGCTTAATTGCTATTATCTCTGCTTTGAGTTCAGCAAGCATCTGACTAAGTATCCTGAATTCGGTTGAGGTCATATCAATGAATTTTTTGAAGGGTTGCACATAAAGTTATTCTCAAGGTTGGGAGCCTCGGCATAAGATTTGCCGGAAGTTTCCGTTTTAGGGTTTGTCAGCGTGTGTGTTTTCATTTTCCTTTTGGAGTTAAGTTTTAATTTACGCTGCAAAGTTCGTTATTCCGAATAAGGTAGTTAAGGAACTTCCTCGGGTAGTTCCCTGAAAAATTAACCTTTATTAAGGTTTGAATAACTGCGGTCTCAGGGCTTGAAAAGAGCGTATCATTCCCTATACCAATTCGTTGCAAGAATTGGTAGTACAGATAAAACCATAATAAATTTTTTCAGGATTACCACTTATGCTATTGTCAGGGTCTTGTAATCTCAAGAGGAATGTTCCTGATACATTTTGGAAGTTCCTTTATGATTGACTCCACGTTCGAGTCGCATTATCATCGGATATTTCCGGTATTGCAATTAGTAGCAGTTTGACTTAGAAACAATCGTGATATGGGCTTTTGTTTACGACAAATTTTGAAGTTGGGAAATGTTGAGAAACTTTGTGGAAGGATTGGGAACATGCTGATAATCAGCAATCAAATTCATTCCACAAAGTGTTACTGATTCAGATGTGAGATTTTATGTAATGTGCATTGATGCGTTATCTCATATTGCGCTGTAGTCCGGAATATTTTGCGCAAATGCTCCCAAATAATCTTTTAACCCTCTTAATTATGAAAAACACTAATGATTGATTTGCAAACTCTCGTAAGTAATGGTGTAACGGATTTTACCATTACCGTAAAATTCTCCGACTTAGTTATGCTTGGAGATCACCTTGTGGAAAGAATACTTGACCAAGTTGTTCCCGCAGCTGCAGAAAATGCGACCGAAAAACTTCTTACCAAACAGGAAGTGATGCAAAAGTTTGGTGTATGCCATACCACACTTTGGAACTGGGCAAGGTCGAATGTCTTGGTTCCGGTAAAAGTTGGACGTAAAATTCACTACCGCCTAACTGATATTCAAAAAGTTCTTGACCATCGAATCATGTAAACAACAAACGCCGATATCCCCAGTTCGCTGGGAGTATCGGCTTTCTTCATTGAGTGGCTTTATTAAGAAATGATAATAAATCTAATTTGATTTATTCTTTGAAATATAATGCGGTTTATTTAAATAAGAAGACTGTTAAATTTCATCTTTGCTGACATTTTGCTGACAAAAACAAGCAAAACAAAACCTCCAACTACTGATTATCAGATAGTTGGAGGTAAATTTTGTGCTCGAAGCGGGACTCGAACCCGCACGGCCGCAATGGCCAGGGGATTTTAAGTCCCCAGTGTCTACCATTTCACCATTCGAGCCAATGTTTTCTTCGGCAAAGTTAGCTATTTTTTCGTAACTTGCAAAATTTTATGTAACTTTGCGGCGTTATGTCAGCTAATAGTACTCAATTCCGGTCTAAAATCGGACTTATTGCCGCAACAGTAGGCTCGGCCGTAGGGTTGGGCAACATCTGGCGCTTTCCGGCCGTTGCCCAGGAGAGCGGCGGCGCGGCTTTTCTTATCGTATATATAATTTGCGTTATGCTGCTGGGCATTCCGGTTATGGTTGCGGAATTTTCGCTCGGACGCGCAGGGCGCACTGACGTTATCGGCGCCTTTGGCCGGGTTACTCCCCGGCGCAAGGGCTGGGCATCGGTCGGCGTGCTTTCGGTTGCTACCGTAACGCTGATTGCGGTTTTCTATCTGGTGGTTACCGGCTGGACTCTGGAGTATCTTTTCGAGAGTCTGTCGGGCGATCTTTTCCGAGGGGTTACGCACTCCGGAGCCGATGTGGGCTATTTCAAGGAGCGGATGCACGATTATATCGAAACCGATTCGCTGCCGATGGTGTTTACCATCGTTGCCGCCCTGCTGAATATGGGAGTCTTGCTCGCCGGCGTTGGCAAAGGCATTGAGCGGCTGAGCAACATTCTGATGCCGCTGCTGTTTGTTTTGCTTGCGGTTTTTTGCGTCGTTTCGCTAACACTGCCCAATGCCGGCGAGGGCGTTGAGTTTTTCCTCAAGCCCGACTTTTCTAAAATCACGGCGCGCACATGGCTGGCGGCGCTCGGTCAGGCATTTTTCTCACTTAGTCTCGGAATGGGTATTCTGGTTACCTATGCTGCGTACTATCCGGCCAAGACGCGTCTGGTGCGCACGGCAATTACGGTTGCGCTGCTCGATTTGATGGTTGCCGTTCTGATGGGCATAGTTGTTTTTCCGGCTGTTACCTCGTTCGGACTGCAGGATCATGGCCTTGCCGGAACCACTCTGGTGTTCGTTACCCTGCCCGAGGTTTTCACCTACCTTCCGCTAACCGGGTTCTGGTCGGCGCTGTTTTTCCTGCTTCTGGCAATTGCCGCGCTTACGTCAACGGTTAGCATCACCGAGGTTACCACCCGTGTTCTCCAGGATCGCCTGGGGTGGACCCGCCGCCGGTCGGTTTTGACGCTGATGATGCCAATGGTCATTGCAAGTGCGGTTTGTTCGCTTAGCTTCAGCGATTTGAGCTGGCTAACCGTCGGTGGAATGAATATCTTTAATCTGCTCGATTTCGTAACTGCCGACTTTATGCTGCCGGTGGCGTCGCTCGGGCTCTGCATCTATATGGGCTGGGTAGCCCCGCGCAAGCTCCTGCTCCATGAAATGACCAACAACGGAAAGTTCCGTTCGCTGCTGTTCCGGCCGGTGCTGGCTATTGTTCGCTATGTGGCCCCGATTCTTATAATTTTAGTCTTAATATCTCCATTTATTTGAAACTTACGCGTCAACAACGGTTAGGGCTGTTGCTCACCGGCATTCTCATGGCCCTGCTGGCGCTGGGTTTTGCGCTCACCCGCCCCGCTCCGGCAGTCAGTACCACCCAAATAGAGTTGACTGACCGGTCCGACAAGCCAGACCGGTCCGACAGGTCAGACAAGCCTGCGGTCAAGAAATCAAAGAAAAAGGCAGTGGCGACTCCTTCCTCACCCTCGCGTAATCCGCTCGACGAAGAATTCTGATGAAAATTTTGATTAACTCACTGCGCGTGCGCGCTTTTCACGGCGTTCTGGCCCAGGAGCGCACCGTTGGTCAGGAATTTGAAATTTCGGCCGTTTTGAATGTCGGCTATAATGGCGCCGACTCCATTGGCGCTACCGTAAACTATGCTGAAGTCTGCGACCTGCTGGCCGAGGAAATGCGCTCCCCCAACGAGCTTCTGGAGCATTGCGCCCTGCGCCTGTGTCGGGCGCTCAAGAGCCGTTTCCCGGCAATAACCTCCGGCGAGCTTACCCTTCTGAAGCTCGCCCCGCCCCTGCCCCATCAGCTTGAGTCGGCGGGGGTGAGCGTTAGTTTCTGAGGTTTTGTGGGGACTGAGGTTCTGTTGGGGAGAACCTGTATTTTGCTGTTGTTAACATTCTTTAACTTATGGGGGGGGTAATTTGTGAATTTTTGTTTAAATTTGCCGGCTGAATTACACATAAGTTAAAGAAGAAAGAATGAAAAAGATCAGTATTTTATTCCTTATGTGCGCTATGGCGCTTGGTGCGGCAGCTCAGGCCCCCTTGCGCAAGATGCACAAAGCCCGTTCGACCGAAGCAGTGACCGTTCTTCCCGCAGAAGACATTACCGAATCCGGTTTTACCGCACGTTGGCAGCCCATGCCCGGCGCTGAATGTTATCTGGTTAACGTTTATGAACCCGTTGAAATTACCGAAGCCGGCAAATACATCCTGCTCGAAGAAAGCTTCAACCTGGTTAACGTAGGCACCCAGCTCGAACCCTACTTCCCCGAAGAGAACTTAGACGAAAACTACGTTTATTTCTGCTTTTCCGAAGCTTTTGACTGGACCTACACCCCCGACTGGTGGGCCTACTGGGGCGTTTTTGCCCGCGGAATGGTCAGCGGCTACATTCAGTCGCCCTATATGGACCTGACCGCCAACAACGGCAAATTTGAAGTCGAAATCTGCGTTGAAGGCTATCAGGGCGCTATGGTTCAGATTGTTTCGCACGGTATCGTCGACCAGAAACACGAAGTTGTTCTTGAGCGCACCGGCGAAAACTGGGTAACCCTTGAATTCACCAACGGCATCCACGACACCTACATTTCATATTCCGACTTCGGAATTCAAAATGACCCCGAAGGCGATTACGCTGCCTGCTGGGATTTCCTCGACGACTTCCGCGTTATGCAGGACTATCAGGTAGGTGACCTTGCCCTGCGCCCCGTTGCCATTACCCCCGACGTTTACGGCGACCGCATGGTCTACGGCAGCCTCCCCTACGCCTACGGCGCCAAGCATCTGGCCTACGACGTTCAGGCCGTTTTCGTAACCGATAATCCCGACAACCCAATTGGCTACGACACTGACTATAGCCCCTGGTCGGAGCTGCAACACGTTTATCTCGAAGGCTACGAAGATGCCATAGAGGAAGTTAGCGCCTCGGAAGCCGCTCCCCGCTATTTCGACCTTCAGGGCCGCGCCATCAGCGCCGACAAGGCCAAAGGCGGTGTGTTCATAAAAGTTACGGGAAATAAATCCGAAAAAATTATTCGTTAAACACATAATGCTTATGAAAAAGATTTCTACTCTTTTAGCCGCCGCAGCTCTCGCTGCAGCGCCGGCCTTCGCCGACACCCTGATTCCGGGTACGTCAAGCCTCACCCCCGGAAGTGCCGACGATAATTACCGTTCCTGCCTACCGGTATTTTTCGATAATGACATCACCAATTCAGCTTCTCAGTCGATTTTCCCCGCCGACTTCCTGACCCAAATCGCCCCCAAAACGGTTGGAACAAATGTCACCACCTCTATGATTACCGCCGTTTCTTTCGTAATTCATGGCGGCTATGAAATTTATGGTGAAATGCAAGGTGATTTTACCTTTGACGTTTGGATTGATAACGTTGAAGATGAAACTTTCCCCAAAATCAACAGCGATTACCAGTGGATGGAATATGATAACGGTGGCCACGGCCATGTAACAATTTCCGCCTCCGATTTGTTAATGGACGAGGATTTAACGATTACTATCCCCCTGGACGCTTCGTTTGCCTACACCGGCAAGAACCTACTCTTTACCTTTATGGGCTCTTCCGATGCTTATGAAGAATACGGTATGGAAAATTGGTTTGGCGGAGCATACACTTTCGCCCCCAAACTCGGTCACGTTACTTCTGGTCAATTAACCGGCGACAGTGAACTTACCCTGTCCGGCACAATCAGCAACACTCTTAACACTCTGCCGGCTCTTGAGCTCACCTATGAAACCGAAACCACTCAGGCCAGCGGCTCGCCCGTTTCGTTTGCCAATGTTGAGCTGAAGCTCGAAAGCGTTGGCGTTACCGGCAACTCAAACTATTCCAAAGCCAATTCCGTTTCGCTGACCTTCGACGTTGAAGACCCCACCAACGCCGGCGAATATGAAATTTTTGCCGGCGCCCAGAGCCTCGGCACCATTACCGGCACTTCGGGCACCATCCGCTACATTCCCGTTACTAACAACGACATTATTCTGCGAATCGAAGCCGAAGGCGAAACCGTTGCCACTAACCATACGGTAGCAGCCGCCGACATCAATGCCCTCTTTACCGAGCCCACCGCTGAATTCACCGGCGAATATGCCTACTATTCGAGCTATGACATCTTCAACGAAGGCACCGGCACCCTCCAGGGCGCAGCTCAGTTCCAGATGACCAGCACCGTTCCCGTTACCCGCATGCAGGTTGCCGCCGCTACTCCCTCCACCGCCCAGATGATGCACACTGGCGGCAGCTATCCTGACAATATCGCAGCCCTGATGCCCGCAGGCGTTACCTCCACCAACTATAACTACACTTATGCCACCGAAGGCAAATTCGGCGTTTATGCCGCCAACCTCGGCACCGGCAAGCTGCAGGGTGACGTTATGCAATGGCCCGCATCGGCAACCATCGCTGTCAACACCCTCAAGGCCATTTATCCGGTAGTTTCGCTTGCCGCTCCTTCGGTTACCGCCGGCAAGGAGGCCCTGACCGACGCCGATGAAGTTTCCGGCACCGTAACCACTGTTGAAAAAACCGTCAGCGGCTCGATTAACGCAAATATGCCCGTCGACACCGACCACTTCGTCGACAACGCCCAGTATCCCTCGAAGATGCGCGCAAAAGAAGATAAGCAGGCCAAAACCCTCCAGTTCTTTGCTCCTAAGGGCGAAGCCATTTACTGGATTCTCGAACCCAAATCGCGCGCCGAAGGCTCCTGGACCGAAGCTGCCACCAACCCCTACACCATCAGCCTCGAAAACCTCGAACCGGGAACTCTGACCGTTCTTGCCGACGAGCCCGGCGTTGAAACTCCCACCGTTGACTCGGCCGACGAAAACAACACCATGGTCTATACCGTTAACGACGATGGCACCGCAACTTCGATTCAGAGCATCAAGGCTGCTGCCAACACCACCGTTGAAATCTATAACCTCCAGGGCAAGCGCCTTGCCGCTCCCGCAAAGGGCATCAACATTATCAACGGCAAAAAAATCATTTTCTAAACCAATCTAATGAAGAAAATTCTAACTATTGCAGCAATTGCCGGCGCAGCTATGTGTCCGGCAATTGCCTTTGCTTCCGAGCCCGAACGCGGCGAAGCATCAGTTGCCTATGTAGGCCCCTACGATAACCCCACAGTCGGCGGAGAAAGCGTGGGCTCAATCGTTCCTTTTGACTCCCGCTATGACCATAGCTACTGCCAGACGCTCTATACTCCCGACGTGCTGACCGATCTTAATAAAATTATTGACGGTAAGCCCTCTAAGAGCGAAATTTCGGCCCTCACATTCAAAATGAATAATGAGTGGGGTGCAATGCCCGTTGGCCAAAAAACCTTCACGGTTTATATCCAGAACATCGACGCAACAGCCTTCCCCACCATCAACAACGAAAAACAGTGGTTTGAAATCGATAAAACTATTCAGGGATTTGGTCAGACAGAAGAATATGAATTTTATGCCGATGAATTGCTTGAATATACCATTACCTTCGATACTCCCTTTGTTTACGAAGGTAAAAGCATCCTCATTACCTGGATAAGCGATGGCAGCCTGGAAGACCCTGACTATAGCAATGGCGGAATGTTCTACTCGCAGGTGTTTTATCCAAGCGATGGCCAGACCCATAGCGGCATTGTTTGCTCCGACTCTACGATCGGCACTCCCACCGGCGCACTCAAAAATTCAGCCAAGGAGCTGCCGGTGCTGAAAATCGACTACACTCCGCTGTTTGAAAACAACGGCCTGCAGCCCGTAACCTTCGAAAACGTTGAGGTTAAGCTCGAAGCAGCTGACGTTGTTGGTTCATACTATTCCAAAGCAAACGCCATTACTGTTAGCTTCGACGTTAACGACCCCACCAACGGCGACGAATATGAAATCTTTTTGGGCACTCAGAGCCTGGGCACTCTCGCCGGCACTTCCGGCACCATCCGCTACTTTGCCGAACCTAAGGCCGACATTGTTCTGCTCATAGAGCCCAAGAGCGACGACGCTATCGGCACCAGCTACACCATTGCCAAGGCCGACCTCGATGCCCTATTCCCCACCCCCGGCTGCACCTTTACCGGCAGCTACGCCCTCTATTCGGAATATGACATCTATAACGATATGGAAGGCACCCTTCAGGGCGCAGCCCAGTTCCGCATGACCAGCAGCGCCCCCGTTGCCCGCATGTGGGCCGACGCGCAGAATCCCGTCAACAGCGAGCAGATGTATCGCGGCGGCACCGAATATCCCGACAACCTCATGGCTCTGGTTCCGCGCACCGCAAACGCCTCGACCTACTCCGACCTGGAAAAGAACGGCGGCATCTTCGCCATGTATGCTCCCAATCTCGGCGTTGGCAAGCTGCGCGACGACGTTATGCAATGGCCCGAAACGGTCAGCATAACCATCAACGCCTATTGCATGTATCCGCTGGTTTCAAAGCCAATGCCCGTAATGGTTGCCGGCAAAGGCGCCCTTGAAGCCGGCGACGATGTTATCGGCTCGGTTGACCTTATCCGCCGCGACGTTGAAAACGGCACCGGCTATTCCAAGAACATGGTAACGGCCACCATGGCCGTCGACGCCGCCCACTTCAAGCAGGACGTTACTTATGTTGACCGCCTGCGCGTTCAGCGCGACCTCTACCACGGCACCCTGCAGTTCTTTGCTCCCCGCGGCATGCAGATTCAATATATGTTCGAGGCCGAAGCCCGCGCCGAAGGCGAATGGGTCGATGCCCCGACCAACCCCTGGACCTTCAACACCAAGGAGTCCGAAGCCGGCACCCTGACCGTGCGCACCGTCAACCCCAACACCGGCGTGCAGAAAGACATGATGACTTTCATCATCGACGCCAACGGCGGCTTCATGTCGTCGCTGCAGACTGTCAACGCTGCCGCCAACGCCAACGCCAACGTTGAAGTCTATAACCTCCAGGGCAAGCGCCTGGCCGCCCCCGCCAAGGGCATCAACATTGTCAACGGCAAAAAAGTTATTTTCTAAAAAATAGCATTCCCGATACTGAAGCCCGCGCCCCGATTCCGGCGCGGGCTTTTTTT
>CAZGTD010000047.1:0-12143 GCA_964528425.1 uncultured Bacteroides sp.
GACCTGGTGCTGGTGATTCTAAAGAGCGGCGAATATTACACAACTTCGTTCGACGCTACGAACCACTACGACGAGCCTATAATGCGCATTGAACGTTTCCGCCCTAACACCGTGTGGACTGCTGTTCTAAACGACGCTGACCAGGGCTATCCCTACATCAAACGGTTCAAATTCGAACCCTCGGCGAAGAAACAACGTTTTGTCGGCGAAAATCCAACATCGGAACTTATTCTGCTAACCGACACTCCGGGCGCACGTCTGCGCGTTGAATTCGGCGGCGCCGACGACTTCCGTGAGCCGCTGGAAATTGTTGCTGCGGAATTCATCGGGCTTAAAAGTTTTAAGGCCAAGGGCAAACGACTTACAACCTACACACTCGGTAACCTTACCGAAATCGAACCGGCTGAAGTTAACGAGCCGGAGGCGGAAGATGTTGAAGCCGAAGAAATCGAAGCCACGCAACCCGAACCCGAACTGAGCGACGATGAAGTGCGCGACAATCTTCTGGGTCAGGAGCGCCTTGATCTTTAGGAATCACGGAGTGAGCGGCTGCACTTTACCTCCGGGTAGCTGCAAGTAGGCTCCCGCCGGGGTTACATGCATGCGGCCCCGCGGCCAGCGCCGACCGAGAGCCAGGGCAACGAAGCCCATAGTCGTTCGCATATTAACCTCAACTGTAGGGCAAATCAAACCGTCGGGACCGGATAACATCATATCAACGCCTAATGGTCCGCGGTAGTCAGGTCCGATTATCTCGCCAAGGGCGGAGGCAACTGCTGCTGCCGTCTCTGACAGATATGGAGCGTTAAGTTCTGCCGCCAACTCATCTTCGGGTGCTATGATATTGCCGCCGTAGGCCGTCTGTCCGGAATTAAAGAAAAGTGAAAGGCCCCTGTAAACTACCCCGGCGTCGGTCGACTCAAAAAGCATTGCGAAATCGCGAAGCTTTTCCAGCCGCGGCTCAACCATAACCGAGCCTTGACGGCGAATTGTATCAGCAGCTCGCCTGACCATATTTTCGCGGGTAAGCGTATGGCAGTCAACCACCCCGCGGCCCGAGCAGCTCCAGGGCGACTTTATGAACCAGTCGTTACCTTGAGGCAAAGCAGCAATGTTGTTAACCTCAACCGGAGCGGGTGGAAGCTCATAAGGTAACCGATTTTTAAGCAATGAATGGAGCTTCAGGGCAGTTCGCCGGTGTGAAAGCAAGCGAATACGCTCAACATCGGGGAATGGCCCCCCGCACCCTGACCGACGAAACAGAGTCTCTGCATGGCGGCTCCACCCCCAAGGCGCCGGCGTTCCTTCAATATCAAGGCCAATGTTAAGCCCCTGTTCGTCGAGCCAGCGGCGGTTAACGCCCGGAGCGATTATATTATCGCCATCGTCGGCCAACCAGGCCGGAATCACCGCCAGAGCCGAGCGGAAAGCAACAACGCTTTTCGGCGGCGTGAAGTTAGCAATGCCCGCGGCTAAAGCGAGGTCATTTTCCGGATTGAAAAGATGGAGCCTCACAATCCTCTCAAAGGCTCCTCGCCATCAAGTCGAATGCCGATGCCGACGTAACCTCAACATTTGTGAAATCGCCGACAGTCAAAACTTTATCCTTAGAAATCAGCACTTCCGGATCAACTTCCGGAGAATCCCACTCGGTGCGGCCGATATAGAACTCCGGTTCCTCACGGTCAACAATAACTCGCAGCCGTTTCCCTACCTTCGAGGCCTGAATTTCAGAGGAAATATCTTCCTGGAGGGCCATCAGTGCATCAAGTCTTGCTTGCTTTACCTCCTGAGGGATTGAGTCGGTGAAGTTTTTGGCGGCAAAAGTATCTTCCTCCTCGCAATAGGCAAAAGCACCCATGCGTTCAAAGCGGGCTTCGCTAACGAAATCCATCAGCTCCCGGAACTCCTTTTCGCCCTCACCCGGAAAACCGACCATCAGGGTAGTGCGCAGATGTAGGTCGGGTACTTTGCTACGCATTTCGGCTATCAGCTCGCGGGTTCGCGCAGCGTCGATATGCCGCCTCATATTTTTAAGCACGGGGTCCGAGATATGCTGCAACGCTATATCAAGATAATTGCAAACATTCGGCCTGGAGGCCATAACGTCCATAACCTCCATTGGAAAGTCTGCCGGATAGGCATAATGGAGCCGTAGCCATTCAACTCCGGGAATGTCGGCCAACCGCTCGACCAGTTCGGGCAACAAAACCTTCTTTCCCGGCAAATCGCGCCCGTAGGAAGTCAAGTCCTGAGCAACCACATTGAATTCCTTTACCCCGCGGTCAACCAACCGGCGGACCTCTGTTTCAATTGATTCGGGAGTTCGCGAATGCATGCGGCCCGTAATCAGAGGAATAGCACAGAACGCACAGAAGCGGTCACACCCTTCGGCGATTTTCAGATATGCCTGATGAGGCGGCGTAGTAATTACGCGGTCAGTAAACGCTGCATCGGCCTCAACACCGGAAATAATCTCTACAATCTTAGGCCAATCGAACTTTCCGCACCAGGCGTCAACTTCGGGAAGCTCTGCGGGCAGTTCCTTGGCGTAGCGTTCGCTCAAACAGCCGAAAACCATTATTTTGCCGACGCGGCGACGCTTTTTAGCATCGGCAGCAGCAAGAATGGTGTTTATTGACTCCTCCTTGGCATCGCCAATGAATCCGCAAGTATTGATAACCACTGCATCGGCACGCTCGGAGGGATTGTCGGTTATGCGCGCCTCCACGCACTCCTTGGCTAACATTGCCATCAGGCGCTCGGTATCTACAAGGTTTTTAAAGCATCCGAGCGAAACAATGTTGACGCGCTTCTTCATTTATCGGAATGGGCAAACAGAGAGTCAACAAACGCCTCTTTGTTAAATACCTGCAAATCATCAATTCCCTCGCCAAGGCCTATATAGCGCACCGGAATGCGCATCTGATCTGAAATTCCTATCACTACCCCACCCTTGGCCGTGCCGTCGAGTTTAGTAACGGCCAGAGCTGTAACAGTGGTTGCCTGCGAGAACTGACGTGCCTGTTCAAATGCATTTTGGCCGGTGGAGCCGTCTAAAACCAGCAGAACTTCATCGGGAGTATCGGGGACTACTTTCTGCATTACGCGCCGAATTTTGGAAAGTTCCTCCATCAGAGGCTTTTTATTGTGCAGACGGCCTGCGGTATCAATAATAACCACGTCGGCGCCCTGGGCAACAGCGCTTTGCAAAGTATCGAACGCAACAGCTGCAGGATCGGCACCGAGCTTCTGCTTGACGATAGCCACTCCGGAACGTTCGGCCCAGACATCGAGCTGCTCGGTAGCTGCGGCGCGGAAGGTATCGGCCGCCCCTATAACAACCTTGTTGCCGGCCTTCTTAAATAGATTAGCCAGCTTACCGATCGTTGTTGTCTTACCGGCGCCGTTGACTCCAACCACCATTATAACATAAGGACGACGTGCCCCTTGGGGGAGTTGGAAGTTCTCGTCGGGCGCATTGGGGTCCGTACGGTCATTCTCGGCCAGCATACCGGCAATTTCACTTCGGAGCATTGCGTTCAGTTCCGAAGTGTTGACATACTTATCGTGGTTCACACGCGAACGTATACGGTCAATAATTTTAACCGTCGTTTCAACACCGACATCGGATGTGATGAAGATTTCTTCAAGTTCGTCGAGAAAATCATCGTCGATAGTGCTTCGGCCGGCAAGCGTGCGCTTCAGCTTGCCCCAGAAGCCCTCTTTGGTCTGTTCGAGACCCTTGTCGAGTGTCTCTTTTTTCTTTTCGCGAGAAAATATTTTATCAAAAATACCCATAATGACTGCAAATTTACGAAGAAATCGGAAATTAACAGTAAATTGTTAGCCAAAATATGCAACAATACATAAGATTTTTCGTTCTCTCTGTAGATGTCAATACGAAAATTTCCGTCATATTTAGACCGCGTCTAAATTTCGTCAACTTGGTGAAACATCGCCGGAATTTCGGTCAGTGGCGAGGTTTCAACTAAATCAGGTGGAATTGTTTCACGTCACACGCGAGCGCAACAAGCTAAACCACAGCATTTTACACGACGGCCACAACTAATTTCTTAACTGACTGATTCTCAGAATCATTTCGTAAAATCGAGAATTCCAAATTTTTTCACACTTTTTTTTCAACAAAAAAATTTGGAACTTTGCATCGCTTTACTCCAAATCCCCCTTTTGTAAGTAACATGGAATTGACCCCAGAAAAAAAATGGGAGAAATGTTGTCGGCTCTTTCGCGACAATCTTTCGCCCGAGCAATATGACTGCTGGTTCAAACCCGCGCAGTTTTTGAGCTTCAGCGAGCAGACGCTGAGGATACTCGTGCCGTCGGCTTATTTCAAGGAACAGCTGGAGGCAACGTATCTGCCTCTGCTCTCTTCCGTATTGCGCAGGGTTTATGGTCAGGACGTAAAGCTTTTTTACCACTATCAGGTTGTTAGCGGCCAACAGGGGGCTGATGTGGCCGAATCTTCGGGCAAGCAGTCGGCCGCGGTTGCCAACCGCACGAATGCCGCCAATCCTTTCGTTGCCAAAGGCGAAGACGAAATTGACTCGCAACTGAACCCCCGATATAATTTCGACAACTACTGCACCGGCGAGTGCAACCTGCTGGCCGCAACTATAGGTCGCGCCATAGCCAAGAATCCATCGCAGCAAACCTATAATCCGCTCTTTGTTTTCGGGGCGCCCGGCGTTGGCAAGACCCATCTGGCCCAGGCCATCGGAATCGGCATTAAAGAAACCAAACCCACCGCGCGGGTTCTTTACGTTACCGCGCGCCTCTTTGAGAGTCAATATACCGCAGCTAATGCACGCGGCAGACTCAACGACTTTTTTGCTTTCTATCAAGGAATCGACACCCTTATTATCGACGACATTCAGGACTTTATAGGTAAACCCGCTACCCAGCGCACATTTTTCCATATTTTCAACCATCTCCACCTTAACTCCAAGCAACTGATCATGACCAGCGACGTCAGGCCCTCGGAAATGGAGAATATGGAAGAGCGTCTGCTTTCGCGCTTCAAGTGGGGAATGACTTGCGAACTGTCGCGTCCCGACTTTGAAATGCGCGTAAAGGTTCTCAGCCGCATGGCCGAACAGGAGGGCATTGACCTTCCGGCCGACGTTATCAACTATATAGCCGAAAATGTAACCAAGAGTTTCAGGGAGCTTGAAGGCATCATGGTTTCATTGGTTGCCAACGCAGCTATCAAAGGAGTTACTATCGACCGCGAACTCGCCGAAACAGTCATTGCCAACAGCGTTAGAATCCGCCGTCACTCGGTGAATTTCGAAATGATTGCCGACCAGGTAAGCTCCTTTTATAACATTGCCGCCGACGAACTTTTTACCCGTTCGCGCAAACGCGAAATAAATGATGCGCGCCAGGTAGTAATGTATATGACAAAAAAACACACTCACCTGTCGCTCTCGGCAATCGGCTCGCGCTTGAGCCGCAATCATGCAACAGTGCTCCACGCGGTCAACAATATCGAAAACCGCATGGCCACCGAACCGCAATTGCGCGCCGAGATTGCCGCTATAGAAAAAGCGCTTTCACCACGGGGATAACTTTTTTATCCATAAGTTTGTTTTTACTGCAAAATTGTTTAATTTTGCACAAACGTTTCAACTTATGGATAAATCCCTGCAGATTTTTTGCGCCAATTTTAACAAATATGTAACCGTTGAGGGAGGAGAAACCCTCGGCGAAATTGCCGGTCGCCTGCAAAGCCGGTTAGGTTTCAAACCAATTTGTGCCCACGTCAACAACAAAAATGAAGGGCTGCAATTCAGGGTTTTCATGCCCAAAATAGTGGAATTCATGAGCGTTGACACTCCCTCGGGTGTGCGAACCTATGTGCGCTCGCTTTGCATGATGCTTTACCGTGCGGTGCGCAGCCTCTTTCCGGCAACCACCCTTAAAATCGAGCACTCAATCGGCAACGGATGGTTTTGCAGATTAAGCCCCGCGGTGGAAGTTACTCCGTCTGTGGCGTCGGCTATAAAAGCTGAACTTCAGCGCCTCCATGCCGCCAATCTTCCTTTTGAATTCCACGAGCAACTTACTTGCGACGTAATTGAGATTTTCAATAAGCAGGGACTCAACGAAAAAGTTCAGCTTTTGGAAAGCCTGAAGCCTCTCTACTCCAAATATTTCCGACTTGAAGGACTTGCCGACAGTTACTACGGTTGCCTGGCCCCGTCGACCGGCTCAATTGACCGCTTTGATATAGTTCCCTACCAGGACGGCTTCATACTTATGGGTCGGGAACCGGAATGCAAACCGCAGGCCAAAATGTTTCGTGCATTTACCGACTATTTGCAGTTTAACCACATCGTAGGCGTTTCAAACGCCGGGGAGATGAACACTGTTGTTGAAAAAGGCGATGCACGGTCGCTGATTAACGTTGCCGAAGCATTGCATAACAATAAAATAGCGCGGATTGCCGACGATATTACGCGCCGCTACGAACAAGGAGGAGCAAGAATCGTTTTGGTAGCCGGCCCGTCATCGTCGGGTAAAACAACCTTTACCAAGCGATTGGCCATACAGCTTATGACCAACCTGCTCGAGCCGCAAATGATTTCGCTCGACGACTATTTCGTTAACCGCGATCAGACTCCGCTTGACGAATTCGGAGAGTACGACTATGAATCTCTCTATGCCCTCGACCTTGAAAAATTCAACGCCGATCTCGAAGCACTGCTGCGCGGCGAAGAAGTGGAACTGCCGACCTATAATTTTGCCAAAGGATGCCGCGAGTATCTCGGCAATAAAATTTCCCTGAAGGGCAGAAGCATTCTGCTGATGGAAGGTATCCACGGGCTGAATCCGAAATTGACCGAACGGATTGACGCCGACATGAAATACAAGGTTTACGTCAGCGCCCTGACCACTATTAGCCTCGACAACCACAACTGGGTGCCGACAACCGACAACCGACTGCTGCGCCGCATAATTCGCGATAACGCCTATCGAGGCGTCGGGGCAGCGGAAACAATCAGGCGCTGGGCATCGGTTCGTCGCGGCGAAGAAAAATGGATTTTCCCCTTTCAGGAAAATGCCGATGCCATGTTCAACTCCTCGCTGCTGTTTGAACTCGGTGTTTTAAAGGAGCGCGGAGAGGAAGTGCTCAAACGGGTTCCGCAGGATGAACCGGAATATGCCGAAGCGTATCGCCTGCGAAAGTTCCTGAGCTATTTCAAGTCTATCGACGAACGCTTCATACCCTCAACTTCGCTTATCCGCGAATTCATCGGCGGATCAAGCTTCAATTACTGACTATGACTCCACGAGAACAAGTTGAAGAGCTGCGCCGCCAGCTTAACCGCCACAATCATTTATATTACGTTATGAACTCCCCGGAGATTTCCGACCGGGAGTTCGACATGATGCTCAAGGAGCTCGAACGCCTCGAACGGGAAAATCCGGAGCTCGACGACCCCCTGTCGCCCACACACCGGGTTGGATCAGACCTGTCGCAATCGTTTGAGCAGGCTGAACACATCAGATCGATGCTTTCGCTGGCCAACACCTACAGCGTTGAAGAAGTCGACAAATGGGTCAGCTCGCTCCATTCGCTGCTTGGCGACTCCGAACAGATTCCAATAGCGGGTGAAATGAAGTTTGACGGCACTTCGATTTCGCTCATCTATGAAAACGGGCGCCTTGTCCGGGCAGTGACCCGCGGCGACGGAACCCGCGGCGACGTTGTTACTGAAAATGTTAAGACCATCAGGTCAATTCCTCTCGAAATCCCAGCCGAAACCGGCCGACCCGACTCTTTTGAGATACGCGGCGAAATTCTGCTCCCATGGCAGGCATTCGACCGTTTGAACCGCCAGCGCGAGCTCGATGGAGAGCCGCTTTTTGCCAATCCGCGCAACGCAGCCTCCGGTACCCTCAAGCTCCAGAACTCGTCTGAAGTTGCCCGCCGCGGTCTCGACGCCTATTTCTATTACGTTCTGTCAGACAATCTTCCGTTTGACACTCACTTCGAAAACCTCGAAGCCGCTGCGCGCTGGGGATTCAAGATTACTCCCGTCCTTCGCTTGCTAACGAGCATTGAAGAGGTTGATGATTTTATCAGATACTGGGACGTTGAGCGCAAACGGTTACCGGTTGCCACCGACGGCCTCGTATTCAAGGTTAACTCGCTCAGACAGCAGCTCAACCTTGGCTTCACGGCTAAATCGCCGCGCTGGGCAATAGCCTATAAGTTCCCGGCGGAACGGGCGCTGACACGCCTCCGTTTCGTTTCTTTCGAAGTTGGCCGCATGGGCATCATAACTCCGGTAGCCAACCTTGAACCGGTTCTTCTTAGCGGCACTATAGTTAAACGAGCCTCGCTCCATAACGAAGATATAGTCCGCAAACTCGACATTCACCAGGGCGATAACCTCTACGTTGAAAAAGGAGGTGAAATTATTCCAAAGATTACCGGAGTGGAGGTCAAGGACCGAATTCCGGACTCCAAGCCAATAGAATTCGTAACCGTATGTCCGGCCTGTGGCACCCCTTTGATCAAGATTCCGGGTGAAGCATCAACTGTTTGCCCCAATAAGTACGGTTGCCCGCCGCAGATCATAGGCCGCATCGAGCACTTTGTTGGCCGCAGAATGATGAATATCGACGGCATAGGCGAAGAAACGGCCAAACAGCTCTACGACGCCGGCCTGGTGCACTCATCGGCCGACATTTATTCTTTGCGACCCGAACAGTTGCTGAAGCTCGAAGGCTTTGGGCCGCGCTCCGCACAACGCGTAATCGAGGGAGCAGAAGAATCTAAAAATGTGCCTTTTCAGCGTGTGCTCTACGCCCTTAGCATTCCGGGCGTGGGCGAAACGACTTCCAAGAAAATTGCCCGTGCGGCGCGCTCCATCGACCGGCTCATGGCCTTCACGAAGGAAGAACTGCAGGCCATTGACGACGTTGGCCCAACGATTGCCGACTCAATAATCGAATACTTTGCCGACAGCCGCAATCTTGAGAACCTCAGACGTTTACGCGCGGCCGGCTTGCAGATGGAGATGGAGCAAACCGACGAAACTGCAGGTTCCGAGGCTCTGGCGGGCCAGTCAATCGTAATTTCCGGCACTTTTACCCACCACTCGCGCGACGAATACAAAGCGCTCATCGAACTCCACGGCGGAAAAAACGTCGGCTCCATTTCAAAAAAGACTACCGCAATCCTCGCCGGCGAAAACATGGGTCCTTCGAAACTCGAAAAGGCCAACGCCCTGGGCATTCCCCTGCTGACCGAAGACGATTTCCTCAAAATAATCGGCGAAATCTGAAAAAGTCAACCGCCCGCAAATCATGAAGTAGGAAATTTATAATTGGTTTAGCTTGTCAATTACTAATAAATTTCGTAACTTTGCCCCACTGAAATAACTCAAAATTCTAATCACTTTTTAAAACAATCATCACCCAACATTCTACCATGTGGTTATTTAATTCATCCATAGGCAAGAAGTTCATTATGGCCCTTACCGGCATTTGTCTTGTCTTGTTTGTTACCTTTCACGTGTTGATGAATGCTGTGGCCATTTGCTGGCCCGGTGCATATAATGCCGTGTGTCAATTCCTTGGCGCAAACTGGTATGCACTCATCGCCTCAGCAGGTCTGGCTTTCCTGGCCTTGGTCCATATCATCGATGCAGTAGTTCTTACCATCCAGAACCGAAAGGCTCGCGGCAACGACCGCTATGCAGTCAACGCCCGTCCGAAATCGGTTGAATGGTCGTCACAAAACATGCTCGTGCTCGGCATCGTAGTCGTTGCCTTCCTTTGCGTCCACATGGTTCAGTTCTGGGCCCGCATGCAGTATCAGGAAGTTATCGGCGCCTCCTACGCCTACCATGGCGTTGAGCTCCCCGCTGCCGCCGGCACCATTTACCTGCAGCTCGCCTTCCAGGAAGCCTGGACCCTGCCGGTTTATCTTATTGGCTTTATTGCCCTTTGGTTCCACATGAACCACGGTTTCTGGTCAATGTGGCAGAGCATCGGCTGGGACAACCAAATCTGGCTCCCCCGCTGGAAAGCTATTGCCTGCTGGTGGGTGACCATTGTTTGCGGCCTCTTTGCCGTTGAAGCTTGCGTATTTACCTATCGCGCCAACCAGAACTTCTACTTCACCGACGGCGAACTGATTTCGCAATATCAGGAAATGGCTCAGGAACACATCCAGAAACAGATGGAAGGTCTGCAGGCCGAATACACTCAGATCATGGCTGACGCTCAGGCCGCTCAGGAAGCCGGCGATTTCCAGGCTTCGGCCGACGCTCAGGTTCGCATGCAGCAGCTCCAGCAGCGCGCCTATGAAATTCAGAACGCCGCTCAGGAACACATGCAGGCTCTGATGAACCTTGCAACCGTTGCCGACAAAGCCTCGGCCGCTGAAGCAGTTGAAGCTCCCGCTAACGAATAATCCACTAAATTTCAACAAATATGGAACTCTTAAAAACCGCTAAAGGCCTCGAAATTCCCGCAGCCGACTCCAAAATCCCCGAAGGTCCTGTTGCTGAAAAGTGGACCAACTATAAAGACCATCAGAAGCTCGTTAACCCGGCCAACAAACGCAAACTGAGCGTAATCGTTGTCGGCACCGGTCTGGCAGGCGCTTCCGCAGCCTCCACCCTCGCCGAACTGGGTTTCAACGTTCTTAACTTCTGCATTCAGGACTCACCCCGCCGCGCTCACTCAATTGCCGCTCAGGGTGGTATCAACGCCGCCAAAAACTACCAGAACGACGGCGACTCGGTTTATCGCCTCTTCTACGACACAGTTAAAGGTGGCGACTACCGCGCACGCGAAGCCAACGTTTATCGTCTTGCCGAAGTTGCCAACAACATTATTGACCAGTGCGTAGCCCAGGGCGTTCCCTTTGCCCGCGAATACGGCGGCCTGCTCGCTAACCGCTCATTCGGTGGCGCTCAGGTTTCGCGCACATTCTACGCCAAAGGTCAGACCGGCCAGCAGCTGCTGCTCGGTGCTTACTCTTCGCTCAACCGCCAGATTGAACTCGGCAAGGTTAAGAGCTTTAACCGCTACGAAATGCACGACGTAGTTATGGTTGACGGCCGCGCCCGCGGTATCATTGCCAAGAATCTCGTTACCGGCGAATTCGAACGCTTTGCAGCCCATGCCGTAGTGCTTGCCACCGGTGGCTACGGTAACACATATTTCCTTTCAACCAACGCAATGAGCTGCAACTGCTCCGCAGCCATCGCCGCCTACCGCAAAGGTGCATATTTCGCAAACCCCGCCTTCGTTCAGATTCACCCCACCTGTATTCCCGTTCATGGCGACAAGCAGTCGAAACTGACCCTTATGTCGGAATCGCTTCGTAACGACGGCCGCATCTGGGTGCCCAAAAACATTGAAGACGCCAAGAAACTTCAGGCCGGCGAAATCAAAGGCAGCGATATCCCCGAAGAAGAACGCGACTACTACCTTGAACGCCGCTACCCGGCATTCGGCAACCTCGTTCCTCGCGACGTTGCATCGCGTGCCGCCAAAGAACGTTGCGACAAAGGTTATGGTGTTAACAACACCGGCCTGGCCGTGTTCCTCGACTTCTCCGAAGCCATCAACCGCCTTGGCATCGACACCGTTCGCCAGCGCTACGGCAACCTCTTCGACATGTACGAAGAAATCACCGACGTTAACCCCGGCGAACTCGGCAAGGAAACCAACGGCGTTTGCTACTACAATCCGATGATGATCTTCCCCGCCATCCACTACACCATGGGCGGCCTCTGGGTTGACTACGAACTGCAAACCTCGCTGAAAGGCCTCTTTGCAATCGGCGAATGTAACTTCTCCGACCACGGTGCTAACCGCCTGGGCGCATCGGCTCTCATGCAAGGTCTGGCCGACGGCTACTTCGTGCTCCCCTACACCATTCAAAACTACCTTAGCGACCAAATTTCCGTTCCCTGCCCCTCCACTTCGCTACCTGAATTCGACGAAGTTGAAAAGCAGTGTATCGAACGCCAGCAGCAGCTTCTTTCAATTCAGGGCAACCGCTCGGTTGACTCAATTCACAAGGAGCTCGGCCACGTTATGTGGGAATACGTTGGCATGGCCCGCACCAAGGAAAGCCTCGAAACCGCTCT
>CAZGTD010000048.1:0-11926 GCA_964528425.1 uncultured Bacteroides sp.
GTTGAATTTGGAATTTTGAATTCTCTGATATATAAAAAAAGAGGCGGCATTTTAGCCGCCTCTTTTTTTTACGCCAGAGTTTTTATTTCACCATGATTTTTTTGCCGTCGATAACGTAGAGTCCACGGGTCGGAGCAGCTACACGGCGACCCTGCAGGTCATAGACCTTAGCGGCGGACGGGGCTGCGCTGATTTCCTCAATAGCGGAATTGTCAACGGTAACGTCAGCAAGGTTCTCTGCACCGGCGAGCTTAACTTCGGTCGGCACGCCGTTAACGTAGATTTTAGCAGTGCCGAAATAACCGGTTGAGAAAGGAACTTCAACTACGGCGTGGCCGGCGGCATCGGTTTCTGCACTTTCAGCGTCAGCGCTGAGACCGACCTTCGCGCCCTCAACTGCTACGCCATCTTTATCTTTAACCGTAAGTTCAACCGTTATGGCCGGAAGGGTAATCGAGCCTGCAACCTTCAGGTTAGTCCAGATGCCCGGTTTGTTATAGTAGGGCATGTGAATGAAAGCAGAATTAGCAGTTACGTTAACAACGTTATTCTGCATCGTTACGGGGTTGACGCCGTCGGGCATGGTGTCATCTTTGGTATAGCCGAGAGCGGCGATATTGCCAACGCCAATAAAGCCGTAACCGTCAATTTCAACACCCGACATATAGGCGGGTATCGAAACCCACTGGGGAGAAGTTGCATCAATAACCAGCGAAACATCCATTCCTTCGAGGTTGAACTTCGAGCCTTCGAAATAGTCGGGGAAGGTAGTGTAGGGGTTAACCAGGCGATAAACCGGCGAGTTGTCGGTCTTGGCCTGCACCGGAACGTTAAGGGTAGTAACGCTCTCGCCAAAGAGCGGGGCAATAAACGGGTCGGTATAGGAAGTTGTGCCAACAGTAGCCCAGCCCTCTTCAGAGTCGGCAAACACTACTGCGAGCGACATTTCAACCAGGGTTTTCACTTCTCCTTTGGCATTCATGGCGCCAATAAACACCATTGCGTAGTCGGGAGCAGTCATTTCTTTATTGAAAATATTGCTTACGGCCGGCTCTACGGTGAAGGAATCGCCGGTAACCTCGGTGCCGAACTGGCTGAACGTGAATCCGTAGGAGGTTAATTCGGCGTAGGAAACTTCGGTGGGAAAAACCATATAGCTGACCGAAGCCACATCCGCACCCTTGGTCAGTGAAATAGTCCACTTATTGTCGGCGCTCACCGGGCTTGGCGTATAGGCCTCGAGAGTGTAGTCTTTAACGGTTGCGCCTTCGAAAACAATGAGCATATTGGGCTGGCCATTGTTGGAAGCGATGTACCATTTCGAGTTGGCGGCGTAGGCAAAAGAATTATCGGGGAATTCAATAACTCCGTCTTCGAAGGTGCCGTAGCATTCGCCCTGGAAATTGTTTTCGGCATTCATGCCGCAGAAAGTTTCAACGCCGTAGGGCGAGAACTGTCCTTTGGTGAACACCTGCGAGGGGTTTAGGGTGTTTAGGTAGATAGCAGTTTCGGTGTCAACGCCCAGACCCAGCGCTTTGCCGACGGGATTTTCAACGGCATAGGGCTGCAGGCGATACACGCCGATAGCCTCATTGCACTTTTCAATTTCAACGTCCCAGCTGTAGACTTCGCTGACGGCATCGTTAACGGTCATCAAACCATCGTAGAAAGTAACTTTGCCGGCAGGTGTAAAGGTCATTCCACCCTTGGTCATCGACGAAAACATCTGGCCGAAGGCAAAACCTACGAAAAATGAGCTCGACTGGTCAAAAGCCTGGGCAGCAGCTATGGCAGCGCTTTTCTGATTGGGCAGTTTCCAGCCCCATGCGCCCTCCATAATGCCGGTCGAGGGAGGAAACTTAAGCTCGGTGCAATCGGCATTAAACGTTGCCGAAAAGCTTACAAACGGATTTTCGGCGCGGAAGTCCACCGGAAAATACGAATAGGCGTAGGATGAGCCGGCGCCAACGTATTGGTTAACGAAGGTGGCAACGCCCTTTTCTTCGTCGAATTCGGCAACTATGGGGTCGATATCGTCGCAGGCAATGGTAAGGGTGTTTTCGCCAACTGTTACGTCAACCTCCAGATAGCTGATATTGCCGGTTGAATTCGTAAAAATGTCATCAACAAGAGTAAGAATGTAAGTACCGTCGTATTTCGAAGCAGCTTCGGCTGCCTTTTGGGGAGCGCGGGCAATACGCTGTAATCCCGAAATTTCAACGGTGCGGGCAACGTTCAGAATCCGCGAGGCGGGTTTGGCCTCCGGAACTGCTGCCGCCAAAGCCGGCAATGCAGCTGCTGCCGCCAGCATAATGGAACATAATCTTTTCATTGTGTGAGTACTTATAATTATTTAAAAATAGCTTTTTTTCCGTTGATGATATAAAGGCCACGCGCCGGCACTGCAACGCGGCGCCCATTAAGATCATAGGCCTTACCTGCGGTGGCCTCAGCGCTGATCTGGCTTATCGATGCATCTTTTGTAAGAGTGAGCGTAAGCGATGAAGGAGCGTCGATGTTAAACGGTTCATTGTTGAACGACGTTATGGCCGGCGCCAGAATTTTTCCATCGATATAGCGGCCGAAGTTGTTGGGGTTCTCCTTGTCGAAGTCGGGGGTTCCAACGCTCAGCGCGGGCCATGAAAACACGTATGGCGCGCCATATTCGCCAATAATGATTCCCAGGGCCGACGGCTCAACGTAGACCCTGAGGTTGTCGGTTGCGTTAACGTAGATATAATTCTTTTGGTCAACAATTTCCATGGCCTGGGCCATTGAGTGGCGGCTGTAGGGGGCTTCGAAGCGGAAGCGCCCGGGAGTTTTAACGCTCTGCTGCAGTTCAACCTCAATCTGCTCGGGCGAAAGGCCGAAAAGCTCGGCAATCAAACCCTCGGTAAACATGGTTTTCATTTCCGGAACCGGCTGCCAGTCGGAGTCGTTCTCAAGGTCGATAATCTGATAGGTGGTAGCGGTTGCAACCACACGGTCGGCGACATTAACGCCGGCAAACATATAGGAATAAAGGCCGCTTTCGTCGGGAATTTCGAGCGTAAGGCTATTGCCGACGGGAACTTCCTGGCCATATTTTATAACCAGAGAGCCATTCTGGCCTTCGGAAGCGGAATATTGACCGCTGATGGCCACGCAATAAACTTTAGCAATATCGGAGCCCACGGCGAGATTCACCTTAATATCGGCCCCGGTTGGACAGATATAGTCGGTAGTGGCGGCAAGAACATAATCTTTGTTGGTTTCGAGCGACTCAACATCGTAAACTCCATACCAGCCGGCAACGGTTTGCTGATTCAGCGCGGCAGCATCGGCGGCAGCATTCGCGCCCTTCCATGCAGGCCACGAGAAGCCACAGTCGGCCGGAATTATAAATGATGAAGTTTCTTCGTTATAAACAGCCTTAAAGGAGCTGAACGTAAGCTGATTTTTGATTTGGTCGAAGAGAGTAGGAACGAACATGTCTATTTCGCCGTCGCTGTCGAAAATAATGTATGGTTCGAACGAAATTACGCCTGTTTCGGCATTAAAGGGGGCCTTGACCGGCATCGGCAACCAGTCCTGATTAGTTTCGGAAATAATAATGGAATCGCCGCTAACGGCAACTTCAACCTGAATCGTAACCTGGCCTACGGAACCCTGGAAATAATAATCGCCGAGCCCCAGATAGTAGGTACCGTCATATTTCGAACCGGCACGCGAGGCGCCCTCCCGGGCCTGCTGACGTTTCATAATAGCCTTCGGGGCTGATTTTTCAAATTGCGGACGCAACGGGGCCGCGTCGGCGGAAGATGCCATGCCAACAATGGCGGCTAAGAGCAAAAAGTAAATTTTTTTCATTTTAATATAGCTTAAATAAGCGCCAAAGTTACGAAAATAATTTTGAATGTTGAATTTTGAATGTTGAATTCCGGGGCAATAAAAAAATAGGCGGCAAAAATGCCGCCTATTTTTTTATTCAATTTCAAAATTCCCAATTATTTAATCAGGGCTTTTTTGCCGTTGATGATGTAGAGGCCACGGGTGGGGTTGGCAACGCGGCGACCTTGAATGTCGAAGATAACCTTGTCGGCACCAACGCTGCTGATTTCTTCAATCTTGCTCTGACTCTTGGTCATAACCAGCTTGATAGAACCGCCCGTATAATGTTTAGTGGAGTTACTGGTAGAAACTGTGGCCGGAGCTTCAATAACATTATTGGCATAAGTGCCATAATCGTCGTGGCTAATGGCATAGATTCCACCAAAGCGATTCATTGCGAAGCCAAGCGCAGAGGGTTCAACAAAAACTGCTTCGGGGTCTACTGCATTAACATAAATATAATGTTTATGCGAGTGATCAGCCAAATTCAGAATCTCTACTTGCGAGTGATTGGCATAGGGGGCTTCAAAACGGAAACGACCGGGGGTGTTAACGTTTTCTTCGAGTTCTACGTCAAAATCTTCAGAATCAATATCGCTGAACATACCGGCCAGGAAACCTTCGGTAAACTTGGTAGTGGTTTCGGGAACTACTTTCCAGTCTTCGTCGTTTTCATTATCAACAATCTGATAAGTAGTTGCAGCGGCAACAACCTCATTGTCGGCATTAACACCGGCAAACATTACAGAATAGTGGCCACGCTCGGTGGGAGTATTGATAGTAACACTGGGAGCAATGGAAATTTCAGTACCGTTAGATACTACAGTATTAGAATTGGTGCCATACGAAGCATCTGCGTTGCCTTTAAAAACTAAGGTATATAATTTTGCAATATCTTCACCAACAGTGAGATCTACAGTAAAGGTAGGCTGATCGGTGCAAGTATGTTCGATTGTGGCTTTCAGGGCATAGTCCTTAACAACCGCACCGGGCAGAGCAATTTTGAAATCGCTACCTCCGTTTACATATGCCCAACCTCCGCTATAACATGCAAAAGCCTGGTCCGGGAAACTTATTACACCATTTTTCAAAGAACCATAAGTTGAATAACCCAACATGGATATAGAAGCAAAATTCATCAATCCATAAGGTGCGAAAACTTCGGTAATATATACCTTGGCGGGGTCGGTAGCATCAACAATAACTTTGCAATTAGAGTCTTTTGCACCACCCAAAAGGTTTGAAATCGGGCTATCAAAAGAATAGGGATAAATCTGATAGAGACCGGGAGTTACCGAAGATTCAAAAATTTCTACGGGCCAGTGCCAACCGTCAGGAATATCATCATATATAACACTGAGGAGGCCTTCATACCATTCGCCCATACCGATTGAGGTCCAGGTTTCTTCTTCGCCGGGTTCGGGGTCTTCGCCACCCTCAGAAACTTTGGCCATAGATACTAAATCATAAGCGCCATAGAAGGTGTCGAAGGTTTCGGCTGTTGTATTAAATGCCTGAGCATCTTCAACGTATGAATCACCAAGGCCGCTATTCCAGCAAGGCCAAGCTACGCCATAATCTTCATCAGTAGGAAATTCAAAAGTTTCAGTTGCTTCATTATATGTAGCAGATAAGCTACCAATATACTCGAAGTCATCTATTTCGTAATTATAGAAATAGGGCATAAACGAAATAGCATCGAAAGTATCTTCATAATCCACTTCGCCGATATACATGTTATTGAAGGTAAGAATACCGGCTTCTTCGTCTATTTCACCAAAAAGGGGGGTTAAGAAAAATTCTTCGGTCAGGTCATAGATTTCGGCTTCTCCATCTTCTACGAACATAACTACGTCGATTTCAACTTCATTTTGGTTAAAAGGATAATTGTAGTAGTCGCCAATGGTCATTTTGTATTCGCCTTCGAATTTTGAAGTTGCTTCTTCGCCTTCGGCGCGGCGGGGAGCTTTGCGTTTAAGCGAAGCTATATTACCGGTGCGCTTAACTAAGTTAAGCGCACCGCGCTTATTCATTTTTTTAGAGGTTTTAACCTGATCGGCGGCAAACTCGGTTTTTTCAACCGAAGCCTTGAACATCAAGCCACCGGTCAACGGCGAAACCACTTCTGTAGCAGCCTTTGGAGCGACTGCCGATGCTGCTAAGGCAATAACTGCCGACAGCATGAAAGAGTACAATCTTTTCATTCTAAAAGTGTTTAAATTGTGAATAATAGTACCTAATTGTAAGTAATATGCCGCCAAAATTAGAAAAAATATTTAGAATTTCAAAATTTTTTAACAATTTGTTAGTCAAATGTAGTATTTTTAAACTAAAAGTATAGAATTTTCGTTTATAACATGTATGAAAACAGTTAAAGAATCCCTTTGTGGCCGCCGCTCGGTGCGCCGCTATGAGCGCGAGGCTATTCCGGCCGAAAATATGGCGCTGATTTATGACGCTATCCGCAATACCCCAACCAGCTATAACGGACAGCAATTTTCGGTTATCGACGTTACCGACCAGGAAGTCAAGGAGCGCCTTTATGAAATGACGGGCCAGAAGCAGATTAAAACCTGCAACCATTTTCTGGCTTTTTGCGGCGACTATAATAAAATCCGCACCGCAGCCCGGGCCAAGGGCATTGAAATGCCGGAGTTTGAGAATACGGTTGACGGACTAATTGTTGCCACGGTCGACGCCACGCTGGCGATGATGAGCGCCGTAGTAGCCGCCGAGTCCGTAGGGCTTGGAACATGCTGCATCGGCTATGCGCGCACGGCAGATCCCGAAGGCATAGCCCGTGAGTTGGGGTTGCCCAAGGGTGTTTATGTTGTTTGCGGGCTGGCCCTGGGCATTCCGCGCGAGGAACCCGACCTGAAGCCGAAGCAGCCGCTGAGCCTGGTTATTCATTCAAACCGCTACCGCACCGACGACTTAACAGCCGACTTGATGGACTATGATGCGGAAATCAGCCGTTATAATGAAACGCGCTCGGGCACTAAGTCTACTAACGACTGGGCCTCACACATCGTAGGCTACTACACCGAAGCGATGACCTACGACATGATGCGCCACCTCGCCCAACGCGGCTTCCACCTGCTCAGATAAAGAGGAACTGGAAGGGCCAGGTGATCAGGCCGAGAGTAAAGCTGATGATGAAGGCCCACTGGGCATAGTCGCTGGCTTTGAGGGCGCCTTCAACGTCGCCGCGCATCCATTTCTGGTTTACGCGACTTGAGTAAATCAGCCCTACTACTGCGGCAGGCAAACAGCAGCACAGCAGCGCCACTATGTTCCAGGCCATATAGCTTTTAGGGCGCTTAACGCCGTTGATTTCGTCGGGCGGAGTAACGAGAATAAACGGCTGCATGGTTGGCTGCGGCTCAAAAAAACTCTCCTTAGGCTGCTCCGCAGCGGGTTCTTCAACCCGGGGCTGCTCTTCGTCGGCCGGGGTTTCGAGCAGGCAGGCCAGTTCGGCAAACTCTCCGACTGTGGTCCAGTCGGGGAGTTCGGCACACCAAACCGGCAGGTCAGCCGTGAAGTCGCGGCGCACCTTGAGTTCGCTTTGCGAGAAGGGCCCAATGGGTTTGCCATTCTCTATGATCCAGTATTTTTTCATTTAAAAGAATTTCAGTCCGGGTTTATCGGTAATGTCGGCAAGAACGGCATTGGCCAGTGAGCTGGCTCCAATGCGGAAATATTCATTGGTGAGCCATTCTTCGCCAAGCACTTCTTTAATAATTGTATAGTATTTTACGGCATCGTCGGTTGTGCGCACTCCACCGGCTGCCTTAAAGCCTACGCGTTTGCCGGTTTTTTCGTAGTATTCCTTAATGCACTGGGCCATAACGTAGGCTGCTTCGAGCGATGCGCCGCTATATTCCTTGCCGGTAGAGGTTTTCAGGAAATCAGCGCCGGAATAGAGAGCCAGAATAGATGCAGCCTTGATGTTTTCAGCGGTTTCCAGGGCTCCGGTTTCGAGAATTACCTTCAGGCGCGAGTTGCGCACGGCATGTTTAAGTTCGGCGATTTCGTCGCAAACTTCTTCATAGTCGCCGTCGAGGAAATTGCCTACGTTGAGAACAATGTCAACTTCGTCGGCACCGGCCTCTACGGCCAGGGCCACTTCGGCAACCTTAACCTCCTGGAAGGTCTGCGAGGCCGGGAAACCACCCGAAACGGCAGCTATTTCTACGGCCGAAACGTCGAGCACGGTGCGCACCAGCTGAACGAAGTTAGGATACACGCAAATGGCGGCCACGTTGGGCAGGTCGGGATATTCGTTTTCAAAGTTATTTACCTTTTCGGTAAATTGCGCTACGGAGCGGGGCGAATCTTTGGCAGTGAGGGTAGTCAGGTCGATGGAGTTGAATACTTTTTTGAATACTTCTTTATTGAAGTTCTCCTTATAGTGCTTTTCAATAATTTCATTAACGGTAGCTTTAACGGCAGCGTCGTCGGCAACGACCTGTGAATCGGCCACGGCCTGATGGTATTTGTCTAAGTTTTCCATGTTATAATTACTAATTAAAAATTTCTAATTCCTAATTAACTCAGCTGCAGCATCCGCTCGATCGGTTTGCGCGCCCGCTCGGCAATGGCGGGGTCTACGGTGATTTCCGGAGCCATGTTTTCGAGGCATGCGGCGAGTTTTTCGAGGGTGTTGAGCTTCATGAAGGCGCAATCGTTGCAGGCGCAGGTCGAATCGGTTGGAGGTGCCGGAATGAACTCCTTGTCGGGACAGAGGCGACGCATTTCATGTAGAATGCCGCTTTCGGTAACTACTATGAACTGCGAGCCGGCGGGAGCCTCGGTGGCCGCCTTGAGCAGCGCCGCGGTGGAGCCTACAACGTCGGCCATCAGCAGCAGCGGCTTCTTGCACTCTGGGTGAGCCAGAACCTTGGCCAGGGGATATTGCTTTTTAAGTTCGGCAAGCTTTTCGGCCGAGAACTGCTCGTGAACGTGGCATGCACCATCCCACAACAGCATATCGCGCCCGGTAACGCTATTGATGTAGTTGCCGAGATTGCGGTCGGGTCCAAAAATTATTTTCTGATCCTTGGGCATAGAGTCAACTATTTTGCGGGCGTTGCCCGAAGTAACCAGCAGGTCGGAAAGGGCCTTGACTTCGGCCGAGGTGTTGACGTAGCTTATAACGAAATGGTCGGGATGCTCCTTGACGAACTTTTCAAACTCAGGAGCCGGACAGCTGTCGGCCAGCGAGCACCCCGCTTCGAGGTCGGGGAGCAGAACCGTTTTGTCGGGACAAAGAATCTTTGCGGTGTCGGCCATGAAGTTCACTCCGCAAAGAACAATCACCGGCTCTTTCAGGCGCGCGGCAATCTGGGCCAAAGCCAAAGAATCGCCTATATGGTCGGCCAGCTCCTGAATTTCCGGACGTGTATAGTAATGGGCCAGGATAACTGCCTGCCGCTCCTTTTTGAGCCTTTTTATCTTTTCAACGAGTTCAGGGTTTTCGACCATCGTTTTTTATTTCTTTATTGTTTAGAATATAAAATTTTAATTTAAAAGAAAGATAAATAAGAATAAGGGCTGTTGAAACCGATGATAACTTTTCGGCAAAAGGCTTGGAAGTTTGGGTTATTAAACCTTATTAACCGGAATTACCTAACTTATTAACAGTGTTAAATACTGAAAATCAGCTGAAAACCATAGTTATCAACATGCTGTTAACAACACGCAAAGTTAATAAATTTTTCTGACTTTCATAGTCAATAACATCTTAATTATTATCAACAACTGAGGCGGGCGGAAAGTTTGTAAGTCGGGTGCATAAGTTATGAACATCGGTTTCAACCGTTTTTCAACAGTTTATAAACACCATTATTTCTCGGCCAGATAGATTGTGCATACTCCCAGAGTTAGCGGGTGGAAAGTTGCATTGTGGAGACCGGCAGCCTCCATCAATGATGTCATATCACCTCGCTGGGGCACTGCGGCAATGCTTTCGGGCAGGTAGGAATAAGCGCGCGAGTCATGCGAAACCAACCGACCTATAAAAGGAATTATAGTGCGGGTATATAAATTGTAGAAAGGTTTTACAACAGGATTTGTTGGTACCGACAGTTCAATTATGCATAATTTTCCTCCCGGTCGCAAAACCCGCTGCATTTCGCGCAGCCCGGCCGGAATGTCGGCAAAATTGCGCACTCCGTAGGCAACGGTTATGCAGTCGAAAGAATTGTCGGCGAACGGAAGGGCCAGACAGTCGCCGGCAATCAGGGTTATGCGCTCTTCAAGGCCGGCTTCGGCTATTTTTTTTTGCCCTACGGAAATCATGCCTTCCGAAAGGTCGATTCCGGTTACTTCAGATTCCGGAATACGACGCGCAAGCAGCAGGGCAAGGTCGCCCGTGCCGGTTGCAACGTCGAGTATATTTTTAGGATTTCCGAGCATACCAACGGCTTTTGATCGCCAGCGGCGGTCAATGCCGAGGGTCATTGCGCGGTTCATGAAGTCATAGGCCGGGGCAATTGAATCAAACATTTGTTCGACCTGGCGCCCCTTTGGGTCTTCGGAACCGTAGGGAGTAATTTCTTCGACTTTAGCCATTAAGTTGGTTCAGGCAGTCAAGAATATTGGTTTCGAGGCGTTGGTTAAGGTCGGTTTCGGGCGCAGGTTTAAAGGTTTGGCCGGTAATATGTTCGAAGAGTTCAATATAGCGTTTGCTAACTGATTCAACGAATTCGTCGGTCATTTCGGGTACCTGCTGGCCCGCTTTGCCCATAAAGCCGTGTTCTATCAGCCATTGGCGCACGAATTCTTTTGACAGTTGCCGCTGGGGTTCGCCCTTTTCAAAGCGTTCCTGATAGCCGTCGGCATAGAAATAGCGCGACGAGTCGGGGGTGTGGATTTCGTCGATGAGGATAACCTGGCCGTCGAGCAGTCCGAATTCATATTTAGTGTCGACGAGAATCAAACCCTTTTCGGCGGCCATTTCGCTGCCGCGCTTAAACAGGGCGCGGGTGTAGGCTTCGACCTTTTCATAGTCGGCGGCCGAAACGAGGCCTTGGGCAATGATTTCTTCGCGCGAAATGTTTTCGTCGTGGCCGGCTTCGGCTTTGGTTGTGGGGGTAATTATAGGTTCGGGAAATTTTTCGTTTTCGCGCATGCCGTCGGGAAGCTTTACTCCGCAGATTTCGCGGCAGCCGGCTGCATATTCGCGCCAGGCAGAGCCGGTAAGATAACCGCGAATGATCATTTCAACGCGCAGACCCTGGGCCTTTTTGCCAACGGTTACCATCGGGTCGGGAGTTGCGAGTTTCCAGTTCGGAACAATATCGGCCGTGGCATCGAGAAAATATGTTGCAATCTGGTTAAGAACCTGACCCTTATAAGGAATGCCTTTGGGCAGAACCACGTCGAAGGCCGAAATACGGTCAGTGGCAACCATTACGAGAGTGTCGGGAACTATGGAATAAACGTCGCGTACTTTGCCGTGGTAGAGGTTTTCCTGACCAGGAAAGTGAAAATCGGTTGTGATAAGAGTAGTGGACATTGAATTTTATGGTTTAAGATTCTGTTTCGTTATCTGTTTCCTTGTTTTGTTCGTCATATTTTTCATAGGCTTCGACAATACGCTGAACGAGTTTTGCGCGCACAATGTCTTTTTTGTCGAATTCCACGCGTCCGACTCCTTCAACTCCGCGAAGAACATTCAGCGCACGAATCAGCCCCGAGGCCTGGGTGCGCGGCAGGTCAATCTGCGTAACGTCGCCTGTGATCACCATTTTAGCGTTCATGCCCATGCGCGTAAGAAACATTTTGATCTGGTGGGTGGTTGTATTCTGGGCTTCGTCGAGAATAATTATTGCATCCGACAGAGTTCGGCCGCGCATGAATGCCAGAGGTGCAATCTGAATTACCTTCGATTCCATATATTCCTTGAGTTTGGCCGATGGAATCATATCTTCGAGGGCATCGTATAGCGGCTGAAGGTAGGGGTCGATTTTGTCTTTCATGTCGCCGGGCAGAAAGCCAAGTTTTTCGCCCGCTTCAACTGCCGGCCGCGACAGAATTATTTTGCGTATTTCCT
>CAZGTD010000049.1:0-11794 GCA_964528425.1 uncultured Bacteroides sp.
AAGCCAAAACCGAGTTTATCGAAAGAATTGTTTCTAAACGAAAGAATTGATGGCAAAGAAATTGGCGATGTCATGAACGACGAGGAAGGAATGGCAAACATGCGCAACCGCGGACAAATCCTTGATATTGGCGTAACTGAATCGTCGGTCGATCTCATATGCTGAAGCATTTTTGCGCTGTCGTTTGCTGTCTGATTTCCATAGTTGCTGCCGCAGAGGTTGCGGAGTTTGTCGCACCCGCCAATGCGACCGGCCTTAAGAACATTAAAGCCGGAGCCGTTACGGTTGCCATAACTCAAGGCCGGGGGGCAAAGAAGCCGGCGGTCGATTCTGACGGCATGGGCTACATTGAGTTTTATCCCGGCAATGAAATGACCGTAACCGTTGCCGACGGCTACACGCTGAGCAAAATCACCATGGGTACGACCGACTATGTGTTTATGGAGCCGGTGGACATCAGCGCAGGCACTCTGACAGAGGATCTTAACTTCATCTGGACCCCCGACGAGGGTGAGACGGTAACTACCGTGACCATGACCAACGGCGCCGCCGCCCCCGGCCGCCCCGGCCTATACATCCAAAACGGCCGCAAACTCCTACTGAAATAACCTCCTCCCACACGCCATTGCCACCAAAAAGCTTGCCACCGCGATATGCGGAATGGCAAGTTTTTTGTTAAATTTTTCAACGTTGGGTGAACCTTTTGCCGGCGAGGGTTGTTATAATGGTGTAAAGCAACTGAAAGAGAGCTTTACTTCATGTGTGAATGATTGTGATAATGATTGGTTTATTATTCGACGAGGAGTGACTGCGACAGCCATTCCTCGCCTGCATTTTATACCTAAAGCTGTACAATGATTTACAAATCAGTACCATCGGCCAGTCAACCGAGGGCGCACCGGCTTCCACAAAGACAAGCCCGGCGAAAAACTCGCAGAGTCAGAAGTCATCGACGAAGTCGCTTGCGAAACAAGAACACTGTTCGAACACCGTACCGACGGCTCCGACGCTTTCGATACCCTCTAATCGGCTGCGAGAAGTTCCCGTACCGCGCCCCTTTTCTCTCTCAGCATGAGCGGAGTGTTATAGCTTAAATCTCAAATATTTTCGCTAACTTTGCACATCAAAATATGCGAATGAAGAAAGCATTTACCATAGAACAGCAAATCGGCAGACTCAAATCGCGCGGAATGATGTTTGACGATGAAGAAAAAGCTAAGGAGATTCTACTGGACGTAGGATATTATCGACTTGGCTTCTACTCTTTTCCTTATGAGATAAAATATCCCTCGTTAGACAATAGAGACCATAAACTAATTCCTGGTACTACATTCAAAAGTGTATATGATCTCTATGAATTTGATACGCGATTAAGACGCATACTGTTGAACGCGCTTGACCGTATTGAAGTCAATATCCGCACTACAATCATATATAACATTTCGCTGATGTACATTGATGATCCCTGTTGGTTTGTCAATCGTAAATATATGACTGCCAAATTCGTTAATGAATTTGAGAATCAGGTATATGCTACTATGCGAAAAAATCCCGTCATACAACATCATCACGCCAAACATTCAGGTCTATTCGCGCCGGCTTGGAAAACCATCGAGTTTATGACAATCGGAAATCTGATCAACTTATACGACGCTATAAAAGACCCAAATGCAAAAGATATCGTAGCCAAAACTTACGGTTGTTCTCGTGGAGTGTTTTACAATTATCTTGAAACCATTCGCGTACTCAGAAACAAATGCGCCCACGGAGGTTGTATTTATGGAATGGATTTCCCGAAAGGTATAAAACGGATGCCGGCAGGTATTACACCCGATTGCCGTCACAACATAAACGGAGGCATAAGCGTTATAAGATATATCCTCGGTTGCATCTCGCAATCTCGCAAAAAGGAATTAGAGAAAGATATTCTTAATCTCATTAGTTCCATTGAGACCACGGAAGCTAAAAAGGTTATAGAGCAATGTTCCAAGATTTCGCTTTGCGGATATTAAACAAAAATTTGACCGAAAAATCGCATTTGATTTTGTGATTAAAAAAATAATGCTTACCTTTGCATCTGCAAAAGTGCCCGTGCGAGCTTAGTCGTCGCATCTGCACTATAAAAAGGAAGTATAGAAGCCTCGACCAATGGTCGAGGCTTCTTGTTTCTTTTCTGCCATAAATTCCACGAGACAGAGCTCTGTGTAGTGTCGTGAAGAATACTTTATTAAACTAAACTGAGTGAAGGCAATTTTAATTGTTTTAGAGAGGAGAAGTCACCACTATATAATAGAACAATTATCTATTTTACCATATAGCAGTAAACAATGTGATTACTGTGGCTGCAGCGTAAACCATTAAAGCAACGCCCCACGCCCAGCCAATTTTCTTACAAAATATTCCCCAGTCGCTATTCCGAATAAAATCTCTCGGAGATAGTGAGAAGTCTTCTGATACAGCATAAGCGATTAAAAATGCTCCAATTGCAAGAATACCGATTAGTCCGAATATCCAAGACAACGACCAAAAGAACACATCAAACATAATGAGAACACCTACGCTCAAAAGTAGAAGCAATGAAGTTACACAGCCCATAGATTATTCTTTAGGGAATATTTGATTTATAAAATAACTAATATGATCTATAAAGGTAATAAACACAAAAAATGCAATTATACCCAGTAACACCAACGCGCCTGCGATGCGACGTTGTCTCATATCTTTCTTTTTCTCAAGAATAAACTGTTGTAGTTGCGCCTCTGCTTTAGCGGTCACACTTGAGTCCGGATGAGTAACCTGTAGCACCGAAATATTATCCTCGCAAGCGCGTAGTATAGATTTTACCTGGGTGGCGTAATCGCTTTTTGACATACACTTAGAAAACAACCTATTTAGCTTTAGAACTTTAGCCAAGGCTTCTTCTTCAGTATCAGAAGGTTTAATCGCCTGCTTTTCAATTTCATCCTCTAAGGCATCTATACGATGCTCAAGCTCCAGTTCATGTATTTCTTGACGTTTCTGCTCTTCTTCTTGACGCTTCTGCTCTTCAAGTTCCTTTTGATGGCTTTGCTCTCGATACCGATTGATACTATCTACAACAGCAGCAAACTTTTCTACACGAACTTGCCGGCGATCAGCACGAGCTTCTTCCTTTTCCGCCATCTTTTTGTATTTACGGAACGCTTTTGAACTTTCTATAGGTTCGTTTCGACCTATCTCAATCAATTGTGCGAGACCGGCTGCTTCTTCGCAGCCAATTCCATGAAGAGTAACCTCGGTTCTCAAAATCTTTACAATTAGATCATCTCCTGAGACTACTACATGTTTAACTGATGAATAGTCTATCGTCTGCACACTACCCCCTCTATAACCAGGTGCACATATATTAAAAGTCTTGTTATGCAGAATGATAAAACAGGGCTTGCCGTCATAACTCGAGCCCGCATATTTGATGTCAAGTTCAATCATTGATTAATTTTTTAGTGATAGTGTTAAAATAACAGTCAGCTTGCTCGTTGATGGTAAATGGTTTGACATCAGACCAATTGAAAAAGTCTTTGATTTTGCCCTGTGCCTGTCCTGAAAAATGAGGAAGTGCCAGAACCGGAATGTCTGATTGGGTCAATGATTTTGACACATCGTCGGCAAGTCGGCCAAACGCTACAATCAATTTCGGATTCACAAGATCGATTTCTGCTTTGAGCATTTCTCGATACATTGCCACCTGCGCAGGATTGGGGGCTATGGGCTCACCCGACGTAGATTGAATTGCAAATTTGTATCCGTCGGTAAAGTAAATTCCATACCCATTTTCTACGAATTGGTTTGCTAACAGCCAAATGCGTTTTCCTCCGTTGCCTTTGTTGCGCCACAACGGATTATGAATACCGAATACCGTTGTACACAAAGCATCCCGGCAATTGTTGTACCATTTAATATCACGAGAGATTGGATCTTGAGATATAAACATGATACGTTGAGCCTTAGCATCGGCCATATTGAACCATACCGGAAAATCAAAAGAAATCACCACATCATCCATTCTAAACAACTCGTTCTTGATAGGAATGGGAACAATTGATGTATCGTCATAATCCATATACGGCGTAAGTCCAGATGAGAATTTCCACAAAGGATAATCACAATCGGCAGTCCATTCATCAAAGGTAACCGCATTGAAGTTAGCCCTGAGATCCTCATAGCGAATACTGATTTTTGAGTTCAGTTCAGAACCAAGCAAATACTGAGCGATAATCTTTGAGCAACCCTCCAGCATTTCCGAGTTGTCACAAAAAAGATGCGATGTGTTCATTATTAAACCTTGCCGCGGTCATCCTCTCGTTGGCGGTTGATGGTTTATATGCAAAAAGCGTAGGAATCTGTATCTGTTGCCGTCCTACGAATCGAGGCTTCTCGCATTGCCCAGTCTAAGTCGGACGACAACGTGCAGAAGCCCACGCCGATATATGCACACGAATATTCCATGCACCACGCATAGAATAATGTATAACATATCCACGGGCATCTACCGTTGCTCAATCCTTGACAAGAATATGAAAGTTTGCGAGACATTTCAGAGTGTCAAGAATCAGCGCGGATAAACGCTTTCTTATGTATTTTCACTACATCCCGCTCCGCATAACCCCAGACCGGGGCTTCTGCTTTACGGTCTGCGCCGCAAAGTTACAAAAAATAATTTGAAATATGGTTATGGGCGGGCGAAAAGTTTTTTGTAACTTTGCGCCATGATTAAGGAGAAAGCTTTTGGCCAGCGACCGTTTACGTTTGACCGCGTGGTCCGCATATTTTTCGGAGCATTGGTGTTTGGCGCCCTGTTGTGGCTGATATATTATTTGCGCGATGTTTTGCTGCCTTTCGGGGTTGCGGTTGTTATTGCCTATATGCTGGAGCCGATGGTTCAGTTCAACCGCCAGTTGCTGCATCTGAAGGGGCGGGTAGTTGCGGTGTTCGTAACATTTTTCGGGGTGCTGTTTGCCCTGGGGTTGCTGACATGGCTGTTTATGCCGTCGATAATCGCCGAGATGCGCCAGGTTGGAACTCTAATTTCACAATATGTTGACTCCACGCAGTCGGTGCCGTTTATTCCGCCGAGCGTTCATCGTTTCCTGAAGGAAAATATTGATTTCAGTCAGCTTTCGGCAATGCTGACCGATATTGACTGGGTCAGCATCGGCTCCAAGACCTTGCATTTGATTAACCGGAGCATAACGTTTATTATCAGCGTTTTCAACTGGGCGCTGGTGATTCTCTACGTTATTTTCATAATGTTGGACTACGACCGGATTTCGCGCGGATTCAAGGCAATAGTTCCTCCGGCCTACCGGCGCCAGGCCGCCGCGCTGGGCAACGACGTTCAGCAGGCAATGAACCATTATTTCCGCGGTCAGGCGCTGGTAGCGTTCATTGTTGGCATTCTGTTTGCCATCGGTTTTTTGATTGTGGGGCTTCCGCTGGCCGTGGTTTTAGGGCTGTTTATAGGGCTGCTCAACATGGTTCCGTATCTGCAGCTGATGTCAATACCCATAACCGCACTGCTCTGCCTGATTTATAGCGCGCAGAATGCCGCGGGCTTTTGGCTGACATTTGGCGAGGCGATGGCGGTTTACGTTGTTGTTCAGTGTATTCAGGACCTTTTCCTGACGCCTAAGATTATGGGTAAGGTAATGGGGCTGAACCCGGCAATAATTCTTTTGTCGCTTTCGGTATGGGGGTCGCTGCTTGGGCTGCTCGGCATGATTATCGCCCTGCCGCTGACAACCCTTCTGATCAGCTACTATGAGCGCTACGTTATTGATCGGCCTTCGGCGCGGCAGGCGTTGAACGACGCGATTGAGCAAACCGAGTAACCAGCGAGGTTACATAGACGGTAAAGAGCGGAAAAACCATAACTCCCATGCAGGCCAACACGGCCGACGTTACCTTGCCGATAACGGTAACGGGCTGAATGTCGCAGCCAATGGTGGTGGTGTCCATGCTGGCCCACCAAAGGGCATTCCAATAGCTATGGACCTGTGGATTAGAGGCATGTTCGGCATTGAAGAATATAATCGACCCGAAATAAACAAAGGCCAGCAGAATCATTATATAACTCGCCAGCATAGAGCTGACACGGTTTTTTGAAATATAGCCCACAACCATTGCCAGGGCCATGGTTGCACGCCCCAGCGGAATAAACCGCACCCAATAGAGTTCGCTCGACGTCAGGGCAATATTAAAGTTGGCAACAAGATTCAGATATGGAATCGACAGCAGCAGAAAAAGCCAGCGGGTTTTCAGATAATGGACTTTCGACTCGGCAAATACCAGTTCATAGAAAAAGTCGAAGATAAAGAACATACACATCCAGAACTGGAATCGCATATAAGTGGCGTTAGCAAGAAAATCGCGGCCGGTAAATGTGTCGATGCTTATATACACAATCAGTATGGCCGAAAGGATGAAGACTATAGCCCTCACCGCCACCAGCGAAATCCGGATTGCCTTATTGCTGCTGTTCATGCCCTTAAAACGTCCGGGCCGGGCGGAAAGTTTAAAGCTTCGGCGCAACTTCCTTGAAGGCGAACGGGCGGGGCTGACCGCTGAGGGTGAGCATGCCGTCGGGAGCCACGTCGATAATTTCGGCCTGAAACTCGCGGCCGTCGGGAGTTTTCCAGGTCCAAAGACCGGAGCCACGCCATAGGCGCCGTCGGTATTCGGCGTGGTTGTCGCGGCCGAGGCGGGCGAGTATACGGTCCACCATTTCGGCGGCGATTGGTTGCAGGTCGTAGCGTTGTCCGGTCAGCTGCGCGGCGCTAACCGGATTGGGAGCGTCGGAATGAAACTCCTTTTGGTTAATATTCAACCCGATGCCGGCTACCGAGCGCGATATTATGTTGCCACTGAGAGTATTTTCAATGAGAATGCCGGCGATTTTTCGGTCGCCTACATAAATATCGTTGGGCCACTTAACGGCAACGTTGCCTACACCAAGGGCCTCGACCGTGTCGGCCACGGCAAGGGCCACGGCCTCGCTTATTTCAAACTGCCTCATGGCCGGAACCTGCTCCGGGCGCAGCATAACCGACATGGTTATGTTCATTCCCGGCTCGGCCTCCCATGAGTTACCCCGCTGGCCACGGCCGGCAGTCTGCTCGCGGGCCATCAGCGCAAAGCCGTGGGGCGCCGAGCGGTCGAGCTCGGAGCTGGTCGACGCGCACCGGTCAATCAGCTTCAACGTCGAACGGACCGGAGGAGTCTTCATCGTCATCATCGTTAAACTTCAACCGGTATTGATCGAGGAAATGATGCGAGTTAAAATAATAGTTCACTGAATCTTTCGGGCCTTTGGGCTCAACGGTGATATGGTCAAACCAGGGGTCTTCGAACTCAAAGGATTCGGCTATGCGCCCCATTCGGTTCAGCAGAAAATACTCGTGTTGCGGAGATATAACATACCACGCATGGTCGCGGTCGAGGCCGGTTCCGGTGCTGACAATAGCTTCAAGCAAATGGTTCAGGCGATATTGCCAAACGTTGGCGAGGTTATTTTTTTTCAGCTCTCGATAGGCATATATAAGATAGTCGATCTGCTGAAGGTTGAACGGATCATCGTCGAGCGACTGCCGTGCCTTGGCCTCAATTTTGCGGCTTTCGTTCTGAGAGTGTTTCGACTTGTAATACAGGCTCTCTACTTCACCTGCGTAGGGCGACACACGATACGGGTTGAAATCTTCCTGAAATATCGAGCCGAGATATAAATGGCGATAGTGCTCAAGAGTCATTTTTGCAGTGTCGTTGCTCATATAAAGGTCCATGAGCTTCGGGTAGAAATAGGGCGATGCGGGGTCCGTGACCGCCTCGCGGATTTTGGCCATATCGGGCTTTTCCGGCTCCTTGAAGGCGGTCAGCAGGGCAAGCAAGCCCAGGGCAATCAGAGGCAGCAGGCGTTTCATAGGGCAAGCAGGGTTGCGGATGAAGCTCCGGTTATGGTAACGTTGACCGTGTCGCCGACTTTCTGACCTTCTGCGCGGTTGAAAACAACGGTTTTGTTCTGGCTCGTGCGCCCGACCCATTGGTCGGTCGAACGTTTGCTGACACCCTCGATGATTACGCTGAATGTTTTCCCTATGTCGCGGCGGTTGGCAGCGAGACTGAGCTCGTTCTGAAGCGCAATCATTCTGTTGAGCCGGTCAATTTTAACCTCTTCCGGAATATTGTCGGGCATGGTGCGCGCGGCAACAGTGCCGGGCCGCTCGGAGTATTTGAACATAAAGGCGGAATCGAACCCGACAGTGCGCATCAAATCAAGGGTCTGCAGGAAATCTTCGTCGGTTTCGGAGTGGAAACCGGTAAAGAGATCGGTAGTGATGGCACAATCGGGTATCGCGCGCCGTATGGCATCAATGCGGTCAAGATACCATTGGCGGTCGTAATGGCGGTTCATTGCTTTCAGCACCTTATCCGATCCCGACTGGACGGGCAGATGAATATGGCGCGCAATATTCGGTCGCGACGCAATGGCCGAGATAATAGCGTCTGACATGTCGCGCGGATGAGAAGTTGTGAATCTCACACGCATATCAGGCGCAGCATCGGCAACGGCGGTCAGCAAAGCCGCAAAATCTGTTTCGCCGAATGAGTAGGAATTAACGTTCTGGCCAAGCAGGGTAACCTCCTTAAAGCCTTTGGCCCGCAAATCGCGAACTTCGGCAAGTATGCTCTCGGGCTCGCGCGAGCGCTCGCGTCCGCGGGTATAGGGGACGATGCAGTAGGTGCAGAAATTGTTGCATCCGCGCATAATCGAAACGAAGCCGCTGACGCCGTTCGGACCCAGGCGCTTGGGAATGATGTCGCGGTAGGTTTCGGTAGTCGACAGTTCCAGATTCATTGCCGGGCGCCCTAACTCGGCCGAGGCGATGAGCGCCGGCAGGTCGAGATAGCTGTCGGGCCCCGCAACAAGGTCTACGCCATGGTTATCTATCAAATCGCGGCCTACGCGCTCGGCCATGCACCCGATAACTCCTATAATGGCCGGCCGGCCGGTTTTGCGACGCTTGGCGTTGAGCTCGTTCAGACGCGAAAGAATTTTTTGCTCGGCGTTGTCGCGTATGGAGCATGTGTTTAGAAAAATTGCGTCGGCATCGTCAAGCGAGTCGGCGGGTTGATAGTCGGCCATCTGCATTACCGCTGCAACGACTTCGCTGTCGGCAACGTTCATCTGGCAACCATATGTTTCTAAAAGTAGCTTTTTCATGTTTTTTTCAGGGTGGAGACAATTGGTTTGACCTTCATTTCGCCTGGCGAGAAAACGCGCAGGCCGCCGGCATGGCAGCGTATAACCAGTCGCGAGCCCATTTGCATCGGATCGCCGTCGAGATGAACCGGTCCCGGATGCTTGCGCGTAATGACCAGGCGCGATGTCTGAAACGTGTGAACGCGGGCTCCGTCTCGAATTAGCCCGAGCATAAGGTCTATGCCGTTGATTGCCTGCTGGAGAAGATTGCCCGGATAGATTACCGTTACGTCAATCAATCCGTCGGTTATTGACGCCTGCGGGGCAATGAATGCGTTGTTGCCATACTGCGCGGCATTGCAGCAGGCAACCACGAAGGCCTGCTTGTTAATTACCTCTTCGGCACATTGCAGGGAGTATTCTTCGCTATGATACTGAATCAGTTCCTCAACCGCCGAACGAACATAGTTAACCATTCCGCGCTGAGATGGGCGCGAGGCAAAGCGGTCGCTGACTGCGGCGTCGAAGCCGATACCGAAAGTGCAGAAAAAAGGCCGGTTATTGACCGTGCAGTAATCGCACTGCTGCGTGCGTCCTTCGGTAATTATCGAAATTGCCCGCGCCGGCTCCAGCGGAATCATCAAATGGCGCGCAAGGCCATTGCCGGAACCGACGGGAATGATACCGAGGGTCGACGAAGTATTGCAAAGCCCCCGGGCAACTTCGTTAACGGTGCCGTCGCCTCCCATTGCAATAACAATGTCGGCACCATTGGCCGCGGCTGCCGCCGCAAGTTCGGTGGCATGGCCCGGGCGCTCGGTATAGCAGGTTTCTACCGAAATGCCGGCCTGGAGCAACTCGCTGAGCGCCAGGCGAACAATACGGCCCTTTTCAGATGTTCCACTGCGAGGATTAACTATAATAACGGATTTCAACGGAGCCTGTGTCATAGCATGCGGGCGATTTCAGGTTCGGTTATTACTGTGAATGTAGGTTTGCCGTCGGGGGTGAATCCTGCAGCCGGAAGCAACATAAGCTGGCTGATAATATGCTCGGTTTCCGCGGCCGACAGCCGGCGGTCGCCCTTAAAGGCGGTTGCCCGGGCCATTCCGATGGCAATGCGTTCCATATCCGACGTTAGCGGCGAACTGGCGGATTCAATGTTTTCGGCGGCTTCGCTGACTATTGAGGCAAGCAGTTCGCCGGGGTTGGCCGAGTCAACCAGCGAGGGCACGGCATTGATGCTCCACTGGCCGCCGCCAAGCGGAGCAATGTCGAAGCCGATTGCCGTTAGCCGTGGCTCCAGATCTTGAATTATCGGTTCATAAACCGCTCCGAGCTCAACCCGGTCGGGGAAAATAAGCCGCTGCGACGTTAGCGCACCCCCTCGCTCAAAAGCATCCATCAGGCGATGGAATATTACCGTTCGATGGGCCCTGCAAAGGTCAATCACGCGCAGTCCGCGCGGCTCGGCAACAGCAGCGTAGCGCTGGCCGAGCGGCAATATGGCGGCCGGCTGCATGTCATCAGCCTGATTCAACTCCGAAGCATCGCCGTCGGGCAGAATCAAGCCGTTAAGAGCCGATTGCTCCGAAAAGGTTACCGCCGACCGGTCTTCGGGCTTGTCGGAGGTGAAATTCTTATAAAGTTCTTCCCAATTGGCAGCCGATGGAGCGCGAAATGGATTATAACTGCTATTCAGGGCCGATGAGCCGCCGGCGGCTGGCCGATGGCTTCCGGGAGCGGGAATATCGATGCGGTCGTCGGCCGTAAGAGTGGCGAAGTCAATTTCAGGAGCCGTGGAGAAGCGGCCGAGAGTTTCCTTGACAGCCGCAAAAAGTATCTGGCGGATTGTTTGCTCCTGCTCGAACTTTATTTCGTTCTTGGTGGGATGAATGTTAACGTCGATGCTCGCGGGGTCAACGGCGAAGTCAATAAAATAGGTCGGTTGCTCGTCGGCGGGAATCAGACCCTCGTAGGCCTGCATAATCGCTTTATGGAAGTAGGGGTGGCGCATGTTGCGGCCGTTAACAAAGAGATATTGCAGGGCATTGCGCTTGCGGCAATGCTCGGGGCGCACTATAAAGCCGTGAAGCCGCACCAGGTCGGTGTCGGTATCGACCGGAATCAGCTTGTCGTTGAGCTGCTTGCCAAAAAGGTCGACTATGCGCTGGCGCATATTGGCCGGCGGAAGGCGATGGAGAGTAACGTCGTTATGAATCAGAGTCAGTTCAACCCCGGGGTTAACAAGGGCCAGACGCTCGAACTCGTGAATAATGTTGCTCATTTCAACCGAATCCTTCTTCAGGAACTTGCGGCGGGCCGGGACGTTGAAAAACAGGTTCCTGACCATTATGTTCGAGCCTTTGCCGCATGCTTCGGGCTGCTGGCTCTCAACCTGCGAGCCATTGATTATCAAGCGTGTGCCAACGTTATCGCCACTTCGCATGGTTCGCATGTCAACCTGGCTGACGGCGCAAATCGACGCCAGCGCCTCGCCGCGGAAACCCATGGTGTGGAGCGAGAAAAGATCGTCGGCACGGCGGATTTTCGATGTTGAAT
>CAZGTD010000050.1:0-11047 GCA_964528425.1 uncultured Bacteroides sp.
GAATTTTGGTTATGAGGGAGGTGCGTGTCTGTGAAGATGCGCACTTTCATTTTTTTATACGTTTTCGTAAATAGTGTTGTCTTCGACTCCGGCCAAGGCAAGCGACTCGCGGCGCTCGCGGCAGGTGCCGCACTGTCCGCAATGGTGTTCGCCACCTTTGTAGCAACTATAGGTCGTTGCGTAGTCAATACCGAGTTTCTTGCCGATTTTGGCAATCTCAACTTTCGATATATTTGTGTAAGGAGCGTAGAGCTCAATATTTTCGTATGTTCCGGCGGCGATTGCTGCGCCCATTGCGGCAATGAATTCAGGACGGCAATCAGGATAAACCGTGTGGTCGCCTGAATGGTTGGCGAGCATAACAACCCGCAAACCGCGGCTTTCGGCCAGACCGGCAGCCGTTGCCAACATGATGCCGTTGCGGAACGGAACTACGGTTGAGCGCATGTTTTCGTCTTCGTAGTCACCCTCGGGAATCGCATCAGCGCCTTCGAGAAGCGATGAGTGGAAGTATTCGCCCATGAAGTCGAGGTGGATTTCGAGCAATTCTACACCAAGTTGGCGGCAGTGGTAGCGGGCACACTCCAGTTCGCGCATATTGTGGTTGGAACCATAGATAAAGTTAACAGCCAGAGCTATTCGGGCAATCTTGTCGTAGAGCAGCGTAACGGAGTCCATGCCTCCCGAAAGCACAATCAGTGAGTCCTTTTCCATTATATTTTTGAGATTTGATAGTTCATTTGAGCGGCCATGCGCGGGGCCAGCAGCGACTGATGGTCGGCATCTGCCCACTGGGCGTAGGGGCGAATCGATATGCCTCCGCGGGGAGTGAACATTCCAAGCACTTCAATATAGCGCGGCTGCATCAGCGCAATGAGGTCTTTCATGATAATGTTGATGCAGTCTTCGTGGAAGTCACCGTGATTGCGGAAACTGAAAAGATAGAGTTTCAGACTCTTGCTCTCGACCATTTTCTCGCCGGGGATATAGTTTATTACTATGTGGCCGAAGTCGGGTTGGCCGGTTTTGGGGCATAGCGAGGTAAATTCAGGGCAGTCGAGGGTTACGAGATAGTCGTTTTCGGGATGCTTGTTCGGAAACCATTCCAGCAGCTCTGCTGAATAGTCGGTCGGATATTTGGTAGAACCGGCTCCGAGCAGGGTAACGCCGGCAAGTTCTTCGTTGGTTCTCATTTGATGTTAACTTTTCTTACTTTCAGGCGGTCGCCGTTTTCATTAACGATCTGGCGGAAATAGCGGTCGTTGTAGCCACCGAATACGGGTGATACGGGCAGTCCGGTTTCTGTGCGCTTAAATGTTCCGTCGGGATTCTGTTTTTTGATATTGCCGTCGAGAAATTTAACCGTCAGGAAATCGTTCAGGGCAAAGTAGCGGGCCGTAGCCTCGTTGGCGAGTTTGTGGGATACTTCAGTCAGCATTTTGGCCTGCCGGTTAAGAGGCATATTCTTTAAATCAGCGCGCAGGGTAGAGTCCGCCGCATAAGCTTGGTCGGTGATTTCCTTCTGAACGGTGCGGATATCGGGAATCATCTGCGAATAGCGGTTATAAGCCTGATTGGCAACCATGTTGGTTGCCCAGAACGCCGCGTCGCGGCTGATGTTGTAAAGGTCGCCGTTACCCTCCTCGAAGCAGCGGGGCACCAAGGCCATGGAGCTATAGACGGGGGTGTAGAATGATGTGTTTGCATCGTCTGTGCCGAACCAGAGGGTCGCGGTCATACCTTTCGGAGCGTTAGCATCACATTGGGCCACGAACGAAAAACCGGTCTGCTGGGTTGCAATTGCGCGTTCGTGGAAATATTCGGTCGAATCTACCTCAAATTCCATCGGACGCCAGCGGTAGGGCACGTCAAACGGGCCTGCGCCGATGTCGAGAGTCATGTCCATGGGGGTGCCTTCGAAGTGGTCGCGCATCATCCACTGCATATCGTCGACGCTCACCTGCTTTTCGGGTTTTACCCATAGTGGCATAGGCTCACCTTCGCCCTCCATTACCCAAGCCAGTGAGCCGGCTGCTTCTTGCGGCGAAAAGCGGTTGAAGTAGCTCCAGACCCGACCGTCGCAGCCGCGCAGGGCCATGTAGTCGTAAGGTTGGTAAGCTATAGAGAAGCTGAAATCTTCGTCTTTGCCGTCAAAGTAGCCTTTTTCGCGAGCGAAACTGATAACGTCGGGCGAGTACAAAGTGGTCTCCGGCTCATTGAGCGGGAACTTGTGGATTCGGGGATTGTTGGCGTGGCCGCTGATGTAGCCGTCGGGAATGCGGCGCGCAACCCATACGGCACCTTTGCGGCCCGGTCCTTTACCAATCATTTCAACTATCCACGCTTCGTTGGGGTCGGCAATCGAAAACGATTCGCCTTCGGAGGCATAGCCGAATTCCTCAACCAATCCGGTCATAATGTCAACTGCCTCACGGGCGGTTTTGGCGCGTTCGAGAGTAATGTAAATGAGCGAGCCGTAGTCAATAATGCCCGCTGTGTCAACGAGCTCGGGGCGTCCGCCCCAGGTGCTTTCGGCCATGGCAACGCCATTTTCATTGATGTGGCCGATGCGCGAATAGGTATGAGCAGGCTGAGGGATTTCGCCCAGATAGCGGCCGGTGTCCCAGTCATAAATCTTGCGCATATCGCCCGGTTTGTGGTCTGCGGCAGCAAGCGAGGGCATGTCGCCGTAAAGAGTGTGGCTATCGGCGGCGTAGGTAATCATTACGCTGCCATCTTTAGTGGCACCTTTGGCGGCAATGAGGCTGGTGCACGCTTCGGAGGCGGTCCAACTCATTGCTGCCAAGAGGCTAAAACAGATTATCTTTTTCATTGCAGTTTTCGATGTGTGAAATGATATGCAAATTTACAAAAAAATTCGGATAGTTCGGTAATCACACATAAAAAACTTCAGCTCTTATGTCGATGATGTTCGAGCGATGTGCTTGATTGTTCGTCGGATTGTGCTCCAATGTTTATGCCGGCGCCACTGCCGAAGTGGGGTATAGGGGCGGTCTGATAGTCGGTGAAGTTGCGCTTGGTGGTGAATCCGTTGCCTTTGTACCTAACGGAAACCGTGGCGTTGATGTCCGGAAGGCGGTTAGCCCGTGCGGTGCTGATGCCGCTTTCGGTTTCGCTCTGTGCAGTTAGCGACGAGCGCATCTGCTTGCTGGTGGCCTCAGCTGACGCGAAAATTTCTTCGAGACTGACAACTTTATATTGTTCATCAAGTCCGATTCTTTGTGAATCGCGATGCAAAATTACAAATTTTCCCCGCCAATTCAAAATCTGCTGTTTTTTCTTGCAAATCATTAATAATTATTTGTATATTTGCCAAATATAATTTGTTAGCCAACTTTTATTTATGCTGCGACTTCGGGTAATATTGCTTATTCTTCTGCCATTTTTGTTAAGAGGACAGGAAACGGCCATTGATTCGCTGGCCCGGTATCATGCGGCCACGGTTGAAAATTCCGGCAAGATTCAGCAGGAGATGATTTATCTGCACCTCGACAATACTTCTTACTATCGCGGCGACCGCGTTTTCTTTGCCGGCTATCTGGTAACCTCAGGCAAGTTGAAACCCTCGAAACTCAGTCAGACCGTTTATGTTGAGTTGCTGAATCCGAGCGGAAAAATCATTGACCGCTGTGTGTTGAAGTCTGTCGACGGCCGTTTTCATGGTTCCCTCTTAGTGGATGAAACGCCGTTTTATTCCGGCTATTACGAAATTCGCGCCTACACAAAATATATGCTCAACTTCGGTCAGCAGGCAATGTATTCGCGTGTAATTCCGGTCTTTGCCGAGCCAAAGACCGAAGGCGACTGGGCAGACCGCAGAATGCTGAAATACGGCTCATCAAAACATCCTTTCAATCGCCCGAAGCCTGCCAATATTATTCCCGAGCCTCAAAATAATCAGAAAGATATTATTATACTGGTTGAAGCGGAGACCGACACTGTTGCAATAGCGGTTAAGTCGGATAAGTATGATGTGTTAGGTGCGACTCTGTCGTGTCGCGGCGAGCTATGCGGCCGGGCAATTCTCGATTTTGGTTCCGATTCTTTGGCATTGTTGAAAGCCGGTCGCCGGCAATTGCCCACGGGGGTAATCCGGCTGACGCTGTTTAATACCGTCGGAGAGCCTGTTGCGGAAAAATTGTTTTTCAACAACAAGCATGATTTTGTTGACATGGAGTATCACTTCGACAAAGCGCAATATGCTCCATACGAGCCGATAGAGTTGACCGTTAAACTCTCGCAACCCATACCGTTTTCATTGTCGGTTACTGATGCAGCGGAACATGTAGGTTACAATTCAGACATATCCTCCGAGCTGCTGCTGGCCCACGAGTTAAGGGGTTTTGTTCCGAATCTTGCCGAATATATAGATAATCCTGATAGTCTATTGAACGTCAGGGGGCGTAATCGATACAAATGGAGCAATCTTGCGGGTATGGAGCCGTGGGATATAGTGCAATTGCCCGAGCAGGGAATCGAGGTTCATGGTTCCGTCCAAGGGGCGATGCGGAACAAGGGCAAAGATGGCGTAACCGTTTCCGTTATGCTCAATAGTCTGGATAATGACACAACTACTTATATCGACGAGTTTATAACTGACAGTCTTGGAAGTTTTGCGTTCCGTTGTGACCTGTCGGGCGATTGGATGATGACACTTTCTTCAACTCAAAAAGGTAAACGCAAACGCCATCGCATACTTCTTGACAAGAGCGAACGGCCGCCGGTTCGCGGCTATGATATTGCAGAAATGCAGTATGAAATGGCCGGATCATCCGTGGTTATGACCGATTCCGTTGACACTGATGAGTCTTTGATGAAAGAGCTTGAGCGCAAGGGCGTCCACCGGCTTAAGGAAGTGGAAGTTAAGGCCGTAGGTGGACATGCTGCAGATGTCAGGCAGTATATTGAGAACGCAATAGCGAGCTATGACGTTGCCGAAGCGCGCAATCTTTTGCAGGACCAAGGCAAGAAGCATATCCGCCGGTTGCGCGACATTATGCCGCTCATTGATCCCAAGTTCAATTTTAACCGCGATTCTTTGCTATATGGGAACAAGCAGCCGCTCTACGTTATAGACGAGGACTTGGCCACTAACGATAAGGTTTTGCAGTATTCTGATATTGACTCATCGAATCCGGCGGATATTTCAGTCGATATGGTAAAGAATGTGTACATCAACATTCAGCCACAGGCCATTACCGAATATGCGACCCGGTATTTCGAGGCCGGAATTGACCTTAAGGATGATTTTGTGCCTTCTTCACTTGTTGACTGGGCCGATCACGACCCTTCCAGCAGGAGAGCGCGAGAGGGTAGGGACTTCAAATCTTCCTTCTATCAATCATTAGCCTCAAGACTATTCGGCTGTGTAATCTTCGTTGAACTTAACAGCAACGGCGCCGGCTTTATACGTCCCGGTATGCGCCGCAATCTCCTTGTCGGGTATATGGATTGTGAAGAATATAAACATCCCGACTACGCGAATGAGCCACCGGTCGATCCCGATTTTCGCAGAACATTATATTGGAACCCGAATGTAATTCCTGATGAAAACGGAGTCGCCCATATCAAATTTTACAACAACGGAACCGCAACGACATTCAATGTAACAGCCACCACCATAACCGACACCGGTAAACTCGGCTCCATCAGATAATAGAAGTTGTGTAATGATAAAGCGCATCCTAATAACTCTGTCGCTCTCATTATTGCTACCTATGGCATTGAAAGGAGACGAAAGTTCGATAGGTTCGTTGTCGGCTTTTCATGAGGCTGCGGCAATGAACTCGGGCAAGATTCAGCAGGAGATTATCTACTTGCATCTTGACAATACCTCCTATTATCGTGGCGATAGACTGTATTTTGCCGGATACCTCGTAACTGCGAGCCGACTCACGCCGTCTACCCTTAGCCGGACTGTCTACGTCGAATTGCTCAATCCAGGGGGTAAGATTATCGACCGTTGTGTGCTCCGTCCTCATCTCGGCAGGTTTCATGGTTCGTTGCTCGTTGACGAAACCCCGTTCTATTCCGGCTATTATGAAATTCGCGCTTATACCAAATATATGCTAAATTTCGGCGAAGAAGCAGTCTATTCACGGACTATTCCGGTGTTTCGGGAGCCCAAAACTGAGGGAGATTGGGCCGACCGCTCGATGCTTGAATATGGCGGCAAGACATTGGCTTTCGAGCGCCCTAAACCCGAAAAGAAAACAGCCAAGCTCAACGCCCGCTTCTTTCCTGAAGGAGGCCACCTTGTCGACGGGTTGGAATCAACTGTGGCTTTTGAAATTTACGATGATTCTCACCGTCCTATCCGGGCCTCCGGAGTAATTTCCGACACCAAAGGCCGCGAGGTCGCTTCATTTCAATCCGGAGCAATGGGCCGCGGAAGTTTTGCCTTTATTCCCGACGGCAACGAAAAATATTGTGCTGAGATTGTTGCTGACGGAAAAATCTACCTTCTTGATTTGCCCAAAGTTGAAAAGGAGGGAGTAGTGCTTCATGTCAGTTCGTCAACCAATGAAGCCGACAGTGTGGAAATAACCATAGCTCGCACTCCCGGATTCTCTTCTGACATGTATGGTGTGAGCTTTAGTTGCAGAGGCCGTTTGTGCTTCCGAGCAATAGCCGACCTGAGTTCCTCTATGCTGGTAAGCTTCAAGGTTCCCCGCTCCGAATTTCCAACAGGCGTGATTCAGGCCACACTTTTTGACCCTAATGGAAACGTGTTGGCCGACAGGCTGTTTTTCAACAACAAACACGACTTCCTCGAAGCCCGCTATACGTTAAACAAGGAAATCTATGACCCTTTTGAGCCGATTGAATTTGAAGTAAACCTGACGTCAGCCCTTTCCGGAGTACCACGCAATATTCCTTTTGCAATATCGGTCACCGATGACGAAAACGAGATAGACCATGGATCCAACATGTTGGCCGATCTTCTGCTCGCTTCTGAAATCAAGGGCTACATTTACCGCCCGTCCTATTACTTCGAGCAGCCGGATGATTCCGTGCGCCGGCGTGAACTTGACGAACTGTTGATGGTGCAAGGTTGGCGCCGTTATAGTTGGGAGTGCCTCACCGGCCTGAAAGAACATCCTATTACCGTGATGCCCGAGCGTGGCATTGAGGTTAATGGCCTGATGCTTAGTTCCCGCACTAACCAACCTCAACCGGGAGTTGGCATTTCGGCATTGTTTTATGACATGGGTGAGGCGACGACATTGGGGGCCAGAGATATGCTTTACGACTCAAATATGACCGATAGTTTAGGTCGCTTTGCTATCAATGCCGAACTCAGCGGCAACTGGATGATGACCCTGACCGCCAACAATAAGAAAGGTGACCTGGCTACTCACCGCATACTCCTTGACCACAGCGAACGTCCCAGAGCGAGAGCCTATGACCCGGGAGAATTATATTGCGCACAGCGTTATGCTCCCATAATTTCTCATACTGATACCATCGTTGACGCTGAAGATGATATTTTCAGGCCCAAATCAGGTACTCTGCTGAAGGAAATTGAGGTAATAGGAGAGGCAAACCGTTATGCCGCAGCGCAATATATTGATAATTCAACGGTATGTTACGACATCTCTGCAGCTCGCAATATCCTTCAGGACAGTGGGAAAAAATATATACGCCACCTCTCCGACCTGCTCCCGCTTATCGACGACAACTTTTTCGTTACGGCTACTCAGCTGACCTACAAAGGCAAAGAGCCAATCTTTATTCTTGACAAAGAGATGGGGACCAACAGTGCAACGGCTAAATATAACAACTTGCAACCGGCACTCGCCGCCGACATCCCTCTCTACATGATTAAGAACGTATATGTCAACAACACCAACGAAGCCATTATAGATTATGGGGTACCTGTTGCCGCAGACGACGCTTTCATAGAATCCTGCAAATTTATTGACCCGTCGGCGCGCCGCAACTACGTAAACGAAATTCTAACCTATAGCAGCGCAATCAAGCAGATGGCCGACAGTGCAAGGACATATGGCGGAATGTTGACGGAAGAATACGCCTCCAAGCGTTTCGGATGCGTCGTGTTCTTAGAACTTATCTCCTCGCATCGCGAAAAAATCCAGCCCGGAATGCGTCGCACGGTCATTGAGGGCTACACGAACCCGGTAGAATTTTACTCTCCTGATTATTCCGACTCTCCACCGCTGCCCGAAGACCACCGTCGCACTCTATATTGGAATCCTAATGCTATACCGGCTCGCAAACTCCGATTCTATAACAATCACACCCCTTCGCGGCTTCATGTGACTATTTCCGCCCTCGACCCTACCGGCCACATTCTCCGCTAAAATCATTATCATAATATTATTTCATGTTACGCATATTGGCCATATTACTTTTACTCTTGCCTTTTGTGTTAAAAGGGCAGGAAACGGCTATTGATTCTTTAGCGCGGTATCATGCAGCTACGGCCGAGAATTCCAGCAAGATTCAGCAAGAGTTGATATATCTTCATCTTGATAATAACTCCTATTATAGGGGAGACCGGATATTTTTTGCTTGCTATCTGGTTACATCGGGTAAACTTGAACCCTCAACGTTGAGCCGGACTGTTTATGTTGAACTTCTGAATCCTAACGGGAAGATTATAGATAGATGCGTTTTGAAGGCTGTTGATGGACGCTGCCATGGCTCGATAATTGCTGATGAAACGCCGTTTTATTCCGGCTATTATGAAATTCGCGCCTATACCAAATATATGCTGAATTTCGGCCCTGAGGCGATGTTTTCACGCGTAATCCCTATTTATGATGCACCAAAAGTGTCGGGAACATGGGCTGAGCGTAAAATGCATAATACGAATTCAAAAACAGTGCCGAATTTGCGCCCGAAACGAAAAGGTGTATCGCGAATAGACATGAAATTCTATCCAGAAGGAGGTCATCTGGTGCAAGATTTGCCGGCGAGGGTGGCATTTGAATTATCTGACGCAAATCACCGCCCGCTTGCAGACATTGCCGGGCGTATAATTGACCGCTCCAATGATAGCGTTGTTGCAACTTTCAGAAGCGGATATATGGGGCGCGGAGCAGTCGATTTTATTCCTCAAGCCTCTCGTTATTCAGCCGAAGTCTCAGTTAACGGTAAAAGATATTGGTGCAACCTGCCGGAGGTTGAATCAAGCGGTGTTTCGTTGAGGGTCGATAATCTACAAAGCCCGGACAGTATTGAGATATCAGTGGGTAGAACGTCCAACTGTCAAACCAAAGTAATTGGTTTGAGTCTAACTTGTCGCGGTGAGCTTTATGGGCGCACCATTATTGATTTGTCAGATGAGCCGATGGCTTCGTTTAAGTTACCGACTGATAAACTGCCGTCGGGGGTAGCAATGATTACCTTGTTCAGTTCTGAAGGAAAACCGATTGCCGACCGCCTGATTTTTAATAACCGAAATGATTTCGCCGAGGTTAAGTATTCATTTAATAAATCTCGGTATTCGCCATATGAGACTGTTGATTTAGATGTAAGAATTGCAGACCGAAATTCCGGTTCCCCGATTTCTACGCCATTTTCAATATCTGTTTGTGACGCCGACAATCATATATCTTATGGTTCCAATATATTGGCCGATTTGCTGCTGGCATCTGAAATTAAAGGTTATGTGCATAATCCTGCCTATTATTTCGAAGATGGGAAGGAGGTGGAACTTGACCAGTTACTTATGGTGCAGGGCTGGCGAAAATATTCATGGAGTGAACTTGCCGGCATGGTACCGATTGGCATAGAGTCGATGCCCGAACAAGGTATTGAAATTAGTGGGCAAGTGCTCGGACGCTATCGCAGCAGGCCGAAGTCTGACATCGCAGTCTCGGCAATGCTCTCTCCGGTTGATTCGACCAATATTTTCGGCTCTAAAGCAAAAGCTTTTACTTTTGTTACCGACAGTTGCGGTAGATTCAAATTATCGGATAACATAGAAGGAAATTATATGATGCTTCTATCCTCAGCAAATAAAAATAACGTTAGTGATAACCGTATACTGCTTGATGTCAGCAAGATTCCCGAGTCAAAAGCCTATGATGTTGGAGAAACTAATGTTGAACTTATCGAAGAAAAGCAGAGTGTACGTCTGACAGAAAGTGATACCACGGCCTACGAACCAATTGTACCTAACACAAAACTGCTTAAAGAAGTTGAAGTGACTGCGCAATATACACCCGCTTGGTGGACTGCGCACTATAAGGAGAACTCCATTGTTAGCTATGACGTTTTAAAAGAAGCGAACTCACTGAGGGATAGTGGCGAAAAGTATTTACGTACACTGGCAGATTTATTACCTCAGATGGATAAAAATTTTAGACGTGATAAGTATGACTCGCTCACATATAGCGGCAAAAGAGTTTTGTTGGTTGCCGACCCTGATTTCGGGAATAATGGCGATGTAATCGATGAGTTAATGGGGGTGCTGGAAATAGTTCATACAGCCGCTGGCATAGCAATTATACCCACAAGTGACCCGGGAGCAATTCCCATAGACTTCATAAAAAATGTATATATAAATACACAACAGGAAACGCTGATGACCTACGCCGCAAGAATGACTGAGAAATTACATACATCGCGATTCGATGAAATGATGGATGCCTACAAGAAATACGGCTGCGTTGTGTTCATTGAATTTTATCCCGACAAGCGTTCTCAGTTGAAATCGGGTGTAAGACGTGACATTATCACGGGTTATACGATTCCCGAGGTTGAATTCTATAGTCCGGATTATTCAGTAGAACCGCCCTTTGAGCCGGATTACCGCCGTACACTATATTGGAATCCGGAGGCCATAACTGATGAGAATGGAACTGCAAATATCAAATTCTCAAATAACTCAACTGCCCGGAATTTTACCGTAACGGTTGCAACCCTGAAACAGCTGTGCGAATGATGTAAACAAACGCTATCTTGGTTTAGCGATGGATTTTAATCATTGCATCTTCCTTGATCGGTTGTTCATTCTTTAGCTCAGTGCGCTGAAGTTTTTTGCCGCCATCGAAAC
>CAZGTD010000051.1:0-11029 GCA_964528425.1 uncultured Bacteroides sp.
GTGGGGAGCGCGCCGCGAATACGGGTGTCGTCGGTAACGTGGCCGTTTTCGTCGAGGGGCACATTGAAGTCAACGCGGACAATCGCCTTTTTGCCGGCGAAGTTGTAATTGTCGATTTTCATTTTTTGATTACTTAATTAAGAAGTTTTGGTTAGATATGCGCAAATTTACGAAAACTTTTAATAAAACCCAAAATAAATCGCTAACTTTGTGGGGTAAAAATTCGCGTAATAAATCCAAATGTTAAAAAGAATATTCTTTATAATTGCTCTGTTGGCATCGGTAGGCGCCAACGGTGAAATAACCATATCGCCAACTCCGCGCAGGGTAGTTGATGGCCACGCTATGAGGCGGGATGCGAAGCCGCGGGTGCGCGTTGGGTCAAAGGCTCGCGGCGTTGAACCCCGCTCGGGTGCTTATAATTTGAAAATCAGTGAGAAAGGGGTTGAAATCGACGCTTTTGACGACCGAGGCGAATTTTATGCCCTTCAAACCCTCAGGCAATTGCGGCAACAGTCGCCGGCCGATTCGCTGCCGGTGATTGAGGTTTGTGACTGGCCTGAGCTTGAGCGGCGCGGAATTGTTGAGGGTTTCTACGGAACACCATGGAGCCACGAGGTCAGATTGTCGCTCATTGACTTTATGGGCCGGCAGAAGCTCAATACCTATATCTATGGGCCGAAGGACGACCCCTATCATTCCTCGCCCAACTGGCGAAAACCCTATCCGAAGGAGCAGGCAGCCCAAATCAGCGAGCTTATTGATGCATGCCGTCGAAATCATGTTGATTTCGTCTGGGCAATCCACCCCGGCAAGGACATTCGCTGGACCGAGGCCGACCGCGATAGCCTTGTCAATAAATTTGAGCAAATGTATAACCTCGGGGTGCGCGCATTTGCAATTCATTTCGATGATATTGAAGGCGAAGGCACGAATCCTTACCGTCAGTGTGAGCTGGTTAACTATCTGACTGATAATTTTGTGAAAACACATCAGGACGTCGAACCCATGACCGTTTGCCCAACCGATTACTCGCGTCTTTGGGCCAATCCGGGCGAAAACGGCGCCAGTGCAATTTACGGGCGCACAATGAATCCCGACGTCCGGATAATGTATACCGGCGACGTTGTTTGCTCAGACCTTACGACCGATACCATGCACTGGTTCAACGCGCTGATCCGGCGCCCCGGCTTTTACTGGTGGAACTGGCCGGTAACCGACTATGCCCGCAATCACTTGCTGCTTGGGCCCGCTATCGGGCTCGACACTACGCTGACGCGGGCCGAGGTATCGGCTCTTGTCAGCAACCCGATGGAGCAGGGCGAAGCGTCGAAGCTCGGACTTTATGGCGTGGCAGACTATTCGTGGAATCCGCCGGCCTACGACCCTCAGCGCGCTTGGGAATATGGCCTGGCCGACATGATGCCCGCGGCAGCCGATGCTTTCCGCACTTTTGCCATGCATAATGCCGACAGCGAAACCGGTTATCGCAAACCGGAGTCATGGACAGTTGAGACATTCCGCGTAGGGGACGGCAAAGCCGATGAGCGCTGGCAACCGCTGATGGATGAGTTTCAGCGCATTGCGGCTGCTCCGGCAGCGATTCGCGGCGGGTGCACCAACGCGCAGCTGCTGGTGGAGCTTGAGCCCTGGCTAATTGAGTTTGAAAAGTTAGGAAAGCGCGGAATTGCCGTTATGGAGCTGATTCGCGACTATAAAACCATATCGCCCGATGAGTTTAACCGACGCTGGAACGCCGCCTATATGACTGCCGACGAGCGTAGGGAATATCTGGCCCACAAGTCAGGTTCGCAGCGTTTGCAACCCTTCATTGACCGCGCTTTAGATGACCTTGCAGCCCAGACCTGCATTTTGGCCCCCACGGCGCAGTAACGCATTTAAGCGGTCTTGACCGAAATGCCGGTGGCTTGGGCTATGCGGGTGGCGATTGCCTGCAGTTCGTCGGCTTCGACTTTTCTGAGCGTTTGGTCGGGCGTTTTGCGGTCGATGGAGTAAATCATTATTTCGCGCGGTCCGATTGCTTTGTATGCGTCGATGAGGGCGTTGATTTCCTCATCGGTGGTATTGTCGATGCCGTCGCCGCGCAAAATCATTGTCTGGATAATACCGGTTCCACGAAATTGCTTCAGTTGCTCGATAACCCCTTTGGTAGTAAAGTTTTTCGACGTCGGGCGGTCGATTTTAAGCATTGTTTCCTCAATTGCAGAGTCAAGTTTGAGAATATTGTTGTCGACTCGCTTAAGCGCCTCAACGACTGCGGGCGTATCGAGGCGTGTAGAATTGTTGAGCACAGAAATCTTGACGTCGGGAAAGAACTCATTGCGCAGGGCAACTACGTCGTCGACAATCCCGTCGAATTCAGGGTGGAGCGTAGGCTCGCCGTTTCCCGAAAAGGTTATAACGTTGAGCGGCTCGCCATTGGCCCGCAACTGCTCAAGGCGCTGGCGAAGAAGTTCGCGCACCTCGGCTCGCGTGGGAAGGCCGGTGGTGCCGGTGCCCTGGGCGTTGAACCCCGCCTCGCAATAGCGGCAGTCGAAGCTGCACACCTTGCCGTCGCGTGGCGAAAGGTTCACGCCGAGCGATGCTCCGAGCCGGCGCGAGCGTATGGGGCCGAAAATCGTTTCGTGGAAAAGTACGGTCTGCATCTGGCTTATTTCAACTGAGCCACGGCCGAGGCTATGCGGCTCATGGCCTCGCGGATGTTGTCGTCAGAGGTGGCATAGCTGAAGCGTATGTAGCCCGGAGCGCAGAAGGCGGCGCCGTCGACTGTTGCAACGTGGGCCTGCTCCAGCAGGTAAAGGGCCAGGTCGCCCGAAGTTTCGATTACGCGGTCGCCGAACTTTTTGCCAAGCAGGGCGCTGACTTCCGGAAAGAGGTAGAAGGCACCCGAAGGCTTGTTGACCTTGAATCCGGGAATCTGCGAAGCGAGTTCTACAACCAGGTCGCGACGGCGCTCAAATGCGCGGCGCATATCTTCAACACATTGCTGCGAGCCGGTGTAGGCTGCCTCAGCAGCTTTCTGGGCGATTGACGAGCAGCCGCTGGTGTATTGGCCCTGTAGCTTGTTGACTGCCTTGGCCAGCCAGAGGGGGGCGGCGCAGTAGCCCACGCGCCAGCCGGTCATTGCGTAGGCCTTGGATACGCCGTTGATAATCACTACGCGGTCGGCGATTTCAGGGAAGGAGCCGAGCGAGCGAATGGGGGCGCCATAGTTGATGTGCTCGTAAATTTCGTCGGCCATTACTATAATCTGCGGATGCTGTGCAATCACGTCAACCAAGGCTTGCAGTTCCTCGGGAGAGTAAACCGAGCCGGTAGGGTTTGAGGGAGAGCAGAGCAAAACCATGCGCGTCTTATCGGTAATGGCGCCGCGGAGTTGCTCGGGGGTAATCTTAAAGTCGGTTTCTATGCCGGCGGGGAGTTCAACAACGGTGCCCTCGGCGAGTTTGACCATTTCTACATAGCTGACCCACGCCGGGGTGGGGATAATTACTTCGTCGCCGGGGTTGATGGAGGCGAGAATAACGTTGCAGAGAGCCTGCTTGGCGCCGTTGCCAACAACAATCTGCTCCGGAGCATAAGTGGCATTGTTTTCTTTCAGCAGTTTTTCGGAAATGGCTTTTCGCAGCGAAAGATAACCGGCAACTGGAGTGTAGAACGTAAAGTTCTCGTCGATGGCGCGCTTGGCAGCCTCTTTTATATGGTCGGGGGTTGCAAAATCAGGTTCGCCAACGCTCAGGTTGATAACGTCGATGCCTTGAGCCTTGAGTTCGGCTGATTTCTGGCTCATGGCCAGGGTTGCGGAGGTTGCGAGTGACTTTACGCGGTCAGATACATGTTCCATTTTATGTGTCGGTTATGATTAGTTTCTTGCGTTTTTGAATATGCGGTCCCAGCGGATGCCGAGGAAGCCTTTGCCGTCGGGGTCGAAGCTGATGAGCACACGCTCGGGGCGGCCCACGATATGGTCCTCGGGCACGAAGCCCCAGAATCTGGAGTCGAGCGACTTATGGCGATTATCGCCCATCATGAAATAATAGTCCATCTCAAAGGTATACTCGTCGGCCGGCTTGCCGTCTATATAGGCTTGTCCGTCGCGCCATTGCGCCGAGTGTGGCTCGTAGTGGTCGATAGTGTGGCCATAGCGTGCCCAGCCATCGGCGTCGAGTTTAACCGTCATCCCTTTGGCCGGAATTGTTATAGGGCCGTAGTCATCTAAGGTCCAACCCGATTCCATCGACGAGGCGAGGGGGAAAAGGAAATTATCGTAGGGAGAATATGTGCAGCGTCGGATGTTGCTGACTTTTGGCTCGCGGCTGAGCTTGGCGAGTTGGGCTGCGGTCAGCGGTACGCCCTGGCCCGTTTCGGGGTTATCAACGCGGTCGGCGCGGCTGACGTCGAGCGCGTCCCAAAAGGTATCGCGTTGAAGCGGAGTCATCTGCGACCAGCCGGAATATGTGAACATGTAGTTATATTGCACGTTTTCAGGGGGGGGCATCTGCTTTCCGTTGTTGAAGATTTCGCCGTTGCGGATTTCAAAAACCTGTCCTGGCAGACCAACGGTGCGCTTAACATAGTTTTCCCTGCGATCGACAGGACGCCATATAACCTCGCCGAAAACTTCGGGCTGCTGGCGGATATAGCTCATGCCGTAGGCGCGGGCAGCTGCATCGCGGCCAATAGCGTCACTCGAATCGGGCGCCGGAACCAGGCCCTGGGCAATCATCTGTTCGCCAATCATGCGCGAAAGGGCATAGATGTCGGGATTCTGCTGCTTCAGGGCCACTGTGTCGCCCCCGGGAAAGTTGAACACTACGATATCGCCCACCTTGATGGTGTCGTAGCCGGCAAGGCGGTGATAGGCAAACTGCGGGTTTTCGATATAGCTTTTCGTGTTTACAATCGGAAGGGTGTTCTGGGCGAGCGGAAAGTGAATCGGCGTCATTGGCACTCGCGGGCCGTAGGCCATTTTGTTGACCCATAGGAAGTCGCCGGTGAGTAGTGTTTTTTCGAGCGACGACGAGGGAATCTTGTAGTTTTGGCCAACGAACGAGAACACGAAGTAGACCAGCACCAGGGCGTAGACTATGGCGTCGATCCAGCCCATTACTTTTCTAACGGCCGTTGACTTCGATTTTTTCCACCAGGTAAAAGGTATGTAGCCGGTGATATATATGTCGAAAAGGAGTAGCCACCAGAGCAGAACCCACCAGTTTTGAAGCCAGATTACCCACAGTAGAAAAACCAGCGAAACGGCTCCGAATCTTATCCAGCGGGTTGCGGAGTTGGCCCGCACGCGCGCCTTAAAATCTTCAAAAAACTTATTCATTCCTTAAATTTTAAAAGCTAAAAATTTCGTCGACCGTATGGTAACCCTTGCGGCCGTTGAGCCATTCGGCGGCCATGACGGCGCCCAGCGCAAAGCCGGCGCGCGATTTGGCACTGTGTTCAATCGAAATGGAGTCTACGTCGCTCTCCCAGGTTATGCGGTGAATGCCGGGCACTTCGCCGTGGCGCACATGGCTGATGAGCAGCTTGCCGTCGGCCGGCGATTCGCTCCAGCCCGTGAGGGTGGGGGAGGCGCCGACTATCTGATCGGCGAGCATCAGGGCGGTGCCGCTGGGGTGGTCGAGTTTGTGGATATGGTGGGTTTCAACCATGTCGGGTGTATATTGCGGAAAATCACTCATGATTTTTGCCAGATAGCGGTTCACGGCAAAAAATATATTGACCCCCAGCGAGTAGTTTCCGCTCCACATCAGCGCCCGGTCGGGAGTCATTTCTTCGCGTATACGCGCAAGGCCGTCGCCCCAGCCGGTAGTGCCGCTGACAACGGCAACTCCTTGCTGAAGTGCCTGGCGCACGTTGGATTCGGCCGCCGAAGGCACGGTGAATTCGATTGCAACGTCTGCCGAACGAAACTCCGGAGAGTCGATTTGCAGAGGGGTATCGCGGTCAATAACCGCAACTATTTCGTGACCGCGCTTGCGGGCAATATCTTCAATCATGCGGCCCATTTTTCCATGGCCGATTATCGCTATTTTCATCGCCCGCAAAGTTACGAATTTCCCCGCCATTTCCCAAAAATAAATTACTGAAAGTGAGAGTCGGCAATCAGGCGACGCAACTCGGCGAGTCCTTCGGTTTTTGCAATTTCGTTGCGAAGCGATTCAACCGCCGGCGCTATCGAACGCAAAAAATGCTCTTTTCGTTCAAAACGCCCTCGAAATCCGTATGCTCCGAGGGCCTGGAGAAGTCTGAACACCACAAAATAGCGCATCTGCCGGCGGAATTTCTCTTCGTCGAGCCGGCGCAGCCGGCAGTAGAGTCCAACCATTTCGCTGCGCAATTCATCGGAAAAGCGTGCGCGGGCTTGCCATAGAAATGATGCCAGGTCGTAGTGTGCCGGGCCGAGCCTTCCTCCTTGAAAGTCTATGAGATATGGTTCGTCGTCGGGGCTGATCATGATGTTGCGGCTCTGGAAGTCGCGCACCATAAATCCGCGCGGTTCGGCGCTCATAATAATGTCGGCCAATTCCTCAAAATCGTCTTCGAGGGCCGATTCGTCGAATTCCAGACCGGGGCAGGTCTTCAGGAAACAATATTTGAAGTAATTGAGGTCCCACATTACCGCCCGGCGATCCATTTCCGCTACCGGAAAGCAGCGCCGATAGTCTATGCCGGGAGCGGTCTGTGCCTTTACGAGCAGCTCCACTGACTTGGCTATCAGGTCGCGGCGACCAAGATTGTCGAAAAGCGCGTGGTCGCCGACCCAAGTTTGCAGGTAGCACATGCGGTCCAGGGTGATGGCCGTTACTTTCGGTACTCGTACTCCGGCTTCGGCCAATTTTTCCGCCAGATAGAAAAACGCTTCGTTCTCGCGCAGGTTGGTGCCTACGGTGCCAATCAGCCGTTGGCCCCCGGCCAGAACCAATTGCCAGTAACGTCGGTTGCTGCCTGAGCCATTTATCGGTTCGCACTCAATCAGTTGAGAACCCGGCGGAAGCAGTGCTTTCAGCTCATTGGGCAGCATATAGCTTTTCGCGGGCGGCCTGCACGCGTTCGTCGGTAATGTAATCGTCATATTCGGTCATCTTGTCGATGATGCCGTTTGGCGTCAGCTCGATTATGCGGTTACATACGGTTTGGATAAATTCGTGGTCGTGGCTCGACATCAGAATGTTGCCCTTGAATGCCTGCAGGGTATTGTTAAATGCCTGAATAGATTCAAGATCAAGGTGGTTGGTCGGTGAATCGAGAATCATGGTGTTGGCGTCGCGAAGCATCATGCGGGCAATCATGCAACGCATTTTTTCGCCACCCGAAAGCACCGATGCTTTTTTCAGAACTTCCTCGCCCGAAAATAGCATTTTGCCCAGGAAGCCTTTGAGGTAGATTTCCGATGAATCGTTGCTGAACTGGCAGAGCCAGTCAACCAGGTTCATGTCGGTATTGAAAAACTCGGAATTGTCGAGCGGAAGGTAGGCTGTGGTGATCGTCTGGCCCCATTCATATTGGCCGGCGTCGGCTTTGCGGCGACCGTTGATGATTTCAAAGAGGGCCGTCATGGCGCGCGGGTCGTGGCTCAGGAAGCAGACTTTGTCGCCCTTCTCAATCTGGAAATTCACGTCTTTAAAGAGCAAATCGCCGTCGACCGAAGCAGTCAGACCCTTGACTTCGAGAATCTTGTTGCCCGGTTCGCGCTGAGGCGTGAAAATAATGCCCGGATAGCGGCGCGACGATGGCTGGATTTCTTCAACGTTGAGTTTCTCGAGCATCTTTTTGCGCGAAGTAGTCTGCTTCGACTTGGCAACGTTGGCCGAAAAACGCTGAATGAATTCCAGCAGTTCCTTGCGCTTTTCTTCGGCCTTTTTATTCTGCTGTTGCTGCTGGCGCAACGCAAGCTGCGACGATTCGTACCAGAAAGAATAGTTTCCGGCAAAGAGAGTCATTTTATTATAGTCAATGTCGAGCGTATGCGTACATACCGAGTCGAGGAAGTGGCGGTCGTGGCTGACTACCAGAACGGTGTTTTCAAACTTCGACAGGTAATCTTCAAGCCAGCTTACGGTTTCCAGGTCGAGGTCGTTGGTAGGTTCGTCGAGCAGCAGATTGTCGGGGTTGCCGAAGAGGGCTTTTGCCAGCAAGACGCGCACCTTTTCGTTACCGCTCATATCTTTCATCAGCATCTGATGCTTCTCCTCTTTGATTCCGAGGCCGGAAAGCAGGGCGGCGGCATCGCTCTCGGCATTCCACCCTTCGAGCTCGGCGAATTTTTCTTCCAGTTCAGCGGCGCGAACGCCATCTTCGTCGCTGAAATCAGGTTTGGCGTAAAGGGCGTCCTTTTCCTGCATTATATCCCAAAGCACAGTGTGGCCGCGCATAACGGTTTCCAGAACAGTGCACTCGTCAAACTTGAAGTGGTCCTGCTCCAAAACGCTCATGCGTTCGCCGGGACCTTGGGTAACGCTGCCGTGGGTAGGCGACAGCTGATCGGAAAGTATGCGCATCAGCGTTGACTTGCCGGCACCGTTGGCGCCGATAATCCCGTAGCAGTTGCCCGGGGTAAACTTCATGTTTACGTCTTGAAACAGCACGCGCTTGCCAAACTGCATGCCCAGGTTATTTACAGCAATCATTCTCTCTTTCTTAGCGTTAAGTTTTCTGGCTGCAAAGTTACAAAAAATCCCCGACCCCCACAACCCCCCCTCTGCGGCAGTGAGGCCGCCTCGCCCCCGGGTTGTCGAAAAAAATTACTAATCGCTAATTGCTAATTCATAATTATTTTGTATCTTTGTGGGGTAAATTCAACTATTTATATCATAAACCAATTTTCATCAAACATTATGAAAAAGTATTTTGCCGAAGGTGTTGGAACAATGTTCCTCGTCCTTCTTGCCTGCGGAAGCGCAGTACTCGCCGGCCCCTCGATCGGTGGTCTCGGTATCGGCCTTTGCTTTGGCCTTGTCCTCGTTTGTCTCTGCTACTGCATCGGCAATATTTCGGGTTGCCATGTTAACCCCGCGGTTTCCTTTGCCATGCTTATCAGCGGCAATATGTCGGTTAAAGATTTCTGCGGCTATGTTATTGCCCAGCTCATCGGTGCAACCGTTGGCGCTGCATTCCTCTATTGCTTCATGAATATGGGCGCAGGCTTCGTTTATGGTGGCGTTACTCCTCCTGATTCATTCCTTGCAACTAACGTGCTTCAGCCCGGCGCAACATCCGGCATGGCTCTTCTGGCCGAATTCCTCCTCACTTTCTTCTTTGTGCTGGTAATTCTCGGAGCAACCGACCCCGAAAAGGGCTTCGGCAAATTTGCCGGATTGGCTATCGGTCTGGCTCTCGGTCTTGTAAACATCGTTGGTATTCCCGTTGACAACTGCTCCGTTAACCCGGCCCGTTCCTTTGGCCCTGCCGTGTTTGACTGCTCTGCCTGGGGCGACTTCTGGATTATGGTGGTTGGTCCTCTTGCCGGCGCCCTGGTTGCTGCCGTTTGCTGGAAAGCTATCAAAAAATAAATTCTGATATTCTATCTTTACAATAAAAAACTCCGGAAAACCCGGAGTTTTTTAATCCTTATTGCTAAATATTACAAATGAGAATGGACGGACGCCGCACCAGCGGCAATGTTGATGATCGCCGCGGATTTAGCGGCGGGGGCCGCAAAATGGTCGGCGGCGGAATTATCGGCGTGATAGCCGTTGTTGTGATTACTCTCCTCTCGGGCGGTGGAATCGGCGATGTGTTTAATGCATTGTCGAATTCCGGACAACTTCAGGCGCTGACTCAGCAGCCGACTTATGCCAATGACTATAAGCCCGATGCCGAAGACCAACGCCTGGCCGAATTTGCATCGCAGGTACTCGCCGGTACTGAAGACGTGTGGACCGCAGAATTCAAGCGCCGCGGCTGGGGCGAGTATGAATGCCCCAAAATGGTTTTATTTTCCGGTGCCGTTCAGAGTGGTTGCGGAAATGCAACTTCGCAGTCCGGACCGTTCTATTGCTCGGCTGACCAGACTGTTTATATTGATCTTGACTTTTTTAAAGACATGAAGAAACAGATTGGTGCCGACGGTGATTTTGCCTACGCGTATGTTATTGCTCACGAAGTCGGCCACCACGTTCAGCAGCAACTCGGAATCCTTTCGAAGGCACACAGCCAGATGGCGCGCCTCAGCGAGGCCGAAGCCAATAAAATCAGTGTGCGGCTCGAACTGCAGGCTGATTTCCTGGCAGGGTTATGGGCCAACCACGACAATAAAATGTTTAACTCCCTGGAACCCGGCGATGTTGAAAACGCCATTAACGCCGCATCGAAAATCGGCGATGACTACCTTCAACGAAAAGCCTACGGCAGGGAAATGCCCGAATCGTTTAACCACGGCCGCTCCGAACAACGCGTGCGCTGGCTCTCAAAAGGTATCCGGACCGGCGACTTCGATCAGGGCGACACCTTTACCCCCGCCTACTCTCAACTCTAAAATTGTATTGGCAAATGTTAAATATTACAAGGATATTTGCATAAGAAACGCAAAATTACTAACTTTGCCAATCCAAAAACATCGGGGCTGACCGGTTTTGACAGCGTGTAGAAAAGGTCAGTAAGCATGCAGAGCAATGATGGCCCGCTCTTAAATCTCGACATCAAAAAATTCAAATGGCGAAAACAACTACGCTCTCGCTGCTTGATTGAAGTACAGTAGATCAGCTTTATCCGCGTAACAGTTACGCAGGACGAGACATCGCCCGAGAGTCCTGGACCCGAGACTCCTCGACCTGGCGGTGCAGCTAAATCGGGTATAGGCGGTGCTTTTCTCCGCGGCAACGCCGAAATTTTAGGAGATAAGGCGTCCGGCCGGGCGTTTCGACCCTACCGGCGCTCGAAAACCAATTCGAAACTAAGCATGTAGAAAGCTCGCTGATTCCGCGTTTGGACGAGGGTTCAAGTCCCTCCAGCTCCACTATGTACTACCGAACTTCTTCGGACTTAAGAAGACAAACCT
>CAZGTD010000052.1:0-10844 GCA_964528425.1 uncultured Bacteroides sp.
GAGCCGTTGAGACCGATAATGCCGATTTTGGCACCATAGAAAAACGAGAGATAAATATTTTTAAGAACCTGTTTCTGGGGCGGGTAGATTTTGCTTACACCCACCATTGAGAATATGATTTTTTTATCGTCGGCCATAGAATGATCGTATTTTTAGATTGGAATGATTGATTATTTGCGACGCGATGCGGTTTTTACACGGTAATCGCAGTGGAATTTGCCATCCATAAGATTGCGCAGTTTATTGCGTATCAATAGTTTGCGCGTTGCCGAAACATGATCCATATAAACCTTGCCGTTCAGATGGTCAACCTCGTGTTGCACGCATCGGCTCAAAAAGCCGGACATCTCCTCTTCGTGGGGCTGAAAATTCTCGTCGAGCCAGCGCAAACGGATGTGTTCGACGCGATTCACGTTTTCGCTCAGGCCCGGAAGGCTCAAACATCCTTCGGCCCGCGAGGTTTCATCACCGTCGAGCACTTCTACTTCGGGATTTATCAGCACCATTTTGCGGCCGGCACATTCAGGATTGTCCTCCTTGAGCACATCAACATCTATTACAACCAATTTAAGGCTCAACCCGACCTGCGGAGCAGCCAAACCGCACCCTTCGGCGGCATACATGGTTTCAAACATGTCGTCAATAAGTTTGGCAAGGTCAGGATAGTCGGCGGGCACCGGCTCGGTAGGACGGCGCAAAACGGGATGACCGTAAATATAGACAGGTAATTTCATTTTTAGTTATATATACTTTCAAGATAATCGTTTAGAATAATCGTGGCGGCCATTCGGTCAACCAGTGCCTTATCGCGCCTGGCCTTCTGACGCAGACCGCCCTGAATCATGGCTTGATGAGCTATTGCAGAGGTGAATCGTTCATCATAGAGGCGCATTTCAATCCCCGCGGGCAAACGGCGCTGAAGCGCCTTGGTAAACGGCTCAATATACACCCACGATTCCGAAGGTTCGCCGCGCAGGGTCGTAGGTCGCCCTACAATTATCATGTCTACGGCATTGGCTGCTATATATTCGAGCACAAAGCGGAGCACCTCGGCTGAGCTTACAGTAGTTAACGGACCGGCAGACAGGCGTAGTTCGTCGGTCACTGCGATGCCGCAGCGCTTTTTGCCATAGTCTATACAGAGGATTCTCGCCATTATGGTGCAAAGTTACGGATTTTTTGCGAGAATATTGCATCGCTTTCAATTTTTCTCATATAAAATTGACGAGCCCGGCATAGACTCACGTCCGGCCGGGCTTCAAATACTTTTCTACTACTATTACTACTATTTTAGGTTCTTGTGTGAAGTGATTGTTGAATGATGTCGTTTATTATTCGACGAGGATTATTGGTTTGTTTGATAGCAGAACAAAGGATGGTTCAGGAATGTTGTTGCTGTAATCGATATGTAACACCATTTTAACCACCTTGTCAATTCTTGCCGTTTTTAGAAGGTAAACATAGCTGAAACATTGATTCTTGATGCCGCTTTGTGTTCGCCTGAAAAGTTCCCGCGCATACCCCAGTCATATTCCGCAGCTACCGTAAGGCGCGGCAAAATACTCCAGAAAACGTTGGCGCAGGCAAAGGTGCCGGATTTATATTCCGCTGGAGCAACACTATGTTGAGGCATATAGTGAGTCTGGCTGGCAGCTAATGTTGCAAAAAAATTCGGGCGAAAATTATATTGAACACCCGCACACCAGCCCATGGAAGCGGGTGCATACAGATTCGAGGGGTCATCGGGCGAACTGATCAGGTCGTACTGGCCGTGCTGCAAGTCGCCTCCGAGCCCGGCAAAGCCATGCCCGTAGTTAACTGTTGCATAAAGAGTAAGGTGAGCTTCGGGTTTTGCCACAGTGCTGGCCTGAACACCCCACCCTGCCAGATTATGCCGTTTATTATCGGCCAATGTCATGTAAGAAAGCGAACGTACAATACCGCTCAGGCGCACATGCTGACCCGGCGCCCATTGATATTGAACGAACGCAGCGGCATCAGGGAGCCAGTTCGAGGCCGGTTGTACTTTGCCACCCGAAGCATCGATAGCGGTCGAGGGGGTCTCGATTGATGCAGCAATATACCATTTTTGTTTAAAACATGGCATATAGCGCACCAGTACGTTAGTATTCGAGAACTTATTGTTTGGTCCCGCTGCATCAACAATTGCGGGCTGCGCAGCCGGGTCGGAAAAGGTTGACGAAGCATAGCCTACAGTGAAGTCTCGTATCTGCGCATAGCTTTTTTTAAGTTTGAAGTCCCGTCCGTTATAGCCGGTAAAATCAGCTTCGATATAAAGTCCGTAAGAACCGACAACGCTGTTATGACCGATAAGCCGAACGTTGAAGTAAGTACCTGAAGGAGTGGTATTGAACCGGCGCGAGTTAGCCGGATCTGCCGGAATAGGAATTGTGTAGGGCGAAAAGGCGTTTGATGGCATCGCGCCATTCCAGTCATAGAAAGCACGCATTCTGACTCCACCGCCAACACCAAGCATCATATTCGCGCCCTTGCTTATAAAAAGGAAATATGGCATATCAGGGTCCTGGGAGTTGCGGAACTGGTCGTAATAGAATTGGGCAACTACCTGACGAAGAGAGTCTCGGTCATATTCCTTTCCATCAATCACTATGAATTTTGAGGAAGCGCTCTTTGCCTCGATTTGCGCATCGCTGAGAGTCTGAGCAAAAAGCGACGGCGCCGACATAAGAGTCAACGCCATCGCGCAAAAGATTTTAGAAAATTTCATCTGGCTATTTTATGCGTTGCGAATAGCTTGTAGGATTTCGTCGCCGGAAATTTCGCCGACATGCCGCCAGCGCTCTTCGCCGTCGCGATAAATTATAAATGTAGGAATGCTTGAAGCTCCGGCAGCATCAGCCTCCTGAGGATATTCGTCGATATCGTATTGACAAACGGCAACTTTGTTATCAACGATTTCGCGAACTTCTTCTACAATAGGCATCATGCGTTTGCAGTGTGGGCACCATGATGCATAAAATTCAACGAGGGTCAGGCCCTTGCGTTCTTTAGCTTCGTCGTAGGTCATAGTATTTCAATTATTTGGTTACGATTTTAAAACGCCCGAAACCGCCGGAAAGTTTACGGATTAAAATACCGAGAACTTCAGATAGCGTTTAGGTTGCGCCTTCACGTCGGTTATGAGTGAATCGAGTGACGCAACGGTCTGGTTCAAGCTATTATAGAGTCCGGGGTCGTTCAGCAGCATACCGAGCGACGATTCGTTGGTTTGCAAACGATCGGTAATCTCCTTAAGGTTATCGACGGTTGCCTGAACTGAAGCCATGGTTTCGGGCAACGGCAATTTATTGAGTTCAGTACTCAAAGAGTCGAGGTTAGCCGACATGGTGCGCAGGTTTTCAGCAACGGCCGAGGCATTGTTCATAACCCCCGGAAGAGGCTTAGTGGCGTTGGCCACATTGGCCGACATTACCTGCAGATTGGCCGATATTTCATCAAGTCGTTTAATTGTGGCCGTCAGTGCCGGGTCGCCGACGAGACCGGTTACGGCAACAAGCAGAGAGTCAATTTTAGGCATCAGAGACTTAACGCCCGGCATAAGGTCTTCACTCAGGCCGTCGACCAGGCCCGAAGCCTTTTGTGACTGAAGAGTGCTTCCCTTTGGAAGATAGTTTTGGGTTTTAGGTATTTCGAGGGTAATTGAAGCTGTTCCGAGCAGGTCGGTAGTAAGTAACGCTACCGTGCCCTCGGTGATTTTCAGGTCGGCATCCAACGCAAGCTCAACCTGAACATGGCCCGGATCATTATACAAGTAGTTCATTTCGCGCACTTGGCCGACTTTAAAGCCGTTGGCATTAACGGGTGCGGATACAGAAAGACCGGTAACGTCGTCGTAAACAGCGAAATAATAGTTCGACGTATGGAAGAGGTTAATACCTTTGAGGTAATTGATACCGAAAAAAAGGATTGCGAATGCAATAACGGCCGACAAGCCGATAATTGCGAGTTTCTTGCGGTTCTGCATTTCTATTTCTTTAAGTCAATTTCAATTTATGCGTTGGCCGTTTTTCCATTTAATTATAAAGGCCTGGGGGAAATCGCGTCGTAAGTATCGCGCGGCATAGCGCTCGGCCTCGCCGTCGGTAGTGAAGTCGCCGCCGGCAGTATACTTATACCATCCGCCCTGCTGAAATTCTTCAATATCCTTGGCCCCTTTGAATTCTGAAGAACCCGCAGGTACGCGACGCGACGATGCGAGAATCTGAATGCGATATGTAACGCGGTCGGGGTCAGAGGGCTCCTGAACCGATGCTGCGGGCTGCGGAGCGGGCTCGGAATCCGTTGCTACGGGTAGCTGCCGGGGGTTCTGCGCGACAGGCTCGTTAGCAGTCAGTTCGGCTGTGTGTCCGCAATATTGCAGCACGGCGTCGGCGATTGCGCGACCCATCTTTTTCACCCCTTCTTTGGAATTAAGGAACTGCTCACTGGTAGGATTACAGATGAAATCAAGCTCGATGAGCACCGACGGCATCGCTGAAGCATGGAGCACCCAGAATCCGGCCTGGAGCACTCCGCGGTTTCGACGTCCGGCGTTCTGACACAGACGCGCAACTGTCATATCGGCGAAACTTATGCTCTGGTCAAGGTGCTTGTTTTGCGAGAGTTCAAACATTATGTAGCTCTCGGTTGAATTAGGGTCAAACCCCTGATATCGGGTAGTGTAATCGCTCTCAAGCTCCATAACGGCATTTTCGCGTTTGGCTACCTCAAGGTTCGATGCAGAGCGATGAAGTCCCAGAGTATAAACCGAAGCTCCGGCGATGCTCAGGCGATTCTTATTATTTTTAGCAACAGAGTTTACATGAATACTGATGAAAAGGTCCCCATGATTACGGTTTGCAATGTTTGCGCGTTCCTGCAGAGCAATGAAGCGGTCATCATCGCGGGTCATTACTATATTGAGGCCTTTGGTATCCTCGAGCAGTCGGCGCACTTCGAGAGCGACATTGAGATTGATGGTTTTCTCGTTGGTGATTTTCCCCACCGCACCGTAGTCCTTGCCTCCATGGCCCGGATCAAGAATAACCGTAAAGCCATCTTTGCCGGCAGAGAGAACCGACGCGGAACCGAGCATAAAAAAAAGCAATATAGTAAGCGCTTTGTGAATGATATTCATAACTTGTTAACAAAAACTCCTGCAAAATTAGTGATTTTTATGGAGTTTAATGCTATCTTTGCAGTAGAATTTTAAAAAATAGACCAAAAATGCCATTAAAACATACGATTTTACTATTTTTTGGACTTCTGGCAGTTGCGTCTTGCAGCCACCGGAATGAACCTCGCCATATATCACGTCTGGACCTGGCATTGAGCCAGGGAGAACTGTCGGCAGCTGATTCAGCCGCATTCACGTCATGGGCTGAGATTATAGATTTTGAGGGCCAACCGGAAGAATATGCCGGCCGAACCGCGCCATTCGAAGCCCTGGTAATTGGAGCTATAACCAATCTTGACTCTGTGGAGCAGGTTTTAGGAGACGCCCTGGCTGAGCACAAAGATATCAGTCTTACCGGGGTAGTCAGCCCATATAATCAAGCGGTTGTTACCCACCCCGACGGTCATGTTTTTATAGCTCTCAACCATTATCTCGGGCCTAACAGCGCAGCCTATTCGGGATTCCCGGAATTTATTAAGCAACGCAAGGTAATTGAGCGTATGCCCGTTGATATAGTTCTTGCGGTCGTTGCCTCTGAAAATGAGCCACAATTCGAAGACGATGCATCGCTGCTGAATCACTTGCTCTATCAAGGGGCTCTCCTGGCCCGTGCCCGGGAAATGCTGCCCGATGACACCCCCGAATCAACTTTGCTTGGAATGACTCCCGAAGAATATGAATGGTGCAAAATCAACGAAGCCCGAATCTGGAAAACCTTGGTTGAGCGTAAAATGCTCTATTCAACAGATTCTGAGGTTATCGGCAGGTTAACACGGCCCGCTCCGGGTTCACCGCTGATTTCGGCCGAAGCACCGGGTCAAGCCGCCCTATACTGCGCGCTAAAACTCGCCCGGGCATATGAGAATAAGACAGGTTCGGCCGCACTACCCCGGCCTGAATTTTACAATAATCGCCAAACCCTAATCCAATCCGCTTATGCCCCCCGTTGACAAAAAGAATTTCCGCAACAAACCACAACACACCTCTGAATCGGATCTGATTGGCCGGATGCCACCTCACGATAAAGACATCGAGGAGGCGGTTCTTGGCGCCTTGATGCTTGAGAAAGATGCCTATGCAACCGTCTGCGACATTTTGCAGCCTCAATCGTTCTATGAACCGGTACATCAAAAAATCTACGAAGCCATTCAGACTTTAGGCATTCAGCAGCAACCTATCGACATGCTGACTGTTACAGAGCAGTTGCGTGCAAACTCAACGATTGACGAAGTCGGCGGCCCGGCATTCATAGCTGAGCTCACCTCACGAGTCGCATCGGCTGCCAATATTGAATATCATGCACGGATAATTGCCCAGCAATATCTTGCGCGTGAACTTATTTCGTTCGGCACTGACGTTGCCTCTAAAGCCTACGACCCGGCCAACGACATCGACGATGTTCTTCAGGAGGCCGAAGGTCACCTTTTTGAGCTCAGCCAACGGAATGTTAAGAAAGAAGTGGTTCAGATTGACTCGGTAATCAACGATGCGATTTCAACCATTCAGATGGCCGCCACACGCGAGAGCGGCCTGTCGGGACTGGCATCGGGCTATACGGAACTCGACAAAAAGACCTCGGGCTGGCAAAATTCCGACCTCGTTATTATTGCTGCGCGCCCGGCAATGGGTAAAACAGCAATGGTGCTGTCGATGGCAAAAAATATGGCGGTTAACTATAACACCAAAGTTGCGATATTTTCGTTGGAAATGTCGAAACTGCAGCTCGTTAACCGTCTAATTCAGAACGTTTGCGAAATTGAGGGCGAAAAAATAAAGTCCGGACGCTTGTCTGACCGCGAATGGAACCAGCTGCTAAGCCGGATAGGCACACTCCAGTCGGCACCAATCTATATTGACGATTCGCCCGGGCTTTCCATTCTTGAACTGCGAACAAAAGCACGCCGCCTGGTTCGCGAGAAAGGCGTTCAGTTCATAGTTATCGACTATCTGCAGCTCATGAATGCCTCAGGCATGAAGTTTGGCTCGCGCGAGCAGGAAGTATCAATGATTTCGCGCTCGCTGAAAGAACTGGCCAAGGAGCTGAACATTCCAATTGTTGCCCTGTCGCAGCTCAACCGTTCGGTTGAGTCGCGCTCCGAGGATAAACGCCCGCAACTGAGCGACCTGCGTGAATCGGGTGCCATTGAACAGGATGCTGACATTGTTTGCTTTATCCACCGTCCGGAATACTATCTGCACGGTGCAGCGCGCGATGATGCTCCGGAACTTCGCGGTAAGGCGGAATTTATCATAGCGAAACACCGTTCGGGCTCTGTAGGTGACGTTGCCATGCGTTTCCGTGGCCAATATGCCCGTTTCGAGAACTGGAGCGATGTCGATATCATGTATGATCAATCGGCAACCGCCTCAGCGATGAATACCGATGTAAACAATAACGACCCGTTCGGCAATGTAAATCCCCTAAGTGGGGGCTCGGCCGATCTCAGCGGCGGAGAAAGCCCGTTTTAATGATTACAGCGGCGAAGAATATCGCTCATCGACGGCGCACGCAATGCCCCGGTCGTTAGCCACCGCAAAGCCGAAAGGAATGAAGCCTGGCCGTTACTGCTAACGCGCCGGGCTTTAATCAGCAGACGCAAAGAAAAGGACCGGGGGTATAGCAGGCGAATAGTAGCCCCCATGCCCATTAGGTTTTTGCTTGTAAACCGGCTTTTTAAGCCGGTAGACGGATGGGGATGGGCACATATTGTTATAGGCACGAACCTGCAGCAATAGCCGGCCCGCATAGCTGTGAGCAAAAACACTTCATCTTCGCCACATTGGAGCTCGGGAGCGCCCAGCCCGAATTCTTCAGCAAAACGCAATCCGCCCGCCGAAGAACGCCTAAGTGCAATTTCAAAGGAAGTTACAAAATAGTTTTTCGGCAGTTTGCCCTTTAACGTTACCTGCCGGCCGGGAAAGCGAGCCGGATCGCCATGGTCGCTGCGGAGCGTTGCTACATCAAGGTCGGGTTGCTGCTGAAAAACGCGCCGCACCTGTTCAAGTCCTTCGGGGTAATACTCCAAATCATTATCGCATTGAAGAATAATGTCGGCCGTGCAAAATCGCATGGCGTTATTGCGATTAACGGCCAGGCCGCCTCCTTCGATGCGATGAATCTCAACATCGCCCCGAGCCGCAATAGCTTCCGAAACAGGGGCATTTTCATGGTTCTGCCACGAAACTACATATCTTATCCCATCGATTGGCGGGAGCAGCATACACAATAGCCGTTGCAGCCCATCAGGGCCGTGAGTGGCAACGGCCATATCAAGAGTTGGCAAACCGGCGTTCATTCCAAAAGTCTAAAAAACGACGCGCAACTACTCGGCTATCGTTATGTTTAACAACAAATTCACGACTGCGCATGCCGCGTGACCGAATCTCTTCGGGGTGAAGAACCACCTGTTCGATAGCTGAACAGAGCGGCTCGAATTCGATTGGAGCATTGATAACGGGGCGATTGTCCGTTTCGCCGATAAAATCGTAGAATTCGGGTTCTCCGCCGCTTACAACGTTAAGGCCATAGGCCATAGCCATCAGCGCAGTGGTTGCGGGAGTATAGCTATAGATTTGATCAAGAACAACATGAGCCGAACGCAAGAGTTCACTAAACTCACTATACGGGCGATTCTCAACTATTATCAATTCAGCTCGGTCGGGGTATTTTTCAACCACTTTTTTTGCCGCCATCTCCAACATATCAGACCCTTTTTCGAGCATGCGGGTACGGTCGCGACCCAAAAAGAGCCTGATTCGTTTGGGGGACTCAGGCAGGGCAACCGGCTGAAACAATTCAGTCTGAATGGGGATGCCGCCATAAGCAGCCCGCGATGAACCAAGGCAACGCTCCATTCCCAGATGATATTCAAAGAGCACTGAAACAGCCCCGTCTATATTGTCGAAAAAATAGTTCTGATAGTCGGTAATTTGCGGTGCATGCCATTTTTCCCATGTTGCCGTATTGGCATGATAATAGCGCGAGGGAGAACCGTTAACGAACCATTCACTATAGTTCAGCGGTGAATCCTCGGCCTGAAGCATGTCGAGAAAGGGCAAATCGGTACTCATAGAGGTAAGAAAAACCGATCCATTGCGCTTACGAAGCAGATTAAACAGGCGTTTTGTCAATGCCGGCCTGAGCGATGCAAACATAGGATCATTAACCGCAACGATATCAAAGCCGCTGAGCTGACTTCGCAGCAAACGCTCCATGCGCAGCCAATGCGAAAGGCCTCCGGCCTTTCCGGGAGTGCGCGTAATGTCAATATCACGAAGGCTGTTAACCCAACGGCTACCATCAGATGCAACAACAACCTCACAGCCAAGAGCGCTGAGCCCTCCGGCCAGCGATTTATGGCAATTACTATAATCGCCAAGCAGAAGAATTTTCGGTTGTTCGGTCATCTTGCTTGCAAATATACAATAATTTTACGAAACCGTCAACGGTTTTTTACCGGAATTTTTGAATATACGGTTTTTAGTTCGTAACTTTGCGGATATGAAATATTGCAATAACTGTAGAACGATACATAACGATTCGGAAAATTACTGCCCGTCATGCGGCCAACCGCTTGTTGAAGCCATTCAAACGCCTCCCCCTCCGCGAGGTTACTATGAAGCGCCCGGCAATAATGCATTCGACTCATCGGGTCCTGAAGGCAAGAGCCGTGGAGTTGCCGCATTGCTTGCTATTCTGCTCGGCTACTTAGGTATTCACTATTTTTATCTTGGCAAGACTACAGGCGGCATAATCTGCATCTTGCTTTCGGCTATTACTTGTGGCGCATGGCAGATCATCACCCTGATTCAGGGCATCATGATGTTTTGCATGACCAACGAGGAATTTGAAAAGAAATTCGTTCAATCCCCCTCAGCCTTCCCGCTCTTCTAATCCCCGGCCCTCCCTCAACTAAAATATATCTGAGTGAGTACCGGTCTGGAGCAATAAAAGAACCAGACTATCGTCATTTTGTTCCCAGACTAACAACCAGTCCGGTTCAATATGACATTCCCATGCCTTATGGAATTCACCGGACAGTTTATGAGGTTTATATTTCTGCGGTAGTGAACCCGTTGAGGCTAAAAGACTGAGTACAGTCTTAAATTTTTCGATTTTAAAGCCACGCTTTATACACTTTTTGAGGCTGCGCTCAAATTGCTTTGTAGTTATAATTTGGTACATCAGATACCCATACTCTTGTAAAAGTCATCAACAGAATCATAGGATTTGAGTCTGTTATTCCGCACATCATCGTAAGCATCCTCCAAACCTGATTTTTTCTTTTTTGTCGGTTTAGCGATGCTTATGCCATCAATTGCAGATAAAATCTTTTTTAGGTGTGGCAAGATGGCGGCATTATCTATATTTATAGTTAACTGCGTCATAAACTTAAGAATCTTGAAATGAACAATGCAAAGATAACTAATTTTTTTGAACAAATAAAAATATTTTTAATGTATAAATAAGTAAACTGCACTCCGAAGGAAATTTCGGAGTGCAGTTAAAGTTTGGTTCGGATTGATTAGAGGACTGAGGCAAGGGCAGCGTTGGTCTTGCGAACGGCTTCGGCGCTCTTTTCGAAGAGGGCCTTTTCTTCGTCGTTGAGGTCGAATTCAACGATTTTTTCGATACCGTTTTTGCCGA
>CAZGTD010000053.1:0-9104 GCA_964528425.1 uncultured Bacteroides sp.
GACCCCAACCTTGGCAAGGTTGTGCTCTACCAACTGAGCTATTTTCGCGTATTTTTTTTGTTTTGCGATTGCAAAGTTAGCTACTTTTTTTGAGCTGACCAAATATTTTGCTATAATTTTTTGAAGTTTTTTATAAGTTTCTGAAATTCAGGATGCAAATATTGGCCTTTGTGTTTGGTCGAGCGTCCGTAGGCTACGGCGTGGGCGGGGCAGACATGGTAGCAGCGGAGGCAATAAGTGCAATCGTTGGCCCATTGCGGATGCCGGTCCGGGCCCATTATGATATTTGATTTCGGACATTCGCGGCTGCAGGTGCCGCAGCCGATGCAGCTGTCGGCTGCGTGGAATTTTTTGCCTCTGGTTGCCTGGCCGGCGAAAAACAGCGGATAGATTACCGAGGATTTGAACCGGGGCATGGCGCCGCGCACAATGTCGGTTTCCACGATGCCGGCGGCAAGGCGTTCGGCTATGTAGTCAACGCGCCCGGTGGCGCGGTTGAGTTTATCTGCTGCCAGTTCTTTGGGGTCAACGTCCATAAAAGGCAGGCAAACGTAGGTGTTGGGCATCTGCACGGAGTAGATACTGCCCGGTTCGCCGCCGCGGATGCGAATCAGTTTGAGCCATTGGCGGTCGAGATTACCTACATCGTCGCCGCAGGTGACTACCAGATGAATCCGGCGCCCGTGCAGGTCGCAGTTGTTGAGGTGCTCAACTATAATCGGTGGCAGACCCCACGAGTAGGTGGGAAATACATAAACTTCGTCGGCAAATTCCACAGGGAGTTTGCTTTCAAGACGGGCGGCAACGGCTGCCGAGTTACCCATTCCGCTGAAACAGTGAATTGCCATGGGGTTTATTTATATACGGTAACTTGAGTGGCTCCGAAGCCATATTCGCGGAACGAAGCGTCCTGGACGTCACACTTGGGCCAGCGCCGGCGCAGGCGGTCGAGTATCGCTGCACGCAAAACTCCTTCGCCCTTTCCGTGGATAAAAATAATTTTGGTTCCGGGCTTTTTGGCAGCTTCGGCCATGCGCGTGTCGAACTCCCTCAGCTGGCATGCCAGCATGTCGGCCGGTTGCAGACCGGCGGTAGAGTCAAGCAACTCGTTGATGTGGAGGTCAACTACCAAAGGTTCGTTGGCTTTCGGTTTTGCGGACTTTGATTTCTTTTGTTCGATTTTGGGCTCGGACTTGACCGGAGAGTCAAAGCGGTCAATAAGCTGCTCAAAGCGCAGTGGACGCGCTGTTACGCCATTGGTAACTATCGGCACTGTCAGTACCGGCGTTTCCGAATAGGCCGTAGCGGTGAAGCAATGGAGCTTTGCCAGGCGTGTCAGATCCATGCGGGTTTCCGAGGCAATGGGGGCGCGCATGTCGAACGGTCGGTCGGCCTTAAACGCTACCAGCTGCACGGAAATTACACCCAGTCGGTTTATGTCGAGCTGATTTATTTCGTCGATAAAAACCTGAATGTTAGGTTCTGCCTCGCCGGCAGCCAGCAGCGTAAATTCCGCTACGTCCGACGGCCGGGCGCTGACGGCATAGAGCAGCCGGTAGTTGGAGTCATTGACCAGATAGATGTCGAACGACGTTTGCGACAGCCTTTTGATGTCTCGCGGCTCAAAGAGCAGCGCGGCGGTGAGTTCCTTTGAGGCGGTTTCCTTAGCCGGCGGCCGCTCAACGGCTTCGCGTGGCGCGGCATCGGGAATTTCGGGAATGATGGTTGCCGACGGCACCACTACGCATTCATTTATGTCGACCGGGGTTTCAAATCCGTCGTCGGGGTCACAAACGTAGGCTATGCGGCCTTCCATTCGGACTATTTTGCCGCCGCCAACGGCATTGAGAAAGCGGACTGTGTCGCCGATTTTTGCCATAGTTATGAAAATAGTGTTCTGAAGGCTTCTTCAACGCGCGCAACTTCAACGATTTTGATTTTGCGTTTCGAGGTGTCGATGCCTTTAAGGTTGTTTTTGGGAATGATAATTGTTTCCATGCCGAGCTTTTCGGCCTCGGTCAGACGTTGTTCGATTCGGGTAACCGGACGGATTTCACCCGACAGACCCACTTCGCCGGTCATGCATGTAGTGCGGGGCACAACCATGTCCACATTGCTCGACAGTATGGCCGAAATCACCGCTAAATCAAGCGCCGGGTCATTAACCTTTATGCCGCCGGCAAGGTTGAGAAACACGTCTTTCTGGGCTAGTTTGAAGCCCACGCGCTTTTCAAGCACCGCAAGCAGCATGTTCATGCGCTTGGAGTCGAAGCCGGTTACTGAGCGCTGAGGCGTGCCGTAGGCTGCGGTGCTGACCAGGGCCTGCACTTCGATGAGAAACGGGCGCATTCCCTCCATGGCAACGCCGATTGCGGTGCCCGACAACTCCTCCGACCCGTTGCCCAGCAATACTTCGCCGGGGTTGGTTACCTCGCGCAGCCCGCGCTGACACATTTCGTAGATGCCCAGCTCCGAGGTGGAGCCGAAACGGTTCTTGATGGCGCGCAGAATGCGAAACATCTGGTGTGAGTCGCCCTCGAAGCGAAGAACGGCGTCGACAATATGTTCCAGCACCTTGGGGCCGGCAATCGAACCCTCTTTGGTTATATGGCCGATAAGAATAACCGGCACGTTGGTTTGCTTGGCGTAGGCCAGCAGCCGGGCAGCGCATTCGCGCACCTGACCGACCGAACCGGCCGATGATTCCAGCGAATCGTCAGCAATGGTCTGAATGGAGTCGATGACCACCAGGCCGGGACGGATGGCGTCGATATGGGCAAAAATATTGTCGAGCGACGTTTCGGTGACGATATAGCAGTTGTCGGAGAGGCGCCCGATGCGGTCGGCGCGCATTTTCAGCTGCATGGCGCTTTCCTCGCCCGAAACGTAGAGCACCGTGCTCTTTCGGATGCTGAGAATGTTTTGCAGAACAAGGGTCGACTTGCCGATGCCCGGCTCGCCTCCGATCAGAACCATTGAGCCGGCAACGAGGCCACCGCCCAAAACGCGGTTAAGCTCGGCCGAAGGTAATGTTATTCGCTCCTGTGTTTCGGTTTTGATTTCGCTGACTTTTTGGGGCTTCGACAGTTCGGTTTGCAGCCGCAGGGTGCCGCGGGCGCCGCCGGTGGTGGCTTTGGCGGTCGACACGCGCTCTTCAACCATAGTGTTCCATTCGCCGCAAGCCGGACAGCGGCCCTCCCACTTTGAGGACTCATTGCCGCAGTTTGAGCAGAACCAGGCGGATTTATAATTAGTTTTAGCCATAAATTCTTCGGGAGAGTTCAGAAATTATTATGCCTGTTGCCATTGCAACGTTCAGCGATTCGGATGTTTGTCGTCCCGGTGGAAACGACGGAATTTTCAGCCGTTGGCTAACCGTTTTCTCAACTTCGGCCGAGATTCCGTTGCCTTCGTTGCCCATAACCACGATCGGTTGCGGTTGCAGTTCAACTTGAGTCCGATAAAGGTCGCTGCCGTCGAGAAATGTGCCGAAAACCGGGGCCCCAGTGTTGCGTAAGGTTTGGGCAAGATTCTCCACGCGGTGAACGGCAACGCGCGCAAGGGCACCCATGGTTGCCTGAACTACTTTGGGCTGAAAGGGGTCGGCTGTGCCCGGTCCGGCAAGAATGTCGGCTATGCCAAACCAGTCGGCCAGGCGGATAATAGTGCCGAGATTGCCGGGGTCTTGTACGGCATCGAGCGCCAGCGTAAGCTGCCCGCGATATGTATATGGGTTGTGTTGTGGCAACTCAAACACCGCCAGTACCGGCTGCGGAGTTTGCTGCTGCGACATCCGCTCGATGGTGCGTCGGTCAACGACGGTGGGCGCCGACAGCTCGGGATGCTCGGCCGCAAACGCTGCCGTGCAGAATAGTTCGCGTAGCCTGAAGTGGGGAAGCGAGTCCAACACGCAGCGTGCGCCTTCGGCCAGGAAGCAACCGGCCTCTCTGCGTCCGCGTGGGGTTGCCAGGCTTTTAACGAATTTAATCATTCGGCGTATGCTTCGAGCGCGTCATCGAGGAATGCCTTGAATGCGGGAATATCCTCTTTGTAGCCATAGCTGGGCGAAATTGCGTCGCCGCGGTTGTTGAGCACGATATAATATGGCTGCGAATTAGCCGCGAATTTATAACGCTGCAGGTAGCTCCATTTTTCGCCTACGGTGGAAATGGTTTTCGTGCGGCCGTTTTCCTCGACGGTGAATGGGGCGGCCAACGGCTTCTTATCGTCGACCATCAGTTCGATAATAACGAAATTCTGGCCAAGGGTGGTTGCTATTTCTTCGCTATCGAACACCGCGCCCTCCATTTTCCGGCAGTTCACGCAGCCGTAGCCGCTGAAGTCCATCAAAACCGGCAACCCCTGCTCGGCGGCGTAGCGCATACCTTCGTCGTAGTCCGAGAATGTGCGCGTTTCGCCGCGGGTGTAAAGATTGAAATCCTGGGTGAACAGCGGAGGCACGAAGGCGCTCACTGCCTTTAGCGGCGCGCCCCATAGCCCCGGGACGAGATAAACGGAGAAACTAAACGATATAAGAGCCAAAAAGAACGGGCCTACACCCACCGACTGAGACGGCGAGTCGTGGCGGAACCGGAGCTTGCCGAGCAAATACATGCCCAACAAAGCGAAAATCACTACCCAGAGGCTAATGAAAACCTCGCGGTCGAGCAGATGCCAGCCGTAGGCCAGGTCGGCAACCGACAGGAACTTCAGCGATAGCGCCAGCTCCAGAAAACCGAGAACAACCTTGACCGAATTCATCCAGCCGCCGGAGCGGGGTGCGCTTTTAAGCATTGTGGGGAACAGGGCGAACAGGGCGAACGGAATGGCTAATGCAAGGGCAAACGCACCCATGCCCACTGCCGGACCTACGATATTGCCCATTGAGGCAGCCTCTACCAGCAGAGTACCGATAATCGGGCCGGTGCAGCTGAACGATACCAGCGCCAGCGTGAATGCCATGAAAAAGATGCTGAGCAGGCCGGTGGCATTTTCTGCGCGCGAGTCCATGGCGTTGCTCCATTTTGACGGCAGTTTAATGTCGAAAGCACCGAAAAAGCTGATTGCAAAAACTACCAGCAGCGCAAAGAATATGAGGTTGAAAACGGCATTGGTTGAAAGGTCGTTGAGCTTGCTTGCTCCGAAAATGAGTGTAACTGCCAGGCCCAAAACCAAGTAAATTACTATGATTGAAAGACCATAGACCGACGCATCGCGCAGCGATTTGGATCGCGACGAGCTTTTTTTGAGAAAGAAGCTGACAGTCAGCGGTATCATGGGCCACACGCAAGGAGTAAACAGCGCTAACAGCCCTCCGAGGAATCCCCAGATGAAAATAGACCAGAGCGACGCCGATGCTATGTCGTTATCGTTGCCGGCAACGTCGACCGGTGTCCACCACGGATGGTCGGCCGGGTTAAAAGAGGCAGTAGAGGCCGGCGCGGCGGCCGCGGCGCTGTTTTCGTTGCCAAACTCGAATTCGAAGGTTGAGGGCGGGATGCAGTTCTGGTCATTGCAGGCTTGGAATTTCACCTGGCCGGCAAGTGCAACTCCGTCGCCATTGGTAACAACAAACTTCTGGGTAAGAGTAATTTCGTTTTCCCAGTAGCGTACATTACCTTCGAAGGCATCTTCGTAGATTTCAATGGCTTCACGCGCAGGAACCGGATTGCCAACGGCTTCCAGCCCTTCGGCAACGGTGAAACTCACGCTTGTGGGCTCGGGGCCGTAGTCTATCGGTGGAAGTTCGGTGGCATAGAGGTGCCAGCCTTTTTCAATCGTGGCGGTTAAGGTGAGTCGGGCGGTGTCACCGTCGATTTTGAAGTCGGCTGACCAAACTATCGGGTCCTGAAACTGAGCGCTGACCGCGAACGGAAGCAGCGCAAGTAAAAAAAGTAGAAAACGCTTCATTTTTTGTCGAACTGAGAGAGTATCTGGCGAAGTTCCTGATCGGTTGCGGTCAAGCGCGAGCGGCATTCATTGAGCAGTTCGGTTGCGCGCCGGGTATAGGCCGAGAGTTTGTCGATGTCGCATTTGTCGCTCTGCATGTGAGCAAGAATCTGTTCGAGCTCGGTAACGGCCTGGGTATAGGTCATTTCTTTAACGGGCGTAGGCATAGCTATTGAGTGATTGAGGTGATTGTTCCGTCGGCGAGTTCAGTGGTGACAACAGCACCGGCGGGAATATTTGTTGCCGATGTAACGGCAACGCCGTTGAATCGGGTAATGGAAAAGCCGCGGGCCAGGGTGGCCTTTGGCGACAGGGCTTCTATAAGGGCCGCATAGCCGTTGAGGCGGGTTGTGGCGTTGGCAACGGCATTGGCGGTGACATTTTTGAGTGCGTCGGCCATGCGGTCCAGACGGGCGTTCAGGGGCATAAGTCTGGTGGCCGACACCCGGCCAAGCGTTGCGGCGAGATTGTCGAGGCGGCGCGCCGACCGCTCTATGGCGCTTAATGGCGCTGTTGGCAGCGAACCGCTTATGTAGGCCAGCTGCTGGCGTGCGCCGGCAATGGAGTCGGAGGTTATTTGCAGCAACATGCCGCCTAAGGCCAAAAGGTTGTCTAACTCGTTTTGGCCCATCGAAATCAGGAACTCGGCGGCGGCTGTCGGGGTTTTTACGCGTCGGCAGGCAATATAGTCGAGAACTGTTGTGTCGCGTTCATGGCCTATGCCAACAATTACCGGCAGCGGAAACAGAGCCACTGAGGTTGCCAGGCGCAGGTCATCGAATCCATCGAGGTCGGTCGCCGCGCCACCCCCGCGAATAATGCACACGCAATCGAAATCGTCGGCCCGACGCGCAATGGCATCCAGCTGTTCGATGACACTCGCCGCGGTTTGAGGGCCCTGGACTATTGCGGGAAACAACTCCACGTTGAACCGCAACCGGCGCGGATTGTTGAGCAACTGATTCATGAAGTCGCCATAGCCGGCAGCGGTGGCCGACGATATTACGGCTATGCGCTGAGTGGGGCGGGGGAGGTCCAGCCGCTTGTTTTCGTCGGCAATGCCTTCTTTGGTAAGGCGTTCGAGAATTTCGCGGCGTCGACGCTCGCGTTCGCCAAGCGTAAATTGGGGGTTTACAGCCGAAATGTTAAGGTTCATGCCGTAGAGCGGGTGATAGCCCGCAGTTACGCAAACCATCACCTGAAGCCCCGACCGGAATGGCTGACCCGTTTCAATTTGGAATCGGGAGCGGATGGTGCGCCATACGTTTGCCCAGATTGTTGCCCGGGCTTTGGCGACGGTAGCTCCTGAGTCGGGGTCTTTCTGGAGCAACTCCATATAGCAGTGGCCGCCATTTTCGCGAACGTCGGACAGTTCGGCCACTATCCATACGTTTTTCGACATCGGACATGCCGCTATCAGGTCGCGAAGCAGCTCCTGAAGTTGCAAAAGAGAGTAATATCGGTCGGGCGAGCTCATTTATCGGTAATTGGCCTGAATCCTTTCGGGCCCCACTGGTAGCGGAGCTCCGGGCGCATCTTGGCGCGCTCTTCCGAGGTGTTAGTAAGCGTCAGTATGCCCGATTTTGGGTCGAGCGAGTATTCGGCCATGACTATCGGTGGCTCCTGTGAGTCGACTTTTCCCCAGGCGGAGGGCGCCGGCTCGGTCCAGAGTTTGCTGAGTTTCGGCATCAGAAGCCAGTTGTGGTCATAGATTCTCAGCTGTGAGTCGGTGAAGTCACTTTTAAGGGTTTCGATAACGCAGATTACCGAATCTTTTTTCAACGGCATCATCTGAACGGTCAGAACCCGCCCGGGGCCTGTTTGCAGCTCAACCCGGGTTGAATCAATGGCGAGGATGCTTGCTTCAGTGCCCATGCCGTTGATAACGGTGCGCGAAAGCATACCTGCCGACGCGTAGTCGAGCAGGTCGCGGACGGCGCGTTCTCCGACCGGCATCAAGATGTTTGACGGTGCGGAGCGGAGAATACGGGCCACAGGCAATTCCGCTCCGGCGGCGAATACGATAACCGTCGCCAAAAATGCGAGAACTATGCGGCGCACTTAAACCGTAAGGATTTCCTTCTCCTTGGCGGCGAAGAGTTCGTCAATCTGTTTCAGATACTTGTCGTGGAGCTTCTGAGCCTGGTTTTCGGCGTCTTTTTCAATGTCTTCAGGCATACCCTGCTTGATGGCTTTCTTCAGGCCGTCGATAGCGTCGCGACGAGCGTTGCGAACGCTGACTTTGGCGGTTTCGGCTTCGGCTTTGCTCTGTTTAACAAGGGCTTTGCGGCGCTCTTCGGTCAGCGGCGGAATGGCAAGGCGGATAACTTCGCCGTTGTTTTCGGGAGTAATGCCGAGTTCGGAGTTGATAATGGCCTTTTCGATTTCTTTGAACATCGATTTTTCCCAGGGGGTAATAACGATGGTGCGCGCGTCGGGAACGCTAACATTGGCAACGTTGGATATGGGAGCTGCTGAGCCGTAGTAGTCAACGCGGATGCCGTCGAGCAGCTTCGGGTTTGCCTTACCGGCGCGGATATGGCTTAGAGATTCGTCGAGATAGGCGATGGCCAGCTGCATCTTATCTTCGGCGGGTTCGAGGTAGGTCTTGGGGTTTGTCATATTCTTATGGTTATTAGAATGTTGGGAATAATCAGGTTAGAGAATCAGCAGGGAGTCGCCGTAGGTTCCGAAACGATATTTTTCCTCTACGGCGAGCTCGTAGCAGCGCATAACGTTTTCGTAGCCGCCGAAGGCAGCAACCATCATCAGCATGGTCGACAGCGGCAGGTGGAAGTTTGAAACCAGTGCGGTCGGCACTCCGAAGTCGTAGGGTGGGGCAATGAATTTATTGTCCCAGCCGGCAAAACTCTTGAGGTGTCCGCCCATGCTTTCGCCGGCAACCATGCCTCGCAGAATCGAGGTACCCACGGCCAGAACCTGCTTGTCGGAGTCCTTGGCTTTGTTGACCATTTCAACGAGTTTTTCGTCAACGATAACTTCTTCGGAGTCGATGCGGTGCTTCGAAAGATCTTCAACGTCGATTTCGCGGAAGGTGCCAAGCCCGGAATGAACGGTCATGAATCCGAGGTTAATGCCTTTGATTTCGAGGCGTTTCATCAGAATGCGGCTGAAGTGGAGGCCGGCGCCGGGGG
>CAZGTD010000054.1:0-8520 GCA_964528425.1 uncultured Bacteroides sp.
GGCCTTCTTTGATGTCGATGAGAACTACCTCGTCGGCAATGCCGCAGGTAATAAGTACGTTTGCACAAGTTGCGCCTACATTACCGGCGCCAACAACTGTTACTTTTGACATAGAATCTTTATTTTGGTTAGTTTGAAATTTCGGTGCAACAAAGTTACGCAAACTTTGAGCAATCTCATCATAATTAACAAATTTTAACCGTGATTTTCCCGAATTTGCGTAGCTCGAAATATTTTCGTAATTTTGCTCTCCGCTAAATTACAACGAACTATTTATTGATTATGTTTTCCGGTATAGTTGAAGAACCCGCCACAGTTGTGGCTTCCACAACAAATAACGGCAATGTTGAGCTGACTATTCGCTCATCATTTGCCAAAGAACTTAAAATTGACCAATCCGTAGCCCACAATGGCGTATGCCTGACCGTAACTTCGGTTAACCCCGCAGAGAATACTTATACGGTAACTGCTGTTGAAGAAACATTGCGTCGCTCTAACCTCGGGTTGCTCACTCCGGGTGCGAAAGTTAACCTGGAGCGTTCGATGATGATGAACGGCCGCCTCGACGGCCACATTGTTCAGGGGCATGTTGACTGCAAAGCCAAATGCGTTGAACGCCATGAACTTGACGGATCGGTAGAATTTACTTTTGAATATGAGCCCGATGCCGACATGGAGCGCCAGGGCTATTTTACCGTTGAGAAAGGTTCGGTCACGGTTAACGGCGTATCTCTTACCGTATGCAATTCCAAGCGCGGCAGTTTCGGAGTAGCCATAATTCCTTATACGCTGGAACACACCAACTTCTGCGACATAAAGGTCGGCTCGATCGTAAACCTGGAATTTGACATTATCGGCAAATACGTTGCCCGCCTTTCCCAGCTCTCAGACACTGAAGCATGAGCAAACAAGAAACCGTGTCGGTCGGACATATAGAGCTGAAAGAAACTGAATTTTCGGCTTCGATCAATCTCGAGGCTATGCCGGTATTGCCCACTCGCAATCTGGTATTGTTTCCCGGAGTTATTTTTCCGGTACATCTGGTTCGCCCGTCGTCGAGAAGGTTGGCCGAAGTTGCCGAACGCGAAAAATTGGCGGTAGCCATATTCTGCCAGATTGACCCTGCGGTAGATAATCCGGGATGCGACGACCTTTATAAACTCGGTTGTGTCGGCCAGGTTTTGAAAGTAATTCCCCTTCCTGACGACAACGCAGTGGCTATGATTGCCACCCACCCCGTTAAGGTTCGTTGCCTCGGGCCGGCACCGATGGTTGCCGATTCCCTTACGATATCCGTTGAGCCGGTTAAAGATGCCATGCCTCGTCAGTCTGCCGAATTTAAAACCCGCCTGGAAGTTGCCCAGTCTCTGCTTGATGAATGCTCGCAATCGCAAGGAATGCCATCGGCAATGCCCGGAGCCATTCCCTCTCGGGGAAAGGAGGGCAAAGAGCCTGATGCGGCCTCGGTTGTGAATTCAATGTGTGTTGCTGCTCCGTTGGAGGTAGCGATCCGCGCTGATTTGCTTCAGGCAAACTCAATCAGGCAACGACTCGACGAGTTGATTAAGCATTTGGTTGCACATAAAGACAATTCCAGAATCCGCTCGGAAATTGAAGATGCCGCCCGCCAGCGCATGGGCGAGCGCCAGCGCAATGCGTTTTTGGAAACGCAGATGGAAACCATACGCGCCGAGCTCTACGGCGAAGGTTCCGAAACACAGATTTTCCGCAATAAGCTTGCGGAACTCGAACTGCCGCAAGACGTTGAAGAAACTATTTCACGCGAGATCAACAAGCTGGAACATCTTTCACCGACATCCCCTGATTTTCAAACTCAGTATACCTACCTGCAAACAGTTCTTGAACTCCCGTGGGGCAAGACGTCTGTTGATCTTAACGACTTTCAGGCAGCCGAAAACGAACTGAACGCTTCGCATTCGGGTCTGGAAAAGGTTAAGGAACGTGTTTTAGAGCAATTGGCAATGCTGATGCACTCGCCCGAAAGCCACGCACCGATTCTTTGTTTGGTAGGCCCCCCCGGCGTAGGAAAGACATCGCTGGGCAAAAGCATAGCTGCCGCATTGGGCCGCAAGTTTCAGCGCGTTAGCCTCGGTGGTCTTCACGACGAAAGCGAAATCCGCGGTCACAGGCGCACCTATGTGGCCTCGATGCCCGGACGCATTATTGACGCAATCCGTCGCGCCGGCACAATGAACCCTGTAATCATGCTCGATGAAATCGACAAGGTTTCGCAAGACTACAAGGGTAATCCATCGGCCGCGCTACTCGAAGTTCTCGATCCGGAGCAGAACTCAAAGTTCCACGATAACTATGTAGACCTTGATTTCGACCTTTCGCAGGTTATGTTCATTACCACCGCCAACACGCTGTCGACCATCGACTCTCCGCTGCTCGACCGCATGGAGGTGATATCACTTAGCGGATATTCGGCGGAAGAAAAGCTCGAAATTGCCCGACAGCATCTGCTGCCTACCCTTCGCAAGGAAATGGGCCTTGAGCCCGACGAAGTTCCGATTGCCGATGAGGCGATAAACTATATTATTGATAACTACACTGCTGAAAGTGGCGTGCGCCAGCTTCAGAAACGCCTGGCTGCGGTTCTGCGCAAATATGTGCGTTCAAAAGTGGCCGGGACCGATTTCGCGGTGCCCGTTGAGCCGGAAGCTCTGCGCGATTTGCTCGGGGTTGAAACCAATAGCCACGACAAATATTCAACTGACATGATTCCCGGAGTCGTAACCGGACTTGCGTGGACAGCGGCCGGAGGCGAAATCCTTTTTATCGAGGCAGTTAAGACTACCGGTAAGGGCGAAGGTATGCTTACTTTGACCGGTAACCTCGGCGATGTTATGAAAGAATCGGCAGCGATTGCCCATCGCTACGTTAAAGCCCATGCAACTGAGTTGGGCATTGACGAGGAAAGTATTAAAGCCGACCTTCATATCCATGTGCCGGAAGGTGCCATTCCAAAAGATGGGCCATCGGCCGGCATTACTATGGTTACAGCAATAGTTTCGGCTCTGACGGGCCGACCGGTGCGTGAGCGCGTGGCCATGACGGGCGAAACCACCCTGCGCGGAAAGGTGCTCCCTGTTGGTGGTATCAAGGAGAAAATCCTTGCTGCAAAACGAGCCGGAATAACCGAGATTATAATTTCAGAAGAAAATCGCCGCAATGTTGAAGACATCAACGCCGAATACATTAACGGCTTGAAATTCAACTATGTCAGCAACGTCAACCAAGTAATCGGCCTGGCCTTGGAATGATAACGAAGCTAAAAGCTATGCTGCTGCGGGTGCCACGCTGGCTATTGTCGGCGATGTGTCTCGCAGCAGTTCTTTATCTGACCCTTGCGCCCAAACCGCTGCCCGACACTGAAATCAGCTTTTGGGAGCACTCCGACAAGATTGTCCACGCCATAATGTTTGGCGGCCTTTGCTTCTGCCTCGGGCTCGATATATGGCGCGGCCGGCGGTCGCCCCTACCCTCGCGGTTAATTTTAGCAACGGCTGTAGGCCTCTTTGGCGGATTGATAGAACTGGTTCAGGACGCCATGCACATGGGCCGCGGGGGCGACTGGGCCGACTTCGCCGCCGATCTCGCCGGCGCCCTGCTCGCGCTGTTGTTTTTATAACTTTTTTACCGGGCAACGGGATTTTGCATTTTGAAATAAAAACCGTAACTTTGCGAAAAATTTAACCGACAATCCAAAAAGATATGTTGATCATAGGCATCGCCGGTGGCACCGGCAGCGGAAAAACAACCGTGGTTCGCAAAATCATTGCTGAACTCCCCCCCGGCGAGGTAGCCGTGATTTCGCAAGACTCCTATTATAAGGATTCAAGCCATATTCCCCCGGAGTTACGCCAGAATATCAACTTCGACGAGCCGGCGGCTTTTGATTGGCCATTGTTGGTTGAACACCTCGAAGCGCTGAAGCGCGGCGAGGCTATCGAAATGCCTACATATAGCTACTTGACTTGCACCCGCCAGCCGGAAACAGTTCGTGTTGAGCCACGCGACGTTGTTATAGTTGAAGGCATTCTGGCCTTATGTGATGAGCAGTTGCGCTCGATGCTCGACGTCAAGGTGTTTGTCGACGCCGATGCCGACGACCGTCTTATCCGCCTTATTGCCCGCGACTGCGTTGAGCGCGGACGTACCCCGCAGCAGGTGCTCGACCGCTATTCGCGCGTGCTCAAACCGATGCACCGCATGCATATCGAGCCATCGAAGGCCTTTGCTGACCTGATTATTCCTCAAGGGGGCCACAACACGGTTGCCATGCGCCTGCTCACCGACTATATTGAAAGCCGACTCGGAAAAGGATGATACTCAGAACCGACAATCTCGTTAAGATATATGGCCGCAGAACGGTGGCCAACCATGTGAGCATCAACGTTGAGCAAGGCGAAATAGTTGGGCTGCTCGGCCCCAATGGTGCCGGCAAGACCACTACGTTCTACATGACTACAGGCCTGGTCACCCCCAACGAGGGCGAAATTTTTCTCGACGACCTTAACATTACCAAGTTTCCGGTTTACAAACGTGCACGTCACGGTATCGGCTATCTGGCGCAGGAAGCCTCCGTTTTCCGCAAACTTTCGGTTGAAGATAACATCCGGGCTGTGCTCCAGCTCACCGACCTGACCAAACAGCAGCAAAAAGAAAAACTCGAAACTCTAATCAACGAATTCTCGCTGCAAAAGGTGCGCCATAACCTCGGCGACCGCCTCAGCGGTGGCGAGCGCCGACGCACTGAAATTGCACGCTGCCTGGCAATCAGCCCAAAATTCATTATGCTCGACGAGCCTTTTGCCGGTGTTGACCCCATTGCGGTTGAAGAAATCCAAAGCGTTGTTTACCACCTCAAGGAAAAGAACATAGGCATTCTAATAACCGACCATAACGCCCCGGAAACCCTGTCGATTACCGATCGCGCCTACCTGCTCTTCGAGGGCAAGATTCTCTTTCAGGGAACCAGCGAAGAACTCGCCGAAAACCCAACGGTGCGCGAAAAATATCTGGGACGTAACTTCGTTTTCCGCCGCAAAACCTTCGATTAAAGCTTAATACAGCTATAAAAAAGATGAGCCGGAACTTAATCTCGGCTCATCTTTTTTATAGCTGTAATCAGGGAATCAGCGAACAATGAATTTTGAGGTAATCGTTTCGCCGTTGGAAAGCACCGAACGGCGAATGCAAACGCCCTTGGCCGGTTCAACAACCGGACGACCCGAAAGGTCGAAAATGGTTTCTGAAACGACTTTTGCACTGCCATCTATCAAGCCTATAGCAGAAGAATCAGTATACACTATGTCAGAACAATGTTCATTTCCGTCCGAATCGCGATAAACGGTTTGCACTCCAACGTGCTGCAAATCGCGGAAGAAGAATACTGTATGGGATATTCCCAGGGCCGAAAAGTCAGCGTTTTTATCCTCGAAGCCATAAGGAACCAAGTTCATCGGACGTTTAAGCGAAGAATATTCGGCGGGCGTGAATACGAAAATTCCACCATCGGCATATATCCTATAATATAGTTTTGACGTGCTGAGCAGTATGCCGTCGACATTTACCTTCGGGAAATCGAATTCAAGAGCCGCCATCTGGTAAATATCGTCATAGGGTTCATAAAGCGTTATAACCGGATTTGCGGGAGTCTGCGAAACTTCGCCCGTAACTAAAATTAACTTAGGGTTCTTAACTCCCAAAGAGCTATAAACGGTAGAATTATTGAGCGTAGTTGCAACAAAACCTCCGTTAAGCTCCATAGTTTTGTTATCCGCATCGTAGTCAAACACTATAGCGTCGTTGGGCACGAACTTATCAACATAGATTTCATAATATTCATTCCAGACTTCTTCAACGTCTGCGCCACTGAAAAAGCAATAATGAACTTCATTAGGTTCTATTCCAATATACTGGTTGGACTCGACAGTGATTTTACCATCGGCCAGCTCACCCTTTACCCAAGCCTCGGGAAACTGACGGATTAAACCTTGGAAATACACTTCTGACCCACTGAAGCCGATATTGACGTTATTGCCATCATCGCCATAGGTCATTGACCATGTTTGGGTTTCCAAATCGGCCGGAGGAGTAACAAGCTCGTAGTTAAACGGCACGAAGCGGGTATTGAACTCGCCGTAGCCATACCAGTTGCCGGCTTCATCGGTCAGACCGAGAATTGTTTGGCCGTCGCCGCTATCTTCCATTGTCCATACGCCGTCGTCGCCAAGGGTATATACGATTTTATTATCCGAGCTAACAACTTTATATGTGGCTTCCTGATTGGCGCCTGAACCGGATAGAACTGTATATTCCATTTTATTCAGCTCAAGCGTCACCTCTTTATCGTCAACCATCCCGATAACGGCCGCCTGCGGCAAATTAGCCACCAAAGAACCGTCGGCAAGCTTTTCGAATTTCATATACGATTGAGTGTCTGCCTGCGACAGAGCGCTGTAAAGATACCAGAATCCATCGGTACCTTCAATGAATCGCGCCTCAACGCCATCAAACACCGTCATTCTAACATTACCCATAACGGCATAATATGCGCCGCCGCTGCGAGAGTATAAATGCTCGGTTCCCTCAGGTTGCTCGGAAATAATTGCCGAAGAAGACGAAACACTCTCAAACACCGCATCCATGGAACGTAATAAACCTGCAGCAGCAGATTCCGCAATACAGACAGAGCTCAAAGCCACCACAGTAACTAAACGAGTAAATAATTTCATAGGCCAAAAAGAAAAAATAATGATTTGTGCGCAAAGTTATGCATAATGAAACTACTATGCAAGAAAACTACGCTTACTTTTCATTTTTCTTTTTTTTAAGTATCCGGCTTAGCAGAAGGGGGCTTTGGTGCGGGATTGGAAATATAGCGCTCATAGTAGCTGAATATCAGCGCCGTTGCCGGCAGAGCAATAATCATGCCCACGATTCCGAGCAATGAGCCCCAAACCGACAGAGCCAGCAAAATCATTGCAGGATTCAGGCCCATCTCCTTCCCCATGATGTGGGGAGTAATTATATAGTCGCATGTAGGTTGCACTATTGCATAAACCAACAGAGAAGCGCCAAACATGTGCCAAAACGTTCCATGCCCACCCAAAGAATAAATCAGGCAGATAGCCGCAACAGGAATAACGGTAATATACTGGAAATACGGAATCATGTATAGCAGGCCGACGAGAAAGCCCATCGGCACCGCCAACGGAAAGCCGACTATTGAAAATCCGATGCAATATAGAACTATTGCACAGAGCGACAGCTTGCCTTGACCCCGAAAATAGTGATTCATGCTGTCGGCAACATCGCGCATAACTGCCAGCCCTTGCTCGCGATAGCGCGCAGGAATTATCAGTTTAAAACCGCGAACCGTCTGCGGATAGTAAATAACTATGAAAATCAAATATATAATCGCCAGCAGCCAGCTTAATATACTGATAACAGCACTGACCGACTGCCCTAATAGCGATGACCCGCGTTCGAGCAGCGACGAAACCGGACCACCGGCCAAAACCCTTTCAACGTTGAGACTGTCGGCCCAATCATGCAAAAAACCGATAATCGCCGTGTATTCAGGCGGCAAATCCGCTTTCCCGGAGGCGAGTGCATGAACAATACCCACCAGTTGACCGATATCTTCAACTGTTTTCGGAATGAATAAATACCCTACCCCAACTATCACCACGGCAACCTCCAGCAAAGTCAAAACCGACGACCAGACTCGCCCTTTTTCGCGAGTCCATCGTCGGTTCACTTCAACCAGCGGTTGCAGCAGGTAAGCAACGAAACAGGCAGCAAAAAAAGGAAGCAAAGCATCGCTTAAATAGCCGAGCAAATAAATAACTCCGGCTGCAATACCCAGACCGATAATCAGCCAAACTATACGGTCAACTGTCCAGAACTGCCTTTTCATCGCCCCCTGAAATAATTATTTAATGGTGAAAACGCTCCAGACGACGCTTGGCCTTATGAACGTCCTGGGCAAGATGGATTGTTGCAACTGCGGTTGCACCGATAAAAGCCAGCTTAGCGATTTCAAGCGCGCATCTAACTGCATGATGGCGCACGGAATGATGTTCGTGTTTCATAATACTTAGAATTTGAGTTATAGGTTAAACTTATATCATAATAACCGCCAATCTGCTTAAATTGTTCGGCACAAAATAAACAACATACCCGCAGGAATAACAGCTGCCACCAAAAAAAATTAAAAAATATTGCCAAAAAACTTGCACAACTCAAAAAAACTCCCTAACTTTGCACCGTTCAAAACGAACACCCCCTCTGATTCGCTAGCTCAGCTGGTAGAGCACAACACTTTTAATGTTGGGGTCCTGGGTTCGAGCCCCAGGCGGATCACTAAGAAGTCCGAACTTCCACCGCAAAACGCTGAAAATCACTTGATTTTTAGCGTTTTTCTTTTTTGCCCACCCGGCAGAATATAGCGGTTTTCGGCACACCAGCGTGAGTAAATCGTGAGTC
>CAZGTD010000055.1:0-8429 GCA_964528425.1 uncultured Bacteroides sp.
AATCACCATAAATATGAAGACGAACCAATAATTGGCATTCTCCACGAACCAGTTGGTTACCGCCGCCATCCTGGTCGCGGAACTGTTCGGCAACAGTGAGGCCGGTCAGCGCCACGCGCAAACGTGCACCCGGAGGCTCGTTCATCTGACCGAACACCAGGGCAGCCTGACTCTCCTTAACCTTGTCCATATCGACGGTCGAGAGGTCCCACTGACCTTGTTCCATACCCTTTTCGAAAGTTTCGCCGTATTTGATAACTCCGGACTCAATCATTTCGCGGAGCAGGTCGTTACCCTCGCGGGTACGCTCGCCGACACCGGTAAATACCGAGAAGCCGTTGTGGCCTTTGGCAATATTATTGATGAGCTCCATGATAAGCACGGTTTTGCCTACGCCGGCGCCACCGAACAAACCGATTTTACCGCCCTTCGAGTAGGGTTCGAGCAGGTCGATAACCTTAATGCCGGTCTGCAGGATTTCGGTAGAAATCGTAAGGTCTTCAAACTTCGGGGCCGGCTGGTGAATCGGACGGAGATCATCTCGCTTGAGTTGCGGCAAGTTGTCGATAGATTGCCCGATAACGTTCATCAGGCGGCCTTTTACTTGCTCGCCGGTCGGCACTGCAATCGGCTGTCCGAGGTTTTCAACCTTAATGCCGCGCTGGAGGCCGTCGGTACTCTCCATGGCCACGCAACGCACGGTTTGTTCACCGATATGCTGTTCAACTTCGAGAATCAGCTCCGAGCCGTCGGGACGGGTAATTTTCAGTGCGCTGTAGATAGGGGGGAGCTGAGAGGCATCGCCGCTGAAAGCAACGTCAACAACAGGGCCGATGACCTGGGCTACCTTACCGAATTGTTCGCTCATTATTAAGTTGGGTTGGGAGTTTTTGAATTGGAATTAGAAGTGGAAACCGGTAGTGATAATCAGAACCATCAGAACCAGGTTAACCAGCGAGAGGGGCATCAGATATTTCCACTCGAAAGAGAGGAGCTGGTCAATACGCAAGCGGGGGAAGGTCCATTTGAACCAGATCATCACGAAGGTGATAACCACTGCCTTGGCAAGGAACCAGAGGAACGAGGGAATATAGTCCATAACAGCGTTGAAGCCGTCCCAGCCGGGAATGTGGAAGGGCATCCAGCCGCCGAAGAAAAGCAGAGCGGCAACACCGCCGATAATGAACAGATTCAGATATTCGGCAAGATAGAAGAAGCCGAAGTGCATGCCCGAGTATTCGGTGTGGTAACCGGCGGTGAGCTCCGATTCAGCTTCGGGAAGGTCAAACGGGCCGCGGTTGGTTTCGGCCGTGCCGGCAACTATGTAGATAAGGCAGGCAATAATTGCGGGGATATGACCTTTGAAAATAAACCATCCGTCGGCCTGCTGAGCAACGATTTCGCTAACGCTCATGGTGCCCGCCAGACAAACCATAGTTACCACACAGAGCGAAATGGAGATTTCGTAGCTGACCATCTGCGCACCCGAACGGAGCGCGCCGATAAGGGTGAACTTATTGTTGGATGACCAACCGGCCAGCAGAATGCCTAAAACACCGATGGAGCTGGTTGCAAGCAGGAAGAAAATGCCGATATTGAAGTCGATAACCTGCAGGCCGTTGCCCCAGGGGAGCACGGCAAATGCGAGCATCGATGCCAGAATCACCAGGAACGGAGCGAGACCAAACAGGAATTTATCTGCATGGTTCAGCGGAATAAGCTCCTTGATGAGCATTTTAAACATGTCGGCAAACGACTGCAGCAAGCCGAAGGGGCCTACGCGGTTCGGGCCGAGGCGACACTGGAAGGCAGCGCAGACCTTGCGTTCAAAATAGATGTAGAACAGCGCCAGCAGTGCGTAGAGCACGAGCAGTCCCAGGCCGATGAGCACACACTCAACGGTTACGGTCAGCCAGGGGGCCATGCCGCAGGTAACGCTCAGGAAATTATCGATCCAGCCGGTTATAAAGGATAAGTCTTGCATAAACGTGAATGATGGAGTGGATGATGAATGGAGTCAGAGAGGCTTTATCTGTCGATGTCGGGAACGATATAGTCGAGCGAGCCGCCAATGGTTATGAGGTCGGCAATCTTGTTGCCGCTGACCAGATGGTCAACAACCGCAGCCAGAGGGAAGCAGGGCGAGTTGAGTTTCAGGCGGAAGGGCTGGGCGGTGCCGGTGCTTTCAATGTAGCAGCCGAAGGCGCCCTTGCCGGTTTCCACTTCCTGGAACCAGTGACCTTCGGGCAGTTTAATGATTTTGGGAACTTTAGCGCAGATTTCGCCTTCGGGAATCTTGTTGATGAGCTGGGCGATAATCTTGCAGCTTTCTTCCATTTCGGTTATGCGGGCCTTAAAGCGATCCATGGAGTCGCCGCCTTCGCGGGTAACCACCTTGAAGTCAAGTTCATTATAAATGCCATAAGGACGGGCGCGGCGAACATCATAGTTCCAGCCTGCGGAGCGGGCTGTAGGACCGGTAATGTTGTAGCTGATGGCATCTTCTTTTTTCAGAATGCCAACGCCTTCCATACGGTTTTTGGCTATGATATTTCCGGTGAATACCTTATTGTATTCCTTAATGGCTTTAGGCATAACTTCAAGCAGAGCCTTGACATCACTGACGAAGTTGGGGTCGAGGTCAGCCATAACGCCGCCGATGGTGTTATAGTTGAAAGTCATGCGGGCGCCGGTAGTCTTTTCGAAGATATCGAGAATGCGTTCGCGTTCGCGCAGAGGATAGAAGAGCATTGTGGTCGCACCAAGGTCCATGCAGAATGTACCCATGGCAAGCAAGTGGGAGTTAATGCGGTTCAGCTCGTCCATAATCACGCGGATTACCTGTGCGCGGCGGGGAACCTCGAGTCCCATTGCCTTTTCAATGCAAAGGCAGAGGCCGTGGCGGTTAATCATTGCCGAAAGGTAGTCAAGGCGGTCAGTATAGTGGAGAGTCTGCGGATAGCCTTGTCCTTCACAAAGTTTTTCGATTCCGCGATGGATATAACCGAGATAGAGGTCGATTTTGGTTATCGTTTCGCCATCGACTGCAGTGCGCAGGCGGAGCACACCGTGGGTTGCGGGGTGTTGCGGGCCGATGTTGACCACAAACTGGTCCGGACGGAAAATTACGCGTTGCTTTTCAACTATATTGCCGTTAGGGTCTTCTTCGTAGTAAACGGTTGAATCTTCAACCGTTTCATGGTCGAGGCGCACGGGGTTGACCTGAGGGTCGGCGTTATAGTCTTTACGGAAAGGGAACCCGACCCAGTCGTTGCGCAGAAAGAGTCGGCGCATGTCGGGGTTTCCGATGAACTTTATGCCATAAAAGTCGTAAACTTCGCGCTCGTAAACTCCGGCAATGGCGTAGAGGTCGCTGATTGAGTGAAGGAAGGGATTTTCGCGGCTGTCGGCAACGGTTTTCAGGCGCACCATATCGTAGGTTTTGGAGTTTACAATATAGTAAACAACGCCGAGCTGCTCGCCCCAGTCCATGCCTATGAGGGCGCGGAGGTTATCGTAGCCGAATTCGTTGCGCAGGGTGGTGACCAGGTCATGAAGTTGGGCGTCGGCAACGTTGAATTCAAGGGTTTCACCCTGGGCGATTTCAACGGCGGGGAACTTCTGAGCCACGGTTTCCTGTAGATTTGCCATACTCTCGAGTATCTGTTATGGTTTTTATTTGCTAATGGATGAATTAGTCGGTCATCTCTTCGACCGGATGGTTTTTAAGGAATTCCTTCTGGTTTTCCTTGCGATTCACACCGCCAAAGAATTTTTCGACTTTCATTTTGCGGCTAAGCTGCATAATGGAATAAATCATAGCTTCGGGGCGGGGAGGACAACCGGGGCAGTAAACGTCGACGGGAATGATTTCGCCAACGCCCTTAACAACGTGGTAGCTGTTTTTGAAGGGGCCGCCGGAAATTGCGCAGCCGCCGCAGGCAATAACATATTTGGGTTCGGCGAGCTGGTCGTAGAGGCGACGAACAACCGGAGCCATGCGGTGCACGATAGTGCCGGCAACCATCATGAAGTCGGCCTGGCGTGGCGACGAACGGGCAACTTCCCAGCCGAAGCGGGCAAAGTCATAACGGGCAGCGCCCAAAGCGATGAATTCAATACCGCAACACGAGGTTGCAAAGGTCAGAGGCCAGATTGAGTTTGAACGGCCCCAGTTGATGAGTTTATCGAGAGAGCCGACGATAACGTTTGTTCCGTTGGCTTTCAGTTCGTTTACGAGGGACTCGATATATTCGTTGTCCTTAAAGGCTTCGTAGGGAACACCCTGGGCGGTTACTTCCATTGTAAGGCTCCTTTCCGCCAGGCATAGACGAGGCCCAGCACAAGAATTGAGAAAAATACGGCGATGCAAAGAATGCCCTGGCCACCGAGGTCGCGCATATTAACTGCCCAAGGGAACAGGAAGACACATTCAACGTCGAACATCAGAAAGAGAATGGCATAAAGATAATAGCCAATTTTAAACTGAGCCATGGACTCGCCACGGGTTGGAATGCCGCACTCATACGGCTCGCCTTTCTGCACATTATAAGAGCGGGGCGACAGCAACCCGGCAACTACCAGAGCCAGCGCAACCAGGGCAATGCCCGTAACCGCGGCGGTGATGGCCAGGACGCCATTTGAGATGGATAACGTTATCATACAGTTTTTTATGGTAACAAAACTATGTATTTTGGGTCTATTATAGGCGCAAATTTACGAAAAAAATCTTAAACCAGCGGTATAGTTACCAAAAAAATATTTAAAATGTATAAAAGTCCCTAAAGCCGCAACGGGCTTTAGGGACTTAACGAGGGCTATTCAATATTTTCAGGCCTGATAGCAGGCGATTTCAGCAGGATTGAACGAGGCGATGAAGTCGCAATGCTGATTAACGAGAGCCTGAGCCATGTTGTTGTAAACAACGGCCGACTTTGTGAAGCTCGCAGTGCGCTGGGCATCGAGCAGAAGCAGGTAGCTCATAACAATATTGCCGGCCATTTCAACGAGGCGACGGGCCATGAAGTCGATATAGGGCTGATCTTTGGTTGAAGCAACCGCGGTTACGGCCTGCTGGAACTTTTCGGTCATGGTTTCGAGGTTGGCCTTAATGCGGGCGAGCTCAGGAGTGAGTTCTGCGCCGGCGGCAAGCTGCTCGCGATAAGAGTCGATGAGCAGGTTGATGGTGCCGGTGGTGACGTGGCGGATAGCTGCTACAACCTGCAGCTGGGTGGTGCCTTCGTAGATTGAGGTGATGCGTGCGTCGCGATAGAGGCGTTCGCAAGCGTATTCCTTCATGAAGCCCGAGCCACCATGAACCTGAATGCAGTCATAGGCGTTTTGGTTGGCATATTCCGAGCCGAGGCCTTTTGCAAGCGGAGTGCATGCGTCGGCGAGCTTGGAGTAATATTTGCACTCTTTCTTTTCTTCGAGGGTGAGGGGACGCTCTTTGGCGATATCCTCATAGGCCTTGTAGAGGTCAACGTAGCGCGAAGTTTCATACAAAAGCGAGCGCGAAGCATCCAGACGGGCCTTCATAACGGCAATCATTTCGTATACGGCGGGGAACTCGATAATCGGCTTGCCGAACTGACGACGCTCATTTGCATAAGCAAGAGCTTCGCGATAGGCGAGTTCGCTAACGCCCACGCTTTGGGCAGCGATGCCGAGGCGGGCACCGTTCATCAGCGCCATAACGTATTTGATCAGGCCCATGCGGCGCGAACCGCAAAGAACTGCCGGAGCGTTTTTATAAACGAGTTCGCATGTGGGCGAGCCTTTGATGCCCATTTTGTTTTCGATGCGGCGAACGGTTACTCCGCCGTCGCGCTTGTCGTAGATAAACATCGAAAGGCCGCGACCGTCGCGGGTGCCCTCTTCAGAGCGGGCGAGCACCAAGTGGATGTCGGCGTCACCGTTGGTGATGAAGCGCTTAACACCGTTGAGGCGCCAGGTACCGTCGGGCTGCTCGGTAGCTTTGAGCATTACGGCCTGGAGGTCGGAGCCGGCGTCGGGCTCGGTAAGGTCCATCGACATGGTTTCGCCTTCGCAAACGCGGGGAATGAATTTTTCTTTCTGTTCTTCAGAGCCGAATTCATAGATTGTTTCGGCGCAGTCCTGAAGGCCCCAGAGGTTTTCAAATCCGCAGTCAGCACGGCTAACGATGTCGGCAGCCATGATGTAGGGGGTAATCGGGAAGTTCAGGCCACCGAGTCGGCGGGGCATCGACATGCCCATGAGACCGGCCTTGCGGCAGGCATCGAGGTTTACCTGAGTGCCGTCGGCATAGATTACGCGGCCGTTTTCAACGCGCGGTCCCTGATGATCAACATCTTCGGCATTAGCGGCAACGATGTCGCCACACATTTCGCCAACGATTTCGAGGACGCGGGTGTAGTTGTCCATGGCGTCGTCGAAGTTATAGGGGGCGTAGTCGAACTTTTCAGCGTCGGTGTAGTTGCGCTCTTTGAGTTCAACGATTTTCTGCATCAGGGGGTGAGAGAGGTGATGCTTCAAATCGGGATTATCGGTAAAGAAGTTAGCCATGGTTACTTGGAGTTCTTTTTGTAGTATTTAATCAACTTGGGCACGATATCTTCAACATTGCCGGTAATAACGTAGTCGGCAATGGAGTTGATGGGTGCGTTGGGGTCATTGTTGATGGAGATGATGATTGAGGAATCCTGCATGCCGGCAATGTGCTGAATCTGGCCGGAGATGCCGCAGGCAATGTAGAGTTTGGGGCGCACGGTGGTGCCGGTCTGACCAATCTGGCGGGCATGTTCGGTCCAGCCTGCATCGACTGCGGCGCGGGTTGCGCCAACTTCGCCGTTGAGCACCTGGGCGAGTTCGTGGAGCTGGTCGAAACCTTCTTTGGAACCTACGCCGTAGCCGCCGGCAACGATGATGGGCGAGTTTTTGATGTTGATTTTCGATTTCTCGATGTGGCGGTCGATGATTTCAACGATGTAGTCTTCGGGGGCGATGAAATCGTCAGCTTTGAGTTCAACAACTTCAGCTTTATGGTTGGGGTCGTAGATTTCTTTTTTCATCACACCCTCGCGAACGGTTGCCATCTGGGGGCGACATTCGGGGTTAACGATGGTAGCCACGATGTTGCCGCCGAAGGCCGGGCGAATCTGATAGAGCAGGTCGGTGTAGCTCTTGCCGGTTTTGGCGTCGGTGTGGTCGCCGATTTCGAGCGAGGTGCAGTCGGCGGTAAGGCCCGAGTGGAGGCAGGAGCTTACGCGGGGGCCGAGGTCGCGGCCTATGCAAGTTGCGCCCATAAGGCAAATCTGCGGTTTGATTTGCTTGAACAGGTTGATCAGAAGGGCGGCATGAGGGTTAGTGGTGTAGGGGAAGAGGCGGGCATCGTCGACCTTATAGATGAGGTCAACGCCATAGGGGGCGAGAACCTTTTCAACGTCGCCGAGATTATGGCCGGCCACAATGGCTTCCAGCTTAACGCCGAGTTTGTCGGCGAGGGCACGACCTTTCGTGAGCAGCTCGAGGCTGACGTCAGCAATATGGTCTTCAGCCCATTCGCAATAGACGATGAGATTATTGTTGTCCTGTGTCATAATGAGTTAGCCGATAGTGTGGTTGGCAATAAGTTCTTTGATGAGTTCTTCGATTTGAGTATCGTCGTCGTCGAGGCGGCGCGATTCCTTGGCGGTGAACACAACGTTTTCAACGTTTTTCACTTTCGTCGGAGAGCCGGGGAAACCAATCTGCTCGGGGTCTGCTTCAACAAAAGCGGCGCTCCATTCAACGATTGCCTCGGGGCAACGTTCGTCAGCACGCTTCTGGGCTTCTTCGCTCAGACCGGCACGTTCAGTGGGAGAGGCGGCGTATTTGAATTTGCAAACGCGGCGTGCATTACGCGGACGGCATTCGTCGGCCGAGCTTCCAACGGTTACGAGGCAAGGCAGGGGGGCCTTAACGGTTTCCACGCCGTTTTCAAGGCGACGCTTAACGGTTACATAGCCATCTTTGCAATCAATGATTTCTTCGGCATAGGTAATCTGGGGCACACCGAGTTTTTCGGCAATCTGGGGACCTACCTGCGCGGTATCGCCGTCAATTGCCTGGCGACCACCGAGAATAATGTCGTAGCCCTCCATTTTGCGGATTGCCTGCGACAGGGAGTAGCTGGTTGCCAGAGTGTCGGCGCCGCCAAGAGCGCGGTCAGTGAGAACCACCCCGCGGTCAGCGCCGCGATAGATTGCTTCACGAATGATTTCAGAGGCACGGGGAAGGCCCATCGTCAAGACGGTAACGGTGGAGCCGGGATTGGCATCCTTCAGGCGCAAGGCCTGCTCCAGGGCGTTGAGGTCTTCGGGATTGAAGATGGCGGGCAACACTGCACGGTTGATGGTGCCGTCTTCTTTCATTGCATCTTTGCCCACATTGCGGGTGTCGGGCACCTG
>CAZGTD010000056.1:0-8139 GCA_964528425.1 uncultured Bacteroides sp.
TGGAACATCTATTGACATTATATTGATTTACAATGCGCTTTACTTTTGAAGAAGTAAAATAATCTCAACCCTACCCTTAAAAAGCGGAGTGATGCCCAACCGGCACCACTCCGCTTTCCATATAAAGTTTTCACACACATAATTGTTGCGGTTACAAAAAGAATCATTATATTTGCAACATGGTTATCAGAAACAAACAAGAAATCCAAAATATCAAAAATTCCCTACTTGAGCAACTCAAGCAGGAACATGCATTTTGGTCATACGAAACAGAATCAGCAAACAGTGATACCGTTAATGATGACTTGCTGATTGCGCTTACCATGCGCTTTCTCGATATCCAGGAAATCAATACGCTTTTCACCATTTTCTCAACCAAGAAAATAAAGAATGCCTGGAAAAAACTACTCGTGCCTGAAGGCGATTACCTCTATACGCTGAACAGATTCTTCTCATGGTATTATTTCAAGGCTAAAAACCCCGACTCATACCTAAAAAATCTACAGACCCGCCACCTCAATAATCTGATTGGCGCATAACAGTAATGAACGGACTTGCCCCACACACCGGCCGAATATTTGAGGCCATATCACGACTTGAATGTATTAAACCCTACGTCCTTGTCGGTGGCACCGCTCTATCTTTGCAGTTAAACACTCGTCAAAGCGAAGACCTCGACTTTATGTCGTGGCGTACCACCAAAAACGAACGCAGAGAAGTTGACTGGCCAAAGATTCGCAAGGAACTGGAACAGATTGGCACTATAGAACGATGCGATATACTGGACTTTGACCATGTAGAGTTTGTTGTGGACGGAGTGAAAATATCATTCTACGCAAGCCCTAACTATTCGCCGCTGCAGAACGAAATAACTTATCTCAACAACCTCCGCATTGCCGACTTGACTGCCATAGGAGCAATGAAAATGGAAGTAATGCTACGCCGCAGCAAATTCAGAGACTACTACGACCTCTACTCACTAATTATTGCCGGTGTAGACCTAACGTCAATGATAAACCTGGCCTTGAAATATTCAGGCCACAGACTCAAATCCAAGAACCTTTTAGCCATACTCACAAGGTCAGACAGATTTATGCCTGACGATAAATTCCGTACACTTGCACCCAAATATCAAGTAACACCCAAAGAAATCGAAGAGAAAATCAGGTCGATTATAAACGGTAACCGTAATTTTCTTCCCTGACTCTCGGGTGGGCAATTTTTGGGGTGGGGAGCGCGTTATATGGTTGTTATGAAGAATATTCTGATAGCTATTATATTTCTGTTGGGCCTTTCGAGCTGCATTGTCGACGGTTTCGACACCTCTCCCTCAGCCCAGCCTACTTTTTCGACCGGCGCCGAAGGCCTCGACATGGGTCTCTATTACTCCGGCATACCTTCGCCAACCTCTAACCTACGGATAATAAATCCAAACCGCAAGCTCATCAACCTTTCGGAAGTGAGGTTACGCTCCGGCGAATATTTCCGCATCAACGTCGACGGGCAGTCGGGCAAAGTTTTCAACAACGTTGAAATCCGGCCCAACGACTCGGTCTACGTTTTTGTTGAATGCACGCTTCCCTCACCTCAAAGCGCCGAGCCGACGCCCTATGAGGACTGGCTCGAGGTGACCACCAACGGCGTTACCAAGTCAGTGCGCATAACCGCCAGTGGCCAGCGCGTAAACCTGATCCGCGGCCTTACAGTCGACTCTGACCGCATGCTGAGCGCCGAAGTTCCGAACCTGATTTACGACACTCTGCGCGTGGCATCCGGCGCTACGCTAACTATTGCTCCCGGCTCCCGACTGCTATTCCACGACCGTGCAGCCCTGGTTGTTGACGGTACTCTGATCAGCAACGGCTCCGCCGAGCAACCCATAGAGCTACGCGGCGACCGCACCAATAATGTTGTGGCCGACATTTCCTACGAGGTTATGTCGAACCAGTGGGAGGGCGTGCGCTTCTCATCAACCAGCCGCGGCAACCACTTGGCCTACACTTCAATTATCAACACCTGCCAGGGCGTGCGAGTTGACTCGCTGGCCGACCTGACCATGATTAACTCCCGCCTTTATAACTCGGGCGGGCGCCAGCTCGAGGCTGCAGACTCAACAACCGTCACGGCCCTCGGCTGCGAAATTTCCAACGCCGCCGACGCCCTGCTCTATCTTGGCGCAGGCAAGTTTCTGTTCGACCGCGCAACCATTGCCAACTGGTATCTGTTCAAATGGCCCAGCGAAGAAATCATAGTGTTCGCCAACCCCGAAAACACATCGGCCGACTTTGCAAACTCCATAATCTATGGGCGCGACACCCCCGTCAACGATTACTCCGACCCCACCACACAGAATATCTGGTTCCGCCGCTGCATGTTTGCCTCCGGAGGGTCCGACGACGACCGCTACATCAATTGCCTGTGGGAAACCGACCCGCTGCTGCAATATTCCCTTACCGATTATACCTTCACCTTTATTCCCGCGGCCGATTCTCCGGCCATCAATGCCGCCGACCCGGCCTTTGACTCACCGGCGCTCCCTGCCGACGACCGCTTCGGCCGTCCTCGCGGCCTGACTCTCGGCGCCTACGCCCCCGCGCCATAAAGCGCGTAAAATTTTCCTCCGTTAATAAAGTTTTCTGAAAAGTTTTGGTGATTGTTGGAAAAGTGTGTAAATTTGCAATTGTAAATTTTATGCTTCTCCACTACCTGAAGTTGATGATTCAGATTCTCATGGCGCCGTCGCGCGGATGGGAAGATGTCGGCGCCGATAATTCCGATGCCCGCACCGTTGTGCGTAGTGCCTTGCTCCCCCTGGTAATACTGGCAACGGCAACCGTGGGCTTCGAGGCGTTCTATCAGCTCCATCCGTCGGTGGTAGGGCTGATAATCAGAGCTATCGCGTTTTTTGCGAGCTATATGATTGCGTATTACTGCGGAGTTGCGGTGCTGACGTTCGCCCTGCCCCGCCTGGCAATCGACGGAACCGTTGACCGCAACCGCGTCGAGCTGTTTTGCGCCTATTGCACCGGCATGATGACCCTTATAGGAGTTCTCCGCAATCTGCTGCCTATGGAGCTGACCCTGTTGCAGTTCCTGCCGATTTATGTAGTCGTTGTTATCTGCATCGGACGCACATTTCTCGACGTTGACGAACGCAACATTTTCCGCTTTGCAGCCTTTGCAATCGTGGGGCTCATACTCCCGGTCTACCTTATTGACTGGCTGCTGACCCGCGTAGCCTAACTCTTTTATTCTACCGGATGAAATTCAAAGAAGTTAACATAAAAAACAGAAGGGCCACTTTCGACTATGCTATCGGCGACACCTTCACGGCCGGCATCGTGCTGACCGGAACGGAAATCAAGAGCATCCGCCTGGGCAAAGCCTCGCTGGTCGACACCTTCTGCTATATCCACAACGGCGAAGTATGGGTTAAAAACATGTATATCGCCGAATATTTCTACGGCACCTACAATAACCACACCGAACGCCGCGAACGCAAGCTACTGCTGAACCGCAAGGAAATCCGGCAGCTCGAAAAAGAAAATCAGGTTCCCGGCAACACCATAGTGCCGCTGAAGCTGTTTATATCCGACCGCGGGCTGGCCAAGCTGGTTATCGGCATCGGCCGGGGCAAAAAAGAATACGATAAACGCCAGTCAATCAAGGAGCGTGACGATAAGCGCGCCATAGCCCGAGCCTTTCAGAAATAATGAGCGAATACTATAACCCCTATCAGGAAGAGCCGGCCCCCCAACCGGCCCCTACCCCGCAGCCCGACGAAAAGCCGCGCGGCGAAGCGCGCCATAAAAGCAAGCCCAAAACGCGGCCTAAAAAGCAGTCAACCATGCAGCTGCCGACCATTGACCCGAGGGTCAAGATGTTCAGCGGTATAATTCTGCTGCTCTTTGCCGCCTACTGTCTGGTAGCCGCCATATCGTCTCTGCTCCACGCCGGAGCCGACCAGGCTGCGCTGCAATATAACTCGCTGGGCCAGATAGTAACCTCCGGCGCACAGGTTACCAACGATGCCGGTCCGGCCGGCGCAAAGATTGCCAACTTTATGCTGGTCGACACCCTCGGCCTGGGGTCGCTCGTTGTAATTTACTGGCTTACCATGATAGGGCTCAGGCTCCTTGGCGCAGTAAAATTCCGATTCTGGTCGCTAACACTGAAGTGCCTCATTCTTGCAATCAGCATCAGCGTGGTTGTCGGCCTCGTCATGTATGGTTTCAGTGGCCCCGTCCGCTTTGGCGGTCGCCACGGCTACTATGTAAACAACTGGTTGATTGAATATACCTCACCCATTGGCGCAATTTGCGTCAGTGTAGCTCTGGTTTCGCTGGTTTCAATAATATTCCTCACGCAAATCAGCCGCGCCATTTCCGCCCTGCGGGCCCGCGCCTCTCGCCCCAAAAAGGTTGCCGACGAACAGCCGGCAACAATCTCCGACCAGCCAGACTTGTCTGACCAACCCGACCCATCCGACTTAACCGACCAGCCATTGGAAAGCCTCGAAGATATCTTCGAAAATCCGCAGCCTGAGCCCGACGAGTCTGACCGATCGGACATATCCGACCGGACTGACCAACCCGACCCGTCTGACCAACCCGCCGAAGAAAACTTCGAAGTAATCGCCAACGAAATCGAAGTTGCCGACAAAGTGCAGTCCGAGGCCTACGACCCCACCGCCGACCTTTCGTTCTTCCACTTTCCGCCAATCGATCTGCTCGAAGACCGCGTAGGCTCGAAGGTTACGGTCGACACCGAAGAACAGGAAGCAAACAAACAGCGCATTATCGATGCCCTGGCGCAATTCAACATCAAGATTCAGTCAATCCGCGCAACCGTTGGGCCAACAATCACCCTCTTCGAGGTAGTTCCCGACACCGGCCAACGCATCGCCGCCATCAAGCGCGTAGAAGAAGACCTTGCCCTGGCCCTGAAAGCAACCGGCATACGAATCATCGCCCCCATTCCCGGCCGCGGCACCATAGGCATCGAAGTGCCCAACAACGACCCGCAGGTAGTTTCCATGCGCTCGATTATCGCATCCAAAAAATTCCAGGAGTGCAAACATGAACTGCCGATGGCACTCGGAGCAACGATTTCCAACGAGGTTTTCATTGCCGACCTGGCAAAGATGCCCCACCTGCTCGTTGCCGGTGCTACAGGTCAGGGCAAATCCGTTGGCCTCAACGCAATAATCACTTCCCTGCTCTATAAAAAACACCCGGCCGAACTTAAATTCGTGCTCGTCGACCCCAAATCGGTGGAATTCTCGCTCTACCGCGTGCTCGAAAACCACTATCTTGCAAAACTCCCCGACGAGGAAGAAGCCGTAATTACCGAACCCGGAAAGGTTATAGCAACCCTTAACTCGCTCTGCGTAGAGATGGAAAACCGCTATACGCTACTGAAAAACGCCGGCTGCCGAACCATTCTGGAATATAACGCAAAATTCACCGGCCGGCGGCTGAACCCCGAAAAAGGCCACCGGTTCCTGCCCTACATAGTTCTGATTATCGACGAGTTCGCCGACCTGATAATGACTGCTGGCAAAGAAATCGAAACTCCTATATGCCGAATCGCCCAAAAGGCGCGAGCAGTAGGCATCCACGCCATTATCGCCACCCAGCGTCCGTCGGTCAACGTACTTACAGGCCTGATCAAGGCCCAGTTTCCGGGCCGCATAGCCTTCCGCGTGGCCCAGAGCCAGGACTCCAAAACCATTCTCGACTGCTCCGGCGCCCACCAGCTGATTGGCCGCGGCGACATGTTCTTCTCAACCAACGGAAACATGACCCGCGTTCAGTGCGCGTTTATCGACACCCCGGAAGTTGAAAGCATCTGCACCCACATTTCCGAACAGCAAGGCTACCCGTGTGCCTACGAACTGCCCGAATACGTTCCCGACCTCGGGGGCGACGGAGGCGGCGCGGCTTTCGGGGGCACTCCCGGCTCGAACTTCGACCGCGACCCGCTTTTCGAAGAAGCAGCGCGCTTTTTGGTCGGAGCGGGCAACACCGCCTCTACATCGTCGCTCCAGCGCCGCTACAACATCGGCTATAACCGTGCCGGCCGCCTGATGGACCAGCTCGAAGCCGCCGGCATTGTAGGACCCGCAATAGGCTCCAAACCGCGAAATATCCTGGTCGACGTCATGACCCTTGACTCAATGTTCTGATGAAAAAACTTCTGGCAATACTAACCCTGATTCTTTGCACCGGAGTGGCCGGTGCAAAAGTGCCGTCGGCTGTTAGCCGCGCCGTAGCCCGGCTGAAGGCCTCACCGGCCGTAGAGGTTGAGTGTCAACTCAACGGCAACCGCGTCAGCGCCACTCTCTGCGACCGTATGTTTCGCTTCGACCTCGGCCAGGCCGTTGTTTACTTCGACGGCAAAACCCAATGGAGCTATTCGCCGGACGACAAAGAAGTAACCGTTTTCACCCCAACCGCCGCCGAACTGGCTGAGTCAAACCCGCTGCAGATTCTTTCGCGTCTCGACAGCGACTACTCCGGCCACGCCATAAAAGGTAGCCCCGACACATATCGGCTTACCGCCCTCAGCCCCAAAAACCAAGTCAATGAAGTAACCGTTACCATCAACCCCAAAACCGGGTGGCCGACCCGGATGACCCTGATTGCCGGCGGACAGAGGGCCGAACTCCGGAACTTCAATTTCACCCCGCTGAAAACCAAAAAACCGGTCGAAGCGTTTAGATTTAAAGCCCCTAAGGGCATAACCGTTAACGACCTGCGTTAAAATCATGAACGAAACCCACACCAAATGCCTGATTATCGGCTCCGGCCCTGCCGGCTACACAGCCGCCATCTACGCCTCGCGCGCTAACCTTCAACCCATTGTTTACGAAGGCTACACCCCCGGCGGACAACTCACAACTACCTCCGAAGTCGAAAACTTTCCCGGCTACCCCGACGGAGTAACCGGCCCGCAACTTATGGACGACCTGCGCAAACAGGCAACCCGCTTCGGCTCACGCATACGCAGCGGAAAAATCGCCGAAGTAAACTTCGATGTGCGCCCATTCCAGGCCAAAACCGACACCGGCGAATGGATTTCGGCCGACACAGTCATCATTGCCACCGGCGCAACCGCCATGTATCTGGGACTCCCCGACGAAGAAAAATACAATGGCCTCGGCGTCAGCGCCTGCGCCACCTGCGACGGCTTCTTCTACCGCAAGAAAACCGTTGCCGTTGTCGGCGGCGGCGACACCGCCTGCGAGGAAGCCCTCTACCTTTCAAACCTTGCTTCGAAAGTTTACATGCTCGTGCGCCGCGACCAGTTCCGCGCATCGAAAGTAATGCAACAACGCGTAAAAGACAAAGATAACATCGAGGTACTCTTCAACACCAACACCGTTGGACTCTATGGCGACGAATATCTTGAAGGTGTTCACCTCATTGAACACCGCGGCACCGACAAGGAGCGCACCTACGACCTTCCGGTCGACGGCTTCTTCCTCGGCATCGGCCATAAGCCCGAAACCGACATTTTCCGCCCCTTCCTCGACCTCGATAACCAAGGATATATTAAAACCTTCGGCGACACCACTGCTACCAGCGTGCCCGGCGTATTTGCCGCAGGCGACGTTGCCGACCCGCGCTACCGCCAGGCTATATCTGCTGCCGGAATGGGATGCCGCGCCGCACTCGACGCCGACGCCTATCTGGTAGACCAAATGCTCTGACAGCAACATGAGCCAGGACGACAAAAAAGCGACCTCCGAAGGCATCTACGCCCTGCTTCAGCAACTGCCGATTCTGCAGGGCGCATCGGCCTCGCGGCTCCGCGATGTTGCCGGGCGTCTGCGCCTTAATTTCCGGAAGGTTGCTCCGGGCCAAGCGGTTGTTACAGCCGGCGCCCACGCCTCCGCCCTGGTGTGTACGCTGTCCGGCGCCATGACCGGCGGAAAAATGCGCCTCGAGGGGCCCCAGATGCTATATCCGGAAGTGATGTTCGGCCTCAACACCCGCTTTCCGAAAACCCTCCTGGCAGAAACCGAGGTCAGCGTTGTTGAAATTCCCAAAGAAGACTTCCGCCGCCTGCTCAGCCTCGACCAGGTATTTTTGCTCAACTACCTCAACGCCGTCTGCACCCGCGCCCAGCGCTGAT
>CAZGTD010000057.1:0-7976 GCA_964528425.1 uncultured Bacteroides sp.
TCGACGAAAACGGCCACGTTACCGACGACACCCGTATTCGCGGCGCGCTCCCCACTCTGAAAAAAATCCTTGCCGACGGCGGCTCCGTAATCATTATGAGCCACATGGGCAAGCCCAAAGGCAAAGTTAATCCCAAACTCTCGCTCGGCCAGATTAAAGACGTTGTTGCCAAAGCCCTAGGCACCGAAGTTGACTTTGCCGAAGACTGCGCCAACGCATCCGACAAGGCTGCAGCTCTGAAGCCCGGCCAGGTTCTCATGCTCGAAAACCTCCGCTTCTACCCCGAAGAAGAAGGTAAGCCCGTTGGCATCGACAAAGAAGATCCCGCCTATGACGAAGCCAAAAAAGCTATGAAAGTAGCTCAGAAGGAATTCGCCAAGAAACTCGCTTCCTACGCCGACGTTTACGTTAACGACGCCTTCGGCACCGCTCACCGCAAACACGCCTCTACCGCCGTTATTGCCGACTACTTCGAACCCGACAACAAAATGCTCGGCTACCTCATGGAAAAAGAAGTTCAGGCCGTTGACAATATCCTTTCCAACATCAAGCGCCCCTTCACCGCAATCATGGGCGGCTCCAAAGTGTCGACCAAAATCGGCATCATCGAAAACCTCATGGACAAGGTTGACAACCTGATTCTCTGCGGCGGCATGACCTACACCTTCGCTAAAGCCATGGGCGGCAACGTAGGCAACTCGATTTGCGAAACCGACAAACTCGACCTGGCCCTCGACATCATGAAGAAAGCTAAAGAAAAAGGCGTTAACCTGGTGCTCGGCACCGACTGCGTGGCCGGCGACGCTTTCTCCAACGACGCTCATCAGCAAATCTGCTCGGTTATGGACATTCCCGAAGGTTGGGAAGGCATGGATGCCGGTCCCGAAAGCCGCAAGGCATTCGCCGACGCCATTCTCCCCGCAAAGACCATTCTCTGGAACGGTCCCGCCGGTGTGTTTGAATTCGAAAACTTCACCGCCGGCTCGCGTGCTATTGCCGATGCAGTTGTTAAAGCAACTAAAGACGGTGCTTTCTCGCTCGTTGGCGGCGGCGACTCTGTTGCCTGCGTCAACAAGTTCGGCCTGGCCGACGAAGTAAGCTACGTTTCTACCGGTGGCGGCGCCCTTCTCGAAGCTATCGAAGGCAAAATCCTCCCCGGCATCGCAGCCGTAAAATAAATACCCCCCACCCTTAGACAACACACGGGCAGCAGGCGCCACCGGCGCGGCTGCCCGCTACTTTTTCGTCACCTCGCCATACTCGAAAGGATTCTCAAAAGTAGTCATTAATCAATTTTTTTTACTTTTCCCTAACTTGGATTAACTTGGATTGCCCCCCCAGAAAAATTTGTTTTTATATTTGCAGACTAAAACTTCATTTCTAATAATCATCATTATCATGGCAAAGAAATCTGCAATTACAGGTGAGTACATCATCACAGTTGAAGACAGCGGCGCAATCCGCGTATGTCAGATCTACGACAACGTTATTGAATCCCTGCGCCAGTGCGCAAAAGAAGTGGGCTTTAAATACGACGCTGACTGGAATACCCGGCAGTTCGGCAAAAAAATCATCGACAGCTACGGTAGCGGCAATATTGCCGAAATCGGCGAATACACTATTTCGCGAACCGATTCGGGCCACGTTGACACCTACCGCGTATTCGGCAACACCATAGCCATTCTGCGCAAAATTGCTTCATCGGTTGGCCTGAAACCGCAAAGCACCTGGAATACGCGCTATCTCGGCGCAAAGCTCGTTGACTTCATCAATGGCGTTGACAGCACTGACGAAGTCGTTGACGAAGGCTTCAAGATTTCGCCCGAAATGACCACCATTGGCCTCTACGATGCCTTCACCAAAGAATTCGGCACTCACTTGCGCATCAAAAAGGGCGTTAAGCGCTGCGACCCGAACAAGCGTGAATCCATCGAGGAGATTCCCCTTTCGGAAGCCGGCCTGACCGAAGCCTTCACCATCAATGGCGAAATGACCGTTAGCGAGGTCGAAAGTCTGGCTGCTGAAAAAGGTCTGAAACTGCAGGTTGCAACCATCGACGACTGGACCACTGCTCTGCCTCAGACTCCGCTCGACTCAGTGCGCTTCATGCCCCGCAACACCACCAAGGAGAAGATGCAGGAAATCCTCGACCGCCAATAATCCCCGTTTCTTATAACGCATCAACCGGCCCCGCCCCCCCAATGGTTGCTTAGAACCATTTCAGGGGGTGGGGCGTTATATTAGCAAAAGATATTACTATACTATGACACGCAAAGAACTCACCGACATTATAGCCACTAAGGTGGCCGACGTTATTAACCGCCCTCAATTCTGGGGCGAAGACCCTCAGTTAAGCATCATTCCAACCACTCTGCTGGTTGGCATTGAACGTCATCGCGATGCCGAGCGCTCAATCGCTTTCAGCGATTATGCTATTGAGGCCGACGCGGTCGACGACGGCGATTATTCCGAAAACGCCGCCGACTTCCAGTCGGCATCCGACCCCGTCCTCTACCCTATCGGAACCCTTATCGACTACCCCAACCACCGGCCGGACATGAAGAAAATCAGCCGCCTGGTTGAGCAATACATTCCTCAGCGCGAGGAAAACCTCTATGCCGAATAATCATCTGCGAGATTTTCTTTAAGGTTTTCATACCTTCAGTGGCCGGGCAAGCGCAAGCTGCCCGGTTTTTTATTTGGGCAGGTCGGGGAGTTTTGCTATCTTTGCATTTGAATGGAAACGATGAACCAGGACTGTTCGTGCAACTCGGCAATGTTTGTCGGCGGTGACTCTGCCGGGGACAATCCGCGCCTTGAGGCGTGGAGCGACCTCAAGCACATGGGCGACCATGGCGTTTACGCGCTGTACACCGCCACGCGCTACGGCCGCAAATACTTCATCAAAACCCTTTCCGCGTCCTATCGCGCTCTGCCTGAGTGGCAGCGCCTGCTCTTTAAGGAATTCGAACTCGGAATGAGCCTCGACCACCCCTCGATTGCGCGCACAACGTCGTGGGAACTGATTCCGCCCATAGGCGAAGCTCTGGTCATGGAGTTCGTCGACGGCATTGAGCTGCGCCATTGGCTCGGCTCCGACAAAGGCCGAGATTCGGCTGCCCGAGTCCGCGTAGTGGCCCAAATTGCCGAAGCATTGGAATATATCCACTCTCTCGGCATCAGTCATCGCGACCTCAAGCCCGACAATGTGCTCATCACCCACCATGGCGACCGCGTCAAACTCATTGACTTCGGCCTGGGCGACGGCGACGACTTTGTTGTCTACAAGCTCTCCGCAGGCTCAAAAAACTTTGGCGCGCCAGAGCAGATGGCCGGCAACGAGCAGGAAGCCTCGGCCGGAGCCGACATCTACGCCTTTGGCAAACTCATGCAGCTTCTGCTGCCCGAGCGCAAATATCGAGGCATAATCGACCGCTGCCTTCGGCAGGATGCACATGCGCGACCGTCGGCAACCGCAGTGCGCCGGCTCCTCCAAAAAAAGAGCAATTCCGGTTCTGCGGCGACCCTGACAGCCGCGTCGGTGTGTGCGTTTTTGCTCGCAATTGCTTGCGGGCTCATCATTCTCAAGCGCCCGGCTCCGGTCGCTCCGGTTGCTCCGACAGTCGACACGGTCTACATTAACCGAACCGACACCATAATCGTCGAAACGACCGCCAAGCCATCCGAAGCCGCCGTCACTGCCGTTTGGAACAAGGCCGTTAAAGACATTGACCGGCAACTCGAATTCTTCGCTTCATATAACTTCGACCATCCTGAAGATCACCTCCACGATGCCGAAAACATTATTCCCCAATGGCAGGAGCATCTCTATCTGAGCATGCTCGAAATCGGCTGCACGGAAGAAACCGCCGCTACCAAGCGCAATGAACTGGCCAATTACATTCGCCGCCGCTACCGGCAGCTTAAAGACGCCCAATAGCTTCGCCGACGGCGTTATTTGGGCGCACGGGTAACTTCAACCTGCAGGCGCGCAATTTCGAGCTTAAGCCGCTCTATGCGCCTGTCGTGGCTTTCAGCGCGGTCAATTTTGCTCTTTTTATATGATGCTTTGCCGGCCGGCGAAGTCGCACTCTTAATCATGCGGGCGTACGATTCATTATCGCGCTTTTTTGCTGCGCGTTCTTTTGCCATTTCGGCGCGTTTTTCAACAATCAGCTTGCGGTAGTATGCTTTATTCGCCATAACTTCAGTTACTGTTTAATTAGTTCAGATAGCCTTCGGGCGACGGGTCGGTTACAATAACAGTGGCTCCGGTCAGGCCGCCCAGCAGCGACGTCAGATTCGCCACAGCTTCCTTGCGCGCACGCTTAACGTAGCATTTGTCATAAATGTTTTTGCGATAATCCTCGCGTGCCTTGACCTTAATGGAGTTTTCTTCAGCTGCGGTGAAGTTCGACGAGCCGAACAGACCGTCGCACCAGGTGTCGATAACCTCATAGGCACCGGCGTCGGTCGATTCATAAATCTCCACTATTTCGCGCGGGAGGTTCAGCTTCAGGGTGTCGCCGCTCTGAGTCATATCAACGCTGTCGAGGTCAAACGAAATCGAACCTTTCAGCGCCATGCGTGCAAACAGGTGCTTCTTGCCAATAGTTCCGCTAACGGGAACATCGTCGTAAATCTCAACCGAGCAGAGCCGCAACATCGGCGACACATCGGCAATCTTGGCCTCCTTCATGCTAACGTTGCTTGCCTCCGGGTCCGTGTACCATTTGTAGCCAACGAATCCTGCGGCAGCCACTACAACCAAGACAATTATAGTGCGAATAGCTTTCATCTTACTTAAAATTTACGATTACGTTATATCCGTCGCCACCCAACAGCGACTTGAAATAGGTGTCGGCTTTGGTGCGGGCTTCTGCTTCGAGGCGGCTGCGGAATTCCGACTTTTGCTCAACCTCTTCTTTCAGGGCGGCATTCATCATTTCCTTGATTTCGGCTCTTTCCTGGGCGCTGATTTCCGAGCGCAGACCGCTAACGCGATAGTGATTTTCGCGAATCTCCATATCGCGGCCTGCAAACTCGGTCTGAACGGCCGGCAGGTTGAGAGTAATGGTCTTGCTGACTTCGTCGACCGTAACATCGTCCGGCGCAAGGTTACTCAGGTCAACGTAGGCGCGCAGATAGGTATTGTAGGAATACGCAGCCTTGCGGTTGCCGACCTTAACTGCGTCGAGCAGACCCGAAGCCATCTGCTTCATGCCGCTGACCTTGCCCAGGTCAATATCGTTGACCGTTGCCATTTTGGTTATCGACATCTGCGCAAGCACTAACTTATTGACCGACTTCACCTCCGAAAGATAATTTCGCGGCGCTTCGGCATCTTGGTTAAACCCTAAATGTTGGCAACCGGAGAACATTGCTCCGGCTGTCAAGCATAGGGAAAGTGAAAAAACTGTTATTTTCTTCATACTTCCATATCAAGTCGTGAAATCAGAGGATTTCGAATTCGGTGCGACGGTTAACGTCGGAAGTCGGATTTTCCGGATCCTTGAGCTCCGAGCTGCCTTTGCCAACAGCCTCAAGGCGCGATGCGTCGATGCCCTCCTTGTTGACCAGGAAGTCAACCGCAGCCTTAGCGCGTGCTTCCGAAAGCTTCTGGTTGGCGTCGGCATTGCCTTCGGCCGAAGTGTGGCCCTCGATGCGCAGGCGCAGTTCCGGATTCTGCTTCATAACCTTAGCCAGGTCGTGGAGCGCGATTTTCGAGTCGTCGTTCAGGTCTGCTTTACCCAGTGCAAACTGAGCGGCGTTGAAGTTCTTTTCAATCTCTTCAACCTGCTGAACGAAAACGGTGTCGCGCACAATAACTTCCTTCTCAACAATCTTTTCGACTTCAACAACCTTTTCGACCTCAACCACTTCGGGCTTGCGGGTCATGAACCAGGCAATCGCGCCGCCCAAAAGCAGCAACAACAGCAGAATCCAGAGCCAGGCTTTGCTGCCCTTCTTTTCGGCAACAACAGGCACCGGCGGAACGTAGCCGTTGAGATACTCCAGACGGTAGCCGCCCTTTTCGCCTTTCATGGTCTTTTCAAACTCGGCCACTTCAACGTCATAGAGCTTGCCCTGCTCAACCATGCGCTCAAACGAGGGCTTCGACCATACCTGAGCCAGAGCGACCTTGGAGCCATCTTGCAGCTCAATCACTTCGTCGGGCTTGGCGAAATAGAGACTCATTTTCTGGTTGAAATTCACCGCTTCTTCAACCGGCAGAAGCAGCTCGCTCACACCCATGTCGGGATTCAAGGTGTTGGGAAATGCCTGGCGCAGGTCGTCGAGAGTCGCGTGGGGATACATAACCACATAGGCGTGGACTATTCCGAGCGCGGTTCTGTTCTGCGCCTTGCCATATACTTTAATCTTATTTGCCATTGTTATAATGATTTAGTTTAATTTATTTAAATTACCATCTGCCGCCACCATTGCGGGAGTCACGGTTTCTGTCGCGGTCACGGTCTCGGTCTCTGTCTCTGTCTCTGTCGCGGTCGCGGTCACGGTCGCGGTCGCGGTCACGGTCGCGGTCACGGTCGCGGTCATTATCTCGGCCGTTTTCTTTGCCGCCAAAAAAAGATGAAAGTGAACTAATCGGATTGGCATCCGCTTTCGACTTATTATCATCGCCGAGCAGTTTGCTAACCCCTATAGTAGCACCCATCATTGCGATGGGAGCCGCCGCGCTTGCCGCTTTACCGGCACCGGAACTAACCATCTTCTCTCTTTCAGTATGGTAATGACAATTAGCGCATTCAAACATTTCAACTTCCTTTCCGCTCTTGAAGAACCCGGCCTCTTTTGCAACCTTAGCTTCAATTTTGCGATAAGTGTGGGCGTTGCACTTCGGACATGTTTCAAACTGAGGGCTTTTAACCCCTTCGGTTACGGAGGTGTACTGACACTTCGGACATACGAGCCCCTTATATTGCACCGCGCCTATGCGGCGTTCGAGTTTCTGCTCATCGTTCAGAGCATCAGAGTCCGCAGACAAATGAGTTTCCTGAAGTTTTGCGCCGCATTTAGGGCATTTTTCTCCTTTAGTTTTTTTGCATATTAGATAAATGCCACAACCAACAAGAATTACGCATACAAGAATAATCAATAACGTATTATTGTCAATCGGCCACTTATCGGACTTTTGATCGGAGTCGTTGCCGTCTAAGTTTGCTAATTGATTCGATGAGCTTTGGACTCCTTTCGTTAGCGTTTCTTCGATAACAGAAACCGTGTTATAAATTCCTGTGTTATATTTTTGATCGCGGAATTTTGCAACGAGCTCATCATTGATAATATTGCTACACTTGCGGTCGGTGAGAGTAGATGCGAGTGTACTGCAGGGAAGAATTACCGCTTCCCGGTCGTCCATCGAGATTAGCAGCAGAACACCATTGGTGTCAGTGCAGATTTCCTGAGCAAGACTTTCTGCGAAACTATTGATGTCGCGCTCGCCTTCGATTTCGTTGATAATGGCAACTACGGTCTTAACGCCAGTGCGCGACTGGAGGTCGGCAGCCATACGGTCAATGTCGTCAAACGTTTCATCATTGAGCACCCTGCCATAGTCGGTAATATACTTTGAACTGCTCTGGGAATAGTCGTCGGCCACCTGCTTAACGCTCTCGGCGCTGAGAATACCGGCCGAAAGGATAAACAAGAAACCCAGGGCACAAGCCCGAGCCAAGTTAATAAATGAATTGCTCATTATCTATAATTCCTAATTACTAATTACTCTTCGTCGGGCTCAAATGAAACCTCGAGTTCCGGCTCGGTCTTAACGAGGTCGCAGAGCATCAAAACTGCTGCGTCCTGGTCAATGTCCAGTGCTTCGGCGAGGGCCAGGAGATTGTGCACCTCGCCGTAGGTCAGAACGTTGTCGCACAGCGCCATTTGCAGCAGAGCCTGGTACACTTCGCCGGTTTCTTCGTCGTCGACCTTGGCGGCGTGTTTAACGGCAAACTCGG
>CAZGTD010000058.1:0-7373 GCA_964528425.1 uncultured Bacteroides sp.
TTCGAGCACGAGCACTGCTGAACCTTCGCCCATAACGAAGCCGTCGCGCGAGGCGGAGAAGGGGCGCGAAGCTCCCTGCGGGTCATCGTTGCGGGTCGACAGGGCGTGCATCGAGTTGAAACCGCCAACGCCGGCCGGGAAGATGGCGGCTTCGGCGCCGCCGGTAACTATAGCATCGGCTTTGCCGAGGCGAATAAGGTTGTAAGCATCGATAATGGCGTTGTTTGACGACGCGCAAGCGCTCACAGTGCCGTAGTTGGGGCCGTGGAAGCCATATTGCATCGAAATGTGGCCGGAAGCGATGTCGGCAATCATTTTGGGAATGAAGAAGGGGTTGTATTTCGGGCCCTGTTCTTCGCCATGAACGGCGTAGTAGCCGGCTTCTTCTTCAAAGGTGTGAAGGCCGCCGATACCTGCGGCAACGATAACGCCTATGCGGTTGTGGTCGTTGCCTTCGTCGTTGATTTTGGCATCTTCAACAGCCTGCTGGGCAGCTGCCATTGCGTATTGGGCATAGAGGTCGAGCTGACGGGCCTTTTTGCGGTCGATGCCAAAGGCAGCAGCGTCGAAGTCTTTAACTTCGCAGGCAAACTGAGTTTTGAATTTCGAGGCGTCGAAGTGGGTGATGGGTCCGGCGCCGCTTTTGCCGGCAACTGCGTTTTTCCATGTGGTTTCAACGTCGTTGCCCAGAGGTGTTATGGCTCCGAGGCCGGTAACAACAACTCTTTTAAGTTCCATTCGGTAAATAGCTATAGTTTTAAAATGGGTTGAGGAGAAAGGATAGGTTTTCGGTTTGGAAGTATTAGCCCTGAACCTTTTCGATGTAAGCGATAGCGTCGCCTACGGTCTGAATGGTGTTGGCTTCTTCTTCGGGGATTGAAATGTTGAATTCTTTTTCAAGAGCCATGATGAGTTCAACGGTGTCGAGGCTGTCAGCGCCGAGGTCGGTGGTGAAAGAAGCGGTGGGGGTTACTTCGTTTTCGTCAACAGCGAGCTGGTCAACGATGATTGCTTTTACGCGATCTGCAATTTCAGACATAGTGTTGTGAATTATTAAATTGGTGAAAATTTGCTTTATATCGGGTGCAAAGTTACAAAAAAAATGCTAACTACCAAAATTTTTTGCGACGCACAGGTCTAAACCGCTCTGAATCGATAATATTAAGGCCCGGAACCGGGTGAGGTTCCGAGCCTTTTATGCGGGGTAGATTGAGGTTTACATCATGCCCATGCCGCCCATGCCGGGATTCGGCATTGCCGGTGCGGGATTATCTTCTTTCTTGTCGGCGATTACGCATTCGGTGGTCAGGAACATGCCGGCGATGGATGCGGCATTTTCCAGCGCTACGCGGGTAACCTTGGCGGGGTCGATAACGCCGGCGGCGAAGAGGTCTTCATATTCGCCGGTGCGGGCATTGTAGCCGTAGGCGCCGGTGCCTTCCTTGACTTTCTGCACAACTACCGAGCCTTCTTCGCCGGCGTTGTGAACAATCTGGCGCAGGGGTTCTTCAATCGCGCGCTTAACAATGAGGATACCGGTGGTTTCGTCATCGTTAACGCCTTTAACGTCGGCGAGTTTGGCAGTTGCGCGGATGTAGGCGACGCCGCCGCCGGGAACTATGCCTTCGGCAATGGCCGCGCGGGTTGCATGCAGGGCATCGTCCACACGGTCTTTTTTCTCCTTCATTTCAACTTCGGAGGGGGCGCCGATATGGAGCACTGCAACGCCGCCGGCGAGTTTTGCCAGTCGTTCCTGCAGTTTTTCGCGGTCGTAGTCGCTCTTGGTGCTTTCAATCTGAGCCTTGATCTGGGCCACGCGTGAGGCGATTGCCTCGGCAGAACCGGCACCGTTAACAATCGTGGTGGTGTCTTTATTAACGGTAACGGTTTCGGCGCGACCGAGCATTTCAACTGTGGCTGCGGCGAGGGTCATGCCCTTTTCTTCGCTGATAACCACACCGCCGGTAAGAATGGCGATGTCTTCGAGCATTTCCTTGCGGCGGTCGCCGAAGCCGGGAGCCTTGACCGCACAGATTTTCAGAGAGCCGCGCAGACGGTTTACAACCAGGGTTGCCAGAGCTTCGGAGTCAACGTCTTCTGCAATAATCAGCAGCGGGCGTCCGCTCTGGGCCGTAGCTTCGAGTATGGGAAGCATATCCTTGAGGTTTGAAATCTTCTTGTCGTAAAGAAGAATCATCGGCGAATCCATAACGCACTCCATTTTTTCGGTGTTGGTTACGAAATAGGGCGAAATGTAGCCGCGGTCGAACTGCATGCCTTCAACAATGTCGACGGTGGTTTCGGTGCCTTTGGCTTCGTCGACGGTAATGACGCCTTCTTTCTTTACTTTGCGCATGGCTTCAGCAATGAGCTGGCCGATGGCTTCGTCGTTGTTGGCCGAAATGCGGGCAACATCTTCGATTTTCTTGAGGTCGTCGCCTACTTCGTGGGCCTGCGAGCGGATGGAGTCAACAACAATGGCCACAGCCTTGTCGATGCCGCGCTTGAGGTCCATGGGGTTTGCGCCGGCGGCAACGTTTTTGAGGCCTACGGTGATGATGCTCTGGGCCAGCACGGTGGCGGTGGTGGTGCCGTCGCCGGCATCGTCGCCGGTCTTGGAAGCTACTTCTTTAACGAGTTGGGCACCCATGTTCTGGAAGGGGTCTTCGAGTTCCACTTCGCGGGCAACGCTGACGCCGTCCTTGGTGATATGGGGAGCACCGAATTTCTTTTCAATAATAACGTTGCGGCCTTTGGGACCGAGGGTTACCTTAACGGCGTCGGCCAGGGCGTCAACGCCTTTTTTCAGCTCTTCGCGAGCTTTTATGTTGAATTGAATATCTTTTGCCATAAGTAAAATTGAATGGATTGATTAGTCAATGGTTGCCAGAACGTCTTGCTGGCGCATAATCAGGTATTTTTCGCCGTCGAGTTCGATTTCGGTGCCGGCATATTTGCCGTAGAGCACTTTGTCGCCCGGTTTAAGTTGCATTTCTTCGTCTTTGGTTCCGGGGCCTGCGGCGAGCACTTCGCCTTTCAGCGGTTTCTCTTTGGCGGAATCAGGAATAATAATGCCGGCCATGGTCACTTCTTCAGCCGGGGTGGGCTTGATAACGACTCTGTCGGCTAATGGTTTGAGATTCATAGTTTACTTTGGTTAAAAATGGTTTTGATTTTGGTTAGAGATTGGCGAAAAGCGTGCCAACGCTTTAGGGACTGACATTTTGTCAGTCTATTAAAAAACGCCCGCGAGGACGTTAAAGTTCGAGCAGCCCTTCGGGGAGCGAAACCGTTACGGTCAGCCCCTCGGGGTCTATTGCGCATATAAAATCATCCACTGCCGGAATCAGGCGCCCGTCGACGCTGAAATACCATGCTCCGGGAGTGAGTTCAACGAGTTGGTCAATGCGGCCGATAGCTTCACCGGAGTCGGTAGTGAGGGTGAAGCCGACCAAATCGCCGGCGGTCAGTTCTTCGCCAAGTTCGGCGGGGTCGGCGTAGACATAGATGGTGAGCCCGACGAGCGAGGTGGCGTCGGAGTCGGAAGCAACGTCATCGAGAGTAAGCAAAACCGATTCCGCTCCCCTTGGCCGACAGCTGCCTACGAAAAAGGGCACGTCAAGTCCGTCGAGCTCCAGAATCACGCATGCCCCCGGTGCGAAATCGCTGTCGGGCTCGGCCATATCGGTCAGCTCAACGTTTAGTTCTCCTTTAATGCCGTGGGTCTTTAGGATAGTTCCGACGGCAATCTTTACTTTTCCGGGCGCGAGCATCAGTGGCGGCGGCGTTTCTTTTTGCGCGCGGGCTGTTGGGTTGCGGCAAGTTCCTGGGCCAGGTTGTCGAACCGTGGCAGTGGCATGCTTTCGGAATCGATAATAATCATTCCGTTGCTGAGTTCGGCCAGGTCGTTATAGACGCGCTTGTCGGTAGCGTTTTCGGGGTTTTCGGCAATCAAAAGCTTTTTCATCTGGCAGGCAATCAGATAAACGAACTCATCGCGGTCGGGGTTATCGGAGTCCATGGCCAGGGCGGTGTCAATCAGCTTAATGATGTTTATGCCGTAAACGCGCTTGGGAATAACGCTCTGCGGAATCGGCAGTTTTGCCGGGCGCGACTGGAGCGATTCAGCGGTTATTGTCTGTTCGGGCCAGTCAATATCGAGTTTGAAATCTGCCATGATTGCCAGATGGTCCCAGAGCTTCGCACGCCATTCGGGGTTGGTGCGCAACTGGGGGTTCAGCCGGCATATAGTGTCGATAATCGCGCGAGCGCAGGCATTGCGCTCGTCGCGATTTTCGATTAAGAGGCAGTGGTCGACCATCTGCTGGACACTGCGGCCGTATTCGGGCATTGCCAGCTGTGATCTCATGGTGTTATACTGCAGCATAACGGGGAATTACATGTTCATGCCGCCATCGACCTGGATAACCTGGCCGGTAACGTAGCTCGACATGTCGGATGCAAGGAATGTTGCAACGTCGGCGATATCTTCGGGTTTTCCACCGCGGCGCAGGGGAATTTTGGTGCACCATTCCTGGCGAACGGCTTCGGGCAGGGCGGCAGTCATTGCGGTTTCAATGAAGCCGGGGGCGATTGCGTTGGCGCGGATGCCGCGTGAGCCTACTTCCTGGGCAATGGATTTTGCGAGGGCGATGAGGCCGGCCTTCGACGAAGCGTAGTTACACTGACCTGCGTTGCCGTGAACGCCAACTACCGAGGCCATGTTGATAATCGAGCCGCCGCGCTGTTTCATCATAACCGGAACTACTGCCTTGCAGAAGTTGAAGGCACTTTTGAGGTTGACGGTGATAACGGCATCCCACTGCTGTTCGGTCATGCGCATCAGCAGGCCGTCTTTTGTAATGCCGGCATTGTTTACAAGAATGTCGATGCGGCCGAAGTCTTTAACAACCTGGGCAACTACATCCTGAGTCTGCTGGAAATCGGCTGCGTTCGAGGCATAAGCTTCAACCTTAACGCCCAGAGCGGCGATTTCGGCTTTGGTAGCTTCGCCGTTTTCGTCAATAACGAGGTCGGTGAATGCGATATTAGCACCTTCCTGTGCGAAACGCAGGGCCAGGGCCTTGCCGATGCCGCGTGCGGCGCCGGTAATCAGAGCGGTTTTTCCTTCGAGAAGTTTCATTGGTTAAATGTCTTGATATTTAGTGATGAATTAGTTATTTTAAATTTAGTGCGCCCGAAGACCTTGGGCCATGAAGTCAACACTGTCGCGATGCCATTTATCATACATTTCCTGCTCAACCTGGCGCATAATCGACCAGTCTGTACCCCGGATCATCATTGTCAGCGTCGAAGGTGCGAGCCTGGCCTGCCCTGCATCGAACTCGCCGGTTCTGACTCCTTCGGTGAGAATATCGTCGAGCATCTGATAGAGGCGTTTCGTAACCATTTCGCGCACGGCCTGGGCGCGTTTAACGTTTGACGAAAACAGGGATTTATACCATACTTCATAGCCGGTGGCATCGCGGCGGGCAATGTTGATGCGGAAGTCGGCCAGGGCGCGGAATTTTCCGGTGGCATCCGAGGCGCAGCTGATGGCTGATTCGAGATCGGCGAGAATTTTGTCGGCTTCGTTGCTGACAACGGCCTCAAAAATATCGTTTTTAGTGCGGAAATAGGTGTAGATAGTGCGGCGTCCGCGGTCGGAGGCGGTCGCAATATCGTTCATTGTGGTCTTGTCAATTCCTTGACGGAGAAAGAGTTGACGGGCCACGTCAATTAGCCGTTCGCGAGTTCGTGAAGCCATTTTCAGCCGCAAATTTACAAAAAATCCCCGACTTACGCAACCCGGCGGACCTTAACCCCGCTGATATATTACATTCAGATTTATAAAGTCTTTTATGGAACCAGGCGTTTCAATAACTACCGATTCAAGGAATTTTAGTAACTTTGCAGCCGGGGTTACACTTACGCTGCCCATATTAGATTCTCTGCCCGATGCATGACATTTGGAATCCGTGGCACGGATGCCGCAAAATAAGTGAAGGGTGTCGACACTGCTACATGTACTTTCTCGATAGCCGACGGGACAGAAGCGGAGCCGACATCTACCGCACGCAGGCATTTAATTATCCGCTCCAGAAAGACCGCTCGGGCAGCTATGTCATTAAAAGCGGCGAACTGATTCGGGTTTGCATGACTTCTGACTTTTTTCTTCAGGAGGCTGACTGTTGGCGACCCGAGGCATGGAATATTATCAAGCAGAGGCCTGACGTTAAATTCTTTCTGCTGACAAAAAGGCCGCAGCGGGTTGCGGAAACATTACCCGCCGACTGGGGCGACGGGTGGGACAACGTTTGGTTCAACGTTTCGTGCGAGAATCAACAGAATGCTGATGAAAGGTTGCCGTTACTGCTTCAGTTACCCTTTAAGCACAAAGGGATTATGGCCGCGCCGCTCATCGGGCCATTAGATATTGGCCGGTATCTCGCAACGGGCCGGATTGAACAGGTAATTGCCGGCGGCGAGAATTATGATGGCAGTCGCCCCTGTAACTTCGACTGGGTGAAATCGCTATCGGCCCAATGCAAGCTCCATGACGTTAGATTCTGCTTTATCGAAACCGGAACTAATTTTATTAAAGACGGACGTTTATATCATCTACCCGGCAAACGCATTCAGACCGAAATGGCTCTGAAGGCCAATGTAAACCATATGGGTCGGCCGATTGATTTTCATCTTCATGACCCGCTCGGATTCGATATAGATGAACAGAATCTTTATAAACCGCAATATCGCGAATTGTGCTTCAGGTGTGGCAGCCGAATGATCTGCAATGGATGCAGTAACTGCTCCAGATGTCATTTTACAATAATAAAATAGTTCAAAATTGTTCAGTGAAATGCTCCGATTATGGAATAGCATTTTCAGCAGCCCGTCTTAACCCGTATTTGGGTGCGTGTGGGAGCAATCGCTCAAAAGCTAAAAATCGCTCCAACCCGGCGACCCTCAAATTAAATTCTTCATTACAGATTGGCTGCGTAACCGTAACACGATAGAATTTACCATCGTTTCCGTCGGCCACATTGCCAAGCGTCTGAAGCTCCTGAAATCACTGGCAAAGTCCGGCAAAGGTTAAAGGAACGACAGCAGGTGGGTGCGGAACTCCGTCCAGGGCAATATGGTGCCGTGGACCGGGTAGCTGACCGGACGTTCGTTCAGGTCGAGGCGCACATAGTGGCGTCCCGATGCGGAGCGGAGCAGAATCACCTGGAGGTTCGAAGCCATCGGAACCACATGAAACGACTGCCAGTGGTCGGCGACTGTGTCGAAGTAATATGTAAGGTAATAGCAGTCGGGCACCCTCATCAGCGACAGCAGCGGCATCAGCGTTTCGGCGTGGCCGAAGTGCA
>CAZGTD010000059.1:0-6144 GCA_964528425.1 uncultured Bacteroides sp.
TTCAAAAGCATCTGGCTCGGAGTTGACTGCTTCAACCTGCTCGACATTTCCAACGTAAGCTCCTATTATTGGGTCACCGACGTTAACGATATCCAGTATGCGGTTCCGAACTATCTGACCCGCCGCCAGTTCAACGTCCGCCTCACAATCGACTTCTAACGGTTTTGTATTTTAATCTTTTTTTGTATATTTGCACTATGAAGTTGATTGAGATTAATATAGAAAAGATTAAAAGATTATGCCAAAAATACCATGTTTCCAAACTATGGGTTTTCGGTTCGATTCTTACACCAAAATTCAACGAGAAAAGCGACATAGATTTATCTGTCGTTTTTGATTATGACAAAATTCCCGATCTCTTTGTTACATTCTTTGATTTTATCGAAGAGCTTCAAAATCTTTTAGGAAGAAAAGTTGATTTAATAGACGAAACAGCCGTTAAGAATCCATATTTCATTAAAGAGCTCAACGCCACCAAACAACTAATTTATGGATAACCAAGTCCTTAAATCACTATCTGACATTCTTTCATCTATTGAGAATATTGAGTTGTTTTGTGCAACTCGTCCTCGCGAATTTAAAGTATTTTGTGAGGACAAATGCTTTCGAAGCGCAGTGCAATGGGAATTGGCTATCATTGGTGAGGCAATGAACCGGATTCTGAAGATTGAACCGAACATTGCTATAACATCAGCAAGAAGGATAGTTAACACCCGCAATTATCTGATTCACGGTTATGATAGTTTAAAAGAGGACCTTATTTGGGCAATAGTTGTTAATCACCTTCCACTTTTAAAAGAAGAAGTTACTAACCTCCTAAACCAAAACAATAACGATTAGATATGAAAGAAAGGGTTGTTTATAGCAAAACTTCTTGGGTGCTGACGATTGTTTTAACGGCAGTCTTGGTCGGCGGTCTGGTTTGTACAGTTCATGAGCCGGCAGGATTCTTTTCTATTTTATTTATTGTGATCTGCATCTATCCCGTGGCTTTGCTCTACGCACCGATTTCCTTATCGGCCAACGACAGTGAGATTACTATTCACTCGCCGCTTAAAAAGCGGACTATCGCCATGTCGGAGGTGGTTAAAGTCGAAAACCCGTTCAAGCCGCTGCCGGGCACCATCCGCATCTGCGCTTCTGGCGGCTTTATGGGCTTTTGGGGGAAGTTTCGCGATAGCAAAACCGGTACCTACACCGGATATTGGGGCAACGGCAACGATTGCTTTATGCTTACGCTTGCCAATGGCAAAAAATATTTGCTCGGCTGCCAGAATTCTAACGCTATGGCCGCCTACATTGAGCAGCATATAAAACCGCAGCTTTAGCGAAACTGATTTGCCTCGGGAAGATATTCGAAGCCGGCGTCAGCGAGCTTGCTTTCAAGAGCTGCACGGTCAACATTGAGGTCTTCACACAAAGCGTTGAGCGATGAATATTCGTCGCGCAACTTAGTGTTGATATAACTCAGCAGAATAAATGGATCAGAGGGGAGCATTTTCGGTAAGACGTTGATAGATTTTAAGGCAAGCATACGCATCGAGAGCAGCATAGCGTTGCTGCGCCTCTGTAAGTTCTACTGCCTCCCAGTTGGTCAGGCGCTGGCCTTTAGATATTCGTTTCCCGAACAAGAGGGCATATACTTTCGTAAGCGATGCTTCGCCTATCCCATAGTCTTTAACAATCGACTGCAGTTCAACAAATCCCTGAGGTTGGATTACCTCCAGTTGATTAAGCTGATGAAAATCATCTTTGGTAGACAATCCGACTTTTATAACATTCGGAGTTTCAAGAAACTCTTTGATTTCCGGCATGATACCAACGCGGTTTAGGCGAATGAGAAAACAAATCGAGGGGGTCGACAGTTGCAGTAGCGACACCTTGTGGTTATCGGTTTTGCGGAAATTCGGCCGCGTTTCAGTGTCGAAGCCGACCATTGGCTGATCCATCAGAAAACGCATGGCCTTAATCGCCGCCTCGGGTGTTTGAACCAGCTCTATGCGTCCGCTGAACTGCTCGCACGGAAGAGCGGCAAGAGTTTGTTTGTCAATCGTTTGAAGTTCCATCTATACGAAGCAGGGTCATTCCGTCGCGAAGCGGAAGAATTATAGGGTGAAGTTTGTCGGCCATAGACTTGACCAAATCGTTGAAGCGGCGGATACCCAGCGTTTGAGCATCATTTTCCGCAGGATCAACTACCTTGCCGGCCCAGAGGGTATTATCGGCTATAATCAGCCCACCCGGAGCCATGCGGGGCAACAACAGTTGCAGATATTCCGAGTATTCCCGCTTGTTGGCATCAATAAATGCCAAATCCCACGGTGCGGGGAGTGACTCGATGGCTTCGCAGGCATCGCCGACATAGAGGTGGATTCTCGGGTCAGCTGAAAAGAGTTCGTTGAGGGTATCGGCATCTTCCTCATTATGCTCAACGGTAAACAGTTCGCCGTCGGGCGCCAACCCTTCGGCCAGACATAATGCCGAATAGCCGGTAAAAGTGCCGAGTTCAATTACGCGGCGAGGACTAACGAGCTTCGACAGAAAGGAGAGTACCCTACCCTGCAGGTGGCCCGAACACTGGTGGGAATACAGGTGGTGGAGCTGGGTGTGGCGATTAAGCCGGCGCAGATGGGCCGGCTCGTCTGCAATATGGTTTAATATATATTCCTCCAGCAGGTTATCCACGAATAAGGGCCTCCACACCCAGGCGGTAACTATCGAGACCGAAGCCTGCGATTACCCCGCGGCAAACGCCGGAAATCATCGAGCGATGACGAATTTCCTCGCGCGAATGAACGTTGGAAATGTGCACCTCCACCACCGGCAGCTCAATAGCCGCAATGGCATCGGCCAGGGCGAGCGACGTGTGGGTATAGGCGCCGGCGTTCAAAACAATGCCTGCATATTCGCTGGTGAAGCCGATTTCATGGAGTTTATCAATCAGCTCTCCCTCGTGGTTGCTTTGAAAATAGTCGATTTCGGCGAGTTTACCGCACTCTTCAAGCGCCATATCCATAGTTTGCGAACCATAGATACCCGGTTCGCGGCGGCCCAGAAGATTCAGATTGGGGCCATTGATTATCAATACTTTTTTCATTGGCTTAGAATGTCGTTATAGTAATCGATATAAGCGCGTGCGGTCGTGTCCCACGAGAACTGAAGGGCATGAATGCGGCGACCGTTAGGATCCTGAGGGCCCGATAACTTTACAATAAGTTCCGCAGCCATGGCACCCGGTTCGAGTTCTGTCCAATAATACGCCTGATTTCCTCCGACTTCAGGCAGCGAGGTCAAAGTTGACAGGAAAACGGGCTTGCCGAGATGCATGGCCTCCAACGGGGGCAGGCCGAACCCCTCGGCTCGCGAAGGAAACAGAAATGCCGTGCAGTTTTCATACAGCCATATCTTTTCTTCTTCACTAACCCGTCCGACCATAAACACGTTGCTGCGTTTGTCAACCATTTCCCGGAGTTCGGCGTCCTTACAGTTTCCTGCAATAACGAGGCGACGATCAGGCAAAAAGTCCATCATACGAACGAGCACCCTAACGTTTTTATATTCATCCAGGCTGGAGAGATGGAGCAGGTAAGGTCCGTCGGGCACACCCTGCGGCCGCTTAGCCTTGGAAACATCAGGAGGGGTTACACCGTTATAAATAACCCGAGCCGGCTGACTATAGGGAAAATGTTCGGCAACATCCTCTGCCGCAAACCTTGATATGAAAGCCAGATGAGTAGCGGCTGCCACCCGCGATAGATAACGCCCCTCGGCATGACGATAGCTCCGTCCATGTTTTGTATGAACGAAGTTGATGTCATGAACCGTTACCAACTGATTTTTAACGCCTGGCAAACGCTTAACGGTGCAAATTTGATGAAGGGCATGGAATAAATCCGCGCGTACCATAGGGATGCTGCGCATCACTTTAGCTTTCAGCTCCGAGGCTTCGATATAATCTGCGCCGGGTCCGAAACACCCGCTCATGCCGGGAGGCACGATAAACGTAAGGTTCATCCATTCCGGTTTCAGCTTAATCAACCTCGGACACACCTGAAAAGCATATTCCCGCAAGCCGCAAGGAATCAGACCTGCGGCCAAGGCTTCAACAACTATGCGCTTAGTATTATGCGGAGTGCTCATTTCAGTAGGTCCGGACGAAGACGTTGGGTGCGTTCAAGCGCCTGCTCCTGGCGCCATTCGGCAATGCGCGCTTCATGGCCGCTGAGCAGAATTTCCGGCACTTTCCAACCCTTATAATCGGCCGGACGAGTATATACCGGAGGAGCAAGCAAGTTATCCTGAAAAGAATCGCTTAGAGCGCTCTGCTCGTCGCCTATAACTCCCGGCACCAGGCGAACCATAGCATCGGCAATAACAACGGCAGGAATCTCGCCACCGGTCAGCACATAGTCGCCAATGCTTATTTCCTTCGTTATCAAATGCTCTCTAATACGCCAGTCTATGCCTTTGTAATGTCCGCAAAGAATAATAACGTTATTCAACATCGAAAGGGAGTTGGCCATCGGCTGATTAAACATCTCGCCGTCGGGCGAAGTGAAGATTACCTCATCGTAGTCACGCTCTGACTTCAAAGCCGATATGCAGCGGTCAACCGGTTCAATCTGCATTACCATCCCGGCCTCTCCGCCAAAGGGATAATCGTCGACCTTCCGATGCTTGTTTGACGAATAATCACGAAGATTATGAACATGAAACTCCACGAGCCCTTTTGCCTGGGCCCGGTGGAGTATGGAGCAATTCAAAGGTGACTCCAACATTTCCGGAAGAACTGTCAGAATATCTATGCGCATTTAATTGATATTGAACGCTTTTTTTATTTGAGGAACCATATCTTCCTTTTCCCACGCAAAGAGTTCTACCTCGATTTCACGTTCAGGCTCGTAGTGGGAATGGAATTTCTTAACAACCTTTTCGGGCTTTCGACCGAAGTGGCCGTAGGTTGCGGTTTCAAGATATATGGGTTTACGCAGGCCAAAACGCTGTTCGATAGCGAAGGGCCGCATATCAAACATATTTTTCACCTTGTCGGAAATTTCGGCGTCGGAAAGATTAACCTTTGCAGTACCGAAGGTGTTGACATTGAGACTTACGGGTTGGGCAACGCCTATTGCATAGGCAACCTGAACCAACACTTCGTCAGCAACACCCGCTGCCACGAGATTTTTGGCTATGTGGCGCGCAGCATAGGCGGCCGAACGGTCAACTTTCGACGGGTCCTTGCCTGAAAATGCGCCCCCGCCGTGAGCGCCGCGTCCGCCATAGGTGTCAACGATGATTTTTCGACCGGTCAATCCGGCATCGCCATGAGGGCCACCGATAACAAACTTACCGGTAGGGTTAACATGGAGAATAACATCGTCGGGATTATAAAGGGCTGCCACTTCGGGAGTCAGTTTTGAGAGTACACGGGGCATCAACACGGTGCGCACATCATTTTCAATCTGTTGGCGCATGGTTTCATCGTCGGCATGAAACTCGTCGTGCTGCGTGGAAACAACAACTGTGTGAACGCGCACGGGCTTGCGGGTTTCACCATCATATTCAACGGTTACCTGGCTTTTTGAGTCGGGGCGCAGATAAGTCATCTGCTTGCCTTCGCGACGTATCTGGCTAAGCTCGCGCAAGATCAAATGGCTGAGTTCCAAAGTTAGAGGCATGCGGTTGGCAGTTTCATTTACTGCATAACCAAACATCATTCCCTGGTCGCCGGCGCCTTGATTGGCAAGCTCAGAGCGCTCAACGCCGCGGTTAATATCGGCGCTCTGCTCATGAAGAGCAGAAAGCAGGCCGCAGGCTTCGGCATCGAATTTTAGTTCCGAGCGGTTATAGCCGATTCGGGAAATAACGCCGCGAACAACATCGTGAAGGTCAACATAAGCATTGCTTTTTACTTCGCCTGCAACAACAACCTGACCGGTAGTAACGAGAGTTTCACACCCTACCTTACTATTAGGGTCATAGGCGAGGAGCTGGTCAAGAATAGCATCGGAAATCTGGTCGGCAACCTTATCGGGATGTCCCTCAGATACCGACTCACTCGTAAAGAGATAGTTCATAGTTTTTTGAATGGGTTTTTAGCATTTTTTATTATGGTGGTTGCAAGCAGACAAATTTGTCCACCTT
>CAZGTD010000060.1:0-5667 GCA_964528425.1 uncultured Bacteroides sp.
GGCAGCGGCGACACCCCGACTCCTCCCACTCCCGGCGATCAGACCGGCCAGGGCACCGAGGCTTCGCCCTATACCTGCGCCGACGTCATTGCCCTCAACAATCCCGGCACCAAGGCCTGGGTCAAAGGCGTTATAGTTGGTACAATGAACTCCAACAAAAACTACACCCTTGAGGTTGTTGCCCCCTTCACAGTGGCCGCCAACGTCTACATTGCCGACTCGACAACCGAAACCAATACCGCCAACATGGTGCCCGTGCAGCTGGTAAGCGGCAGCGATATCCGCAAGGCCGTTAACCTGCTCGACAATCCCGGCAACCTGGGCAAAACCCTCACCATTCAGGGCTCGCTGGAAAAATACTTCCAGCAGCCGGGCGTGAAGTCACCTACCGCCTATAAACTCTAATAATTATATATCTTAAATATTAATACCAATCAATCCCCTCTTCACTATGATAAAAGAACGAGTTCCCATTGCTTTTTCCTGCCTGTCAGCGATGATTGCAGGAATAGTCCCCGCGGCCGCTCAAACCGAAGAAACTCCGGTTGACAAGAGCCGCCCTAACGTAATTCTGCTCATAGCCGACGACCTCGGCTATGGCGACCTTCAGTGCTACGGCGCCAAAAACGTTGAAACCCCCAACGTTAACCGCCTTGCCAGCGAAGGCATTCAGTTTACTAACTGCCACGCAACGGCTGCAACCTCAACTCCGTCGCGCTACTCTATTCTGACCGGCGAATACGCCTGGCGTAAGAGCGGCACCGACGTGGCCCAGGGTAATGCCGCATCGATTATCAAGCCCGAACAGTTTACCATGGCCGACCTCTTCCACGACGCCGGATACTACACCGGCGCAATCGGCAAATGGCACCTCGGCCTCGGCCCCGTTACCGGCCAGCAGGATTGGAACGGCAAGCTGACCAACACCCCGCGCGACCTCGGATTTGACTATCACTACATCCAGGCCGCTACCGCCGACCGCGTGCCCTGCGTTTATCTCGAACAGGACACGGTTGCCAACTACGACCCCGAAGCTCCCATCTACGTTAACTATGGCACTAACTTCGAAGGCGAACCCACCGGCGTTTCCCATCGCGAAACACTCAAGGTTAACTGGACCCACGGCCACAACAACTCAATCATCGACGGCATTTCGCGCATCGGCTACATGAAAGGCGGCGGCAAAGCCCTCTGGAAAGACGAAAACATTGCCGACTCGATTGTTGCCCACTCTGTTCGCTTCATCAACGAGCATAAGGATGAACCCTTCTTCCTTTATCTCTGCACCAACGACGTTCACGTTCCCCGCTGGCCCCACGAACGCTTCCGCGGCAAAAACCCGATGGGTTATCGCGGCGACGCTATCGCCCAGTTCGACTGGACCGTAGGCGAAGTGATGAAAGCCCTCGAAGAAGCCGGCATTGCCGACAACACCCTGCTGATTCTTTCGAGCGACAACGGCCCGATTCTCGACGACGGTTATGACGACCAGGCCGAAGCCCTGCTCAACGGCCACTCGCCCTCGGGCCCCTACCGCAGCTATAAATACTCCGGCTACGAAGGCGGCACCATGGTTCCCTTCATCGTGCGCTGGCCCGACCGCGTTAAGCCCGCAACCGAGCCGAACCACACCCTGCTGAGCCATATTGACCTCGTTGGCTCGTTCGGTGCCCTTATCGGCCAGGAAATCCCCGCCGGCGGCGCTATGGACTCGGGCGATATGATGGCTCAGATTCTTGGCGAATCTATGGAACATCGTCCCTGGGTTTCAGAGCTGAACCACACCCGCAACCTGAGCGTACGCACCAACGAATGGAAATACCTCCCCGCCAACAACGGCGTTCAGAACACCAACTGGGGCATTTCAATCGAAAACGGCAACCGCCCCTACGCCCAGCTGTTTGATATGGTCAACGACCCGGGTGAAACCACCAACCTGGCCGAGACCCACCCCGACATCCTTCTGCAGATGAAAGACATTCTCAAGGATGCCAAGGCAAACCCCATGGGAGTTACCCCGCCGAACGTTATGCCGATGATTTCTGACGAAACCACCTCATACTGGTATAACATCTTCACCCCTCTGCGCAACAACCGCACCCTCATCATCGACGCCGATGGCAACCTGGCGTCCTCGCCGAAAGCAGATGGCATCTACTCCACCGCTCAATGGAAATTTGAAGATGCCGGCCGCGGAACCTACAACATTATTAACCGTTACAACGGTTACTACATCAACCCCGACGACGTGAACGCCACAACCGCAATGAAGGTTACGGCAACCGCGCCTGAAAACGCCTGGGTTATTGCAGCAGCCGAAAACGAAAACTGCATGATTTTCCACACCGAAGACCTCAGCGCTCAGCTGAACGTGTCGTCAGCCGCTAAGGACTTCGCCGTTCTGAACTGGGGTGGCGGCACCAACACCACCGACCAAGGTTGCCAGTTCAGCATTCAGGAAATCACCGCCGAACCCGTCGAGCCCTCAATGAACATTATCCTGACTCTGAGCAACGATGCTCCCGTAGCCTCGACCGCCGAAGAGCCCCGCTGGTTCATAATGTATACTCCCGAGCGCGACAACCGACTCGTTACCGTTAACGACAACGGCCTGGTAGGCAACATAACAACCACCTACTCTCCCACCCTCACCTGGCGTTTTGAGAACCGCACCGACGGCTCTTACAACATCGTTAACCAGCTTAACGGTCAATACATTTCGCCGACCACCATCGGAACCACCAAAGAAATCGCAATGGTAGCCGACGAACCCGCAAGCGGATGGACAATAGCTCCGGCCAACACCGAAGGTACCTACATCATTACCAGCGGCACCGTTCAGCTGAACCAGACCCAACAAGCTAACGACTTCAAGATTTTCAACTGGGGCAGCGGCACGAACAAAGGCGACGCCGGATGTAAGTTCCGCTTCACCGACATCACCAAACAGATTAACCCCGAAAGCTCAATCAAACCCGTTCAGGCCGCTCAGACCAAAGCCAAACTCTTTGACATGTGGGGCCGTCCGGTAACCCATCCGCGCCACGGCGTTTACATTACCTCCGAAGGCAAAAAAATCATTCTCTGATTTTAATTTCCCTTAACTATAAAAGAGAGGCATCCCGGTTAACGAGATGCCTCTCTTTTGGCATTTTCGCAACTTTTTCGTAACTTTGTATTGATGAAATAAGCCCTTAGACCTGTATGAAATTTAACTCCGTTATCATTAAATATCTCAGCGACAAATGCGGCTGCGACGTAACTACTCCCTCAGGCGCAACAATTCTCGCCAACGATATTGAATCGAAAACCGGAGAACGGCTTACGCCAAACACTATTAAGCGCCTTGTTGGTATTCTGCGCTACGATAACGCTCCACGCGACACCACCCTGGCTATAATTGCCAAATATCTCGGGTTCACGTCGTGGAAACTTTTTGTTGAACACGTCAACAACCGCCTGTCGGACTTCTCAGCCGAAAACCCCTTTGTTGAAGTAGCCGGGCTACCTGAAGGCAGCCTCATTTCATTTAGCTGGGAGCCCGACCGCACAATCAAGCTGATACACTGCGGCAGCGGCAGCTGCCGGGTAGTCGACGTTGCCAACAGCAAACTGCTCAAAGACGACCGGGTCGCTATTACCCAGCTGGCCAACGGCTATCCATTTATGGCCAAGGAAGTCATCCGCTCCGGTCAAAGTCTCGGAAGCTACATCGCCGCCAAAATTACCGGCATTTCAAACCTTAAAGTCGAGCAAAGCTGACATGGGAAGCGATTTCACATGTGGCGACACGTCGGCTCAGGCCGACCGGTGGAAACCCATTGACTGCGGGGGCTCGCGGCGTTACCGCTTCTTCCGGACCCGCATCTATGGCAAACTTCACTTCGTAAAGACCATCGACAGTGCCTATTTCCACGACCTGCTGACTACTGAAGCGCTCCGCAAAGAATTCGAAATAGGCTACGACCTCGACCACCCTAACATTGTAAGATACCTTAAATACGAAAACAACACTATTTTTCAGGAATTCATCGACGGCGTTACTCTCCGTCAGATGCTCTCCGACAACGACCCGCGGCTAACCAACGAAAAATTCATTGCAAAAATTTGCCGGCAACTCCTCGACGCTATCGCCTACATACATTCAAAAGGCATTCTACACCTCGACCTGAAGCCCGAAAACATTATGATTACCCGCATAGGCAGCAACGCAAAGATTATTGACTTCGGTTGCGCCTATTCGGCACCCGACAATACCACCACCGGCTTTACCCTTCAATACAAAGCGCCCGAGCAGAATTCCGGAGCCACCAACGCCTACACCGACCTTTATCTGCTCGGCCGAGTAATTGACGAACTGACCCGCAACACGTCAATTGCCTCTGGATGGAAAAGATTTATCGCCAAAACCACCGCCCAAAATCCTGCCGACAGATTCAACTCCGAGGCCGACGCTATAAAAGCGATTCCATCTGCCGCGCATAAAAAAACGATAATAATCGCCATAGGCAGCTTAATTGCAATAATAGCAATTGCCGCAGCTATCATCCTTAGGCCACAGACGCCTGAGCCTCAGGACGATTCACAGCCGCAACCACAAGAAACCAAGACAATACCCGACCCGCAGCCACAAGAAACCAAGCCGATAGCCGACCCACAATCACCGGCTGAAAAACTTCACCGCAGGGCAGCGGCAGAGCCTGCCAACGAAACCGTTAACGACAACGAAATCCGCCGGGCCGTTAAAGACACCATTGAGCGCTACTACACCGAAAAAGTAATTCCCCTGGCGCCGTTCGGAATGAACTACTCCGAAATGGACCCCGAACTCGCCCGCCGCGTCAACGAAGCCGAAGGATGGGGCAAACCGCTGAAATTTGAGCTCATTCAGCCGATAATAGACCGATATCCCGCCCGCGAAGACTTTATTAAAGAAATTGCCCGCCAGGAATTTGAGGCCAACTGCTTCAGAGCCCTACGCTGGCGTAGAGGCCAGGCGGAAACACCCGACTGACTCCCCCGCGCCGGCGCTGGAGCCAAATGTACAATTTGTACAGCAGAATTTTAAAAATTATTTCCGACATTTGCATCGCAAACCACGCGATTAAAGGAACTGCAAAAATTTCGACTCACCAATTAGTGTCATTCAACTTTTTTTCGTAACTTTGCGTTTGTAATAGCCGCAAGCGTTGGCTATTAAGACATAATAGAAGCGATTCAGCAAGTCATATCCGGAATCTGGACAATTCCCTAAACATGATGGCTCGCAGAATGACGCTCGCTCGGAGGTTAATATAACCTCTACGAAAGTAGAGTTATTATACCCATCCGAGGTGAGTCGATTTTTGTAGTTTTCATGTTAGGCAGTCCAGAGCCTCGGATAGAACTACTGAGATTGGCTCATCTCTTTTATTATGCCCGGCAAGTAAGTTCTTTTACCCCCGCCGCAGAGCCACCGGCGAACAAAATCATTCACACCATGAAGTGCTCAAATTGTGGAGCAGAACTCCCTGAAGGCGCAAAATTTTGCGTTGTTTGTGGCCAAACAGTCATTCAACCGGTCAATCCGGCTCAGCAGCCCATGCAACAAGGCTATCCTCAGCAGCAGCCCATGCAACAAGGCTATCCCCAGCAGCAGCCCATGCAGCAAGGCTATCCTCAGCAGCA
>CAZGTD010000061.1:0-5477 GCA_964528425.1 uncultured Bacteroides sp.
GGGTCGTCGGGCTTCGTTTCGGCCTTCAATACCGACTTCCACGCCCTGGTCGAACTCCTTGACCGAGCCGACGATGCCTCGCTATTGGCCGCCGGCGAAACCCTTTTGAACCTGCCGCTTGACTCCCTCGGATCTTCACGAACCAATAAATAAAAAATATCAACTCAACCAAAATGAAACAAGTAATCGCAACAACCAACGCCCCCGGCGCCATCGGTCCCTACAGCCAGGCTATCGATGCCGGCCAGTTCGTTTTCGTTTCCGGCCAGATTCCCGTTAACCCCCAAACCGGCGAAATTCCCGAAGGCATCACCGCTCAGGCCCGCCAGAGCCTGGCAAACGTAAAAGCCGTGCTTGCAGCCGCCGGCCTCACAATGGACAACGTTGTTAAAACAACCGTGTTCCTGGCCGACATGAGCCTCTTCGTTCCCATGAACGAAGTCTATGCCGAAGCTTTCGCAGCCCCCTACCCCGCCCGTTCGGCCGTGGCCGTTAAGGAACTCCCCAAGCAGGTTCTGCTCGAAGTTGAAGTTATAGCCGCCAAGAACTAAAATTCCCCGCCGGGCGTTATAAATAAGTATTATTATCCCCTTAAACCAAAATAAAAAAACTGATTATGAAAAAGAAATTTATCTGCACCGTTTGCGGCTACATCCACGAAGGCGATGAAGCTCCCGAAAAGTGCCCCCTTTGCGGCGCTCCCAAATCAAAGTTCGAAGAAGTTAAAGATGAAGCCGAACTCAACTTCGTGACCGAACACGTTATCGGTGTTGCCAAAGATGGCGCCGACGAAGAAATGATCAAAGACCTCAACAACCACTTCCTGGGCGAATGCACCGAGGTTGGCATGTATCTGGCAATGTCGCGCCAGGCCGACCGCGAAGGCTACACCGAAGTTGCCGAAGCCTTCAAGCGCTACGCTTTTGAAGAAGCCGAACACGCTGCCAAATTTGCCGAACTCCTCGGCGACGTTGTTTGGGACACCAAAACCAACCTCGAAAAACGCATGCACGCCGAAGCCGGTGCCAACGCCGACAAGATGCGCATTGCCGCCAACGCAAAAAAAGCCGGTCTCGATGCTATCCACGACACCGTTCACGAAATGGCTAAAGACGAAGCTCGCCATGGCCGCGGCTTTGCCGGCCTCTATAACCGCTACTTCAAAAAATAATCCATCTCCCCATCAAAACCCAAGCCGGACCCCACCAGGTCCGGCTTAATTTTTGCGACCAACCGGGGGCGACGGCAGCTTGCCGTCGCTACGCACCCGCTCAAATAAAAAAATATCCCTTTCCGCTCGATGCGGAAAGGGAAATTTCAAAATATGCAACAAAATGTTTTAGCGAACCAGGTGCTTGGCGCCGTTCTGGATATAGAGACCACGAACGGGGTTGGCAACCTTGCGGCCCATCAGGTCATAAATGGCTTCGCCACCCTTAACTGCATTGATTTCAACAATCGAGGTTGTAGAACCGCTGCCGTCAATTGCCAGGGTCTGAACATCCGAGGGAGCCTTACCGGCCTTCTTAGCGATATATTTAACGCTCATTTCTTCGCCGGTAAAGGTCAGCGGGTGAGTGGTGTGGTTATAGGTCCAGCTGGTATCCACTGCGAGGCGCTTAACCTGCTGCTGAGAGGCCTCGGTAAACACGTTGGTATGGTCGGGATCCTCACCGCCATGACGATAATAGATGTGGGCACCTTCTTCAACATTGGTAAACTCAACTACACCGTTTTCAGCAAGTTTGGTTTCAATATGCGAAGGATTATTGGTCTTAGGCTGTGCGATATATTCAATCGGGTAAACCTGAATTGCACCCTTGTAGTTGCTTATTGCACCCTTAACATTATAGGTGCCGGCTTCTACCTGGTCAATATCAAACTGGTTGTAGAATGTTACTTCCTGACCGTTATAATTACCTATATAGGTTTCACCATAAGATTTAGTAGTTGCATCAAATTTCACGTCATTAAGAACCATAACTTCGTTGAGCACATTCTCATCAAGTACTAAATCATCATAGGTGTTGATTGTGAATTCGCCCTTTTCATCAGGGATATCGCTATGTTGAATGTCAGTAAATTCAGGCAGTCCGTTTCTAACGGTGTACTTACCACTCCAACCGGCCTCAAGAATTGCACCTTCGCCGTGGTTATGGTTAACATAGAAGAGAGCCCATGCAGTACCGTCGGTAACGTAGTTATAATTACCATTATCGGAAGCTACTACTACCGGGAAGTTGCCAACATAGGTTTCACCCTCTTTTACAAAACCGGTAGAATCATGCGCATCGGCAAGAACTTCAGCCAAAGTAGCATATTTTACATAAACTTTAAACTTATCCGAACCGGCCATCCATTTGCTGGGAACAGCATCCCATGAGGCGGTAATTTCAGTGTTGCCATGCTTAAGAGCGTAAATAACACCGTTTTCAATCGTAGCCACTTCCTCGTTAGATGAAGTGAAGGTAATGGCAGGAGCATCTTCAGGCAGCTCTATAGTAACCATATCGTCTTTGCAAATCATGTAGTCCTTAAATGCATCGGTATCAAACAGCTCCGATCCGTCATCGGCAGACTTCTTTGCATAAGTTACTTCAATGGATGAAATTTTAATTACACCAGTCGCCACAGGGACTATAGCAAAAGCAGGGGCACCAATAGCGATAGTAGTGGTTGACTTATATGCATCGCCGATTTTAGTAGCGCCATCAGTAGAAATACCTGTAGTTAAAGTCTGCGGTTTAAAGGCGGAATCCTTCTTATATACATATACCCCAGAGCCAGGTGAAGAAATATTGATTTTTATACTGGAAATAATATAATTAGGATTGGTAAAAGTAACAGCGACGCCAGATCCTACACCATTCGAATTACTCGTGTTATATTGCATATCTCCCGCTGAATAGAAATAATCGGAGGTATACTGGATTTTAGTTTTTTCATCTTCTTTAGTATATAAGGAATAGCTGCTATTGTTACCAAAGAAATCGGTATTAAGTGTTGCTGTAACAGCGTTAGGATCTTTTACTTCGAGGTCGAATGTTGCAACGTTACTGTAGTATTCCTCATTGCTCTCCGGAATAAATGCAGAGATAGTAGTTACGCCATCATCCAGAATAGTAATCTCACCATTTCCGCTAATAGTAGCAACAGTTTCGTCCGAGGAAGTATACTGGACAGCAGAAAGAGCATCTTGTACGCTACAAGTCAACTGAGCAGAAAAAGATTCACCTAAAGTAGCAGAATAGAGACTTTCCCCATAAGAAAGTGAGACAAACGTACGAGGATCGTCTTCATCTTCATATTCAATTTGAATAGACGAAATATAGACAGCACCGCTATTGGGTGTTATTAGAAAATATTTATAACCTTTACCGGTAATATTATGCACTTCCGAGGTTGCGGAAATCTGATCAACCTTGGTTCCATGATTGGGGGCGTTAGAATAATCAGTGAAAGGCTGATTATCACAATAAATATCTATATTTTTAGCACCTGACGCAACAGTAATATTAATTGACTTAATTACTTTGTCATCCGGATTTGATGAAGAATACACACAAGACCCCGACTTGCTTGTATTCATTTGAATAGCATTACTACCCTTCATCGCATACGCATGATAGGCGATCTTTGTTGTAGCAGAGGTATAATCCTTCTTCGAATAAGAAGATGGGTCACCGAAGGTGCTAATCGTCAAGGTCTCCGTCTCAGCAAATGCAGGCGAAACTGCTAAGGCTGTTAATAGAGAAAGTAAAAACTTTTTCATGTTGTTTGTAATTGAGATTGAATGATTATTATTTATATGATTTAATTTATTATTATGCTATTCCAAGTTCGCTTATGGGTTTGCGAATTAGGTTGATATTGTTGAGAAACTCGATGCCGGTAGCGGCGCAATCGGCAGTAATCTGGCTTTCGAGCACTTTGAATTTCGAGTCTTTGGTGCAATAATCGCGGTTGTTGCTGCAAATATAGAACACCTTGCGGCTCTTGTCGGGCCGGGAGTTGGCGCTGCCGGTAACGCAACCCCAAATGCAGCAGTCTTTATATTCCTGTCTGTTATGCGCGGGGGGCGTGCGCGAAATCACGCGGTCGTGGGCAAACTCCCTAAATTGGTCGTCTTCTTCAACTTCATAGGAGTTACCGACTATCGATTCAAAAATCGCCTTTGACTCGCCGGCAACGTCGAGCGCAGCAAGGCCGGAAACCGAAGCCGAAAAAGCATCGGGATTGGCGCAACACTCAACTAACGATTGCAATTTTTCAACAACTGCGTCCTGCGAACGCTCGGATTCGGCAAGAATAACATCGGCATTATCGATAAACTCATTGCGAACGTAGGCGGGTATAACTGAAACAATTTTACCGTTGCGAACGAGCGCTTCAACCAGCCGAAAATTATCGCTATAGCTCTTACCGTAGCGAACCGCTATGCGCAGGCAATCGAGCAGACCACAACTGTCCCAGAAAACTACCGGGACATCAGCCGGCAACGTGGACCATAAATCAGCCAACGTAACCTTTTGACGTGTGGAAATGCTAAGACTCATTCGTTGTCGTTTAAATAGTCAAGCAATGCCAAGCCATATTCGTAGGCCTGCGTCAGGTTTTCAAATCGCTCGGGAAGGAGCGACGCTTTCCAGCCGCAATCTTCCTGCAACCAGGTAATGAGGTCTTCGGCCGACAAACGGCGTTCAACAGGCTCATTGCTCATTGACTCCAAAAAGGCAAACCATTTTTGCTCATCAAGAGGGTGAGAAATTGGTGAATCCTGATTGCAGGTCTTGGCCCACGAAAGCAACTTTTTATAGCAATCGTCGGGCAAAACATCAGCCAGATCAACATTTTCGCCGTCGATATAAACAACATTTTCAGATTTAAGCTCGGGAGCAACGAAATGATGAAAGAACGACGACAGCAATACGTTATATTGCGAAATCGAAAGCGAGGTGACTGTTTCGGGAACTATATTGGCAACGCGCAGGCGGCAGCTCTGAATCACTACCCAAATGGTGGCATCAAAGCTATTAGGCCCGAGCGCACGAAAACACGCCGCCTCATCGGGCTTCAGAAAAATATTGCGAGCGTAGCGTTCAGAGAGGTCTGATATATAAACGAACTCCTTGGAACGCCGGTCTTTAAGGGCAGCAAGCAGCGAAACCAACTCATGGTGGCTACCTTCAATTATCAGACTGCCGAATTTTTTCATAGCGAGGAAGAGAATAGAGGTTGAAAAACACTGTTGGCGTAATGTTTCCGGCCAGCACATACTGCGCGACCAATCAAGCCGTTAACGGCATTCCGAACCGAAGCAGAATAAACCATACGCAACGTTATTCAACCGCAAAGATACAAAATTTCAGCCAAACTGCCAATACCCCCGAAAACTTTTAACACTTAAAAGGAGCGGCAGATCGGGGTGGCGGCAGCTTGCCGCCGCGGATTAGCAGGCCGGCCGGGGGGAATTGATG
>CAZGTD010000062.1:0-5135 GCA_964528425.1 uncultured Bacteroides sp.
ATGGTCCAGGGGCGCATAGCATACATGCCGCTATACGGGCCGCGCAGATATGGGGGCAGACCGGCAACGTAGTCGAGGTGCTCGAGGCCCTGAAGGTCTTCTTTGGTATAGATGGGCTTAACGGAAATGCGCTCGGGGGTGAGCCAGTCTTCGCCCGGGGTGCCGGCAGCGGCAGCTTTTGCTTCGGGGGCGGTTACTTCCGCAATATTGATGTTTGAAAAGTCTGGTTTCATGGCTTACTTGAGGAGTTTGGCGTTAAACTCGCGCAGGGTGTCGAGAACATTGCTGCGCACATGGATAAAGTTCTGAATGCCCTGAGCCTTTAGTTCATCAGTGCATGCGGGAGCGCCGGCAACAACAAATTCTGCGCGGCCGTCGAGCAACTTAAAGGCTTCGGGCGCGAATTCGGCATATTCGTCGTCGGACGAGCAGAGAACCACGATGTCGGCACCTGCCTTAACGGCAGCATCAACGCCTTCGGCAACGGTGGGGAAACCATTATTGTCGATTATTTCATAACCGGCGCAGCCGAAGAAGTTGCCCGAGAACTGCGAACGGGCCAGGCGCATGGCCAGGTTGCCGATAGTGAGCATAAACACTTTCGGGCGGTTTGCTGCATGTTCGGTAGCCAGGCGGAGTTGCTCGAAGTCGGAGGCCAGACGGGTGGCGGCTATGCCACCGGCGTTTTCAACGTTGCAACCGCATCCGCAACCGCCGTTTTCGTCATGTTCAATCTTTTGAGCAGCCATTTCGTTGATATTCGGATACTGGTTGGTGCCCAGAAGAATTTCCTTGCGGCGGGCCATGTCGGAGTGGCGTTTTTCGTTGCTTTCGTTAACGGCAGCCTGAATCTTACCCTCTTCAAGAGCTTTTGCAAAGCCACCTTGGGCTTCAACACCGAGGAAGAGCTTCCAGGCTTCATTGGCGAGGCTTACGGTAAGGGTTTCGATATAGTAGGAACCGCCGGCGGGGTCAACAACCTTGTCGAGATGGCTTTCTTCTTTAAGGAGCAGCTGCTGGTTGCGGGCAATGCGTTCCGAGAATTCATCGGGGTTCTTATAGGCCACGTCGAAGGGTACTACGGTGATGGAGTCAACACCGGCCAGGGCGGCGCTCATGGCTTCGGTCTGGGAGCGGAGCAGGTTAACGTGGGCATCATAGATGGTCTGGTTATAGCGCGAGGTCGACGCATGAGCCATCATTTTTGCGGAGCAAAGGCATTCCGGTTTGTATTGCTCAACAATCTGAGCCCATAGCATGCGGGCGGCACGGAACTTGGCGAGTTCCATGAAATAGTTGGTGGAAATGCCCATGTCGAACTTGATGCGCGAGGCTACTTCGTCGGCCGAGACTCCGGCGTCGGTCAGCGAGGTCATATACTGCGCGCCCCAGCTGAGAGCGTAGCCAAGCTCCTGATAGATATATGCTCCACCGTTGGTAAGCATTGCGGAATCAACGCTGAGCAAACGAAGTCCGGGAACTCCGGCTGCCTTCTGAATCATTTCTTTGGCAACGGCAACACCGTCGATCGGAGCCTTTTGGCCATGTTTGAGTTCGCGCTTGAAGGGGTTGAACTTTATTGAGCCTTTGAATTCCTTGGCGGCGCCGGTGCTTTCAACGTATTCAACGAGCAGCGAAGCCAACTCTGCAGCGCGGCGTATGCAGCAGCTGAGGTTGATTTCAACTTTCTTAAGGTCAATGCCGTCGAGGAAGGTAGCAACGGTTTCAGCCGAAACTTCATGGATATGCCAGCCGATAGATGTAGCGCCTTTTTCGAGGGCTTCCTTCGCTTTTTTGTTAGCTTCAACCGGGCTCTCGGCAACGATTTCCTGGCGAATCAGCCAGTCGTTGTTGGTTCGGGTTCCGCGAACGTAGGGAAATTCTCCCGGTAGCGACTCAGTGGTTTTAAGGTCGGCGATGTCCTCGCGACGATACATAGGATTGACATTAAAGCCCTCGTTGGTGCGCCAAACGAGTTTCTTTTCGAAGGGAACGCCTTTGAGGTCGGCATCGACCTTGGCGCGCCATTCTTCGGCGCTGACAGCAGGGAACATGTCAAACAGTTTTTCTTTATGTTCTGCCATGTGTTAGAATTATTGGTTTATATTTTCTATTGCTGCAAATTTAGCAAAAAAAAATGAAACCGAAAAGAGACTGCGTCGAATTTGACACAGTCTCCTTTTATCCGGGGTGACCACAGGGCAATTATTTGCCGAGCATGCCGCCTAAAATGTTGCCGGCTTTGCTTTTGAGGCCATCGAGCATACCGCCCTTAATGCTATCGAGGTTAACATTATCGAGCAAGCCGCTTGCCTGAAGCTTTGCAACCACGTCGGCAAACGATAGGTTTTTCAAATCAAGAGTTTTCAGGAGTTCGGTAACCTTAGAAATGTCGAAAGAGCCGCCGAATTTCTCGGTTAGCTGGGAAATGATTTCTTGAATGTTCATAATAAAGACTGTTAGTTAACTACAAATACTGCGCGAAGTTACACTATTTTGCAAAATCTTGCAAATTCGCGCTGAGATTTTTTCAACAGGTTAACTTTCGCAGCCGAAACCGGCCGCGGCAACCGCCGCCTTAATGTCGTCGGGATTAGCAGATCCGCTGACCGTTGCCTTGGCTCCGTGCAGGTCAACCTCAACTGATTCAACGCCGGCAACAGTTTCAATTGCGCGTTTAACGCTTGCCTGGCAATGAGGGCAGTTCATGCCGGTGATTTTAAATTCCTGAGTCATATTCATAGTTTTGTTTAGTTTATGTGGAAGTCGTGAAGCAATTTGAGTATATAGCAAAAGAGCGAGCAAAACAACTGCACAAACAGTCGGAAACCAACCGAGAGACTGGTGGCAGCATGCATCTACTCCATTGATAGCGAACCAGCTGCGCGGCATCATATAGTCTATCAGCAGTCCGAAAGCAATTGCCGTAACAACTACCGAAAGCACATAAATAAAAGTTGCCCTTCGCCCTTGCGTTTTCGACAGGATAAGAATCGATGCGAAATTAGCAGCCGGACCGGCCATGAGCATAACGAACGCGATGCCGGGCGACAGGCCTTTCATCATCAGCGACATGGCAATAGGTATCGAACCGGTTGCACACACATACATCGGCACGGCGACCGCAACCACCGCCAACATTGCCACGAGCGGATAACGGTTTAAGGCAACAAAAACATCGTTGGGCACAAAAACGGTTATAAGTGCGGCAACTATCAGCCCGATAATCAGCCAGCCGCCAACAGAAGCGACCATATCGACAAAACCATATTTGGCAGCAGCAAGGAGTTTGCGGGCAAAGCCTTTTGGGGGAGCGGTTTCGGTAATGTCGTCGGCAATTTCAGAGTCAACAAGGTCTTCCCGACCGTAGCGTCCAACGGCCATGCCTCCGAAAGCTGCGCCTACAAGGGCAGCAACCGGGCGCAAAACCGCAAAAGCAGGGCCAAGCAGCGAATAGGTTGCGGCGATGGAATCAACGCCGGTCTGTGGGGTAGCTATCAGAAACGAGGTAGTGGCGCCCTTAGAGGCTCCGCGCCGTCGGAGAGCAACCGCCGTAGGCAACACTCCGCATGAACACAAAGGAAGGGGAATGCCAAAAAGAGCGGCTTTAACTACGGGTTTCCATCCACGGCCCGAAAGATGCCGGGCCATAGTTTGCCGATCAACCCACACCTGCAGAATGCCGGCAATAAAGAAGCCGAGAAGAATATATGGTGCCATTTCGCAAAGAATGGCCCAGATTGCATATAGTATTTCCATAACAGGCGCAAAGTTACGAATTTATTTTTGCAACCGGGTTGCAAAAATAACACATTGCGCACCGCTGTAAGCAAAGAATGATTTTAACGCGAGGCTTTGCTCTCGGCCGCCGACAGTCTGGCCAAAGTTATCTCATAGGCATTAAGTGCGGTAATGATGCAGATGACGACCATCAGTGACCAAACCGCGATATTGCCGTAGACGGATAGACTACCGACATTCAGGTGCGCGAACGAAATGCTGAGCGCACATATCTTATTCATCATTATGGGGAATAATATAGTCATAATTACTCCCATAACGAACCCGCTGACTGCGGCCACGGTTACTGCCAGCAAATTTCGTTTTTTTAGCCGGAGATTATGCTGTTTAACAAGCTCTACCGTAGCCATATTCTTTTGCAGTTTTGCCATAAACCGCACTGAGGATGAGATTTCCGGTTGAAAATCTTTAAATAGTTCTTTGATTTTATCTTCTTCCATAAGGCGTCGGGGCGTTAGTTGGTCAACAAGCCGCGAAGATGTGCGCGGCCACGCGAAAGGTGCTGTTTAACTGCATCTTGCGAAATATTTTCAATTTCAACAATTTCTTTAATTGAGTAACCCTCCATGTAATATAACAGAACCGAACTTCTCTCCTTACATGGCAGTTTATTCAGGGCGGCATACAGTTCCTGATATTGAAACCGGGAGTCGCTCGACTCAATGGCCGCAAGATTTTGCGCTTCCTCATAATCGGCATATATGTCAGCGGCTCGTTTATGATTTATGAATGTGTTGTAGCCGATTCTGAAAATCCATGCTTGAAATTTGTCCGGCTTCTTTAAACTATCACAAGAAACGTATGCCTTAATATAGGCTTCTTGGGCAATATCGTCGGCAAGAGCAGAGTCACCGCAGCAAAGGGCCACAAGAAAGCGCCGAAACGATTCTTGTGAACCCTCCACATAATATATAAACTGCTCGCGAGTCATCGGTTATCTTCGTCGCGCGGATCTAATTGATTACGCGTTACCCGATAAACAATTAGATAGCTGATGCCCATAGCCAGAGATATGCCCCCGAAAACAAATGGAACGGTAACATCGTCGCTGTTGAAACTTATGCCGGAGAGAAGATTTATAAGTCCGATAACAGCGAGCACGATGCCTATAAGCGAATATATGCACCCACGTAACAAGCGGCCATATAGAATTTCGCGGGAAGATTTACGCGGTTTCCTTAAAGAGTCGAGTAGCTTGTCGGTATCAACATCTTTATTAGCCTCGATGGCCTTAATTATTATTTGAGTTCGCTTGTTCTCTCCGTTCATCCGGGTGAGGGAGGTTATCAGAACAACTGCTACGGGAAGCACCACACAGACGAAAATCGGAACTA
>CAZGTD010000063.1:0-4673 GCA_964528425.1 uncultured Bacteroides sp.
ACTTCGCCGGTTTCTTCGTCGTCGACCTTGGCGGCGTGTTTAACGGCAAACTCGGTCGCCTTCTCTTCGTCCATGTTTTTCAGCTCCACCAAGGCGGCAGTAACGTTCATTGTCAGTTCTTTTTCTGAAATGCCGAGTGCTTCGGCGATTTCGGCGATGGCAGTGCGTTCAACGTCGGAGAATTCACCGTCGGCCCAGATAATAGCGGCTAATATTGAAGCTAATGTGATAGTAGGCGTTTTCATTATTATTCGAAATTTAAGGTTAGCGGAAGAGGCGTTTGATACGATTGGCAAGCGAGTTCTTTGCCTTGCGGGCCTTGGCCATGCGTTCGGCGATTTCCTTGCCTTCTTTGGTTCGTTTGTCAACCTTGCCCGAAGCGGTCCTCTTCAGTTGGGTTGTTTGCTTTTTGGGTGTTGTTGATTTTGCTTTTGCAGCGCGGGCTTTGGCCAGGCGCTCCTGGAGATCCTTATACTCCTTGGTGCGCTTATCCATCTTGCCGTCAGCGGTTTTCTTTACTGCCATGTGATTGAAAATTTAATTGGTTTATTTAGCGTAGGGATTATAGTAGTCTTTTCCTAATTGCCACAAATAGCGGTCAATGTCTTTAAACGAGTAGTCCTGCAGGCCGAAATTATCTCTAACCGCCTCGATTGCTTCAACGAATGTGTTGTAGTCCTTGAGGCTCTGCTTGGTCTTGAACTTAAGTACTTTGGGATATTTGCGGCGCAAGAACAGCAACACGTCGCGCACATAGCGGTCGTAGATCGGAAACAGTTCGGGCCTATGGTGTGAGCAATACTTGGTGGCAAACGAGTAGTTCACCCGGTCACCGACATTTGCAATCTTATCGACAAGCGAACGGTCGCCGCAATCAAGACGCTCGTCGAAATTAGCAATCGAGGCAATGTTTCGGGCAACCGGCTCAATCTGGTAGATGTTGGTTGCGTAGAAATCGTTGAGCACCGCACATTTCACAATAATGTGGCGCAGACTCGTATTGCGGCGGAATTCCGGGTCAGTGCGAAAAAGCATCTCCAGCGCGGCCTCATGCTCAACATAAACATTGAGCGTATCCCACTTGGCGAGATAGCCCTGAAGTTCCTTAACCGAGGGCACATAATCCTCGGGTAGCTCGGTGTTAACGGACTTCCTGTCGATAATCGCCCGGAGTTCTGCTTTGGTTGCTTTTGACTTCATTTCTCGGTTAAAAAATTATTGTTTTCGACCTCAAAGTTAGGACGCTCGATTCAGTTTTGCAAACATTTCGGCCACTATTTTCCGAGCTGAAAAAAGTCGAAATCGGCGGTTTTTGGCATAACGGTTTGAAGCGCTGTAACTTACTGAAAATCGGCGCATTGAACTTGGATTAACTTGGACTAACGGACTCTCTCAAAAATCAATTAACTTTGCACTTGAAAACAAAACAACGCAATATGAAAGACTTCTTCAAACTGCTGATATACTTTGTGACCTTCCAGTGGCTGTTTGGCAACACCGGCTGCATTGATGGTTGCTTCGGATGCATTGGCGGTTGCATCGGCAAGCTATTCATGCTGGTTTTGTTTTGCGTGTTTATATCTGCATTTATATCGGCTCTGATTGCCGTTTTCTGAATATCAACTATATTACCAACCCTAAATCAAGCCAAATGAAAATTCCCGGCCTGTCATTTTCCTGGAAACGTGCAGTCGGCATAACCGCAGTGAAGCGTAAGGTTGCACACGCGACCGGCATCCCGACCACCCGCCAGGGCCTTGAGCGCAAGGTTGGCTCCATGCTGATCGGAGCGCTGATCGGAACCAAAAAGAAGCGCCGCAAAAAATGATGATAATCCTAACCCTTAATATTAACCAATTAACCAACCATTATTATGGCAGAACTCAGAATCGACAACCGCATGAAGGTTAAAACCCTCAAGGCTAACTTCAAGAAAGCATTCGGAGCTACCCTGCGTGTCTACACCACCTCTACCTGCAAGGCCAAAGCCGACGACGACGCGACCCTCGGCTCGCTCATGGGCTCGGCAAAGGGCGGCGAAGCAACCTTCGGCTCGAACCTGCGCGTGGGCAACTTTGAAAAGAAGCTCAACGAAATGTATGGCATTGGTGTGCAGGTTGCAAACTCAGCCGACACCAAGCTCAGCGACAACGAAATCACTCTCGCCGCCGCCGGCAAGGAATAAACGATTAGTTCCGGGCGTCGCTGCTCCAACTCCGGGGCGGCGACGCTGTTTATTATAATGGCCGAAACCGGTATGAAACCAAAAGCCCCCGCAGAACCCGAATCATTTAAACTGAGACTCGCACGCGCGCTCGACGATAATCTGCACACCCGCCAGTGGCACAACATTGTTGACTGGCTGATTATCGCCATGATTCTGATCAGCACGCTGGAAATTTTCCTTTCAACCTTCAATCTCGACCCCGGGCTGCGCAAGGTTCTGAAGTGGGTCGACATTATAACCCTGGCGTTCTTCACCGTAGAGGTTGCGCTGCGCATCTGGGTGGCACCCTGCATCAATCCGAAGTATTCGGGCCTGAAGGGGCGGCTGAAGTATTGCTTCACTTTCTATGGCGCTATCGATGTTCTTTCGACCTTTCCGTTCTATCTGCAATGGATATTCCCGCTGCCGGTGGCCGCATTCAAGCTGCTGCGAACGGCGCGCGTTGTGCGCACCATGCGCATTGGCCGCTACTCCAAATCTTTTTCGCTACTGAGCGGCGCAATCCGCGAGAAGTGCCGGGAGCTGATAGTTTCAATGCAGTTTCTGCTGATAATCACCATTATCCTCAGCCTGATTCTGTTTTTTGCGGAACATGAGGCACAGCCCGAGGTATATAAAAACGGTTTCATATCCGTGGTTTGGGCCTTTGCACAATATATCGGCGACCCGGGCCAGTTTGCCGACACCCCGCCCATTACCGGCATCGGGCGCGTAATTGCCTGCATAGTCGGCCTGCTGGGCATCGCAATAGTGGCCGTTCCGACCGGTATTATCGGAGCGGGGTTCACCGAGTCGCTCGAAAAGGAGGCCAACAAGGAAAACATCAGGCAGAACGCCGAAAAGCTCCACTCTGCGTTTCAGCGCAAGCTCGACCGCCCCACCGGCTTCCAGATTATGCCGCCGTTCAAGAATCTGACATATATAAAAGCGCGCCTGGCAATGAAGGAAGACGAAATCATCGAGGCAGTCAACTCGGCCAATGCCCCGAACTTCCGTCTGATCAGCACTGCAACGACCATTCCCAAAGGCAAGACCGATGCTGACAATCTGGCGGTTGAGCATTTCTGCACCAACCGCTCCTATGGCCTCTGCATTGACCGCAACTCGAAGGTTACGATAGTTTCGCCGTCGAGCAACGTTGATGCCGGCATAGGCAATTTCGCGTTCTATGTTGCTCTGATCGGCGGCTTCAATTACATTTCGCGTGAGGTCGGGCAAACAGCCCCCTACCAGTCGGTGTTCATCAATAATCCCGATGATCAGGCCGAGGAATATGCCCCATTCGCGGCCGACCTTGAGGAACTGGCTTCGCGCTCCGGAGCATGGACTCTAACCCTGTTGGTGGCCAGCGGAGCCATGGAGCCGGAATACCCCGAGCATCTCCACTTCGGAGTCGGCGGCAAGAAAGGCGACGATTCGCTCAACGGCCCTGACCTTCTGGTCAGCGACAAAGATACCTACAGCAGGCTCTACGACGAAATCTCACAAGCGGTGAGCAAGGAGCTGCAGCTCACCTCGGAGCATCAGCGGCGCCACAATACCTCGAGCCGCAACATTATTCTGCGCAACATCAATGCCCCGCAGGCAAACCATGTTGTTCTGCGCATTGAATGGCACAAAATCCTGTGGGACGAGCGGCGTATGCAGTTAGCCCTTACCTTAGCCCGCGCGGTGAAGAAAGTGCTCGAAGGCAAGGAACTCGACCCGCCCGCATCGCTTAAGCAAAAGGCGATTGGCTACGACGGCTACGACATCGACTGAGCCTGCGCGCGGAGCCTTAACTGATAATGGAGTCTTCGCCGGTGTTGATGATACCGCGGATGCGATAGCGAATGCCCGTGCGCTGGCCGGCGGTGTAGACGAACTTTTCGTCGCTGTTCTGGCGCATTACTTCGTTGAAATAGAGCGGCGCGTTCTGCGTCAGGCTCATGAATTTAACAACGTCGCCAACATTCAGGCGGCCGCGCTCGGAGTGAACAACCCTGAAAACTCCGCTTTCAACGCAAACCAGCTTACACGACCTGTCGGGCGCCCAGTTCAGTTCAATGATGCTGCCAACTGCGATTTCGTCGGCCATGACCGTATCGCCCTGGAACTCGGCCGACTGAACCTGCTCCTTGCCGTAGTTTTTTTCGAAATCCTCGATGCTGTTATAGCCCAAAAGGTTGACCATGGCAACGAGGGTGTATTTATAGGGCCTGTAGGTCGTTGATATATCCCGGTTGTAGCCCCAAATGCGTTTGAGGGTAGATGATGACACACGAGCCCCCGCCTGGGCCAACTCCTCGGAAAGGGCATCAAAATCGCGGGGAGAATTCATCTTCCTCTCCAGCCGCTGTTCAACCGCCAAACACAATTTGGACATGAACTCATTATAATTTATAAATTGGTTCATGTCCGCAAAGTTACTACTATTTAGTGGGTCGACAAAATCCAACTTAATCCA
>CAZGTD010000064.1:0-3669 GCA_964528425.1 uncultured Bacteroides sp.
TTTGGTAGCGGGACCGAGAATTGAACTCGGGACCTCCGGGTTATGAATCCGACGCTCTAACCAACTGAGCTATCCCGCCGTGGGGTCATTTTGCGGATGCAAAGTTAGCGAGAATTTTCGGAATGTGCAAATTTTTTTTGAAAAAAATGAGTAACTTTGCAGCCATGAAGCGGTTTTCACTCAACCTAAGGGGGCGGCTCGTCGAGTTCGGGCGCCCAGCGATTATGGCTATAATAAATGCAACTCCCGATTCTTTCTACCCGGGGGCGCGTAACGCATCGGTCGAATCCATCGAGAGGGCTCTTGACCAGGGGGCCGATATGCTCGATATCGGGGCATATTCGTCGCGTCCGGGAGCCGCGGAGGTAAGCGTCGACGATGAGTGGAAACGCCTGTGTCCGCTTCTGGAAGCCGCCAGGCGACTGGCTCCGGAGGTTCCGGTGAGTATCGATACTTTCCGCGCCGAAATTGCGCGGCGAGCCCTTGATTGCGGCGCTGATATAATCAACGACATAAGTGCTGCCACAATGGACCCGCAAATTGCCTACGTAGTTGCCGCAGCGCGTGCTCCTTTTGTGGCGATGCACATGCGCGGAACTCCCTCGACAATGCAGTCGCTCACCGACTATGACAGTGAGGGGGGAGTCGTTGCGGCTGTTCTGGCCTTTCTTGCCGAGCGCATAGATTATCTGAGCGGTCGCGGCGTTCATGACATTATTGTTGACCCCGGTTTCGGTTTTGCAAAAACCGTAGAGCAGAATTACGAATTGCTCAGCAAAATCGGGTTCCTGACCGAAACCCTTCAGCGCCCGATGCTGGTAGGGCTATCGCGCAAGTCAATGTTTTATAAGCCATTGGGCGTTGGACCTGAAGACGTTTTGCCGCAAACAACTGCTGCTAATCTGCTAGCGCTGCAGGGCGGAGCGTCTATTCTGCGGGTCCATGATGTTGCCGCTGCGAGGTCGTTGCTATTATTTCAACAGGCGTTTTAGAACGGCAGCCGTGGCGTAAATAGCCACTTGGAGCGCCACAATCAGCGCCGAAGCCGGCACGTTGATTACCGTTGCCAGTAGCAGGCCTCCCAGACAACCGACGGCGCTGACACCCACTGCGGCGGGTATCATAACGCGCAGACGGCGAGTAAACAGTTCGGCTGTGAGCGGCGGAAGCGAAAGCATGGCCATCAGCAGCATCATTCCGACGCACCGAATCATCAAAACTATACCGATTGCCACCAGCAGGGTCATCATTCCGTTCCAGGCCCATGCGCGCACTCCGATTACGCTCATGAAATCCGGGTCGAAGGCACACGCCTGAATGCGCCGGAAGCAGAGCGCAACTATTGCTATCAGCGCGGCAGTGAATACGCCCAACAGCCACAAGTCGGTGGCCGTAATGGTCAATATGTTGCCGAAAAGAAACGCGTTGAGCTCAGGCACGGCTCCGGGCGACAGAAACACAAAGGTTACGCCGATGGCCATACCGGCAGCCCAGACCACGGCAATCGCCGAGTCTTCGCGAACGCGACCACGCGCGCCGAGAGCCTGCACTCCCAGAGCCGAGGCGATGGCAAAAACGGTTGCCATTGCAATCGGCGACCAACCCATAAAATAGCCCAGCCCCAGGCCGCCGAAGCATGCGTGGGTTATGCCGCCTGAAATTGAAACCAGGCGTCGGGTAACGATGTAGCTACCCAAAATGCCGCCGGCGATGCTGAGAATTGCTATACCCAGCAGCGCATTGCGGAAAAATGCATAGTCGAGCAGCTCAATCATCGGTTTCTTCAATCGTGAAGCCAACTGCACGAAGGTGGCTCCAGAAGCGGGGATAAGACTTGGTAACTACCTCTGCATCGTTAATCTGCAATCCGGGGAAGAAAATTGAGGCCGGAGCAAAGGCCATGGCCATGCGGTGGTCGCTGTAGGTTGCAATGGGCTCAATCTCAGGGCCCGGATCAAATTGTGCGCCGTGCCAAACGAGAGTGCCGGGCTCCGAAGCGTCGGTTATGAATCCGAGCTTCGATAGCTCCATCTGAAGCGCAGCGATGCGGTCGGTCTCTTTAATGCGGAGGCTCTCCAGGCCGATAAAGCGGAATGGCAACGCGAGCAGGCAGCAGGCAACGGCCAGAGTTTGCGCCAGGTCGGGATTATCCGACAGGTCAACCATTAGCTGCGAACCCGCGTCGGGCGACAGCTCCAGCTCCAGCTCGCCATTGTCGAGAAAACACTGGCGAAGGCCGGTAACCTCAAAGAGGCGCCCAACTGCCGAGTCGCCCTGAAGCGACTTCGGGCGCAGCCCGCGCAGCCTGACAGGTTCGGCCGCTATGGCAGCGATTTCAAACCAGTAGCTTGCAGCGCTCCAGTCTGCTTCAACCGGGGGAAGGGTGGGCTTATATTCGCCGTGGGCAACGGTTATGAGCCCCGAGTCGGTATCGAAGGTCGAATCAACGCCCGCCATACGCATCAGTTCCAGCGTCATTTCAATGTAGGGCACCGAAACTATGCGGCCTTTCAGCCTGAGTTCGAGGCCGTATTGCATAGTCGGTGCAATCATCAGCAACGCCGAAACGAACTGGGAGCTGACCGAGGCATCCATTTCTACGGGCCCACCTTCAAGCATGCGGCCGCGAATTCTCAGTGGCGGAAAACCTTCGGCGCCCAGATAGTCAATGTCGGCGCCAAGCGAGCGCAGGGTGTTGACCAGCGGGGCAATGGGGCGCTGCCGCATGCGCTCGGAGCCGTCGAGGGTAATGTCAGTGCCCGGTCGGGATGCGTAGAACGCCGTCAGGAAGCGCATGGCAGTGCCGGCGGCGCCGATATTTACCGTTGAATGCGGCGCGGCACTGAGGCCCGAAAGCAGCGCGTCGGTGTCGTCGCAGTCGGCAACCGGGTCCGGAAGCGGCGCGCCGGGCGTCAGAGCCGATATTATAAGCATTCGGTTTGATTCGCTTTTGCTCAGCGGCAGGTCAATAACGGTTTCGTTCAGTTGCTCGGGAGGCGTTAATCTGAGATTCATGTCAAAAAAGCAACCTCAACCTCGCGCAGACGAAGTTGAGGTTAAAAAGGGTTTGAATGCCGTGGAAATTATTCGGCGTATTTTTTAAAGATGACGGTTGCGTTGTGGCCACCGAAGCCGAAAACGTTGCTCAGGGCAGCATTGATGGGGCGCTTCTGGGCTTCGTTGAAGGTCAGGTTGAGACCTTCGGGCAGGTTGGGGTCAACATCGTCGGCGGCATGGTTGATGGTGGGGGGCACGATACCATCTTCAATGGCTTTGATTGAGAAGATAGCTTCGAGCGCGCCGGTGGCGCCGAGCAGATGGCCGGTCATTGATTTGGTCGATGAAATGTTGAGTTTTTTAGCGTGGTCGCCGAAAACGCCAACAATAGCTTTGAGTTCCGAAACGTCGCCAACGGGGGTTGAGGTGCCGTGGGCGTTAACGTAGTCAATATCTTCGGGCTTCATGCCGGCGTCGTCGAGAGCATTGTTCATCGAAAGCATTGCTCCAAGGCCTTCGGGGTGGGTAGCGGTGATGTGGTGTGCATCGGCGCTCATGCCACCGCCAACGAGTTCGGCGTAGATTTTGGCGCCGCGTGCTTTAGCATGTTCGAGTTCTTCGAGCACGAGCACTGCTGAACCTTCGCCCATAACGAAGCCGTCGCGCGAGGCG
>CAZGTD010000065.1:0-3133 GCA_964528425.1 uncultured Bacteroides sp.
ATTCCAAGGCTGACTGGTATCGCGAGTCGCTCGACAGCGTCTATCTCGCCCTGGTTAAAAATGACACCATTCCGGTCAACTTCAAAATGATGTCGGGCAACGATGAACTGAAAATGACAACCGGCGGACTGTTTCGCATACTTGTTGAGGGCGGAGTCGGCTCCTACTCGCTTATTCTCAATCGCGAGGGCTACGAGCCCCTGCGCCATGACTTCAAGGTGGTGTCGGAAGGCCAAGACGTGGTTTGGGTGCGCACTCTCGCTATGGAACCGCGGCGCGGCCATCTGCTCAATGAGGTCGAAGTTCGGGGAACTGCCATCAAAATGGTGATGCATGGCGACACGATTGTTTATGACGCCCGCGCCTTCAAACTCGCCCAGGGATCTACGCTTGATGCCCTGGTCAGTCAGCTTCCGGGAGCGCAGCTCGACGACGACGGAAACATCACAGTCAATGGCAAAAAGGTAAGCTCTCTGCTAATCAACGGCAATGACTTCTTCAACGGCGACCCGGAGGTCGCCCTGAAAAATCTCCCGGCCTATACCATCAACAAAATCAAGGTTTACGACAAAGCCGATAAGGACGACAATGTTACTCTTGCATCGCAGCAGCTCAAGTCGGGCAGCGAAGATGAAAATATAGTCATGGACGTGATTCTGAAGAAAGAGTTCTCGATGGCAACCATATTGAGTGTTGAAGGTGGTTATGGCCCCGGAATATATCCGAAGGGTTCCGGCAAACGGCTCGACAGCCGCTATCTGGGGCGCGCCTTTGTTATTGGCTTCGGCAAAAATTATCGCTGGGGCGCATACGGCGGTTACAACAACATACGCAACAAATCAAAAGCTTCGTCGAGTAACAAAAACTGGGGCTATAACTGGAACGACGACCCCTCCGGCGACGGAACCACGGCGATTGGCGGTATGGACGTTTTCTGTAAACCCAATAAGAAAATCGAAATTTCCGCCAGCCTGGACTATGCGCGCACGGATATGGACCTGGAGCAGCTGATTGCCGTGACCAATTTCTATGAAACCGGCAATATCTATTCGCGCTCAAAAACTTCTATCCACACCCTTACCAATACTGTTTACTCAAATGTGAGTTTTCGCTATCTCGGCGACAGATTCACCTTTTATATTCGTCCGTACATATCCTTGACGCGCCGGCGGGAGCACGGATTCAACTTTTCGGCATTTTTCAACCGCAATCCTTTCGATAGCTACCGCGGCGCCGTTGTTGATTCGCTGCTTTCCGAAACGGCATCGCGCTCGTTGCTCGGCAGTCTCGAAAGTTCAACCTACAATTCCAACATCAGTGACCCTCAGGTTGATGATTTGGTGCTTGGTATCTGGATCAATGCAACCTGGCGCCCGAAGAAGGGCCGCGGATTTTTTCGCCTCTCGGCATCAGGAACGGATAGGCAAAGCCGAACGACATCGGCCTCGCTATACGACCAGCCTTATATGACCGACGCGAATATTTCAACAATCCGCCGCCAGCAATGGGAAAACTCAGACAAACGCGTCGATAAGTTCGGGGCAAACATCTGCTATGAATGGGACAAAAAACTGATTGGCAACAACTGGATTAACAGCTTCAACGTTGAGCCGGCAGTTGGCTGGGATATTGACCGCACTTTCGATGACCGGTTGAATTCAGTCCAATTGCTTGAGAAACAGCTGGAACTTTCGTTGCTTCCGCTACCTTCGCTGACCGCGCCCGAGAATATCAACTACGATGGCAACAACTCGATCCGTTCCCTCGACCTGGACAATGATATTCTGATGCGCGTTTATCTGGGATACACTCTGGAAAAAGCAGCGCCTACCGACTCCGGATTCAATCCCCGGATTTCGCTGAGCTTAAACTATTCCCGTCGTGAATACTGGCGCCACTTTACCTACGCCAAGCCTTATGCTGACCCCGATTTCCATTATGGGGTGAATCTTTTGGAACCAACCGATAACTTAACCGTCAGTCTATCGGCCGGAACTTCCAATAAACAATATAACCTGAACGGCTCTTTCGGTTACAGCTATTTTACGAATCTGCGCAACCTTTATTCGCTCGTGCCTTCGATGAGCAATGTCAATCCCTTTCAGGTTTACCTCGGACCGGAAGCCGGCGAGGAGTTTCCCCAACCTTATATGCATAGCTGCTATTTCTATACGGACTATAGCAATATGGTAACCCACCAACATGGATGGTTCCAGGTGAATTATGTAAAATATTATAATACCCTTTCCAATAGTACCGTTTTTGATCCCTCCACGGGCGTTACAACGCATCGCCCCATGACCATCAACGGTAACTGGAACTGGAGCGCCACAGCATCTTACGATATTCCGTTCGGACCCCACGACTGCTGGGGTATCGGCATGAACCTGGGCTATAACCACGATAATTCCGTTGACTATACATCGTCGGTTGGTGAGCCGCAGCGTTCGGTCGTTAAAACCGACCGCATCCGTGCTGCCGGCTCCGTGCGCTATAAATTGACAAATGGCACTACATTCGCAATTACCGGAGAAACTCAGCAACGCCATTCCACCTCTCCGCGCGCCGACTTCACCGAAATCACCGCTTGGGACTCCGAAATCACAGCCGGCACGAATTTCTTCCTACCTTATGCGATTGAGGGTGAAACCACCATAAATTGTAGATTCCGTAGAGGTTACAACGACGCATCGATGAAGCGCACTGAATGGATTTGGAACGCGTCGGTCCAGAAATCGATTCTAAAAGGCGCTTTGACTTTTAAGCTGAATGCCGTAGATATACTGGGGCAGCTCTCCAATATAACGCAAGTTGTCAATGCTCAGGGTCGAACTGAAGAATGGTCCAACACGTTGCCGCGCTACGTTATGCTCACCGTTTCATATCGCTTCAACTTCACTCCGAAAGCACTCGCCAGCAACTAACTCCCCGAGCCGATAAAAAAAATTAGGAATTAGCAATGAAGTCATCGCTAATTCCTAATTGCTTATTTTAAAGTGTCGTTAGCTATTGGTGAAAATCAGTTCGCCTTCGCGGTTGAGGTCAATGGTGATGGGATAATCTTTGTTGACCTTCTGCGCAAGAATGTCTTTCGACAGCTGGTTGAGCACCAGACGGTGAATGGCTCTCTTGA
>CAZGTD010000066.1:0-2910 GCA_964528425.1 uncultured Bacteroides sp.
AGTCCCTGGTCCATCAGTCGGCTTTTTCGATATTGTCGAGAATATTGTCAACGAGTTTGGCTTGAGCTTCGGGGTTGGCAAGAGTCTGACCTACTACCTGCTGCGCAATAGTCAGGGCCGCAGCGCTCACTTCATCGCGGAAGCTCTGCTGAGCCTCTTTTCGAGCCTGCTCAATGGCAACCTTGGCGGCGTCCATTTCTTTTTTGGCTTCGCGCGAGGCCTGGGTGCGCGCTTCTTCAATAATTTGCGACTTCATGCGGTCGGCTTCACGCAGGATTTCAGCCTGACGCACACGGGCCTGTGCCTCGAATTCCTCGGCTTGCTGCTTGGCATTGTCGAGCTGCTCCTTTGCCTCGCGGGCATACAGCACTCCCTGGTCGATAAGGTCGGCGCGGCTGTCGACTCCTTTCATAATCGCGGGCCATGCGAACTTCCACAACAGCAGGAAGAGCACGGCAAAGGCCACGAACATCCAGAATATCAGGCCGAAGTCAGGGGTGAAGAGTTCCATTGAGGTTTTTTAGAAAAAGGGGCAGGATTATTATACGAAGAGACAGAGCAGGCAAACGATAACGGCGAACAGGGCTACGCCTTCGATAAGGGCGGCGATAACGATCATGTTCGAACGGATGTCGTTGGCAGCTTCAGGCTGACGGGCGATGGCTTCCATGGCGGAAGAACCGATTTTGCCGATGCCGATGCCGGCACCGATTGCTGCGATTGCAGCGCCAAAGCCGGCGCCGAGATACTGAATTGCAATGTCAAGAATAAGAGCTAACATAATTATTAAGTTTTGAGTGGTTTATATATTCGGTTTGAGTGATTGTCGGGGTTAGGCGGTTGCGTGATGTTCGTCGTGGCCGCGTTCCTGGGCCATGGCTATGAACGTTGTTGAGAGCATAGTGAATACGAAAGCCTGGATGAAGCTGACGAGCACATCGAGCAGCAGCATAAAGAGGCTGAATATCATGCTTACACCAGTTGCCATTCCGGTGGCGGCAGCTCCGAAGTCGGCCATGATGAAGATTAGCAGCGTTAGCACGATGACTATCATGTGGCCGCCCATCATATTGGCAAACAGACGCACTGTAAGCGACGCGGGTTTGGTAAGGGCGCCGAACAGCTCGATTACCTGCATGATCGGTATCGGGCATTTGAGCCACAGAGGCACATCGGGCCAAAAGATTTCCTTCCAGTAGTGCTTGCGGGCAAACAGGTTTGTGCAGAAGAAAGTTATAAGCGAAAGAACCAGGGTTACCGCAATATTGCCGGTAAGATTGGCGCCGCCGGGGAATATCACCATGAGCCCCAAGAGGTTCATGATGAATATGAACATGAACACCGTCAGCAGATACGGGGCGAAGCGGCGCGAATCTTCCTTCAGCGTCGGCTTGATTACGCCCTTATAGATGAATTCAATCAGCTCTTCAATCGCCCCTACGAAACCGCGGGGAGCCAGGAAGCCGTGTTTCTTGTGCCACCTGGCAACGGGGAGGCACACCAAAAGGGTAACGATAACGGCTATCCATAGGGCGCAAACGTTTTTGGTAATCGAAATGTCGAATTTCGGCTTAACTTCGCTACCGTCGGGCAGAACCTGAACGACTTTGCCCTTGTTGTCGCCTTCGGCGGGAACAGTCCAAACGTATGAGCCCTCGTTATAAACGGCGTGATGGTCGAGATGAGCCGAGCTGAAGCAATGGAACGACCCATCATTGGCCCAAACCATAACCGGCAGGGGAATGCGGTGGTGATGGTCGAAAGGTACTTCCCATCCGTAGCCATCGCCCAGATGCTCGAAAATAATCTCTTTGGGGCTGAATTTGCCTCCATCGGAAGCAGCAGCCGGCGCCACACCCAGCGTCAGCAGGCATAGCAGAGAGATTATGAGTGACTTTAGTTGAGCCATTGGGTTATTAGTAAATGCAAACTGAAACTACGTCGTTAAGAACGTCGACCAGACCGCCATCGGTAGCCACCTGATGCTGTTCGCCTTCGGCCGAATAGGTAATCGTGCCTTTCGCCAGAGTCGAAACCAGGGCGGCGTGGCGCGGCAGCACGGTAAACAAGCCCATGGAGCCGGGCAGCGTCACCGAGTCGACCGTACCTTCGAAAACGATATCGGAAGGAGATATTAGGCGTAGAGTCATTGCTGATTATTCTTAGGGATATTACTTAACTTCGGCGAGCATTTTCTTGCCTTTGGCAATGGCATCGTCGATAGTGCCTACGTTGAGGAAGGCCTGCTCGGGATATTGGTCCATTTCGCCGGAAAGAATCATCTTGAAGCCGCGGATGGTTTCGTTGAGAGGAACCATAACGCCGGGGAGGCCGGTGAACTGCTCGGCAACATTGAACGGCTGCGACAGGAAACGCTGTGCGCGACGGGCACGGGCAACTACGAGCTTATCGTCATCGGAAAGTTCATCAACACCGAGAATGGCAATGATATCCTGAAGCTCGTTATATTTCTGCAGAAGTTGCTTAACGGCCTGAGCAGTGTTATAATGCTCCTCGCCGATAACGTTGGGGTCGAGAATACGTGATGTAGATTCCAGGGGGTCAACCGCGGGATAGATGCCGAGCTCGGCAATTTTACGCGACAGCACCGTTGTTGCATCCAGGAAGCTGAAAGTGGTTGCCGGCGCAGGGTCGGTCAAGTCATCGGCCGGCACATAGATTGCCTGCACGGAGGTAATAGAGCCATTTTTGGTTGAAGTGATACGCTCCTGGAGAGTACCCATTTCAGAGGCGAGGGTCGGCTGATAACCTACGGCCGACGGCATACGGCCCAGCAGAGCGGAAACTTCCGAACCGGCCTGGGTGAAACGGAAAATATTGTCGATAAAGAGAAGAATCTCCTTACCGCCGCCATCTTGGTCGCGGAACTGTTCGGCAACAGTGAGGCCG
>CAZGTD010000067.1:0-2460 GCA_964528425.1 uncultured Bacteroides sp.
TTTTTCGTTAAATTTGCGGTCATGAAACGCATAATGTATATGGTGGCTATTGCTGCCGCCGGTCTGGCCTGCGGATGCAAGCCATCGGCCGAAAACTCTGGGCCGGTGCTCGCAGCCGAGGCCGTGGAATTAACCGACTCGCTGAACTATGGCCGCTCGTCGGCCGAGGTAACGATTGCCGGGCAATATCCCGACTCAGGGGTGCCGGTTCTGCTTGACTCCTGCCGTCAGTGGCTGGCTGAATGTTTGAGCTGGGGGGCCTTCTCAACCTCTAAACCGCTCATTCACCCTACCCGCGCAGAAATTGCCGAGCCCAACCGACTGCTCGCTCACCTTGCAAAAAAAATTCTTGACTCCGCGCGCCGCGATTTCATCGAATTCGAATCAGAACCCGACCTCAACGCCGGTTATGAATATCAAATTTCCTTTGAGCCGACGTGGATTTCAGATTCCATAGCAACTTATAGCTACACAGCCTATTGCTATCTGGGCGGAGCCCACGGCTCAACGATTTCGCGCGTAGCTTCGTTTGCAACTTCGACGGGTCGCACCCTGACCTTCGCCGAAGCCTTTCAACCCGATCGCCGCAAAGAACTGATTGCAAAGATTCGCCAGGGGCTTTGGAGCCAATATTTCCAACCGCTTTGTGCCGCCGACCCCGAAGGCCCGCAGTCGCTCGACGATGTGTTGCTCATAAACCCCAGCGAACTTGAACTTCCGGCTTGTAACCCTTCGTTCGGCCCCGACGGTGTCACCTTTATCTACGGCCAATATGAAATCGCGCCCTACGCTGCCGGACAACCAGCCTGCACCATTGCATACTCCGAGCTGACCCCGTTGATGACAGAACGCGCCGCGAATCTTTTAAGCCACCAATAATTTATGCTTGAAAAACTTGAAGGTCTCGACGAACGCTTTGCCGAAGTAGCGACCCTGATAACCGATCCCGAAGTTATCGGCGACCGCAAGCGCTATGCCGCGCTGACTAAAGAATATAAAGAACTGGAGCGATTGACCCAGACTGTTGGCCGCTACAAGACATTGCTGGCCAACCGCGACGAAGCTAAAGCGCTACTTGAAACTGAAAAAGATGATGAGCTCCGCGCAATGGCCCGCGAAGAAATCGACGCCGCCGAGCGCGCTATTCCCCAGCTCGAAGAAGAAATCAAGCTACTGCTGATTCCCGCCGACCCCGAAGACGCCAAAAACGCAATAGTTGAAATACGCGGAGGCACAGGCGGCGACGAAGCCGCCCTGTTTGCCGGCGACCTTTTCAAAATGTATACCAAATATTGCGAATCGAAGGGATGGACCGTTGCCGTCAGCTCCTTTAGCGAGGGGGCAGCCGGCGGGTTTAAGGAAATAGTGTTTTCAGTCAGCGGGCCCGATGTTTACGGCACTCTGAAATACGAAAGCGGCGTTCACCGCGTTCAGCGCGTTCCGGCAACTGAAACCCAGGGGCGCGTCCACACCTCGGCCGCCACTGTTGCAGTGCTTCCGGAGGCTGAGGAATTCGACGTTGAAATCAACGAGGGAGAAATCAAGTGGGACACTTTCCGCTCCGGAGGTGCCGGCGGCCAGAACGTCAACAAGGTCGAGTCGGGCGTCAGGCTCCGCTACATGTGGAAAAACCCGGTTACCGGAGTAAGCGAAGAAATTCTGATTGAATGCACCGAAACGCGCGACCAGCCCAAGAACAAGGAGCGGGCCCTGTCGCGCCTGCGCACGTTTATCTACGACCGCGAACACCAAAAATATATCGACGACATTGCCTCGCGCCGCAAAACCCTGGTTTCCACCGGCGACCGCTCCGCTAAAATCCGCACCTATAACTTCCCCCAGGGCCGCATAACCGACCACCGCATAAACTATACGGTCTATAACCTTCAGGCATTTCTCGGGGGTGACATTCAGGATGTTATCGACCAGCTGACTATTGCCGAAAATGCCGAAAAGCTGCGCAGTGAAAGTCTCTGACGTCCACACCCACAATCCTCTGGCCCCCGCCGACGCGGTAATCAATCTTGAGCGCCACGGCCAAATGCGCGCCGACCATACGCTATATTCCGTTGGCTGGCACCCGTGGTGGCCCGACCCCGATATGGATTGGGTGCGCGCAACTGCCCTCGACCCCCGGGTTGTTATTATTGGCGAATGTGGAGTAGACCGCCGGCGCGGAAACGGAACAGTCGGCGAGCAATTAGCGCTTACGGAGGCCCACGCCCGCCTGAGCGAAGAACTGGGTAAACCCCTGTTGCTCCATATTGTAGGTGCATGGAGCGAAATCATTGCCCTGCGCAACCGACTGAAACCCACCCAAAAGTGGATTATCCACGGCTTTCGCGGAAAACCTCAGCTGGCAGCCCAGCTGCTCCAGGCCGGCTTTGACATTTCTCTCGGCAAGAACTTCAACCCCGCAACCGCCGCAATCATCCCCCCCGACCGCCTCCACCGCGAATC